>NZ_CP166625.1:0-720000 GCF_041320595.1 Pleomorphomonas sp. PLEO
TTGACGCTATAACGATCCCCGAGCCGGTTCAAGGGCTGGGAGAGCGGCAAACCTTAGATCAAGTCGTTGGCCAGCAATTCTTCCTTGACGTAGGCGTAAAAGATCGGCGCGGCCACCAGTCCAGGCACGCCGAAGGTCGCTTCCATAGCCAACATCACCGTCAGCATCTCCCACGCACGCGAGTTGATCTGTGTGCCGATGATGCGGGCGTTGACGAAATATTCCAGCTTGTGGATGGCGATCAAAAACATCAGCGCGGCGATCGCCGCTGGCGCCGAAACACCCAAGCTGACGATGAAGATTACCGTGTTGGAGATGACGTTGCCGACCACCGGCAGGAGGCCGACGATAAAGGTCACCGCTACCATAGTCTTCAGAAACGGCAGCTGGACTCCGATCAGCGGGTCGAGGCCGAACAGAAACAGGGCGGTCAGCGTCGTGTTGAGCAGCGAGATTCGGAACTGGGCAAAGACGACACGACGGAAGGACAGCGTCAGCCGACGAACGCGCTCGATCAATTCGACGGCTAGAGGGCCATGCGGCTTTTCCGGCGGCTTGCGGAACAGCACCAGCGAGCCGATGATGATGCCGAACAGGATATAGACGAGGATACGCCCAACATCCTGGCCGAAACGCTGGAGCTCCCAGGCGTTGTCCTGCAGAAACTTCACCGCTTGCCGGCGGAGCTCGTCGGTGTTGACGGGAATATAGTCCCCGATCCATGGCGGCAGATAGGTGCGGCCGGTTTCCAACACCTGGGCCATCTTGTGAATGAGGGCGAACAACCCCTCCGAACCGTTGGTGAATAGCGAACTGGCGGCGATGATCGCGCCGGTAATGCCGAGCGAGATGGCCGCAACGATGACGATGAGCGCCACCGCCTTGCCCATTTGCTGCGTCCATCCGGTGCGGTTGCGCAGCCAAGGCGCGGCACTGATCGCCGTTTCATGGACGAGCAGGCCTGCCAGAAGGCCGGCGAGCAGGCCCATCTCAAGGCAGAGCAAGAGAGCGACACCAACGATCAGATAGGACGCAATCTTTACCCAGTTGTAGGAAGCCAGCTTGTCCATCGGCCGTGGTCATCTCCATCAGTGATGCCCCAATACAGCCCATTCCGGATGAACGCAAAAAGAAACCACGAGGGCTTCCGACGTGAACCGATTCATGGCAATGCCTTCTGGTCGAAGAGGAGGAACTTCATGTCCAGCATCGCGCTTTCGAAACGTTTTCCCCGCGACTTTGTCTTCGGCTATGCGACCGCTGCCTATCAGATCGAAGGCGCCCACGACGAAGACGGCCGCAAGCCAAGCATTTGGGACGCCTTCTCGCGCATTCCCGGCCGCGTCAGGGACGGTGATAGTGGCGATATTGCCTGCGACCACTATCATCGCATGCCCGAGGATGTGCGGCTGCTGAAGTCGCTGTCGGCGGATGCCTATCGTTTCTCGATCGCTTGGCCACGCGTCATCCCCGACGGTCGTGGCCCGGTCAACGAAAAAGGCATCGACTTCTACGATCGGCTGATCGACGAGTTGCTGAAGGCCGAGATCAAGCCTTATGCCACCCTCTACCATTGGGATCTGCCGATCGAACAGCACGGCCGTGGTGGCTGGTGCGCTCGCGATACGGCCTATGCCTTCGCCGATTATACCGACGTGGTGATGGCGCGCCTCGGCGACCGTCTTTCCGGCATCATGACGCTCAACGAGCCCTGGTGCTCGGGTCACCTTTCCTATCTCATTGGAGAGCACGCGCCCGGCGAACGCAATCTCGCCGCGGCGCTTGCCGCCATCCACACGCTGAACCTCGCGCATGGCCTCGCCATGCAGGCGATCAAGGCGCGCCGCGCCGATCTGCCGGCCGGCATCGTCTACAACGCAAAAGCACTTTATCCTTTCACCGACCGTCCGGCGGATATTGCCGCTACCGAGCGCTACCGCGCCTTCCACGACGGCGTTTTCATGGACCCGGTGTTTCTTGGCCACTATCCGGCCGACGTGCTGGACGCCTTCGGTCCCATCATGCCGAAGATCGAGCCCGACGACCTCAAGATCATCTCGACGCCGATCGATTTCCTAGGCCTCAATTTCTACGCGCCGGAACGGATCGTCGCCGATCCCGCCCTGCCCTATCCGCGCGCCCGCTCGGTGCAGGCGGAGAACGTACCGCGCACGGCCATGGGCTGGGAGATCCATGCTCCCGCCCTCGACCGTCTGCTCACCGACCTCAATGACCGTTACGATCTGCCGCCGATCTACATCGCCGAAAATGGCTGCGCCCAATATGACGAGTTGGTCGATGGCAAGTGCGACGATCCCGGCCGTGTCGACTATCTTGAAAAGCACCTCACCGTGCTCGCCGATGCCCGAGACAAGGGTATCCAGATCGACGGCTATTTCGTCTGGTCGCTGATGGACAATTTCGAATGGTCGCACGGCTACGCCAAGCGCTTTGGCGTGGTCTATGTCGACTACGAGACACAAGCGCGCATCCCTAAATCCTCGGCGATCTGGTATCGCGACCTGATTGCCGGCCGGGCCCAGGCGGCATCTGTCTAGTGCGCCTTGCCAAGAACAAAAAAATCCCGGGAGCATTGGCTCCCGGGGAAGTTGATCGGCACGCCTGGAAGGGAAACGGGCCGAGAAGGACAACCAAGGCAATACATCAGGTGAAACAGAGGACTAAAGAAAAGGCACTAAACAACTTATCGAGTAGAATTAGGTGCTGAAAGCTTCGGCCGCGGTCCGGCCGGTCAGGCCGAGGCCGTCGCGGAAGAGCGAATACTGGCGGCGACCGCGCTGCGTCGATTTGCCGGCGCCATGCCGTGCGAGACGCCGTACGGCCCGCTCGGCAGCAAAGCCATTGTCGAAGCTCGCCCCTTCAAGTGAACGAAAGCGCGTATCAACCGCGTGGAACTCATAGGCGCTGCCCGCGCCGACCAGCACGCCGACTGCCTCGCCGGCCAGCTCAACGATATACCCACTGTCCATTTTAGCCTCCAGGGCCGGCACGCACCGACCGATCTTCAAACCCGCTTGAGAGCATTTAGTTTCAGCGCACGTTCAAAAAAGCGCCGACAGTACTGGCGGAGATCGGTGCGAGGCGTGGTCAGGTCTTTGAAGGTCATGGTCGCCTCCTATCGTGGAAGGGCACCACCATGCTGGGCATGGCGCTTTAGCGTTTGATCCGGCGGTCGCAAGCTACAAGTCAAATCCCGCCGCACCCGTCTCCGGATGCCCTTTTATGTGGCATCGAACGGGGCAGTTCTTCGAGGAACCGTCGTCCAAATATTGCGAGAAATGGAGATAAATCGCCCAGACGGCGTTCCGAACGGCAAAAGATTCAAATTTGCACCGTCGGAGCAAGGCGGATTTAGCATGTCAGGCCGACAATATCGGATCGTCATGTCCTCGGAGCCACCCGATGTCCCTTTCATCCGTATCGTCGATTTCCTTGTCGGGGATGCAGGCTGCCACGACACGCCTTGAGGCGTCGGCCTCCAATATTGCCAACGCCTCATCGTCGGGATCGCTACCCGATGCGTCTGGCGCCACCACGGCCTATGCGCCGGTGACGGTGACGCAATCCGACGTCAGAGGTGGCGGCGTCTCCGCGCGGATCACCAACGCCGCCGACCCTTATGTCACCAGTTACGATGCGTCTTCGCCGGACGCCAACACCGACGGCCAGGTTGCCATGCCGAACGTCGACATGGCCAGCGAACTCGTCAACGTCATGACGGCCCGCATCAGCTATGAGGCTTCGGCCAAGACGATGAAGGCGTCAAACGACATGATGAAGACGACGCTCGACGCCTTCAGCTGACGGACCTTTATTCCGTTCACGCGCGCTGACGCTTCACCGTCTCGATATGACGGACCATGGCCTCGGCTTCGGCCGGCGTGAACACCGCCGCGACGATCTCATTCTTGAAGCATTCCCCTTTGCCGAGCGGTGCGTGAGTGACCGGTCGCCCGTTTACGCGGGACGCTTCGTCAGGAGACCTGACCGGGAATGCCATGCCGACCGCTTCTTGATCACCGGTACGGCAGATCCAGCGAGCGGCGGCGCCGGTATTCTCGGGCATGAAGGAGGTATAGTCGGCCGTCCCGTCCGGGTGAATCTGCATGAAGTGCGACCACCCCTCGTCGTCGGTCAGCGGATCGAAAGCGAACACCACCTCCGGCGCGAAAATCTTGTCCGAGGTCAGCGTGGCGGCGCGGCTGGGATCCTTGGCGAGTTCGGCGATCCACGCGACATAGCCCGGCCCCGGCTGGATGTGCGGCGGGATTTCCTGCCGGACGCGTAATCCCTCGGCTGTTTCGTGCAGCGTGCCGACCAGCCGCCCCCCTCGCGAGCGCGCCAGTTGAGATGGCCGAGATAATGCACGGCCAAGGGCGTCGATTTCAGATTGGTAACCGTGATGCCTATGGTGATGCGCGCCCGCCCCTCGTAGAGCTTCAGGATCGGCACGGCCTCGTAGTTGACGGCAAAGGCGACGGTGTGATTGTAGCGGCCGGTGACGGCGATGTACCTGCCGTTTTCATCCTCACCAAGCAAGAGAGCGGCGTCGCGGTAGGGGGCGTTCGGCAATTCTCCGTGCTGCTCGCGGCGCTCCATGGGGCCAGGGGCGCCGATCGCCGTGATGCCGGCATGCTGGAAGTAGCCGCCATAGGTCTCGAAAAACCTCTGCGTTGAGCGAGGCATGTCGAACATCGACTTCATGCCGACGTCGCGACCACCGAGGCGGGCCGACCAGACGTGCTGCCCCTGGAAGGGTAGTACCACCACCTCGTCGGCGCCATTCGACACCCTGATGGCGTCGACACCGGAGGCAAAGCGGAAGGCCGCCGCCGTAAGCGCGCCCGCGCGAAAAATCACCCGCTCGGCTTCCGAAAACGCGACACCGCGAAGGTCGACGGACGCCATTGCCGCTTCGCCCAAACTCGACACTACCATACCGTCCTCCCGCAACAGGCGGCTGCGCTCCTCCCGAGTCGACGGTCGCCGGAGGACAGTCTGTCGCGTTTTCCCCTCAGCTCCAAGGGGGCGCAGCACAGCAATAGAGCTTAATGAAAGAACCTTATTCGGCAGCGGCCGCCGCGGTCGCCGAACCCGGTGCCGTTTGCCAGCCGAGATCGGGCAGCTGGATCATCCGCTGACCACGCAGATCGGACGCGGTGACGAGAAAACCACGCTCTTCCATATAGGCGAGCAGCCGCCGCGCACGCGATGGCGAGCGGGTGCCGTAAGCGCGCGCAATCTCCGCATCCGATGGGCATGGCGCTTTCTGAAGCGCCGCCTTGGCGACCAGCAGGAAGACGCCCCGCATATCCTCGGGCAGCGAGGCGGCGATCAGCGTGGCTTGCTGCCAGGCATCTTCATCGACCGTTTCCGTCTCGACGCCGGCACGAGCCAGCGATAGGCGCTGTCGGAAGGACTGCAGGTCGAGGCTGTCGCCGGTTACCCGCTTGATGCGGCAGCGAACCAGGAAATCCTGATAGAGCATCGACACCGCCTGGAAAGCGGCGTCGGGCTCGGCCATCATCTCGGCCAGGATTTCTTCGATGGCTTCGTCGCGGGCAAGACGGCCGAGCAGATCGGCCTGGGGAGGGTTGTCCTCCGGAGCCGGCGCCAATGCGGCGCGCGAACGCGACAGTTCGGAGAGGATATCGGCGGTGGATACCGGCGCGGCGGTAGTGCGCGGCATTTCCTCGCCGGCCGTCGACCGGAAGATCAACTCGCGGGCCGCCTCGCCGCCCTGCTCGGGCAGCGGCGTCAGCTTGGGGCCGCCGCCACGTCCGGTGGTTTCCACCGGCCCGATCCTGACCGGCTCCGGCCGGCGACCGATGGCTGGGCCGAGCGAAACGAACTCACCCCGCTGAAGATTGCGGAACATCTCGGCCTGCCGGCGCTCCATGCCCAGAAGGTCGGCGGCGCGGGCCATGTCGATATCAAGGAAGGTGCGGCCCATCAGAAAGTTGGACGCCTCGGCGGCAACGTTCTTGGCGAGCTTGGCGAGCCGCTGGGTGGCGATGACGCCGGCAAGACCGCGTTTGCGGCCACGGCACATCAGATTGGTCATGGCAACGAGCGAGAGGCGACGCGCCTCACCGTCGGCTTCACCGGACGCGGCGGGCGCGAACAATTGTGCTTCGTCGACCACCACCAGCATCGGATACCAGTTGTCGCGCTCGGCATCGAACAGGCCGTTCAGAAAAGCGGCTGCAGCCCGCACCTGACCGTCAACGTCGAGCCCTTCAAGATTGAGTACGACGGACACGCGGTGTTTGCGGACGCGCGCGGCGATCAAGGCCAGATCGCGTTCGGAACAGTTGGCGTCGACCACCACATGACCAAAGCGGTCGGCCAGGGTCACGAAGTCGCCTTCGGGATCGATGATGGCCTGCTGGACCCATTCGGCGCTCTGCTCAAGCAGACGGCGCAAGAGATGCGATTTTCCCGAGCCGGAATTTCCCTGGACCAGCAGACGGGTGGCAAGCAGTTCCTCGAGGTCGAAGGCAGCGCGCGCGCCGTTCGTCCTGTTGCCAATGTCCACGCTGAAGGTCATCCCGAGGTCTTTGTCCCACGCCACCGATTGTACAGAACGCGTCTTTCGAAGGTGCCCTCCTTCTGTCGACCGATTCGGTTGCCTTGGCCAAGGGCGAAGCAAGGTGCTAACGCTGTCTTCTCCCGTGATTCACAGGCTGGAGCCTCGATAATGGTCCGCATCGCGATTTTAACCGTCTCCGATCGCGCCGCACGCGGCGAGTATGAAGACCTGTCGGGGCCGGCGATCGCCGCCTGGCTCGGCCGCGCCGTCACTTCACCCTACGAGCTCCTGACACAGGTGGTCCCCGATGGAGTGGACAGCGTTGGAGGAGAACTGGTTCGGCTCTGCGATGAAGAGCGGGTCGATCTCATCCTGACCACCGGCGGTACCGGTCCCAGTCCTCGCGATCTTACGCCAGAAGCGATGAAGGTCGTTTTGGAAAAAGAACTGCCGGGCTTTGGTGAGCTGATGCGGCGCATCAGCCTCGAGACTGTACCGACGGCTATCCTGTCGCGTCAAACGGCCGGCACGCGCGGCACGACGCTGATCGTCAACTTGCCCGGCAAGCCGGCGTCGATCGCCGTTTGCCTGAACGCGGTCTTCCCTGCGATCCCCTACTGCCTTGATCTGATTGGAGCCGGCCGCATAGATACCGACCCCGCCATCTGCCATGCTTTTCGGCCAGCGTAAGCCGGCAGAGGCAAGTTGCTTGCAGTAAGACACCGCTCGTAGTATGAGAGACCATCGATTTTGGCCAGACCATCGGCCCTGAACGCCTGGGATTATTCCTCCGCGACGTGACGACCTTTCCAAACTCGGTAAACCAACCCAGTCGCGCGCTCAGTCGCGTGGCTTTCTTCAAGTAGACTTTCTGAGGAAAGGATCTCGTCATGGCTGTAGGTACCGTTAAGTGGTTCAACGCCACCAAGGGTTACGGCTTCATCGCTCCGGACGCTGGTGGACCGGACGTTTTCGTCCACATCTCCGCTGTCGAGCGCTCGGGCCTTGGCTCGCTTAACGACGGCCAGAAGGTGAACTTCGAAGTCGTTCAGGACCGCCGTTCCGGCAAGTCCTCGGCCGATAACCTGTCGGCTGCCTGATCGCAGGATCGGCACGCAATAAATAAAAGCCCCGCGAGAGCCCTCTCTCGCGGGGTTTTTGTTTGCAATAAGAGAGCCTGTCAGTTGGTACCCGGCACCATCATGCGGCGCAGGGTAGAATCCTTCAGGATGAAGTGGTGGTAAAGCGCCGCTGCCGCATGGATCAGGATCAGAACCACGAATATCGGCTTGTTGACCTCGTGAATCTCGCCAAAGGCGCGCATGTCGACAAACTGCGCCAACAGCCCGGTGATCGGCGTGACGATCAGCATCAAATAGAAGATATAGTGGAGCGCCTCGCCGGCCCGCACCTGCAGGGCGGGGCCGGGAACAGATGCCGGCACGCCGAGGGCAAGACGAAGACCGAGGCGAACCAGCGTAAGCACAAGAACTGCAATACCCACGCCGATATGCAGATAATAGGCGGTCAGGAGCGGCGCGGCGTCCTGTCCGGAACGCAGAATATAGTTATAGCGCCCCATGTCTTCGCCGAAAATCAGCTGGAAAAACACGAGAAGCACAATCAGCCAATGGAGTGAAAGCTGGAAAGCGGTGTAACCGGTAGAATGCTTGGCCATGGTGGGCCCTCACGATGGTTAACGCCGCCGAGCTTACACCAAATCCAGCAGCCACCAACCGTGAAGATCGCAGCTATCGCTCCAAAATTGTAATGCCGAGCCCTATGTGCCCAGCCGATCAGCGCCTTTTCATGGCAGCAGCCAACGCAGCGGCCATCGCACTGTTACCGGTGGCCGGCGGCGGGTCGCGACGATCCGGACGACCGCTACCGGCTCCTTTCGGCGCTCCATCGTCATCCTTGCGCATCGACAAGGCGATACGCTTGCGCTTTGCGTCAACCTCGACGACGCGGACCTTCACCACGTCGCCAGCCTTCACAACGTCACGGGGATCCTTCACGAACCGATCGGCCAACTGACTGACGTGGACGAGGCCGTCCTGATGGACGCCGATGTCGACAAAGGCGCCAAAGGCGGCAACGTTGGTCACCGTGCCCTCAAGGATCATGCCGGGCTTGAGATCGGCAATGTCCTCGACCCCTTCCGCGAAATTCGCCGTCCGGAACTCCGGACGCGGATCGCGACCTGGCTTTTCCAGCTCGGCCAGAATGTCGCGCACTGTCGGCAGACCGAAGCGCTCATCCACGAACTTGGCCGGACTGAGCGCCTTCAACGCGGCGCTGTCGCCCATCAGCTGTCGGATATCGCGGCCGCAGGCGGCGACGATACGGCGAGCGACACCATAGGCCTCCGGATGCACCGAGGACGCATCGAGCGGCTCATCGCCATCGCGAATACGCAGGAAGCCGGCGGCCTGTTCGAAGGTCTTGGCGCCGAGGCGCGGCACCTCCATCAGTGCCTTGCGACTGCGGAAGGCGCCCGACGCGTCGCGATGGGCGACGATCGCCTCGGCAAGCGCCGGGCCAAGACCGGAGACACGGGAGAGAAGCGGCGCCGAGGCCATGTTGAGGTCGACGCCGACCGCGTTCACGGCATCCTCGACGACAGCGTCGAGCGCCTTGGCCAGGTGCCCCTGATCGACATCGTGCTGATACTGCCCGACACCGATCGACTTCGGCTCGATCTTGACCAGCTCGGCCAAAGGATCCTGAAGACGGCGGGCGATGGAAACGGCACCGCGCAACGAAACGTCGAGGCCGGGAAACTCGCGGGCTGCCAATTCCGAGGCCGAATAGACAGAAGCGCCGGCTTCGCTCACTACCACCTTGGTCGGCTTCGGTGCCGGCGCAGCGGCGATCAGCGCGGCGGCAAGGCGATCGGTCTCTCGGCTTGCCGTACCATTGCCGATGGCGATCAGATCCACCTTGTGCTTGCGCACCAGCGCCGACAGCGCGGCGAGCGCACCGGTCACGTCGTTCCTCGGTTGGAAGGGATAGACGGTGGCGGTGTCGAGGAGCTTGCCTGTGGCGTCGACCACGGCAACCTTGACGCCGGTACGGATACCGGGATCAAGGCCCATGGTGGTACGGGCACCCGCGGGAGCGGCGAGCAGCAGGTCCTTGAGATTGTCGGCGAAGACCCGGATCGCCTCTGCCTCGGCCTTTTCCCTCAGCGTGCCCATCAGATCGAGGGAGAGGGAAAGCTGCAATTTCACCCGCCAGGTCCAACGACAGACGTCAAACAGAAACCCTTCGGCCGGCAGTCGCGCCGGAACACTGATCGAGAAAGCTTCCGCCACCATCCGCTCAACCGGCTTGACCGGGGTTGGGTCGTCGGCGTCGATCTCCAACTCGAGAGCCAGTATCTCCTCGTTGCGACCACGCAGCATGGCGAGCGCCCGATGGCTCGGTGCCGTCGCCCAGCGCTCGCGATGATCGAAATAGTCGGAAAACTTCTCGCCGGCCGTCTCCTTGCCGGCAATGACCGCCGAGCGCAGCACGGCGCGATCTCGCAGGTAGGTGCGCAGGCGGCCAACCAATTCCGGTGTTTCGGCGAAGCGCTCGGCCAGGATATCGCGTGCGCCGTCGAGCGCCGCCTTGATGTCGGGCACCGCCTCCGTGACGTAGGCAGCAGCGACCGCCGCCGGCTCCAGCGTTCGGTCGGCGAACAGCGCGTCGGCAAGCGGTCCGAGCCCTTTCTCCTTGGCGATTTCGCCTTTGGTGCGGCGCTTCGGCTTGAAGGGCGCGTAGAGATCCTCGATCTCGGCCTTGGTGACAGCAGCGGCGATCTTTCCGGAAAGATCGGGCGTCAGCTTGCCCTGCCCGTCAATGGCCGCCAGAACGGCCGCGCGACGGGTCTCGAGTTCACGCCGGTAGGCGAGCCGTTCTTCGAGCTTGCGGAGTTGGGTGTCATCGAGCCCGCCAGTCACTTCCTTTCGGTAGCGGGCGACAAAAGGCACCGTCGCCCCCTCATCGAGAAGGCCGACCGCCGCCGCCGCTTGGGCCGGACGGCAGCCGATTTCGCTGGCAATGTCCCCGACAATGCGGGCTTCGACGGCTGCGGAAAGGGTCATGTCACGGCTCCCTAACAAGAAGGTCGCGACATTAGGCATCCCACTCGGGCGGCGCAACGGCGCCGGCCCGTCTTGTCAACAGCCCGTCACGTGCTTCAGGCCGACGATATCAGCCCGAAACCACCTTGAGCGAAGGCTTTTTGGCGACTTCCTTCTTTGCAGCTTCTTTCTTTGCGGCGGGTTTCTTGGCGGCCGGCGCCTTGGCTTCAGCTGGTTCCTTCTTGGCAGCCGCGGCGCGCGGCTTGCGAGGCGCCTTGGGCTGGGCTTCCGCCTCGGCGCGGACGATCGCCTCGGCTTCCAGCCAGTGTTGATCGGCCCGGCCTTCTGGCTGCCCTTCAGCCAGCCAAAGTTCGCGTGCCTTGGCCCTGATCTTGGCTTCGATATCGGACATGTCGAAATCCTCTCTTGTTCGGAACCCAGCCAGCGGATGCCGGTACGACATCCCCTCAGGGGCGTTCGGGACAATAAACTGGACCCTTCGACCCAACGGCTTCCTAGGCGAAACCGTAACGGGAATAATGTAGCGCAGCACTCGCGGTCTGAGAAGGCAGCGGCCGGCTCAAAATGGCGCGATCGCAAAGAGTTTTGCCCTGCACCGCCGGGGGAGAGCGCTTTTTTTGGCGGCAAGCCGGCTGGAACGAGGTCAGCCTTTCCGGGCCACCGAATCAACCCCATGGGTCAGGCGATGGAGGCCGCGATAGCCGGCCGTAGCGCGCCCGCCGCGGCGATCAGCGAGCCTACATCGGCGGTGAGAAGGCGCCCGGCTTCGACCACGCGTCGTCCTGCGACGAAGACATCGGTGACGTCGCCCCGTCCGGTGGAATAAACGAGGTGGGTAACGGGATCGAACAGCGGCGCGGCATGCAGCCGGCCAATGTCGACCAAGATGAAATCGGCCTCCTTGCCGACTTCGATCGATCCCAGCCGGTCGCCCGCCCCCAGGGCGCGCGCGCCATTTCGCGTCGCCATGGCCAAAGCCTCACCCGTGGTGACGGCGGCGGCATCGCCGGTGGTTGCCTTGTGCAGCGTGGCGGCCAGGCGCATGGCGAGCCACATGTCCAAGTCGTTGCCGGAGATGGCGCCGTCGGTCCCGAGCGTCACGTTGACGCCAGCCTTGAGAAGCGCCGGAACCGGCGCGAAGCCCGAGGCGAGCTTCATATTGGACATCGGATTATGCACGACGTGCGTGCCGGAAGCGGCGAGCAGATCGATCTCCGCCGCGTCGAGGTGAACGCAATGGGCCAGCACCACATCGGAGCCAAGCAGGCCCAGATCGGCAAGATGAGCGATGACGCGGCGGCCATAACGCTCGGTCACCGTTGCCTGCTCGGCCGCCGTTTCGGCCGCGTGGGTACACCAGAACCCGCCGCGCGAGCGGGAGAGACGGGCAGCGTTCTGAAGGTGCTCCGGCGACACCGTGTAAGTGCCATGCGGCAGGCAGCCGGGGAAAACGAAGGGATCGTCCTCGACAGCGTCGAAGAATGCCGTGGCGTCGGCGAGCCGACGGTCGGCAAGATGGCCGTCCATGCCGGGAGGATCGAAGAAAATGCCGCCTGTGGCGACGCGGATCCCGAGCGCTTTGGCTGCCCGTACCGTCTCCTCAGGGAACCAGAACATGTCCATGACGGAGGTGACACCGGAGAGCAGCAGCTCGGCAAGACCGAGTTCGGCACCAAGCCGGCAGGTCGCCGGATCGAGGATCGCCCGTTCGGCCTTCCATACCGTCTGCAGCCAAGGTTCGAGCGGCAGGTTCTCAACGAGGCCGCGAAACAGGCTGTCGCCGGCGTGGCAGTGCGTGTTGATCAGGCCGGGCATCAGAATGCGGTCTCCCACCTCCACCAGTTCGGCGCCATCCAGGGGAATGGTCGACGCGGGCCCGACGGCGGCGATACGGCCGTCGCGGATGGCGATGGCGCCATCCGAGATCACAGTCATCGCCTCATCGCAGGTGACGAGATGAGCAGCGCGAACGACAAGATCGGAACAGGACATGTTCTCTCCAGGTTGTGCATTCATCGCCGATGAACCAAACTTCGTAAAGGGCGATGGCTGGTAGGGGCCAATGCCCCACAATCGCCCTTGCGACCCACGAGGCAAGTATGACCCACCCGCTTCTCGCGCCCAGCAGAGGCCTGCAGGAATTCGCCACTTCGGAGCGCTGCTTCATCACTGAGCTTCTCAACCATTCGTCACGGCCGGATGTATCTCTGGCACGAGCACGCGTCCTGCCCGGCGTCACCACCGAATTGCACGCTCTCGACGTGGAGGAGACCTACGTGATCGAGGCGGGAGGCGGTATGATTGAGGTCGGCGGCGATCGCTTCCGTGTCCGACCGGGCGACAGCGTCCGCATTCCCGAGGGAACATCCCAGCGCATCGACAACGATGGCGCCGTCGATCTCGTTTTTCTCTGCCTGTGCCGGCCACGCTTCCGCGCCGAGGGCTACGTAAGTCTTGAATCGCCGCGCACCTAAGCACAGGTGTGTCGCGGCAGGACAGATCGAGACTCGTAATTCGCATCCCTACGTATAAGTGCTGGCAATACCTCGCATTTTTGGCTTTCAGTTTCCTAAAATACCGATAGTTTCCTTGATTCCTTTACGGACAGGTAACGGATTTCGCGCGACATATACTGACGTCGGATGCACTCGTTGCATCGACCCGCACCATAAGGAACAGGCATGTCCGCTGTCTCGAATCTTGTCTCTGACATGCGTCAGCGTCTCGGCTTTCACGCTGTCGACGACAGCGTCACCACCACACTTCGCGAACATCGCCCTTATATTTCCAGTATTCTTGCCGAGGGTATCGACGCCTTCTATCGGCATGTCTCCCAATTCCCCGAAACCAAGCGCTTTTTCCGTTCGGCCGATCACATGGCCCATGCCAAAGCGGCGCAAATCAAGCATTGGGAACATGTGCTGGAGGCTCGCTTCGACGAGACCTATTTCCAGTCCGTGTACAAGATCGGCGAGACGCACTACCGGATCGGTCTGTCGCCGACCTGGTATATCGGTGGCTACGATTTTCTGCTGACAGCGCTGATCGGTCGCATCAACAAGGATTATTCCGGCGGCTTGTTCAAAGGCGGCCAAGATGAAACGCGGCTCAAGCTACTGCAGGCCCTCAGCAAGGCGGTGATGGTCGACATGGATTTCGCCATTTCGGTCTACATCGACGCCGAACGCGCGGCGCGCCATAGCCTGATCGATCGCGTCACCCAGGAATTTGAGTCATCGGTCGGCGCCATCGCCGACAAGGTCCTGGCCTCCGCCAAGGATATGGCGACGCTGACGCACGCCCTCGATCAGGCGACCGACCGCGCCGCCGAGCGGGCGCAAAGCGTGACACATGGCGCCGAAACGGCCTCCGCCAACGTCGCCACCGTTGCCGCCGCCACCGAGGAGCTGACCGGCTCCGTTGCCGAAATTACCCGACAAGTCGCGGAATCGAGCCGCGTCGCCGCCGAAGCGGCCGCTGACGCCCTCCGCACCTCGAGGCAGATCAAGGAACTCTCCGAAGCTGCCAAGAAGATTGGCGATGTCGTCGACCTCATCGACAACATCGCTTCTCAGACCAACCTCCTTGCACTCAATGCCACCATCGAGGCGGCACGGGCCGGCGAGGCCGGCAAGGGCTTCGCGGTGGTGGCCGCAGAGGTCAAGCAGCTGGCCGACCAGACCGCCAAGGCGACTTCGACCATCGCCGACCAGATCAACGGCATTCAGGCTTCGACCGAGCAGTCGGTGGCGGCGATCAACGCCATCTCCGGCGTGATCGGCCGCCTGAGCGATATCGCCAGTGTCATCGCCGCCTCCGTGGAAGAGCAGGGCACGGCCACACTCGATATTTCACGCAGCCTCAACTTGGCATCGACCAGTACCGCCGAGGTGACCGAACATATCGACGGCGTGTCCAAGGCCAATGCGGCGGCCGTCGCTGCTACCGAACGCATGAAAACCGGCACCGCCGAACTCGACGACAGCTGCGCCCGCCTTCGCTCCGAGATCAAGGGCTTTCTGACGAAAGTGCGCGCAGCCTAAGGCGCCGCCTGACATTGTGATAACGGTGAAATCAGGACGGTCGCCTGAACGCGGCTGTCCTGATCTTTATCCATAGGCCTCTCTTTGGGCACATCCTTTTGCCAAGGAGGGATCGCCTGGCGGCGCCCTCGCCCTCCCCCACTTGCGGACGTTGCCGGCTGGCGAACGCTTTGCGCCGCCGCCGCCCTTGCTTTTTCGGCAAAACGGTCCCATCCGTCAGGCAATATATCTTTCCCTGAGATGGATCGAACCATGCCCGCTTATCGTTCCCGCACCTCCACTCACGGCCGCAACATGGCCGGTGCCCGCGGCCTGTGGCGCGCCACCGGCGTCAAGGAAAGCGATTTCGGCAAGCCGATCATCGCCGTGGTCAACTCCTTCACCCAGTTCGTGCCGGGCCACGTGCACCTCAAAGACCTCGGCCAGTTGGTCGCCCGCGAAATCGAGAAGTCGGGTGGTCTTGCCAAGGAATTCAATACCATCGCCGTCGACGACGGCATCGCCATGGGGCACGACGGCATGCTCTATTCGCTGCCGTCGCGCGATCTCATCGCCGACAGTGTCGAGTATATGGTCAACGCCCATTGCGCCGATGCCATGGTCTGCATCTCCAACTGCGACAAGATCACCCCCGGCATGCTGCTGGCGGCACTGCGTCTCAACATCCCCGCCGTTTTCGTGTCCGGCGGCCCGATGGAAGCGGGCAAAGTGTTGCTGTCGACGGGCGTCACCAAGTCGGTCGATCTGATCGATGCCATGGTGGCCGCTGCCGACGAGAAAGTGTCGGATGCCGATGTTCGCTCCTACGAGCGGTCGGCCTGCCCGACCTGCGGCTCCTGCTCGGGCATGTTCACTGCCAACTCGATGAACTGCCTTACCGAGGCGCTCGGCCTCAGCCTGCCGGGTAATGGCTCGATGCTGGCGACGCACGCCGACCGCAAGGCGCTGTTCCTGAAAGCCGGTCAGCTGATCGTCGATCTCTGCAAGCGCTATTACGAAGGTAACGACGGGAGTGTGCTGCCACGCTCGATCGCTTCCTTCGCGGCCTTCGAAAATGCCATGACGCTCGACATCTCCATGGGTGGCTCGACCAACACTGTCCTGCACCTGCTGGCCGCCGCTCAAGAAGCCGGTGTCGATTTCACCATGGCCGACATCGACCGCCTCAGCCGCCGCGTGCCCTGCCTTTCCAAGGTGGCGCCGGCTGTCGCCGACATCCACATGGAAGACGTGCACCGGGCCGGCGGTATCTTCGGACTGCTCGGCGAGCTGGACCGTGGTGGTCTTCTCAACACCGATCTGCCCACCGTGCATGCGCCGACGCTCAAGGCGGCGATCACCGAGTGGGACATCGTGCAGTCCAACTCGATCGCCGTCCGCACCTTCTTCGCGGCGGCTCCCGGCGGCGTCCCTTCGCTCGAGGCTTTCAGCCAGGATCGGCGATGGGATGAACTCGATGTCGACCGCAAGAAGGGCGTGATCCGCTCGGTGGAGCACGCCTACTCCAAGGACGGCGGCCTCGCCGTGCTGTTCGGGAATATCGCGCAGGACGGTTGCATCGTAAAGACGGCCGGCGTCGACGACTCCGTCCTCGTCTTCGAGGGCGAGGTGAAGATCTACGAGAGCCAGGAAGGCGCAGTGAAGGGCATTCTTGGCGGCGACGTCAAGGCCGGCGACGTGGTGGTGATCCGCTACGAAGGTCCCAAAGGCGGCCCCGGCATGCAGGAAATGCTCTACCCGACGAGTTATCTGAAGTCCAAGGGCCTCGGCAAGTCCTGCGCGCTGTTGACCGATGGTCGTTTTTCCGGCGGAACATCGGGCCTTTCGATTGGTCATGCCTCGCCGGAAGCCGCCGAGGGTGGCGCCATCGGCCTCGTCGAAGCGGGCGATCGTATCCGTATCGACATTCCCAAGCGCACCATCGACCTCCTGGTCTCCGATGACGTTCTGGCGTCTCGCCGTGCCGTCATGGAAGCCAAAGGCAAGGCCGCCTGGAAGCCTGAAGCCCCGCGTTCACGCAAGGTGTCGGCGGCATTGCGGGCCTACGCTGCCATGGCCACCTCAGCCGCCAAGGGTGCCGTGCGCGACGTGAGCCAGATCGAACACTGAGAACCATGGGAAGGGCGGCACGTCCGCCCTTCTCTCCTGAGCCATAGTCAAACCGGCCGGTTTTCGGCACGGTTTCCTCTGGGTGCCTGTTCGCCTTGGAACACTTCGGCGCTTCAAGCGTTATTCAGCGGTATGTCGCCGTTCACCAGGCCAATCTGAAATAGGGCAAAATCCTGCCTGCCAATCATTGGATGACGCCTAATTATTTCGATTCAACCAAAGCGCTTTTATTACTCTATCGCCCAAAATATCGCCGACGGAACAATCAATTGCCGAGGCAGTGGGCAGTCCTCGCCAACTCTTGACAAGCCGCTTTAAAAGCGCTTTGAATGGTCGGGAAGCAAGATGCCGCGTCTCGTCCCGATGCGCCAGGAGAGCTGACGGACTGGACCTTGCCGCGGGTTCTGCAAAGCATAAGTCAGCCATGCCGGACCGCTCATCCTCGGGAGGATTCCATGACCATACGCGCCACCGTCTTTGGCGAAAACGTTCATGAGCAGACCAGCCAAGTCGTTCGTGACCTCTACCCTAACGGTATGCATTCCACCATCGCCGATGCCCTCAACGCCGATCCCGCCATCAAGGCGAGCTGGGTGACGCTGCAGATGGCAGAGCATGGCTTGACGACCGAAAAGCTCGCCGCGACCGACGTTCTCGTCTGGTGGGGGCACGCCGCCCACGGCGAAGTCAAAGACGAGATCGTCGAGCGCGTCGCCAAGCGCGTCTGGGAGGGCATGGGCCTCCTCGTTCTCCACTCCGGCCATTTCTCAAAGATCTTCAAGCGGTTGATGGGGACCCCCTGCGCGCTCAAATGGCGCGAGGCGGGCGAGCGCGAACGTCTCTGGGTGATCAACCGCAACCACCCGATCGCCGCCGGGCTGCCCGAGAAGATCGAACTCGACATGGAAGAGATGTACGGCGAGCCTTTCTCGGTCCCCGAGCCGGATGAAACCGTGTTCATCTCCTGGTTCCAGGGCGGCGAAGTATTTCGCTCCGGTCTCTGCTACAAGCGCGGCGCTGGCAAGATCTTCTACTTCCGCCCTGGCCATGAGGCCTATCCCACCTATCACGACGAAAATGTTCTGACCGTGCTGCGCAACGCTGTGAAATGGGCCTACAACCCCGGCCCAGCCTGGACGGCGGTTACCGATGCGCCGAACGTGCCGGTCGACAAGGCGCTGGAACCGATCGAAGCGCGTGGCTTGACCATCCACGCCAAGGGTGCTCCCGGCCTTCGCTGAGCGACCTCCCAAGCGGCCGGTGGTCTCCCCGCCGGCCGCTGCTCTATGTCAGCCCCCCTTCCCCATGGACCCCAACATGCGCCTCATCATTGTCGGCACCGGCAGTATGGCCCGCCATCATGCCAAGCATTTCGCCCAGATCCGCGGCGTCAAAATCGTCGGCTGCGTCGACATTTTCCCGGAATTTGCCACCGCCTTCGCCAAGGAATTCAACATTCCCCGGACGTTCCCCACGGTGGAGGATGCCATCGTCTGGGGCAAGTTCGATTCGGCGTCGAACGTCACCACCGACCTTGCACACTACCCGACCACGATGGCTCTGCTCACCGCTGGCAAGCATGTGCTTTGCGAAAAGCCATTGGCCACCAACTACGCCCATGCGCTGGAGATGACCGAGGCCGCCGAAAAAGCTGGCCTCGTCGGTATGGTGAACCTCAGTTATCGCAACGTTCCTGAGATCCACAAGATGCACCAGATGGTCACCTCTGGTGTCATCGGCGACGTCAAGCATGTGGAAGCGAGCTATCTTCAGAGCTGGTTGACCGGCACGCATTGGGGCGACTGGCGAACCGAGAGCCGCTGGCTGTGGCGCCTGTCGGAAAATCATGGCTCGAAGGGTGTCATCGGCGACGTCGGCATTCACATTCTCGACTTCGCCTCCTTCGGCGCCGGCACCGACGTGACGCGACTGTTCGGCCGCCTCAAGACCTTCCATAAGGCACCTGACGACAAGATCGGCGAATACACGCTCGACGCCAATGACAGCTTCGCCGGGACGTTGGAATTCGACAACGGCGCCATCGGTGTCATCCACGCGTCACGCTTCGCCACCGGTTACGCCAATACGCTGCGCGTCCGCGTCTTCGGCGACAAGGGCGGGCTCGAGATCCAGAATGGCTCCGACGGCACATGGCTGCGCGTCTGCAAGGGCACCAAGGACATCAACAGCCAGACCTGGCGTCCGGTCACGGCCAAACCGGTGCCGATGAACTACAAGCGCTTCGTCGACGCGGTGAAGGCTGGCAAGACCATGGAGCCGAGCTTCCGTCGGGCTGCCGAACTGCAGCGCATCCTCGATGCCTCCTTTGAAACGGAGAGGCTCAGAGGGGAGCTGGCCGTCGCCGGCTGAGATGGTCTAGGCGAAAATGATTTGAGCCGCCGGGTTGTTCCGGCGGCTTTTTTTTCGTTTCATCATGACCGGCAGCGGACGATTAGCGATACCGTATTTAGTCGGCTTATTTTTTGATGGCGTACACCTCCATCAATGCCAACTAGGTACTGCGATAATAAAAAGGCCGGCGACCAGGCCGCCGGCCGTTGTTGTTCAACCCATACGCCGGAGCTTTTACTCGGCAGCGACCGCTTGCGCCGGCTGGTGGCTCTGGCCAACCTGGATGGCGGTCAGCGCGATGGTATAGACGATGTCGTCGACCAGCGCGCCGCGCGACAGATCGTTCACCGGCTTACGAAGGCCCTGCAGCATGGGACCGACCGAAACGACATTGGCCGAGCGCTGCACCGCCTTGTAGGTGGTGTTGCCGGTGTTGAGATCGGGGAAGATGAAGACGTTGGCATGTCCGGCAAGCGGCGAGCCCGGCGCCTTCTGCTTGCCGACGCTTTCAACGGAAGCCGCGTCATACTGGATCGGGCCGTCGACCAGAAGGTCGGGGCGAAGTTCCATCACCTTGAGCGTTGCCGCGCGCACCTTGTCGACATCGCTACCCGTGCCAGAGGTCCCGGTCGAGTAGGAGATCATGGCAATGCGCGGATCGATGCCGAAGGAGCGAGCGCTGTCGGCCGACTGGCAGGCGATTTCGGCCAGTTCGTCCGCCGACGGGTCCGGGTTAATGGCGCAGTCGCCATAGACCAGCACCTGATCGGGCATCAACATGAAGAACACGCTTGAGACGATGGAGTTGCCCGGAGCGGTCTTGATGAGCTGTAGCGCCGGGCGCACCGTCGAGGCGGTGGTATGCACGGCACCGGACACGAGGCCATCCACGTGGCCCAAGGCCAGCATCATGGTGGCAAGCACCACGTTGTCCTCAAGCTGGGCTTCCGCCTGCGGCGGGGTCAGCCCCTTCGACTTGCGAAGTTCGACCATCGGCGCCACGTAGCTGCCGCGCACCTTGGCCGGATCGAGGATTTCCAGCTCGGGCGGCAGATCGATGCCGTGGCTGTCGGCGACATCCTTGATCGCCTTGGGGTCACCGACCAGCACGCAGCGAGCAATGCGCTTCTCGGTGCAGATGACGGCGGCCTTGATGGTGCGCGGCTCGTCGCCCTCCGGCAGCACGATACGACGGTTTGCCGCGCGCGCCTCCTGGATCATCCGGTGGCGGAACATCGGCGGCGTCATCAGACCGCCGTTGGAACGCGCCGTCGCCGGGGCGAGCGGAGCAAGGTTGATGTGATCGGCCACATGCTCGAGCAGCTTCTCCATCCGCTCGGAATCCTCGTGGCGGACACGGCGGTCCATCGAGTTGAGGCGGACAGCGACGTCGTAAGTCTGGAGTTCGGTGGTCAGCACTGGCAGGTCGCCAAAGCGCGGCGCTAGGAACTCGGCCATCGAGGGAGCCATTGGCTCGTCGCAGGTGAGAAGCAGGCCGGCAATCGGCAGACCGGAAGAGCGAGCCAGCGTCGTGGTGATGATGATATCGGACCGGTCGCCGGGGGTGACCACCAGCGTGCCGGCCTTCAGCGCCTTCACCACCTTGTCCGGGCCGCGGGCGCCGATGACGATCTCACCGACACGCGCTTTCTTGATGTCGCCCGGACGAAGGATGCCGAAGCCAAGATCAGAGGCGACGTCGATGAGGCGCGGTGCATTGAGCGCCGGCTCGTCGGAGGTGACGGCGAGCACCGGCACGCCAATCTTCGCCGCCTCGAGCGCCTGGGCGAATTCCTCCGCTTTGCCGTCGCCACCGCGGGCGCGGCCAACGATCAGACCGGCAAAGGGACGACCCTCGGCGAGGAACCGGTGATGAGCGTCGGCGAGATCGCCGACGATCGACTTCACAGTGGCATCGAGACCGGGAACCACCGGAATGATCTCAGCCGATAGCGACCGGCCCATGGCGATATCGAGATCGATGGTCAGCGGATGCGTCGTCGACGGCAGCAGACCTTCGACGATCACCATGGAGCGACCACCGCGTGCCTCTTCGACCAGCTCGACGATCTCCTCGAGCAGGGTGAAGAGATTGCCGGTGCGGATCATCTCCTCAGCGCGCTCGGCGGGGATCGGATCGGGCGTATTGAGGCCGAGCAGCGTACGGGCGAAATGCACCGACCGGTCGAGCCCGTCAGGATAGGCCTCGGGATCGGCCACCGGCTTGGCAAAGCCGACGTCGTAGCCTTCACGCTGGAAGGCGCGGACGAGGCCGAGCGCCACAGAGGAAATGCCCTGTTGGCTGGAGGTCGGCGCCAGGAAGAACGTGCGGTAAGAGGGTTTCGGAGTCATAGTCGTCGTCCCTTTCGCATCAGGCTTTGGCAGGCATAAGACCGGCGAGGAGGGCTGTGTCCTCGGCGATTACACGCTCTTCATCGGTCGGTACGACGATGGCCACTGGCTTCTTCGACCGCGAGACGATGCCGCTCTTGCCGCCGAAGATGGTGGCATTGGCTTCTTCGTCGAGATCGAGGCCGAGAGCCGACAGGCGCTTCAGCGTCTTGGCCCGGATATAGGCGGAGTTTTCGCCGATGCCACCGGTGAAGGCGACGGCGTCAAGGCGCGGCAAGGCGGCCGTCAGGGCGCCGATATAGCGGCAGAGACGGAAGACGAAGACGTCGAGCGTCTCCTCGGCCTGATGGTTGCCAGCCTGGGCCGCCTCGGTCAGTGTGCGGCAGTCGTTGGAGAGTTCCGACAGGCCGAGAAGGCCGCTCTCGCGATTGACCATCTTCTCAAGTCCGTCGACATCGAGACCCGTCTTCTTGGCGATGTAGGCAAGCGCGCCATAGTCGACGTCGCCCGTGCGGGTGCCCATGACCAGGCCCTCAAGCGGGGTGAGGCCCATCGAGGTATCGACGCACTTGCCGTTCAAGACGGCGGTGGCAGACGAGCCGTTGCCAAGGTGGCAGACGACGACGCCGCTATCGTTCGGATCGAGGCCGAGCAGACGGATGGTCTCGCCGGAAACATAGCGGTGCGAGGTACCATGGGCGCCGTAGCGGCGGACGCCGAGGTCGCGGTAGTACTTGCGCGGCAGAGCGTAGAGGAAGGCCTCCGGCTTCATCGTCTGGTGGAAGGCAGTGTCGAACACCGCCACCTGCGTCAGCGTCGGGAAGGCGTGGACGGCAGCGCGCATACCGACGGCGTGCGCCGGGTTATGCAGCGGGGCAAAGGGACAGGTGCCGATTTCCTCAATCATGGCATCGTCGGTCAGGATGCGGCTTTCGGTGAAGCGCTCGCCGCCGTTGACCACGCGGTGGCCGACCGCCGCCACGCGCTCAAACCAGCCGCGCTCCTTGAGGAAGGCCATCAGCGCATCGACCGCGCCCTGGTGGTCGGTGGAAGCCAGCGCCGCCTTGTTCTTGGCGCCGTCGACGTCGAAACGGATCGAGGCATCGCTCTGGCCGAGACGCTCGGCAAGACCCGAGGCCAGCGGCTGGCGTTCGCCGACCGGGTAGATGGCGAACTTCAGCGACGAGGAGCCGCTGTTGATGACCAGGATCAGGGGGAGGATGTCGACATCAGCGATACTCTATCGATTCTCGTTGGATTGACCGAGGATACGGCGAGCGGCGGCGCCCCCGTCATACCAAATCTCGTGGATTTGCGCCGAATATCCGAGATCGGGAGGATTTGGTATGCGGCCCACCCCGTACCGAGATAATGGGCCCGAATGTGAAGGACACGCCGTCGACCCTAGCGCGAACCGATTTATATTTTCTTTTCATGACTTTAACAAAAACTGTCGCCCGCATTCGCGGAATGGCTCGACCGAGAGCAATGCGCAAGACGCAGACGAGCCGCCCGGCAGCGGCATAAGTGCGCGCCACCGAACAGCTTTTTCATATCGCGGGTGTGACACTCGCCGCTCAGGCGCGGCCGAAGCGATCCTTCAGATAGCGATAAAGGGCACGGATAGCTTGCGCCTCACCGCCCTCCGGTTGGCCGGGCCGCGCCGCCGGCACCCAGGCAAAGATGTCGCCGTGCATCCAGGTCTTCGCCTTGTCGACGAAACGGCCAAGGAAAAGGGCGGCGGTGATTGAGCCGGCAAAGCCACCGGGCGCCACGTTGTTGAGGTCGGCGATCTTTGACTTCAGTCCTTCCTCATAGGGAGCCCACAAAGGTAGTCGCCAGAGCGGGTCGCCAGCGGCGAGGCTGGCCGCCGACAGATCGGCGGCGAAGGCGTCATCGCGGGTGTAGAAGGGTGGAATATCCGGCCCCAGTGCGACGCGGGCGGCACCGGTGAGCGTGGCGAGATCGACGAGGAGGTCCGGAGCCTCATCATCGGCAAAGGCCAGCGCGTCGGCCAGGATCAGGCGGCCTTCGGCGTCGGTATCGCCAATCTGAACGGTGAGGCCCTTGCGCGATGGGAAGACGTCGCCTGGCCGGAAGCTGGTGCCGGACACGGCATTCTCGACAATCGGCAACACGACGCGTAGACGCAAGTCGAGGTCAGCTTCCATGATCAGGCGGGCCAGACCGAGCACGTTGGCCGCGCCGCCCATATCCTTCTTCATCAGCAGCATGTAGCTGCCGCCCTTGATGTCGAGGCCGCCGGTATCGAAAACCACCCCCTTGCCGACCAGCGACACCTTTGGCGCGTCGACCCGTCCCCAGGTGAAGGTAATCAGGCGCGCCTGCCGAGGTGAACCGCGCCCCACGGCCTCGATGAGAGGAAACTCGCGGGCAAGCAGATCCTCACCGATATATTCCTCAAATACCGCGCCGTGGGCCGTCGCCAGTTCGCGAGCGGCAGCGGCTAGTTCGGCGGGGCCAAGATCATTAGCCGGCGTATTGACGAGATCTCGCACCATGAAGACGGCAGCGGCGATCCGCTCGGCCTCGGCGCCTTCCTCGCCCTCCGGCAGGACAAGACGAGGCGTGTTGGTCTTGGGCTTCAGATAACGCTCGAAGCGATAGGCACCGAGCGCGAAGGCAAGCGCTGCCTCGCCGAAGCCTCCCGGCCAGCCTTCGAGACGATAGGTACCAGCAGGCAACGCGGTGGCCAGTTTGCCGGCAAGCAGTGGCGGTCGGTTGCTCCCCTCGCGACCAAGGCCGAACAGCACCGTCGCTACCTCGCCCTCGGCGTTGGGCAACAACAGAACTGTCCCCTCGTCGGCGGAGAAGGCGTTGGCCTTCGCCCAAGCGGCAGCGCCAAGCTCAGTGAGCTTGGATTCCAGCCCCTCGACCGTGACGGCATGGACGGGAATGGCAACTTCATCGGCAGCGGCGAAAACGGACAGCAAGGCGGCAAACTCCAGTTGGTACTCTTCCCGAATGTAGAGAGGCGGACGGGTGGCGGCAAGGCGAGGATAACTTACAGGTAAGGCCGGGTTAACCGGCCGTTAGGGTTAACAGATTACCAAGGAATGCATTCGAGGCGGCCACGCCGCCCCTCATCACGGTGGGATTGATGTTGCTTTCCATCCGACGTTCCACGCTTCTCGCCTTGCTGCTGCCGCTGTCGTTCGCCGCCGCAGGATGCGCGAACAATCAGCCGGTGCTCACCACCCGTGGCGACGTCTCGGTAACAGGCTCGGTCGACCGGATGACCGATGCACAGATTGCGTCCGCCGCGTCGGCATGGGGCCAGCGCTACAACGCCGACCCCAAGAGTCGAGCCAATATCCTGAATTACGCTGCCGCCCTCCGCCTGAGCGGCCGCACCGATCAGGCGGTGGCCGTCCTTGAAAAGGGCATGGTCGCCTCTCAGAACGATCCCGAAATGAGCGCGGCCTACGGCAAGGCGCTGGCGGCCAACGGCAACTTCGACCAGGCGCTCAGAGTCATCCGTCAGACTCAACGGCCGGACCAACCAGACTGGAAACTCTACTCGGCCGAAGGCGCCATCCTCGATCAACAGGGCAATCCCGCCGAGGCGCGCAGCGCCTACCAGAAAGCGCTGCAAATCGCCCCCGGCGAGGCGTCGATCTATAACAACCTCGCCCTATCCTATCTCTTGGCCGGCGACATCACCAACGCCGAGAAGACGCTGCGGCAAGCGATCGCACTCCCAGGTGCCACCAGTCGTATCCGCCAAAATCTGGCGCTGGCTCTCGGACTGCAAGGCAAGTTCAAAGAGGCCGACGCCGTCGCCCGGCAGGAACTCGATCCGGTGCAGGCAGAGGCCAACGTCGCCTATCTCAAGTCGATGCTGAGCCAAACCAATACCTGGAAGGAAGCTCGCAAACAGGGCTGAAGGGGAGGCTTTTCTGAGAATTATCAACCTCGACGACGTCAGCTTCGACCCTGAAGACGAACTCGACCGGGTGGCACCCGAAGGCTACGCGGCTCGGTTCGCCGCGGTCGGCCAGCGGCTCGGCGCCCAAATGCTCGGCTATTCCGTGGTCGAGACCAAGCCAGGGTGCCGCGCCTCGCCGATGCACAACCACCGCTGCAACGAGGAAATGTTCCTGATCCTCGACGGGGAAGGCGTCCTCCGCATCGGTTCCGAGCGATACCCCGTCCGAACTGGCGACATCATCGCCTGCCCGCCCGGCGGCCCGGAAACCGCACACCAGATCGAAAACACCTCCGACAAACCGCTTCGATATTTCGCCATCTCGACGATGGTAGAGCCCGATGTCATCGACTACCCGGACTCGGGCAAGTTCCTGGTCAAGGGCCATCTGCCGGCCGGCGACGGCACTCGAAGCGAACCCTTCCGCTTCATCGGCCGGCGCGAGACCAGCCTCGATTATTGGGACGGTGAAGACTGACGGCCCATGGAGGGGCCGATCATTCACTCGCCGCGCGGCGGTGCGTAAGCTGCCGGATCGACGGTTCCGGGGCGGCCCGGCAAGTCCAGTCGAGCAAGGCGCGGTGCCGTCTGCGATACCACCTTGCCATTCCGGACCACGGCGAGGCGCGTCGGCTTCAAGCGGATCGCCTCCACCGTGTCGCGGGCTTGCAGCACCACGAAGCTCGCCGCCTTGCCCACTTCAAGGCCGTAGTCTGCAAGACCGATGGCCTTCGCAGCCCGGTCGGTGACACAGTGGAAGGCGGTATCGATAGCATCGAGCGCCGTCATCTGACCGACGTGGACGGCCATCGACGCCACTTCCAGCATGTCGCCTGACCCCATGGAATACCAAGGATCCATCACGCAGTCGTGGCCGAAGGCGACATTGACGCCGGCCTTGAGGAGCTCCGGAACGCGCGTCATGCCACGCCGCTTGGGATAAGTGTCGTGGCGTCCCTGCAGCGTGATATTGATCAGTGGATTGGCGACGGCGTGCACACCAGCTTCCCGCATCAGCGGAATCAGCTTGGAAACGTAGTAATTATCCATGGAATGCATCGAGGTGAGGTGGCTGCCGACCACCCTGCCCTGCAATCCGGTTCGGATCGTCTCGGCGGCCAGCGTCTCGATATGGCGAGACAGCGGATCGTCGCTCTCGTCACAATGCAGATCGACCATCAGGCCGCGCTCGGCGGCGATCTCGCAGAGGCGGCGCACCGAGGCGGCTCCGTCCGTCATGGTCCGCTCGAAATGCGGAATGCCGCCGACGACATCGACACCCATGTCGAGCGCCTTGAGAAGATTGCGTTCGGCGGTCGGTGACCGATAGAAGCCGTCCTGCGGGAAGGCGACGAGCTGCAGGTCGATGTAGGAGGCGACACGCCTCTTCACTTCCAAGAGGGCCTCGACGGCCAGCAGACGATCGTCGCAGACGTCAACGTGACTGCGAATGGCCAGAAGCCCCTGGCTGACCGCGAGGTCGCAATAGCGAAGCGCCCGCTCGACCACCGCTTCCTGGGTGAGAAGCGGCTTCAATTCGCCCCAGAGGGCTATACCTTCCAAAAGCGTGCCAGATCGGTTCATGCGTGGCAGACCGAGCGATAGCGTTGCGTCCATGTGGAAATGCGGGTCGACGAAGGGCGCTGTTACCAGCCGTCCGGTCGCGTCGATGGTCGTATGGGCAGGGCCACCGATGGCCGGCCGGATATCGACGATGCGGCCGTCATTGACGGCAATGTCGACGCCGGTGCGGCCATCGGCGAGATTGGCATTCTCAATGAGCAGGTCGAGCATGGGCAACCTCGGTCGTGTAGGGTTCAGGCGGAAGCTCAGGCCGTGGGGGCCGCGTCGGTGTGATCCTTGAGATAGGTCCACAACCGCTCGACGCGGGCGCGCACCTTGTCCATATTGCGATAGATGCGGATGCGCATGTCGATCACCGCCTCAGGGTCGACGACCAGAAGCTTGCCAGTCTCGATCTCCGCACGGATGGTATTGGCGGGCAGCCAAGCCATGCCGCGGCCCGTGAGTGCCATGGTCTTGATCGCCTCGGCCATCGGGTTCTCGTAAATCTTGGCGAGGTTAAGCACCTCGCCGCGTTCGGCAAGCAACACGGAGACCAGCCGGCCAAGGAAAGTCTCCGGCGCGTAGGCAAGGTAGGGGACGGGCTTGTCAGAGCCGCCCGGTAACGCGAACAGAGGCATCCCCGCCTCATCGGGTGCCGACACCGGCATGACCCGGTCACTGCCGAGGTCGAGCGAGGGAAAGCGCTCGGGATCCAGCAGTACCGGCACGCGCGGATGCTCGTAGGTGAGCAGGAAGTCACAGTCGCCTTCGGCGAACATGCGAATGCTGTCGTGAAAATTTTCAGTGATCAGCCGGGCGTGGATCGGTCCGAAGCCGGTCTCAACATCCTTCAGCCACCAAGGAAAGAAAGAGATCGACAGCGAATGCAGCGTCGAAAAGGTCAGGATACCCTGGCCTTGCGCCCGACCGGAGCGCAGTTCGGCGCGCTCGATCAGAATCAGGCGCAAAACTTCCTCGGCGGTCTCGCGGAAACGGCGTCCTTCGGCTGTCAGCGTCGTCGGATAAGTGGACCGATCGACCAACGGCACCCCGAGCCATTGCTCAAGCTGCTGGATACGGCGACTGAAGGCGGATTGCGTGACGCGGCGCTCCACAGCCGAGCGCGAAAAACTACGCGTGTTGGCGAGGCTCACGAAATCCTCGAGCCACTTGATTTCCACAGATCGGCACTCCCGCTCGAGGCTCCATGGCCTCGCGCGCGCGACGGCGCGCCCGGAAAAAGGTCACGCCCGTTATGTACGCAGACGGGTGGCAAAGTCGAGCCCCGCCGCCCACGCAATCGCTTGAAAAGGATTGCCTTGTATCTCCTGCCGGCGACCCTCGGCCGCCTTGTTTTCGCGTCACCCAATGCCAATGGCACCCCAGCCGCTTGGCGCGCCTGCGATGCGATTGGTGTCATCGTGAGGAATAACCTCAGCCCTGTTTGGCGAGGAAGCTCTCGATTGCCTCGACGGCAAGGGCATGGTCCTCGTGCTGCGGCAGCCCCGAGACGGTGACGGTGCCGACGAGACCGGTGCCGATCACCTGGATCGGGAAAGCGCCGCCGTGGGCGGCGTATTCGCGTGGATCGACCAACATGGCCTCGTGGAACGGCACATCCTTCAACGCAGCCCGTCGTCCCATATAATAGGAGGAATGGCCGAAGCGCATGACGACGGCATTCTTGCGGATCACCCATTCATCGTTGTCGGCGCTGGTGCCAGGAAGCGCTGCGTGGAACAGTTGCTGTCCGGCGCGGGTCACGTCGACGGTGATGGGCAGGCTGCGGGCACGGCCGAGCTCCAGAAGATGAAGACCGAGCGCGATGGCGGTGTCGTTATCGAATGCCGGAAACTGCAAGCGCTCCTCTTGCGCCAAGAGGTCGTCGAGAAATTCCTGTGAAATGAAAGTCATGGTCGCGTCCCCGCGAATTTTCCAGTGATGAGGCCGACCAGCGGCGGCAGGTGCCTATAATAGACGGCTGCGAGCGCCGCGACATAGGAAAGGCCGCCAATCAGCATGGCACCCACAAGACCAAGGGCGGTATGCGGCCAGTTAACCGCGTGAACGGCAAGCCCCATGACGAGCGTCGCAACCGCGATCCGGGCGGTGTCGGCAACTGGAAATCGGAAGCCGCAAAGCCGGATGGCGATGGTGGCAGAGAGCGCCAGCGTCAGACTGGAAGCGATGAGCGCGCCCAAAACGACACCCACCAAGTAGTTCATGTAAAATCCGACGGTGGCAAGACCGGTGGTGGCGACGATTTCAAACAAACCGATGACAACGAGCAAACCGTAGCGGCGGTCTAGCGTCAGCATCTGCCCGGTAGCATGGGCATGATAAGCGCGAACCATGCCGCCGAAAGCGGCGAGGCCAAGAATGGACCGCGTCACGTCGCGATAGGTTTCGGCCACCGCGAGATCGACGAGGATATCCGTCACGAGCCAGAGTCCGACCACTGACGGCAGCAAAACGGCGGTGAGCAGAGCGGCATTGGTCTTGAGTTGATCGAGCGCCGTCTCGCGATCGCCGGCGTTGATGAGCCGCGCGGCAATCGGGAAGGCGGCGACGGCAACCAACATTGAGGCAACGGAGGCCGACCGGCGGCCAAGTCCCCAGCCAACCGCCATCAAACCGAAGGCCGCCGAGCCACCAATGTGATCGACCACGTAACGAATGCCGTTCTCCCCGAACCAGCCAATACCGTTAATGGCCAGCATTGGGCCGCCGTTCAGGATGGCGTCCTTCAGAATGGCGATGTCGAGGCGAGCCGTTCGAAAACTGGCCCCGATCATCGGAAGAGCAATGGCGGTGCCGACAGCCTGCATCGCCGCATAGGCGAGCAGCAGGTCGCCGGCCGAGGCACCGAAGAGCCGGGTGGTGAGAACACCGGCAACTAGCCCTCCGACTGGGCCTGACGTCAGAAGGAGCGTGTAGGCGAGGATCTTGTCCTGTGCCCGTGCACGCTCGCCAAAATGGTTATTGAGACCACGCGTCACATAATAGGCGGCGATGATCATGAAGACGGTGAGCGGATCGCCGCGCCCGTCGAAGAAATGTATCGAGAGGGCCGCTGCGGCAAGTTCGGGAAGCGTCAGAAGTCCGATCAGCGTCGTTTCGGTTTCGAGATAACGATGGCGTCCGGCGGCATCCTCGGCCGGGGGCAGGAAACGCAGCGTGTAGAAGGAGAACCAGGAGCGGCTCAGCATATAGGCGAGCTCCTGCGTCGAAGTGACGAGGACGAAGGTGGACATCTCGGTAGGCGACAGCCACCAGGTCCAGATCATCATCGATAGGAACTGCGCCACTGGCGACAGGAACTGCGCCGGTAGGTAGAGGATGGTCTGGCGGATCAGCATGGCCGAGGCCTTTCGACGTGTTGCCGACGGCAAGCGAAGGCCGTGATGATGAGAGTGGTCAGAAGAGCCAGCTCCAAAGACTTGGTGGAAAAGGAGGAAACGGCCGTCGAAATCAGGAAATACATGCCGAGTGGTATGAGGACGGGAGAACCGAAGCGGCGAACGAACTCGGCAAAGAAGGCGGCGAGCCCCATCAGGAAGAACAGCGTGACGAAGCCGCCATAATAGGCAACGAAGCCAATGTAAGCGCTCTCGATGGCGAGCGGCGTTCCAATCTTCGGCAGCATCGCCTTCACGGCGGCGACATTCGGCCCAAACACGATCTCCTGCCAAGACATGTCGCGGAAAATGGACAGCATGGCGACACGCGCCATGGCGCTGCCCTCGTCATCCAGAAAACGACCGATAATACGATCGATCAGCCCGCCATCAACAACGAGAATGACGCCGATCATCAGTAAAGTGGCCGCCAGAATGGCAGCCGCCGAAGCGATCAACGGAAAGCGGCGTCCAAGTACCAGGTGAGCACCCAAAAAAGCCGCTATGGCGATCAGCGCGGCGGCCGACAGTACGATGGCGGTGCGGCCTCCGAAAAAGAACAGAGCGCCGAAGTGAAACATCACGAGCGCCAAACGTGGTCCCCGCCCAAAGGGACCAGCGCCGAGGGCCAATGACACCAGGCAAACCGCCGTTGTCATGGCATTCATCAGCGGATGGCCGAGCAGCGCTGTCGCCCGCCAGTCCCAATCGAGCACTGCTCCATTGACATAAAGCGGCGTCAGACGGAATCCACCGAGCACCTCGGCATAGCCGAGCAAGCTGTTGATAACGAGAATGGCCTGCACGACAAGCGCAAAGAGCCTCATCTCGCCAGGCCCGAGGCGGATAAGAGCGGCAAACAGGCAAGCGGTTAGCACAAAATTGTCGGTTACCTGGGAGATCGGCGTCTTCTGTACGAAGAGGACCTGGAAGGTAAGGAAGCCGGTCGCAAGAAAGAGGACGAGCAGGCCAGGACTTTGACGCCAAACTCGGTTCAGGAAGCCACTGAGACCTCCGTCGGTCACGATCCAGGCCGCGAGTGCCAGCATCGCCAGATAGGTCGCCGGGTGGATCTTGAGGAGCGGGCTGCCGCCGGTCGCGTCGTAGGGAATACCGATCAGATTGAGCGTCTGACCCGACAGCAGAAAGAGAGCGAGAACGGAGAGAAACGTCAGACCAACGGCAAAAGGCCGGACGTCGATGACGACGCCGTTGGCTACCGAGCGGTAGGAAACAGGAAGCTGAAACGCCCGCGCCGCCATGCCGATGTCGACCCCAATGCAAATCCCATTCATCCTGAAGGAATCGTCGTGTCCGCATGGTTAACCGACGGTCTTCGCAGAGAGGGCGGACCCTTCTATTTCGGCCGACAGCGTTCACGTTTCCTTAAGCGCGCCAGCTTATGGTTAACAAGCTGAAAACGCGGGCGGAAAGCAAGTTGAACAGTCTCCCCGAATACCGGAATAGGGATATGGCGAGACCGACCGGTGACGAAACGCGTCGTCCGGGCGAGGTCGATATCGGCCTGCTCTTATCCATTATCTTCCGTCAATGGCTGCTGATTTTAGCGATCACCGGGCTGTTCGTCGGCGTAGGTTTCACGTACGCCATGCTCGCCCCAAGGGTGTGGGAATCGACGGCGCGGGTATTGCTCGACCCGCGTGACAAACAGGTGGCCGGTCCTGGCCTCTCCCAACCAATGCAGAACGTAGACGCCGTCTGGATCGACACGCAGGCCAACATCGTCACCTCCGCTGCCATTCTGTCGACGGTCATCGACACACTCGGCCTCGAGCGCGACCCGGAATTCGGCGGGACCCGCGACGAGACGCTGAGGGCGCTCGTCAGGGCCATCTCAGTGGCGCGCGCCGACCAGACCTATGTGCTCGACATATCGGTTCGAAGCGGCTCGGCCGATCGCTCGGCCCGTATCGCTCAGGAACTCGCCGAGTCCTTCGTTGCCAACCAGGTCGAGGTGAAAGAGGCCGCGGTCCGCGAGGCCAGCAGTCTCATCAACCACCAGCTTGAGGACCTCCGAGCCAAGGCACGCGCCGCTCAGGAGACCCTTGAAACCTACCGGCGCGAGCATGGCCTCCTGACCGCCAACGGCCGTTCGGTGGACGAGGACACGCTGCGCCAGCTCAACGACGGCTATGTCGCCGCCCGCCTGCGCACACAGGATGCCAAAGCGCGCCGAGACAAAATCGCCGCCGCCCGCGCCGGTGGTCTGGACACTGCGCTCAGCGGCATCGACTCCACGGTTCTGAGCCGCCTCAAGATAGAGCGGGCGCTCGCCGCTCGTACGGTCGGCGAACTCGCTCAGGATCTCGGCCCCAGCCACCCGCGTATGCTGGCAGCCCGCGGCGATCTTGAACGCGCCGACGCCCAGATCGACGGCGAGCTCAAGACGCTATCGTCGAGCGCCGACACCGAATACCAAGTGGCGGCTGCCGCGGAGGCTTCGGCCCGCAAAGCGCTTGACGATGCTAGCGCAGTGGTCACCGATACCGGCGAGCGGACCATCGAGCTGCGCGAACTTGAGAACGAGGCGTCGCTTCGCGCCGACATGTATAAGAACTATGTCGCGCGCACCGCTGAAATTACGCTGCAAGCCAACACGCAAGTGTCGGATGCGCGCGTCATTGCCCCGGCCAATATCCCCCTTTCTCCCTACGCCCCGCGTCGAACCATCATCCTGGCTCTTGCCGGCATCGCCGGCCTTGGACTGGCGCTTACCATCGCCGTTTATCGCGGCCGTCGCTACCTGCCGGAATACCAGTGGCTTGAAGAGACGAGTTCCGCCGATTTCATTGATGAGGAGGAGCCGGCCGCCGCCGAGGATACTCCGCTGGAACCGGTCTTCGACGTCGCGGAGACGACAATCGAGGAAGATGATTCCCATGAAACACCGCCGCTGGGCGCGGTCCAAGACGGGATAGACCAGGCCGAGATTGTCGACGCCGTGCCGGCAGCGCCATCGGTTCTCGCCGAGCTGTCGGTTGACACTCGTGCCGTCGCCCGCGACTGGCGTGGACGGTCAGCCTCCAGGACCGCGCGCACGATTCTGACCAGCTCGATCACCGATCACGATGGATCGCCCTTGCCGACCGCTGCCGAGACCTTCCGGGAACTCGTCGGCAAGATCTCGACGGCGACAGGCGCGTCGCAACTGATCCTGGTGCTGGGTGCCAACGACGGTCCGGCGACGGCGGCTGTCGCCTTCGGCCTCGCGCACGTGCCGACCAAGGATGGCGTTCTCCTCGTCGATGCCTCCTGGGATGATCTGCCGCTCCATCGCGCTTACGTCGACGAAACGATGCCCGGGGCGATCGATGTGATCGCGGGTACTGCCGATGCGGCGAGCGTCGCCATCTGCGAAGGCGGGGCCGACATCACGCTCATCGGAGTCGGCGGGCCGGAAGCCGCGGCCCAAATTGCCACCAATGTCGATCGTGTCGCCGACTTTGTCGGCAAACTTTCGCACGACTTCGGCCGCGTCATCCTGCATTTCGGACACCGACACTCACCTGACCTGCTGGAGGCTCTCCTCCATCGCGTCGACGCCGTACTGATCGTCGCCGATGCCATCGTTGAAGACGACGACGAAGCGGCGGCGATGGTGCGTGATCTCCTCGGTGCCCTGCCCGCCTTCACAGGGCTCGTGCTGGTGAAGGAACGCCACGAACGCGTCATCCTGGCCGAGCGAGCCTGAACGAGGCCGCATAACACGGAAGTTTGGCGGCGTACCGGCTCCAACCTCGCGAAACGCCAGTCCGGCAGCAGCATCAATTCGCAGTCTGTACCTGACAGATAGCGAACCAGCGGACGAAAGCTCGCCAAGGTCGCGCTTGGCTGGACGACAGGCTGGTGTGGCAGGTGGCGCGACCTGACTGACGGGCCGCCGAGGCTGATCTTTGAGGCCACGGTGCTCGGCAATATTCAGTAAACCCTCAGTGCGCCCCAGGACGGAGGATCGAAACGATCGCTTCCTTCCACCCAAAACAAATCGGCATTTCATTACAATTTGAAGGATCCGATAAATCGGGGCTGAACCGCGGCCGGACTAAGGTGACAGCGAAGGGGAGAGATATGCCATCGGCACGGCTCTTCCCAGACGTTGCAATTCGCTGGGAGGCGGAGATGGGATCTTTATGGTCCGTCGCGCGCCTCCGGCGTCGGGATGGCGCTTGACGCGCCGGAGAGTCGCCAATGTCAGGTCTGTTCCACGATCGGTCGGTTACGACCGAGGCAGTCAATGCGACTGAAGCCGTTCATACCCCTCAACCGATCGCGGTGATCGATGCAACGCGCGTCAACATCGGCAAGCAGGCCGACCTCGTCCACCTTGTCACTTTCGACGCGCTGACTGGCCGCGGTGGTACCGTTTTCACGCTGAACCTCGACCACCTCGTCAAGCTGGAGCACGATCCGGCTTTTCGGGCAGCCTACGATCAAGCAACCTATGTATCGGCGGACGGCGCACCGGTGGTGGCCATGGCACGGCGACAGGGGGCCAATCTCGTGCGCGTTACCGGCGCCGACTTGGTGCGGCCACTCTGCGGAGCCGCCGCGCTGGCCCGGATTCCCGTGCATTTCTTCGGCACGACCCCGGAGACTCTCGTCACGACCGAGGCCGTATTGCGTTGCGAGTTTCCGCGCCTGATCGTCGCTGGTATCGAAAGCCCCCCCTTTGGTTTCAGTCCGTTTGGCATTGAAGCCCGCGCCGCGGCTGAACGTGTGGCGTCAAGTGGTGCCCGCATCTGTTTTGTGGCGCTCGGCGCGCCCAAGCAGGAGGTTTTCGCAGAATTTGCCAGGCGCTGGGCACCCGGTGTTACCTTTGTTTGTATCGGCGCCGCGCTCGATTTCATTGGCGGCAGTCAGAAGCGCGCGCCAGAATTTCTTCGGGAAGCAGGCCTCGAGTGGCTGTGGCGGCTCATCCACGACCCACGTCGCCTCGCCAAACGCTATGTGCTGTCGGCGATGTACCTCATGCGATACAACGTCCGCCAACTGGCTGGTCGACTGCCGAGACGGCGCCGGCTCGCCGCTTCCGACAATGCTACCCGCGAGGAATGATCAGACGATGGTTCATCGCATCACCGTTCTTCACTCCATCGATCCGCGCGGCGGCAAGGTGGGCGGCATCGAGACGCATATCCGACTGCTGCTGTCACGTTATCCCGATACCGTATCGGTGCTGCTGGTCGGCATCGACGAGCGCGGCGATCTCGAGATTGGCAAGCCGGTCAAGGTTGAGTTCGACGGCCGTCAGATAGACTTCCTGCCCGTGATTCATATTCCCGGCGAAACCATGCGCGCCGCGGCCAAGAAAATCAGCCAGTCGGTAACGCTGCACTTCACCCTCGGAATTATGCGTTATCTGTTCACCATTCGCCGTCTCTCGGCAGGTGATTCCGCCTCAACCGAGATCGAGCGCTTCGAGCAGGCAATTCCAGCCCGGCTGATCGGCAACCCTGTGGTGCAACTCGTGCACAACGAGGAGACCAAGGGCGACAAGATGGACAGTCTCATCGGCCGCTACTGGTGGATTCATCGCCTCAACGAAAAGATTGCCCTCACCCTCGCCGCGCGCGTCGTGGGCGTCAATCCCAACATCATCGCCCGCTATGAGCGGGAGATGCCGAGGATCGCTCGCAAATCCGAATTCATGACGGTGTCGGTCGACACCGAGCGCTTTCCCGCTGCGCCCTTTCCGACAGACGACGTGTTCCGCGTTGTGTTCGCCGGCCGGCTCGACGCCTTCAAGGATCCGCCCTTGATGTTCGAGACGCTACGGCGTCTTCATGCCAAGCTCGGCGGCAAGTTTGAATTTCATTACATCGGTACGTCCGACCCACATCGCGACAAGGAATTCGCGGCCATCGAGCCATTCACCATCCGCCACGGATTCCAGACTGGCGATGGCGTGTCGGCCATCATGCGTAACTGTCACGCCGGTATCCTCACGTCCTTTTTCGAGGGCATGCCCTGTTACCTGCTGGAAGTCCTTTCGAGCGGCAGACCGATGGGGGCCATCCGGCTGTCGCAATATGATCCGCTGATCGAGGCGGGCGTGTCCGGCTTCCTCGTCGAGCGACCTGATGACCGTGAGATAGCCGCTGAGGTGATGGCCGATCACTTCGTACAGCTAGCCGCAGACATCGCTGCCGGTCGGCTCAATCCTGAAGCCATCCGCGCCAAGGTGACGCCCTATTCGGTGGCAGTGCAGATGCCGAAGCTGTTTGAGCGTCACATCGCGCTTGGCTGCGGCCGCTCTCGACCTCATCAACCCGCCGTCGCCAGTCCGGCGAATAGCCGCTCCCACTGATCGATACCAGCCTCGGCCGAGAACTCTTGGGCTCTGGCGACGCCCGGCCCTGGATCTGGTTGCATTGCCAATGCCCGGTCAAGTGCCGCTGCCAGCGCAGCGGCATCTTCGACCGGAACCAATTGGCCATATGGTCCGGCTAGGATTTCCCGCGACCCATCGCAGTCGGTGGCAACCACCCGAAGCCCAGCTGAGAGCGCTTCGACGGTTGTCATGCCGAAGGCCTCGGTGCGCGACGGCACAGCCGCGACGCGTGCAAGGCCGTAGACCTCAGCCGCCGACGAAACGCGCCCAAGGAAGCGCACGCGATCGCTGATGCCGAGATCTACCGTCTGCTGGACGAGCCGCTGCCGCTCCGGCCCGTCGCCGCCAATAATGAGGCGGGCCTCGGGCGTCGTCAGGCGGGCGAAGGCATCGATCAGCACGTCTGTGCCTTTTTCCCGCGACAGGCGGCCAACGGCACCAACTAGGGGCGGCCTAGCGGCAATCTCCTCGGTTGTCGCGGCGGCTATCAATGGCACTGGATTATAGATGCGCTCCGTCTTGGCCGCAGGCGCATGCCAGCGGTCGACGAGCGCCCGCACAATACCGTCGGACACACCGACGAACCGCCGGGTCAGAGGCACAAACAAAGGCAAGGCATAGAAGCCGACAGCCGACAGGCGGCCGGTCTTGTATTCCTCGAACCCATGATAGGAGAAGACAAGCGGTGTCCGTGACAGGGCAAGGATTTTGGCGAGAGCCAGCTTGACGCAGTTGACTGAAACGGCCCCGGCGATCACATCGAAGGAGTGGCCGCGCAGCAGGCGGGCGAGCTGCAACACGGCGCCTATATGACCTTTGCCGACTTCGATTGTGGAAACGGCTGGATCGACACCGTCGTCGGCCACTTTCTCGTCGAAAGCGAAGGTAACATGGTGGCCGCGTGCCGCTAGACCGCTAGCAAGGATAGCCCAGACTCGCTCGGCGCCACCGCCGCCGGAGGCGCGGGTATAGAGAAGAACATGGAGCTTGCGCATTTCGCCTCCAGAGCGGCGGGAGCCTGCATGAAGGTAGCCTTGGAACACTCCTAGGACCAAGCGGGAAATGAGTGTCGGCTCCCCAGAACCGTCCCGCCGTCCTCGCCAAGATGGCCGGGATCGGCTATCGAGATGCGACTTTCGTCGATCCCGCTGGAGCTCCGTTTGTCCGCTAAGTCTCTCGCCCACCGCGCCGCCGGTTCCACCGTCGGCCTCGGCATCTTCATGATGTTCTTCGGCGACTTCATGTTCGCCGTCAATGACGTCATGGGCAAGTGGTTGGCTGGAACCTTTTCGGCCGGACAAATCGTCTTGGTGCGATCGCTCGCCGCGCTCCTGGTGCTCGCTCCGCTTCTTCTGAAAGGCGGCGCACCGGAACTCGTTCGGCTCGAGCGGCCAGGAATACAGGTGTCACGTGTGGCGCTGGCCACAGCCGAGATCGTGTTTTTCTATATGGCCATCCGCTTCCTGCCGCTCGCCGACGTCATGACGTTCTATCTCGCCGGGCCGATCTATGTTGCCGCGGTATCGCCGTGGCTGCTCGGCGAGCAGGTGAGCAAGCGCCAATGGTTGGCCATCGCCATCGGGTTTGCCGGGGTCATCTTCGTGCTGCGCCCGGGCGCGGGCAGCCTATCGCTCGCCTCGCTCATCTCCATTGCCGGCTCGCTTTGCTACGCCATGATGGTGGTGCAAAGCCGCCAGCTTCGGGGCACGCCCGACCGGGTGCTGGTGTTCTGGCAGACTGTCGGCGCGCTTGCGGTCGGCGCCGTCCTGGCGCCCTTCGACTGGGTCATGCCGAACCTTGTAGACCTCGTCATGCTGGCTGCTCTCGGCATCATCTCGATGACCGCCCACCTCTGCATAGCCCGCTCGGTCAAGCTGGCGCCGGCTGCCGTGGTCGCGCCAATTCAGTATTCGCTGCTGCTGTGGGCCATTTTATTCGGATGGCTGGTGTTCGGTGATCGACCGCGGCCATCAATGCTGGTTGGCGCCGCTGTCATCGTCATCGCCGGCCTGATGGTGGTGGGCGGACGTGGCAACCGTAACGCCACAACAGAAGGTCGTGACTGAAACCCTGTCGATCTTCGCCGAATGTCGCTATGATTCGCTTCAGATGTGTTCAGATGTTTCAGGAGGTTGTCTTCATGCGGTTTTCGGTTCCCGTCCTAACAGCGTTGGTTGTCGGGCTGCCGGTTCTCGCCACCCCCGGCCTTGCTGCGGATTGCAGCGCCAAGGGCGACGGCTTCGGCACATGGCTCGCCGGCTATTCGAAGACACTGGTCGACGCCGGTCTTCCCACTGATACGGTGCAATCGGCCCTCGCCGGCATCGCCTTCGATCCGGCAGTGATCAAGAAGGATCGGGGACAGGGCGTCTTCTCGCAGACCTTCACCGAGTTTGCCGGCCGCATGGTCAATAAGAATCGCCTGACGGTTGGTGCTCAGAAGATCAAGACCAATGCCGACCTGTTCGCTCGTATCCAGGCGCAATTCGGAGTGCCGGCCGAGGTGATCGTCGCGGTTTGGGGACTCGAGAGCGACTTTGGCGCCAATACCGGCGATTTCCCGACCCTGCAGTCGCTGGCGACCTTGGCCTATGACTGCCGCCGCCCCGTCATGTTCCAGAACGAGTTGCTAGACGCCCTCCAGATCGTGGCGCGCGGGGATCTTGCGCCCTCGGAAATGAAGGGCGCCTGGGCGGGCGAGCTTGGCCAGACGCAGTTCCTGCCCTCCAATTACCTTCGCTACGCCGTCGACTTCGACGGCGACGGCCGCCGCAACCTCATCAAGAGCGCACCGGACGTACTGGGTTCGACAGCCAACTACCTCCATTCGCTCGGTTGGCTGCCTGGGCAGCCTTGGCTTGTCGAGGTCAACATTCCCTCCAGCTTGCCGTGGGATCAGGCCGATCTGCCGATCAAGAAGCCGGTCGGCGAATGGCAGGCAATGGGTGTTCGGGCTGCGAACGGCTCCATTCCCGACGGATTGGCAGCGCTCTACCTGCCGATGGGCCGCTTCGGGCCGGCCTTCCTCGCCTACCATAACTTCGACGTCTATCTCGGCTGGAACGAGTCGCTGGTCTACTCGACGACCGCCGCCTATTTCGCAACCAGACTTGCCGGCGCGCCCCCGGTCGGTGCCGGCAACGGCAATGTTGAAGCGCTCGGTGCCTCCGACATCGCCTTCATTCAGGGCGCGCTCACGGCTCAGGGCTTCGACGCCGGCCCCAAGGATGGCAAGCTCGGCCAGCAGACGCGCGAAGCGGTGCGAGCCTTCCAACAGAAAGCCGGTCTGCCGGTCGACGGCTGGCCGGATTCGGCTTTGCTCCAGGCGCTCAGGTGACGTCGATACCAGTGCGCTGGTCGTCGCCGCTTCCCATCGACGCGGTGCTTGACGATATCCAAGCATCGCTCGACGGCAACCCGCGCCTCGTTCTTGTCGCCGCCCCAGGCGCCGGCAAGACGACGCGGGTGCCCCTTGCCCTTCTCGGAGCTCCGTGGCGGCGGCGTAAGTTGCTGGTCGTCGAGCCCCGCCGCCTCGCCGCTCGCGCCGCGGCGGCGCGCATGGCCGCCAGCCTCGACGAAGACGTCGGGCAGACGGTCGGCTACCGGGTTCGTATGGATTCGAAAGTATCGGCGAAGACGGTGATCGAGGTGATCACCGAGGGCGTGTTCACGCGGATGGTGGTCGAGGATCCACTGCTCGATGGGGTGTCGGCAGTCCTTTTCGACGAGTTCCACGAACGCTCGCTGGATGGCGACCTTGGTCTCGCGCTCGCCCTCGACGGCGCGACACTGAGGGAGGACCTGCGAATCGTCGTGATGAGCGCCACGCTCGATGGTGGTCGTGTAGCGAGCCTTCTGGGCGGCGCGCCGGTCATCGAAAGTGCCGGCCGCGCCTTTCCGGTAGAGACGCGGCACGTCGACCGCGATCCCCTCGCGCGCTTCGAGGACCAGATGGCGGAGGTGGCGCTCCAGGCACTCCGCGAGGAAGAAGGGTCCGCGCTGGTCTTCCTGCCAGGGCAGGCGGAAATTCGCCGTGTCGCCGAGCGGCTCGACGGACGTCTGCCAGCAGGCGTTCGCCTCGCCCCGCTCTACGGCGCTTTGACGAGTGGCGAACAGGATTTCGCCATCCGACCCTGCAGGTCTCCGGAGCGCAAGGTCGTGCTTGCCACGGCCATCGCCGAGACGTCGCTGACCATCGACGGCGTGCGCCTCGTCATCGACGGCGGCCTTGCCCGCGTACCCAAATACGAACCGGACACCGGCCTGACACGGCTCGAAACAGTGCGCGTCTCTCGCGCGTCGGCCGATCAGAGGCGCGGTCGTGCCGGCCGCACCGAGCCCGGTGTTTGCTGGCGCCTTTGGAGCGAAGGACAGACGGCGGCGCTTCAGCCTTATTCGACACCGGAGATCCTGGAAGCCGACCTCAGCCAACTCGTGCTCGACCTTGCGGCCGTTGGCATTCGCGATACGGCCACTCTCGCCTTTCTCGATCCACCTCCCAAGCCGGCGTGGAACGAAGCCGTGGAATTGCTCCGTGAGCTTGAGGCGATCGATGACGCGGGACGCATCACCGCCGAGGGCAAGGCGCTCGCCCGCCTGCCGCTGCCGCCGCGCCTTGCCCATATGATCCACCGCGCAGCGGACTTCGGCGCGACGCGGCTCGCCGCGGACATTGCCGTAATCCTGACAGAACAGGGACTCGGCGGCGAGTCCACCGATCTCGCCGACCGCCTGATGCGTTTCCGCGCCGATCGCGGTCAACGGGCTACCGACGCGCGGGCGATGGCAGCAAGATGGGCCAAGCTGGCGGCAGGAAGCGCTATCGCCGAAGCGCCGTCGCCGTCACCCGGCGCCATCCTTGCCCTCGCCTATCCCGACCGGATCGCCGAGGCACGCGGTCAGCGCGGCGCCTTTCGCCTGGCGAGCGGCCGTGGTGGCTTGGTCGAAGACTACGATCGACTGGCGAAGGAAGACTATATCGTCGTCGCCGATCTCTCGGGCAAAGCCGAGCGGGCGCGTATCCGGCTCGCGGCCGCCATTTCCCGCGACGAGGTCGAGACGCTTTTTGCCGAGCGGATAGTCGCTGAAACTTCCGTCCTGTTCGATTCCACGGCACGCGCTGTCCGCGCCCGCCGCGTCCGGCGGCTCGGAGCGGTGAAACTCGCCGAGGAGCCAATTGCCGCGCCGACCGGCCCAGAGACGAGTGCCGCGCTCCTGGCTGGCGTCAGCCGGACCGGCGTCGACCGCCTCGGCTGGTCGAAAGAGCAGCGGCGGCTCAGGGAGCGGGCTGGATTTCTCAACCGAACGGTGGGTGAGCCATGGCCGGATCTCACAGATGCCGCCCTGGCCGACAGGCTCAATGATTGGCTCGGGCCGTTCGTCGACGGTCTGACGCGACTCGACGAGATCGACGCAGCGCTGCTCGGCGCGGCCATCGACCGGCTTCTTCCCTTCGGGCTTCGGCAGGAAATGGATCGGCTGATGCCCAGCCATTTCGAAGCGCCGACCGGCAGCCGCGTGCCCGTCGACTATGGCGCCGACGGCGGGCCGGCCATCGAGATCCGGGTACAGGAACTGTTCGGTCTCGACCGTCACCCCGCGATTGCCGGTGGTCGAGTGCCGCTGACGCTGGTGCTGACCTCACCGGCCCACCGGCCGATTCAGACGACCAAGGACCTGCCCGGCTTCTGGCGTGGCTCGTGGAAAGACGTGGCGAAGGACCTTCGGGGGCGCTATCCGAAACACCCTTGGCCGGACGATCCGCTTGCTGCCGAACCGACCCGCCGCGCCAAGCCACGTGGCACCTGACGAACGCACATCCAGCGTGCCGTCGACATCCTCAGGCGGCACCAGAGAACAAGCCGGCCGCCCGGATCTCCAGCGCGGCGCGATCACCGATGCGGGGTGGCTCACGATCGGCCGGGGTCAGAGCTTCAATGACCGTGTCGGTCCCGTCGGCGCGGAAACCGACACGACGCGACGAGCCGGAGCGGTGCAACGATACCACCGTTGCCCAGAGGCCGTCGCCATCGCGGCGGAAGGCGACATGCTCGGGCCGAACGTAGAGCTTGGCCGGTCCGTCGAACAGAAGCGGTGGCAGCTTGGGAATAGTCACTTCCTGCTGGCCGACATAGGGACGGCCTTTGGTGATGTGGATATCGAGGCGGACCGATTCGCCGATGAAGTCGAAGACAAAGGGCGTCGCCGGCCGGTCATAGACGTCCTCGGGCGTACCTTCCTGCTCGATCCCGCCCGCGCTCATGACGACGACGCGGTCGGCGAGATCGAGCGCTTCTTCCTGGTCATGGGTCACGAACAGCGTGGTGTGACCGGTACGGTCGTGGAATTCCCTCAGCCACAGGCGCAGTTCCTTGCGGACCTTGGCGTCCAAGGCCCCGAACGGTTCATCGAGCAGGAGAACGCGCGGCTCAACCGCGAGCGCCCGGGCCAGCGCCACCCGCTGGCGCTGGCCGCCGGACAGCTGGCTCGGATAACGGCCGCCGTAATTTGGCAACTGAATCAGCGCGAGCAGTTCCTCGACCTTGGCCCGGATGGCCGCCGCCGTTGGCCGCGTCCGGCGTGGCCGCACCCTCAAGCCATAGGAGATATTGTCGGCGATGGTGAGATGCTTGAAGAGCGCATAGTGCTGGAAGACGAAGCCGATCTGCCGTTCCTGGACGCTTTTGAAGCTAGCGTCCTCACCGCCGAACAAGACCTGTCCGCCCGATGGAATCTCGAGCCCGGCGACGCAACGCAGCAGCGTCGTCTTTCCCGAGCCGGACGGGCCGAGCAACGCCAGAAGTTCACCGGAGGCGACCTTGAGATCGACGCCGTGCAGAGCCGCCGTCGTGCCGAAGGTCTTCGTGAGGTTGCGAATGTCGAGTTCCATCGGAGGCTCCGTCAGTGGCGGTGACCAGCGGCGAGATCGCTGGCATAGCGATGCTCCAGCCAGGACTTGATGCCGAGCGTCACCAGCGCCAGGGCGGCGAGCAGCGAGGCAACGGCGAAGGCGGCGACGAACTGATACTCGTTGTAGAGGATCTCTATGTGCAACGGCATGGTGTTGGTGTAGCCGCGGATGTGCCCAGAGACCACGGATACTGCCCCGAACTCACCCATGGCGCGGGCGTTACAGAGCAGCACGCCATAAAGCAGCGCCCATTTGACGTTGGGCAGCGTCACCGTCCAGAACATGCGGAAGCCGGAGGCGCCTAACGTCAGCGCCGCCTCTTCGTCGGTATTGCCCAGTTCCTCCATCAGCGGGATCAGCTCGCGGGCGATGAAGGGAAAGGTGACAAAGATCGTCGCCATGACAATGCCCGGCAGGGCGAAAATGATCTGAATGCCGGCTGACTGCAGCAGGCCGCCAAAGAGGCCGTGGCTGGCATAGAGCAGCACGTAGACGAGGCCGGCAACCACCGGCGACACAGAAAAGGGCAGGTCGATCAGCGTCACCAAAAAGGTCTTGCCGCGAAAATCGAACTTGGCGATCGCCCAGGCAGCGGAAACGCCAAAGACGAGATTGGCCGGCACGGCGATGACGGCCACCACCAGCGTCAGGATGATGGCGTCGAAGGCGGCCGGATCGGCGAATGCCTGAAGAAAGGCACCGGTCCCTTTCCGGAAAGCCTCCATGAAAACCGTGATGAGCGGCAACAGCAGGAACAGGCCGAGAAAGCCCACCGCCAGCGCGATCAGCAGGCGCCTGACCCACGGCGCCTCCTCGGTCGGCAATCGGCGGCGCGGCGGACTGGCAACCACCGATCCGGCGACGGCCGTTTCTTCAAGCGATGCGGCGAGCGCGACGGAACTGTCAGACATGACCATACCTCGCGCGCGCCCGGGCTTGGATCAAATTGATGACGAGAAGGGTTGCGAAACTGACCGTCAGCATGATGGCGGCAACGGCCGTGGCGCCGGCATAGTTGAACTCTTCAAGCTTGATGATGATGAGCAGCGGCGCGATTTCCGAGACATAGGGAATATTGCCGGCGATGAAGATCACCGATCCATATTCACCGACCGCCCGGGCGAAGGCCAGCGCGAAACCGGTCAGAATGGCCGGACTTAACACCGGCAGCACCACCGAGGCGATGGTTCTGAGCCGACCGGCGCCAAGCGTCGCGGCGGCCTCTTCAAGTTCGCGATCAACCTCGGCGAGCACCGGTTGCACCGTGCGGACGATGAACGGCAGACCGACGAAGACCAGCGCCAGAAAGATACCGAATGGCGTGAAGGCGATCTTGAGACCGACAATGGCCGCGATGGAGCCGATCCAGCCTTTCGGGGCATAAAGCGCGGTCAAGGCGATACCGGCCACCGCCGTCGGCAAGGCGAAGGGCAGATCGATGATGGCATCGAAGAAGCGGCGACCTGGGAAGTCGTAGCGCACCAGCACCCATGCGATCAGCAGACCGAAGGGCACGTTGAAGGCCGCCGCCGCGAAGCTGGTCACGAAAGACAGCCTCAGCGCCGACAGCGTGCGGCCGTCGAGCGCCAAGGCAATTATCTCATGTGCCCCCAGCGAAGAAGCCCGGAAAAGCAGGGCGCCAAGTGGAAGGAGCACGATCACCGACAGATACAGGATCGTGAAGGTGATGGTCAGGCGAAAGCCCGGCAGGACGCTCGGCTTGACGAAGAGCACGTTCGGGGTCATCGGCCTCGCTTTCGGAGGAAGCCGGCGGACGGGGGGTACCCGGTCCGCCGGCGGCAAGGTCTCGTTCTGTCAAAGGAAAGAGAAATCCAGGCGGCGCCGTTGCAATCCACATGGCAATCCCTCCACTCATCGGCACCGGCGAGAACGGCCGGCAATGTCGGTCATTGTGCAGGCTTGTAGATCTGGTCAAACACGCCGCCATCGCCGAAATGATAGGGCTGCGCCTTGGCCCAGCCGCCGAACAGCGGATCATCGATGCTGACCAGCTTCAGCTGAGGGATCGACTTCAGAAGCGCGGGATCGACCAGGTTCGGCTCGGACGGGCGATAGTGATACTTGGCAGCGAGCGTCTGCCCCTCGGCCGAGTAGAGATACTCGAGATAGGCGCGCGCCTCCTTCTCGGTGCCGTTGGTCTTGGCGTTGCCCTCGACAACGGCGACCGGCGGCTCTGCCAGGATCGACTGCGGGGGTATCACGATGTCGAATTTGTCGGCGCCGAATTCGTCGAGCGCCAGGAAAGCCTCGTTCTCCCAGGCGAGCAGCACATCGCCCAACTCGCGCTGTGCAAAAGTAACGGTCGATCCACGCGCACCAGTGTCGAGCACCGGCACATGCTTGTAGAGGGTCGCGACGTAATCGCGAATCTTCGCCTCGTCACCGCCATACTGGCCAGCGGCCCAGGCCCAGGCGGCAAGGTAGTTCCAGCGCGCTCCTCCCGAGGTCTTCGGGTTGGGGGTGATCACTTCGATGCCGTCCTTGACGAGGTCACCCCAGTCATGGATGCCCTTGGGGTTCCCCTTGCGAACCAGGAAGACGATGGTCGAAGTGTACGGGGCGGAATTGTGCGGCAGCTTGCCACGCCAATCGGCCGGGATTTTGCCTGTCTTCTCGACGATGGCGTTGATGTCGCTTTCGAGCGCCAGCGTCACCACATCGGCCGGCAGCCCATCGATGACGGCGCGCGCCTGTTTGCCCGAGCCGCCGTGAGAGGCGCGAATGGCGATATCCTCGCCCGTCTCGGCCTTCCAATGCGCCGCGAAGGCCGCATTGTAGGCCTCGTAGAACTCGCGCGTCGGATCGTATGAAACGTTGGTCAGCGTCACCGCCATGGCGGGAGCGGCGAGGACGAGCGGTGCCGCGACCACGGCGGCGAACAGTCCCAGAAGTTTCGAGCCTCTCATGCGTCCAGTCTCCAGCCTTAAGCGATGATGTTCATCGCGCCTATCCGGGAGCTTCGGCAGCTGTTGGCCCCTAAGGCCTCCCGACAGGCTGAAATCCTAAAAGGACAGCTTCAATTGGCAAGAGATACCATTCCCTCCGAAATGGTCGATTTGTAAAATTTCATTTCATTATTGTCGCCGATTACGCGACTCGAGGCAACATGCTTCCGAGAAGCCATGGCTTTGCGGTGGGATTTTCCTTTGCCATCAGCGGCGAACCAAGTCGCGGACGCGATGGATGACCTCCGCGAGCAAAGCAGCAAGCGGCTTCTCCGGCTGCTGTCTCAGCAAAGACAGCGACGGATAGCGAGGCGTCTTTTCCCCCTCCAGCCGCCAGACCCAACTGGCCGCGGCGGGAAGCAGTGCAACGCCCGGCCGTCCGAGCGCGCCAGCCAGGCGAAGCGACAGACCGTCGATGGCGATAATGGCATCGATCCGGCTGATCAGAGCGGCGCAGTCGACCCGAGCGTCGACGCCGGCCTCGAAATCGGGGCCGGGATGCTCGATGCGGACCGGTGGATCGGCGACCTCCCAGCCGGACGGCGTTGACGAGCGGGCAAGCATGGTCGATGGCACCCGCTCGAGAGCGACAAAGCGCAGGTCACCGATACCGGCGAGCGGCGCGAGATCGTCGAGCCGAAGACCGCCGCCCCAGACAAGGCCAATGGCCGGCTTGCCACGGCCGAGGTCCAGCCGCGCGCTCCAGCGGTCCGCGAGCATTGGCTCGGCGGCGAGCAGTGAGCCGGTTGGGACGAAGCTGCCGGCGGTGAGCCCAAGGCGATGTGGCAGGCCGACGAGCGGCGCAGCGGCGCCAGCGGCCCTAACCCAATCGCCGACATCATCGTTGTCAGCAACGACGTGGCCGACGCCCTCGATCGACGAAGCGAGGCGAACGAAAGGCTTCGGCGCCACCAGCACGAGGTAGGCGGCCAATGACCGGGCAAGCGGCAACACGGACGCGAAGGTGATGAGGTCAAGCGGATCGGGGCCGGTCCAAACGAGGAGCGGACGATCAAGCGGAGCCCCATCCCACACCGGCAGCCGGGCCGCCCAGGGCGGACAAGTGGCCACCCCATCAAGGTCGGCAAAGCCGCCGGCCATGTCACCGAGCGACAAGAGCGCCGCCGCTCGGTCGGCATGCGGACGAGATTCGCCTGTCCGCCGGAAAGCCTCGACCGCCGCCAGCGGGCGACCGGCAGCGACCAGGGCCGAACCGAGGCCGCTCAGGGCATGCGGCTCGGCCGGGTCAAGCCGCAACGCCGCATCGAAAGCCGAAACCGCGCCGTCGGCATCGCCGGCGGCAAGGCGCGCCACGCCGAGGCGGGCGGCGAGGCGCGCGTCGAGCGGTTTGGCGGCACGGGCTCGTTCGAAGGCAGCCGCGGCTTCCGGCAAGCGAGAGGTCGCGGCAAGCGCCTCGCCAAGCGCGGCGGCGATATCGGCGCGGCCGGGCTCGGTGCGATCGGCACGCGTCAGGAATATGACGGCGCGCGCATGATCGCCATTGGCACGGGCGGCGGTGGCGGCCCCCAGCATGGCCGGCACATGGTCCGGCGCCCGCACGAGAGCCACCTCATAGAGGGCGACCGCCTCGATCCATTTGTGAGTGGCTTCGGCAGCGGCGGCACGGGCCAGCAGTTGATCAACGACCGTTTCTGTCACGACGCCGGCCTTTCGGGAAGGAGACCGCGCAGGACACCGACGAGGTCGCCACCCCGTTGCACGAAGCGGGCTTCGGGATACCAGAGCGTACCGCCCTCCCCCGCCCAAAGCCAGTCGGCCGAGGATGGATCGATCACGACTGTCGGCCGGCCAAGGGTGGCGGCAAGATGGGCGGTAGCCGAGACGGGAGCAATCACCGCATCGAGCGCCGCCATCGCCGCCGCCATTTCGACGAAGCCGCCAAGCCGATCGCCCAGCGGTTCGACAACGAGTCCATTCGGCAGCACGGCGAGCGAAGCCCGGCCAGCGCGGCGATCAAGGGCGAACAGGCGGATGCCCTGGAGGTCGGCAAGCGGGGCGAGAAGCGAGGCGTCCGCGGCGTTCCGCCAATAAAGGCCGATAGCAGTCCGGCCGTCGCCGCCGAAGAATTGCCGCCAAGCATCAATTCGCAAGGGATCTGGCCGGAAAAGGGCGGGTGGCGGCAGGCTTGTCCGTTCGGTGCCGAACACATGCGGCAGGCTTCGAAGCGGCACCTCCAGATCGTAGGGCGGCAGACGCCGCCCCTGCTCGACCACCGTGACCTGACCGCCAAGATCAAGCCGGCGGAACAGATCGGTAAGAGCCGGGCGCACCTCAAGAACGAGCCGAGGCCCATTCGCCATGAACTGCGGCAGGAAGCGGGCAAAGGCGATGTCCAGCCCAAGATCGCGTTCGCCATGAACGAGCAGCGTTCGATCGCGAATATCCTCGCCAGTCCAGCGAGCTGCTGAAAAACGTCGCGGCAATAGTTCGGCAGCTTGCCAGCGTATCTCCGAGCGAGCAAAGCCACGCTGGTAGTCGCCGGCCATCAGCAGCGCCTCCGCTTCGTCCATCAAGAGCTCGGGGTCGGTCGGCGCCAGCGCCACGGCGCGACCATAACAACCGAGAGCCTCAACCGTGCGACCAAGCGCCACCAGAGCCTTGCCAACAGTACGATGGGCACGAGCGAGGTCGGGCCGGAGTTCGACTGCCCGCTCGGCATGGGCAAGCGCCTCTTCGAGGCGACCATCGAGCCGTTCGGCATCCGAGAGTTCGACGAGCCGCTCGGCGGTCGGCGCCTCGGCCACCAGCGCGGCAAGAAGGCTTCCAGCTCGCTCGCGTTCGCCGATCCGCAGAAGGGCCGAGGCGAGTTTCTCCCGCAGTTCCGGCTCGGCGGTCCCGGCGGCAATGGCGTCGCCCAGCAGCAGGACGGCGCGATGATCGTCGCGGCTGGCGAGCGCGGCGAGACCGGCGCGCGCGAGCGCCGCCACCGGCCGCGGGAAGAACTCATCGCCTTCTAAAGAAGCGTCGATGGCCGGCGCTGGGTCGGCACGGAAAGGAACGGCACGGTCGCCGGCCGCGAAGGCGGCAAGTGCCACGACGAGGCGGGAAAGTCGGTCGGATTCTCCCTCCCCGGGACGGTGGCGAAAAAGGCGCGTGGCCGGGAACCAGGGCGTTCGACCGTCTTTTTCCAGCCAGAGCCAATCATCGCGGTCCGGGCCGATGACAAAGGCGGGGCGACCGAGGGCGCCGGCCAATACGGCGATTGGGCTACCCGCGAGCGCGACTACGGCGTCAATATTCGGAAGGGCGGCGGCAATCTTGTCGAGCTCCGACTGACCGATGGCAAGCGGCCATGCATTTGGCAGGCGCGCTGTGGCCCCAGCGTCGAGGGCGACGAAGGTGACCCCGGGCAGCGCGGCGAGCAGCGCCATATCGACCGAAGTAGCCAGACCGTCGAGCGCCAAGCCGACACGGAAACCTTCGAGATGGGCGAATGTCCGTGCCACGTTAGTCACGGCAACCGGATCGGATGCGAGATAGCGGCGCGGCGCCGGCAACCCATCCATGGTGAGGCCAAACAGAGCCGGCAGGCTCATCACGCGGAGGGCGAAGTCACTACCCTGCGCCTTGCCCATGCCGTCGATCCCGTCGGCGTAGGCCAGCAAAGGCGCCAGTTCGTCCGCGCCATCGACGCGAACGGTTGTCGCGCCCGCCGCCTTGAGCATGGGAGCAAAGCGCAGGAAACGTAACAGCACCCCCGCGTCGCCTTCGGCAGCAAGGATCACATCTCGACCGGCGAGGTCGGCGAGGGCTGGAAGAGCCCGCGCTTCGCCATGCCGGCACTCAAATTCGACAAGGCCGGTGGCAAAGTCGCCAGAGGCCAACAGCAGTTCGCCGAGAAAGGCGCGGGTGGCTGGGGACGAGCGGCGAGCAACGAGACGACGCAGGACGTCGATCGCCTCACGGGTGCGGCCGACTGTGGCGAGGGCGCGAGCAAATTCCATTGCCGCTTCGGTGTGACTACCGTCGCGGGCCACGGCAGACCCAAGGAAATGCAGGGCAAGCCCAGTCTCGCCGGCCGTTGCCGCGAGACGCCCGAGACCGAGGCGGGCGTCGGCGCCATCTTGAACAATGACAGCCCGTTCGAAAGCGCGGGCAGCGGCGCGGGTATCGCCAAGCTTCCTCAGTGCCTCTCCCCAAGCCACAAGCAGATCGGTCCGGTGGGGCGCCGTCTTTACCGCCTGTCGGAGGGCAAACTCCGCTCTGGGCTGGTCACCGAGTTCGATGAGAGCGGCGGCGCGTGCCATCAGCGCATCAATGGAGGACGGATCAATGCTGGATGCCTGCTCGGCGTGCTGGAGCGCCGAGGCGGGGTTGCCCCGCTCGAGGTCGCGGCGGGCGGCAAGGAGCAGCAGCGGAGCATGGCGCGAGCCGATGGAAAGCCCGGCGTCAAGCACTCGATTGGCATCGGCCACCTCGCCAACGCGGAACAATAGCCCAGCAAGCCGCGCCCAAGCCTCCGGGACCGCCGGGGCGAGCGCCACCAGGCGCGCGGCAAATGGCAGAGCGGCACGGGCGGCGGCGGCGCCATCGACCCCCTCGGCGGCGGCGGCGAGCCGGTTGAGGGCAGCGACGACGGATAACCCCGGCGTGGCGAGCGCCTTTGCCTCCGATGTCAATGCATTAGCGACACCCAGCCAGTCCGCTCCTTCAGCGCGAAACAGGCGCGCGCCAGGATACCAGCGACTGAACTGACCTTGGCATCCCCACATCCAATGCGGCGCATCGTCGAGCAGCAGCCACAATGGCGCACCGGCAACGCCAGCGGCATGGGCCACCGGACCATCGGTTGCCACAACGAGGTCGAGGCCGGCGAGTGTGGCGGGATTGAACTCGACCACCTGGCCGCCGAGCTTCCTGGCCGCCGCCTGATCAAGTGCCACCAGGCGGAAGGCGGGAAAGGCTTGGCGAAGCACCGGTATGACGCTCTCCGCTGTCATCTCGGTCCCCCTGCCCCATGGCGACGCGCCCAAGGCGAGCCCAATAGCCATCCCTTTGTGTTGCAACGGCAACAAGATGGGCGGCGGCACGTCGTCCGGCGAAAGGCCAAGCACACATGGCGCGGAGGCAAGCGGCAAGATGAGATCATGCGGCGGCAGCGAGGCAACACCGACGAGTGGCACGCCGCCAAAAGCGGGGGCGAAGGGCGAAAGCCATTCCAGTTGCTCAGCGGGAACCGCCAGCGTCAGCGACAATACGCGAGCGGCAAGTTTCGGCAAGAAACGGGCAAAGGCGAGCGTGTCGCACTCGTCCTCCTCGGCGAGCACGACGACGCGAGCCGCTGGCGATCGCGCGCCGTTCCAGCGCGGCCGGTCGGATGGTGCTAACAAGGGGCGGCGCTCAAAATCGGCGAAACCTTCCGCCCAGTTCCCATCGGCGAGCGCAAGCCGCGCCGCGTCCAGGCGAGAGGATGTCGCGGCATCCAGTGCCCGTGTCTGGCGGTCCTCATCGATCGTCAGGTCTTCGTCCAGTTTAAGCTCCAGATGCCACCGCCGTTGGTTCAAGCCCTCTCCATGGAGCGAACAGCCTGATTCGGGGAACATTATATCCGCTCCCGCCCGTCCCCAGACGGCAGTGACGACACCAGCCGACGCGTTCGTGCCACAGTACGGCCTCGTTTCAACGTTCCTTAACAAGCCGATCCCTATGCTCACCTTCCCGCCTTTTTCCGGCCGGACGGCTGGAATCCAGGACTGACCCAATGACCGACATCGCTGATAATACCGCCCAGAAGACCTCGAAGGCCTTCGTCCTGCCCGCCGTCGACAGCGATTATCTCCTGTCGGACTCGATGCGCGGCGTCCGCTTCATGCTGGAGTATTCCAAAGCAGAGCAGACCCTGAAGGCTTGGGGCATTCGTTCGACGCTCGTGGTATTCGGTTCGGCCCGCGTCCATGAAAACGGCGATCCTTTGCATAATCGCTGGTATGGGACGGCACGCGAATTCGGCCGCATTGCCTCCGAGCGCGGCGGCGCCGTCAATCGCACCGACGGCTTCTTCGACAATGTCATCGCGACCGGCGGCGGCCCAGGCATCATGGAGGCTGCCAATCGTGGCGCCCGCGACGCCGGTGCGCCCACCATCGGCTTCAACATTACCTTGCCGCACGAGCAGGAACCCAACGCCTATACGACGCCGCAGCTCACTTTCCGGTTCCACTACTTTGCCATGCGCAAGATGCACCTTGCGATGCGCGCCAATGCCCTGGTGGTTTTCCCCGGCGGCTTCGGCACCTTCGACGAACTGTTCGAACTCCTCACTCTGACCCAGACGCACAAAGGCACCCGCATCCCGGTCGTGCTAGTCGACGGCGAATATTGGCACAAGGTCATCAACTTCGACGCCTTGGCCGATTACGGCATGATCAACCGCGAGGACATCGGTCTCGTTCACTTCGCCGAGACGGCCGAGGAAATCTGGGGCTATCTCGCCTCCGAAAACCTCGGATCGCACCGCAACCGCGACAAGGCCCGATATGGTGAGGGCGTGCTGACCCGCCCTTCCCCCGTGCCGGAATGACGAGCTGGATAACCGCGCCGATCGGACAATTGCCGCGTGAAAAGCGGCGCGGGCTTTGTTAGCTTCCGCCCCCATGACCGACGCGCAAGCTCTCCCCGACGACCGGACCAACGACGTGGCGACGCCCGCCATGGCGCAGTTCATCGAGATCAAGGCGGCCAACCCCGATTGTCTCCTATTCTACCGGATGGGCGACTTCTACGAGATGTTCTTCGAAGATGCCGAGGTCGCCTCCCGCGCCCTAGGCATCACTCTGACCAAGCGCGGCAAATATCGCGGCGAGGACATCCCGCTCTGCGGCGTACCGGTGCATGCCGCCGACGACTACCTCCAGCGCCTCATCGCCCTTGGCATTCGCGTCGCCGTCTGCGAGCAGATGGAGGATCCGGCGGAGGCCAAGAAGCGCGGTTCGAAGTCGGTGGTGCGGCGCGATGTCGTCCGGCTCGTCACGCCCGGCACGCTCACCGAGGACAACCTCCTCGACGCCCGCCGTTCCAATTACCTCGCCGCCGTCGCCCGCCAGAAGGGAACGGACAGCACCGCCGATAGCTTCGCCGTCGCCTGGGCCGACATGTCGACCGGCGCCTTTCGCTTGGCCGAGACCAGCGCCGCCGCCCTGCCGGCGCTGCTCGCCCGCATCGAGCCGCGCGAGCTGGTCGCCGCCGATGGCCTGTTCGACGATGACGAGCTAAGGCGTACCTTCAAGGCAGCGAGCCCGGCCGTGGTGCCGCTGCCGCGCGCCTTCTTCGACGCCGCCACCGCCGAGCACCGACTTGCCGACTTCTTCTCCGTCGCTTCGCTCGATGCGTTCGGCAGCTTCACCCGGCTGGAGCTGATCGCCGCCGCCGCCATCGTCGCCTATGTCGATAAGACGCAGATCGGCAATCGTCCGCCGCTCGACCCGCCAGCCCGCGAAAGCCTTGGCGGCGCGCTGGCCATCGACGCGGCGAGCCGAGCGAACCTCGAGCTCTCTCGCACGCTGTCCGGCGAGCGGCGCGGTTCGCTGCTGCACGCCATCGACCGCACGGTGTCAGGCGCCGGGGCTCGCCTTCTCGCCGACCGGCTCGCCGCGCCGCTCGCCGATCCCGACGCCATCCGCGACCGGCTCGATGCCGTCGACTTCTTCCTCGCCGAGACGACGCTCAGGGCGCGGCTGCGCCGGGATCTGGCCGGCGTTCCCGACATGGCCCGCGCGCTGACCCGCATCAGTCTCGATCGCGGCGGCCCGCGTGATCTCGCCGCCATTGCCGGCGGGCTCAGGGCCGCGGCTCAGCTGGCCAACGACCTCCGAGATGCCGGCGGCGCGGGTTCCGAGATCGACCGCATCGCCCTTGGGCTCGAAGCGGCGCCCGCCGATCTTGCCGACCGGCTCGCCGCCGCGCTTGACGATGAGCTACCGCTCCTGAAACGCGACGGTGGCTTCGTGCGCCAAGGCTTCCGTTCCGGCCTCGATGAAGCGCGCGCCTTGCGCGACCAGAGCCGGCAGGTCATTGCCGCTCTTCAACAGACTTACGCCGAAACCAGCGGCATCAAGTCGCTGAAGGTGAAGCATAACGGCGTGCTCGGCTATTTCATCGAGGTGGCGCCGAATTACGCCCAGGCGATGACCAGCGAACCGTTGAACCGGCTGTTCATCCATCGGCAGACGCTGGCTGGCGCCATGCGCTTTTCGACGACCGAACTCTCCGAACTCGAAGGCCGCATCGCCTCGGCAGCCGAGCGAGCGCTCGCCATCGAACTGTCCGTCTTTGCCGAGCTGGCACGGGCGACCATGGAGGCTGGCACCGCCATCAAACGGGCGGCCGACATGCTGGCGGCCCTTGACGTCGCTACCGCGCTCGCCGAACTCGCCGCCGCCGAGGGTTACGTTCGGCCGCGTGTCGACGACAGCCTCACGTTCCGCATCGACGGCGGCCGCCATCCGGTGGTCGAGCAGATGCTGCGCGAGGAAGGCGGCTCCTTCGTTGCCAACGGCTGCGATGTCGGCGGCGAAACCGCTGGCAAGCTGTGGCTGGTCACCGGCCCCAACATGGCAGGTAAGTCGACCTTCCTCCGGCAGAACGCGCTGATCGCCGTGCTGGCCCAGATCGGTTCCTTCGTACCCGCCAAGTCGGCGCACATCGGCGTTGTCGACCGGCTGTTCTCGCGCGTCGGCGCCGCCGACGACCTGGCACGCGGTCGCTCCACCTTCATGGTGGAGATGATCGAGACGGCGGCCATCCTCAACCAGGCGGGGCCGCGCTCCTTCGTCATTCTCGATGAGATCGGCCGTGGCACCGCCACCTATGACGGCCTGTCCATTGCCTGGGCGACCATCGAGCACCTGCATGAGGCCAACCGCTGTCGCACACTGTTCGCGACGCACTATCACGAGCTGACCGCTCTGTCGGAGCGGCTGCCGCGCGTCGTCAACGCCACCGTCAAGGTGAAGGAATGGCGCGGCGACGTGGTGTTCCTGCACGAGATCGTGCCCGGATCGGCCGACCGCTCCTATGGCATCCAGGTGGCCAAGCTGGCCGGCTTACCGCGACCGGTGATCGAGCGGGCGCGTTCCGTGCTCGCCGAACTCGAGAAATCCGGCGGTAACAATGCCGCGTCGATGCTCGACGACCTGCCCCTGTTCTCCCAAGCCCGCCATCCGGCCGTGCCAGCGCCGATCGAGGCGGCTGCCGACCCGGCGGAAGCGGAACTCCTCGCGGCGCTCGACGGGCTGGCGCCAGACGAACTCAGCCCCCGCGAAGCGCTCGAGGCGATTTATCGCTTGAAAGCCCTCCGGGCGGGAATCGGACGAGCGCATGGTTGATTGTTCGGTTGGCGCCGACTATTCGATTTTATTGCCGGCTGCGCTTTCGAGCATCCCTGCCGCGCCTGCCTCCTCCGAAGGTGATTGCCGACGATGACCAAGCTCCCGGAAACCGCCTCTTTGATCAACGAGAAGGCGCTCGGTGAAGAAATGGCCGCAATCGCCGGCCGGGCAGCAGCAGCCGGTTCCGACCCACGACCGGAATTGCTCGCCGCCCTGAAGCAGGCGAACCTGGATGGACGTGCGGTTGCCCGCGATATTCTCATCCGCGACCGCGATGGCGTCGGTTGCGCGCGCCGCCTGTCGGCGCTCGTGGATTCGTTGATCCGTGTCCTCTACGAGTACACGGTGAGCAGCGTGTTCCCCGGAGGGCGGGAGGAGAAGATCGCCATCATCGCTGTCGGTGGCTATGGCCGCGCGACGCTGGCGCCATCGTCCGACGTCGATCTTCTTTTCCTGTTGCCGCCGAAATCGCAGCCGCTTGCCGACAAGGTGCTGGAGCACATCCTTTATTTTCTCTGGGATGTCGGCTTCAAGGTCGGTCATTCGACGCGGCGCGTCGACGACTGCATCAAGCTCGGCCGCGCCGACATGACCATCCGCACGGCGCTGCTCGAGGCGCGCTGGATCCTCGGCGACAAGGGCCTCTACGCCGAGATGACTACCCGCTTCGACAACGAGGTGGTCAAAGGCACAGGCACCGAGTTCATCCAGGCCAAGCTCGCCGAGCGCGACGAGCGGCACCGGCGGGCTGGAACCTCGCGCTATCTCGTCGAGCCCAACGTCAAGGACGGCAAGGGTGGGCTTCGCGATCTGCATACGCTGTTCTGGATCGCCAAATACTTCTATCGCGCCTCGACCGCCGACGAATTGGTCAAACAGGGCATCTTCGCACGCAAGGAGCTTAACCGCTTCCGCAAGTGCGAGGAGTTTCTATGGGCCGTGCGCTGCAACCTCCACTTCGTTACCAACCGGGCCGACGACCGGCTGGGCTTCGATAACCAACGGGAAATCGCCGAGCTTCTTGGCTATCAGCTCCATCCCGGCCTTGAGCCGGTCGAGCGTTTCATGAAGCACTACTTCCTGGTGGCAAAAGACGTCGGCGACCTCACGCGCATTTTCTGCGCCGCCCTTGAAGAGATGCACGCCAAGCCGAAGCCGATGCTCGACCGGGTGCTGCATCATACGTTCCGGCGGCGCAAGAAGTCGCTGCCCGGAACGCCGCAGTTCATCATCGACAACGACCGCCTGTCGGTGATCGACGATGGCGTGTTTGAGCGCGATCCAGTCAACCTTCTCAGGATCTTCGCGGTCGCCGCTCGCAACGACCTCGACTTCCAACCGGACGTCTTGAAGCTGATCACACGCTCGTTGCGCTTGATCGACGCCGACCTCCGCGAAAACGAGGAAGCCAACCGGATCTTCCTCGACGTGCTCGCCTCCAAGAAGCACGCGGAGACCGTGCTCAGGGCGATGAACGAGACCGGCGTGCTCGGTCGTTTCGTCAACGAGTTCGGCCGCGTCGTGGCGATGATGCAGTTCAACATGTATCATCACTATACCGTCGACGAGCACACTCTCAGGGCTATCGGTCTTTTGACCCAGATCGAGCGCGGCGAGGACCAGGGCGAGCATCCGCTCGCAACCGAGCTGTTCCCGGTGATCGCCAACCGCAACGTGCTCTATCTCGCGCTGTTCCTGCACGACATTGCCAAGGGACGCGTGGAGGACCATTCGATTGCCGGCGCCAAGATCGCCCGTCGCCTCGGGCCGCGCTTTGGCTTTTCGCCAGCCGAAACCGATCAGTTGGCCTGGCTGGTCGAGAATCATCTGGTGATGTCGATGATCGCCCAGTCGCGCGACCTTTCCGACCGCCAAACCATTCGCGACTTCGCCGCCGTGGTGCAGACGGTGGAACGGCTGCGAATGCTGCTGATGCTGACCATCGCCGACATCAAGGCGGTTGGCCCCGGCGTCTGGAACGGCTGGAAGGGGCAACTCCTCCGGACGCTCTATTACGAGACCGAGCCCTACCTCCTGGGCGGCCACTCCAAGCTGTCGCGCGACCAGCGTGTCGCCGCTGCCAAGGCGGAACTCGCCGCCGAACTCACCGACTGGAGCGAAGCGGATCTGTCAGACTATGGCCGCCGCCACTTCCCGCCCTACTGGCTGCGCGTCGACCTGCCGGAGAAGGTGATGCACGCGCGCCTCCTGAAGTCGATGGAGGGTACCGGCCGGCGGCTTGCCACCGCCTATTCGACCAAGAAGTTCGAGGCGATCACCGAGCTTGTCGTGGTGGCGCCTGACCACCCACGGCTTCTGTCGACCATTACCGGGGCTTGCGCGGCAGCCGGCGTCAATATCGCCGATGCCCAGATCTACACCACCAACGATGGTCTCGCCCTCGACACCATTCTGATCAACCGCGAATTCCCCGATGACGCCGACGAGTTCCGCCGCGCCGACCGCGTGCTGAAGGTGATCGAGGCGGCGCTGGAAGGTCGCGAGAAGGTGCCGGAAATCGTTGCTCGCCGCGTCGGCCAGCGCAAGCCGAGCAAAGCTTTCCGCGTGCCGACCGACATCAAGTTCGACAATGCGTTGTCGGAAACCCTCTCCGTGCTGGAAGTTTCCTGCCTCGATCGTCCGGGGCTTCTCTATGACGTGACGACGGCGATGAGCGATCTCAACCTCAACATCGCCTCGGCGCATATCGCCACCTTCGGCGAACGGGTCGTCGACGTGTTCTATGTCACAGACCTCACCAAGCTGAAGATCCAGTCCGGCGCCAAGCAGGCCGCGATACGCAGGCGCATCCTCGCCGCCGTCGTGGGCGAGGAGCCACATCCGCCCAAGAAGGCAGCCTGAGGAAGGCAACCGTCCATGAGTCTGGTCAAAAACTTCGTGACGGTGGGTGGCGCCACGCTGTCCTCTCGCCTGCTCGGTTTCGTGCGCGACGTGTTCATGGCCAACATGCTTGGTTCGGGACCGATCGCCGACGCCTTTTTCGTCGCGTTCCGTCTGCCCAACCTGTTCCGCCGCCTGTTCGCCGAGGGCGCCTTCTCCTCGGCCTTCGTGCCGCTGTTCGCCCGGGCGCTCACCGAGGGCGGCAAGACGGCGGCGCGAGCCCTTGCCGAGGACATTCTCGCCATCTTCCTGCTGGTGCTGGTCGTGGTAACTGCCCTGGCCGAAGTGGGAGCGCCCTGGCTGGTCGGCGTGCTGGCGCCGGGCTTCATCGACGACCCGCAGAAATTCGCCGCCGCCGAATTCATGACACGCGTGATGTTTCCGTATCTCGCCTGCATGTCGCTGACCGCCATGGCGGCGGGCATGCTGCAATCCTTCGGGCGTTTCGCGGTCGCGGCCTTCGCGCCGTCCCTGCTCAACGTCATTCTGGTGGCAGCCCTGATCCTCATCTGGTGGGAGAACTGGGCCGGCACGCCGGAAGCCGCCTATACGCTCTCCTGGGCGGTCTGCCTTTCGGGCGTCGCTCAACTGATCGCCGTGGCGGGCTCGCTGTTGTGGATCGGCTTTCCGGTGTCGCTGACGCGGCCGCGTTACAACGACAACGTCCGCCGCTTCGTCCGCCTCGGCATTCCCGGGGTGATCTCCGGTGGTATTACCCAGATCAACATCGTGGTCGGCACCATTATCGCCTCGATGCAGGCGAGCGCGGTGTCCTGGCTCTACTTCGCTGACCGCATCTACCAGCTGCCGCTCGGGGTGATCGGCGTCGCCATCGGCATCGTGCTGTTACCGGATCTTACCCGCCGCGTTCGCACCGAAACGGCGGAAAGCATTTTCCACACCCAAAACCGGGCGCTGGAATTCGCCATGGCGCTGACGCTGCCTGCCACGGTGGCGCTTCTCGCCATTCCCTACACCATCATGCGCGTGCTGTTCGAACGTGGCGCCTTCACCGCCGCCGATACGCTCGCCACCGCCAACGCCCTGATCGCCTTTACAGTCGGCCTGCCGGCCTTCGTCGCCATCAAGGTATTCCAGCCATCCTTCTACGCCCGCGAGGACACCCGTACGCCGACCGTGCAGGGCGGCATCTCCGTGGCCGTCAATGTCGTCGCCTCGCTGGCGCTGTTTCCCTTCATCGGCCACGTCGGCATCGCCGCGGCGACGTCGCTTGCCGCCTGGGTCAACGCGCTGATGCTGGTGATCGAACTCCACCGTCGCGGCCATTTCCGCGCCGATGCGCTGCTGGTTCGACGCCTTGTGCTGCTGGCCATTGCCAGCCTGCTGATGGGAGTGGCGCTGATCCTCGGCGAAAACCTTGTCGACGCCCATCTCCATGGTGGCCGTCAGTTCGTCCAAGGCTTCTGGCTGCTCGGCCTTTGCATGTTCGGCATGGCGGTCTACGGGCTCGCCACCGTGCTGACCGGCGCCGTCGATGTTCGCCGCTACGCGCGCGCTGTGCTCGATCGCGGCCGGCGCTGAGCGCCTTTCCGCCTTGCGGTCACTGCGCGCCGGGTCCATAAGTCCGCCCGCCCGGTCTCACCACCGGCGCGCGTGAAACTCTATCCTCGGGTCCAAACCGATGCCTTTCAAGCCTCTTGTCTTCTCCGGCGTGCAACCGACCGGCAATCTTCATCTCGGCAATTATCTCGGCGCCATCAAGCGCTTCGTGGAAATGCAGGCGACCCACGACTGCATCTACTGCGTGGTCGACGAGCACGCCATCACCGTCTGGCAGGATCCGTTCGAGCTCCGCCGCCAAATCCGCGAAGTGACGGCCGCCTTCCTCGCCGCCGGCATCGATCCGAAGACGCATATCGTCTTCAATCAGAGCCAGGTGCCGGAGCATGCCGAACTCGCCTGGGTGTTCAATTGCGTCGCCCGCATGGGCTGGCTCAACCGCATGACGCAGTTCAAGGAAAAGGCAGGCAAGGACCGTGAGAACGTGTCGGTGGGCCTGTTCGCCTATCCGAGCCTGATGGCCGCCGACATCCTCGTCTACCGAGCGACGCATGTTCCGGTCGGCGAAGACCAGAAGCAGCACCTCGAGCTCACCCGCGACATTGCCACGAAGTTCAACAACGACTTCTCCGCGTCGATCGTCGCCCAGGGCCACAGTGCCGAGGATGGCTATTTCCCGCTGCCTGAGCCGCTGACGCAAGGCCCGGCACCGCGCGTCATGAGCCTGCGCGACGGCACCAAGAAGATGTCGAAATCCGATCCCTCGGACTATTCGCGCATCAACCTCACCGACGACCGCGACGCCATCGCCACGAAGATCCGCAAGGCCCGCACCGATCCAGAGCCGCTGCCTTCGGAGATCGATGGTCTCAAGGAGCGCCCCGACGCCGACAACCTCGTCACCATCTACGCCGCGCTGGCGGGTATGACGCGGGAAGCGGTGCTGGCAGACCATGGTGGGTCGCAGTTCTCCGCCTTCAAGCCGGCGCTCGCTGATCTTGCCGTGTCGGTCCTGTCGCCGATCAACGACAGGATGAAGGCGCTGATGGCCGAGCCCGACCATATCGACGCCATCCTGGCCGATGGTTCGGAGCGGGCCGGTGCCATCGCCGGCAAGGTGATGGACGAGGTCCGCGACATCGTCGGCTTCATTCAGAGCCGCAAGCGGCGCTGACAGACCCCGCAGGCAAAACTTGAGGGCCGGCGCGGCTTGTCCGCGGCCGGCCTTCTGCTACTCTGGCGGCATGGTTTCACGTCGTCTCGCCCGTGAAGAGGGCCACCGCCGCAAGTTCCTCTGCGTCATCGACGACACGCCCGAATGCGACCGGGCGGTGGTCTACGCGGCAACGCGCGCCCGGCATACCGTCGGCGGTCTGGTGCTGCTCTATGTCATCCCGCCCGGCGACTTTCAGCACTGGCGCGGCGTCGAGGAAATGATGCGGGCCGAGGCGATGGACGAGGCAAGGCAGCGCCTTGCCGCCACCGCCGAGCGCGTGCACGCCTTCGCCGCTGAAATCGAAGCGGAACTGGTCATCCGCGAGGGGCAAGCGGCCGAAGCGATCCATCGCCTGATCGAGGAAGATCGCGACATCGCCATTCTCGTGCTGGCAGCCGGAACAGGCACCGAGGGTCCAGGGCCTCTTGTCACGTCGGTCGCCGCCCGCTCGGCCCCCCCTTCCCAATTCCAGTGACTATCGTGCCCGGCGATATGAGCGATGAGGACATCACCGCCGTCGCCTGACCTGCCCAAACGACTTATGTCCGCAGGTTCACCGATTGTTCATTTGCAAAGTCGGAACTATCCTCTAAAGATCAAGTTTAGATTTGTTCCAATCAGGCGAGCCTGAGGAGCCCGATACGATGTTTATCCAGACCGAGTCCACACCCAATCCGGCCACGTTGAAATTCCTGCCCGGGCGGGTCGTCCTCGAAGGCAGCCCGCGCGAATTCCTGACACCCGAACAAGCGACTGTGTCACCTCTCGCCGGCGCTCTGTTCGAAATTTCCGAGGTGACCGGCGTATTCTTCGGTGCCGATTTCATCACGGTGACCAGCAAGGATGGCGATTGGGCGCATCTGAAGCCCGCAGTGCTCGGTGTCATCATGGAGCACTTCATGTCCGGTGCGCCGATTCTGACAACCGTCGAGACGACGGCCGGTGCCGAGGACTTCGATCCGGCCGACGCCGAGACGGTTTCGTCGATCAAGGAGCTGCTCGATACGCGCGTCCGTCCGGCCGTGGCGGCTGACGGCGGAGACATCACTTTCCGCGCTTTCAAGGACGGCGTCGTCTATCTCAATATGCGCGGCGCCTGTGCCGGTTGCCCGTCCTCGACGGCGACGCTCAGGAACGGCATTCAGAATCTGCTGCGCCACTTCCTGCCGGATGTGCGCGAAGTGCGGGCCGTGGCCTGATTCCTCACGTCCTCACCCGTTTCACACGCCGTCGGCCCAGCCGGCGGCGTTGTCATTTCCAGCTACAAGCTATCAAGATACCGTGAGAGGGCCGTGAACGTCCGGCAATAAGCCGCGCATTCGCCTTGTCGGTCACTTTTATCGAACAATCTGTCAGCCAATCGCGGACTATGCGAGCCAAAAGGCGGAGCCTAGGTCGGATGAAGAGTTTTCTTCTTCCTCCCGAAAGGCTTTTCAATGTCCGCTCTTCTTGCCGATGACACGCTCGACCGCCTGTTTCGCGACGGCCGCTCTTTCAACGGCTTCCTCGATAAGGTGGTTACCGACGAGACGCTGAAGACGCTCGCCGAACTGGTAATCCTCGGCCCCACCGAGGCCAACACCCTGCCCGGTCGCTTCGTGTTCGTGAAATCGCCCGAGGCCAAGGAAAAGTTGCTCGCTGCCATGGCGCCGGGCAACCAGGCCAAGACGAAGACCGCGCCGGTCTCGGTGATTGTCGGCTATGACCTCGATTTCTACGAGAACCTGCCAAAGACCTTCCCGCACGCCGATGCGCGCTCCTGGTACGCCGGCTCGCCGGATGAGCGGTTGCAGTTCTCGGCGTTGCGCTCGGCGTCGCTGCAGGCTGGCTACCTCACCACGGCGGCACGGGCTCTGGGCCTCGACGTAGGCCCAATGGCTGGCTTCGATGCCGCCACCCTCGACGCCGCCTTCTTCCCCAACAGCCGCGTCCGAACCTTCCTGGTGGTCAATCTCGGCTATGGCGACAAGGCGTCGCTATTCCCGCGCCTGCCGCGCCTTTCCTTCGACGAATACGCCCGCATTGTCTGATCACGTCCGGATCAGCGCGACGAAGCTCCGCCGGCAAAACGGCGGGGCTTTTTTTTTGCATTACGCCATCGGGAACCGTTTTTCCGGGCTCCGGCAGAGATCGGCGACAATACACCGCTCGCATTCCGGTCGCCGGGCCTTGCAGACGTAGCGGCCGTGCAGGATGAGCCAATGATGGGCGTGCTGAAGGTAGGCTTTCGGCACCACCTTTTCCAAGCCGAGTTCAACAGCGATCGGCGTCCGGCCGGGCGCAAGCCCTAGCCGGTTGGCGACGCGGAAGACGTGGGTATCGACGGCAATGGTCGGCTCGCCGAAGGCAATGTTGAGGACAACGTTGGCCGTCTTGCGGCCGACGCCCGGCAGCGCCTCCAAGGCCTCCCTGTCGTGCGGCACCTCGCCACCATGCTCGCGCACCAGAATATCCGAGAGCGCAATGACGTTCTTTGCCTTGTTGCGGTAAAGGCCGATGGTCTTGATGGCCTCCCGCAGACGGTCTTCGCCGAGCGCCAGCATCTTTTGAGGCGTATCGACGGCCTCGAACAGTGGTCGCGTCGCCCTGTTGACGCCGGCATCAGTGGTCTGGGCCGACAATGTCACGGCGACCAGGAGCGTATACGGGTTGACGGCATGGAGTTCGCCGCGCGGCTCCGGATTGGCCGCCTTGAAAGTAGCGAACAATTCCTCGATCTCCGCGGCGCCCATCGGCCGGGTCGGCGGAATGGGTTGATCGATATCCTCGGATGCGACGACGGCAGGCTTTCTCGGCACGGGGCATACTCCGGACAAGGCGCAATGGCACATTCTATAGCCGGGTTTGCCGCCCGACTGCGTCAGCAGCGTCGCTTTCCAGCGATCGTCATCGCTTTTTTTGCGCTTTTTCTCGCCGTGTGCGAAAATCGGGTGGTTGGATCGCCCGACGCTCCCTAACTTCGCATCGCACCCTTGATGGAGGACGCGATGGACGCCATTACGCTGATAGACAACCTCACCACGCCGCCGATGTCGGCGAGCTGGCTGCACGAGGGACTGCGCATGGCAGGCGAAGTAACGCTCGATCGCGACCATAGCGACTATGTTCTCGTGCGCGACACCATTCGTTTCATCTCGGAGCGCTGGCGCGACCAGCCCGAGCTTGAAACCATTGCCGCCGCCGTCGGCACCGACGCCGGGCACCTGCATCGTCTGTTCACCCGTTGGGCTGGCCTGACGCCAAAGGCTTTCGTGCAGGCATTGACCCTGGACGAGGCGCGACGAATGCTCGATCAGTCGTCGTCGATTCTCGACACGGCTTACGAGGTCGGACTGTCCGGACCAGGCCGACTGCACGATCTCTTCGTCACGCACGAGGCCATGAGCCCAGGCGCCTACAAGGCACGTGGGGCGGGCGTTACAGTCGCCTATGGGTTCCACTCTTCGCCCTTCGGAACGGCACTGGTGATGGCGACAGACCGAGGACTTGCCGGCATCGCTTTTGCCGACCCCGGCGAGGAGCAGAAGGCGTTCCAGGACATGTCGGCCCGCTGGCCGGCCGCCACCTATGTTCAGGACGAAGTGGTGACGGCGCCCTACGCGCGGCAGGTGTTCGACCCGACGGTATGGTCGCAGGACCGGCCAATCCGGCTGGTGTTCATCGGCTCCGACTTCGAAGTCCGCGTGTGGGAGACGCTGCTCCGCATTCCGCTCGGCAAGGCGACGACCTATTCCGACATCGCCCGCCATATCGGCAACCCCAACGCAGCGCGGGCCGTCGGCTCGGCGGTCGGCCGAAACCCCCTGTCCTTCGTCGTGCCCTGCCACCGCGTGCTCGGTCGCGAAGGCGATCTTTGCGGCTACCACTGGGGCCTCACCCGCAAGAAGGCCATTCTCGGATGGGAAACCGGTCTTGCCCGCCGACTCGGCGGCGCCGAGGTGGAGAGAGGCTGAGCCCCAAGTTTTTCCTTCCGGAAACGAAAGCGCCGCGACGGGAGACCATCGCGGCGTTTGTCATTTCAAAAGGCTGTCGGCAATCAGGCCGCCAGGACCTTCTTCGACTTGATCGAGCCATCCTCGTTGAGCTCGTAGACGATCGGCTCGCCAGTGTTGAGCTCGCGAGCGACGATCTCGTCGCCGGTCAGCTTCTCGAGGTCCATGATGATCGAGCGCAGCGAGTTGCCGTGGGCGGCGACCAGCACGTTCTCGCCCTTGAGGACGCGCGGCAGGATCTCGGCATTGAAATAGGGCAGCGTGCGCTCGGCAGTGTTCTTCAGGCTCTCGCCGCCCGGAGGCGGAACGTCGAACGAACGGCGCCAAATGTGCACCTGCTCCTCGCCCCACTTGGCGCGAGCGTCGTCCTTGTTGAGGCCGGTCAGTTCGCCATAGTCGCGCTCGTTGAGGGCCTGGTCCTTGATGGTCTCAAGGTTCGGCTGGCCGACTTCGCCCAGGATGAGGTTCAGCGTGTGCTGGGCGCGCGTCAGAACCGAGGTGTAGGCAATGTCATACTTGTAGCCGAGCGCCTTGAGGCGCGTGCCGGCGGCGGTCGCTTCCTTGACACCCAGCGGGGTCAGGTCGGGATCCTTCCAGCCGGTGAACAGGTTGAGCAGGTTCCACTCGGACTGGCCGTGGCGGACGAGGACCAGAATGCGGCTCATAGGCTTTTCTCCAGTTGATCGTTTTGTTGCGGGCCGGAACCGACCATCGGCTCCGGAGCATTCAGCGGCCGGCCACCACCCCCGGTTCGGGGCTTGGCCGGAATTTCCTCAATCCTTGAGGCCGAGCACGTCGGCCATGTCATAGCGTCCCGGCTTGCGGCCGCGTGCCCAGAGCGCGGCGCGGACCGCTCCCTTGGCAAACTGCGCCCGGTCTTCCGCGACATGCCTCAGTTCCAGCCGTTCACCGGCTCCCGCAAGATAGACAGTGTGTTCGCCAACCACCGACCCGCCGCGCAGCGTGGCAAAGCCAATGGCGCCCTGCGGGCGGGGACCGGTGTAGCCGTCGCGGGAGCGAACCGCGTAATCATCGAGCTTGATATCGCGGCCGCGCGCCGCGGCCTCACCGAGCAAGAGCGCGGTCCCGGAGGGTGCGTCCACCTTGTGGCGATGATGCATCTCCAGGATCTCGACGTCGAATTCCGGCCCAAGCACCTTGGCGGCCCGCTCGACCAGCAAGGCCAGGAGGTTGACGCCAACGCTCATGTTGCCGGACTTGACGATGGTTGCGTGGCGGGCGGCGGCGTCGATCTTTGCCTCGTCTTCAGCGGTGCAGCCGGTGGTGCCGATGACGTGGGCGATACGCGCCTGAGCGGCCAATTCGGCAAATTCCAGGGTAGCCGATGGCGTGGTGAAATCGAGGATACCCTCGGCACCAACCACGGCCGCCAGCGCATCGGTCGTCAGCGGCACGCCAATTTCACCGATGCCGGCCAGCACGCCGGCATCCTCGCCGATCAGTGCGCTGCCCGCGCGCTCGATGGCGGCATGCACTGTTACACCCGCCGTTTCGGAGATGGTGCGCACCAGCGTGCGTCCCATGCGTCCGCCGGCGCCAACGACTACGAGCTTCATGTCCGACATGTTCGACCTCGCCGGTTCAGGGGAGAACACCGTTGCCATGGCGGCCTTCTAACATGCGAGGACCGCAAGGTAATCCTTTAGTCGCAAAAATCCCTCGGGATCACGCTGGAATAAACGCGTATTGGCGAGGATTTGTGGTCTCATTGCTCGGTCACACGGCCGATAGCATCGAGAATGAGCGCAATATCCGACGGTCGCGACAGCCGGTGATCGCCGTCTTTCACCAGCGTCAACACCACGTCGTCGTCAACCAGCCGATCGACGATGCATTGCGCATGCGCGTAGGGCACCGAAGTGTCGGCCATGCCCTGAATGATGATCACAGGAACCCCGAGGCGGAGCGGCGCGTCGAGAAGATTGTGCCGCGCACCGTCACGGAAGAAATCGGCGGTGAGGCGATAGGCCGGACCGCCGTATTCGCCCGGCACCTCGATTGTCTCGCCGGCATCAACACGAGCGCGCGCCTTCGGCGGCAGCGCCGGATAGAACAGCTTCTCGGTAAAGTCGGGCGCCGGCGCGACAAGCACCGCCCCCTTAAGCCCGACAGGATGCTCGCGCGCCAGGAGCAGAGCCATCCAGCCACCCATCGATGAGCCGACGGCGACGAAGTCCTGCCCGGCCTCGGCGGCGATCACCGCCTTTGCCTCAGTGAACCATCGGCCGATGCCGCCGTCTTCGAACGCGCCGCCCGACTCGCCATGTCCGGAATAATCGAAGCGCACCACCTTGCGGCCATGCTGACGGCCCCAGGCCGCCACCGCTTCGGCTTTTGTGCCGGTCATGTCGGAGCGGAAGCCGCCGAGCCAGACAATCGCCGGGCCGGCGCCATCGAGAATCCGGCCACGAATGATCCGGCCATCGTCCGGCATGGTGATGCTGATGGACCGATCCGACATGGCACTCCGCTCCCTATGGCCGTCAGCGCACGGCCAGTTGGCGGCATCCGAGGCAATATGCCGCCTCTTTAGCCCATTTCCCTGCCGATTGCCGTCTGCGACCTTGACTTTTTAGTAGTCTCCAACGATTTTCAGGCCGTTGTCCAGTTTGCGGGTCCATGCTTCTCAGGAAGAAGCGGTTCGCTATGAGGACAGCCGGCCACCCTTGGATGGCGCTCCGTTTCAAAGATGCGATCAGTTCGAAGATCAATTCCTTGACATGGTCGAGCGTCGACATATCCGGGCGGTGACCGTTTCCGAGAACTTCAGAGGAGTTGACAGCCATTCGTCGCCCGTTCCGAGCCACCGCTCCCGTCAAGGAAGGTCCGCGCATCAATCGCGAAATCCGGGTCCCTCAGGTCCAGTTGATCGGCGAGGATGGTGACAACCTCGGCGTTGTCGCGATCGCTGATGCCTTGGCCGCCGCCTCCGAGGCCGGCCTCGACCTTGTCGAGATTTCCCCGAATTCGACACCTCCCGTCTGCAAGATCCTGGACTTCGGCAAATACAAGTTCGAAGCTCAGAAAAAGGCGTCGGAAGCCCGCAAGAATCAGAAGATCGTCGAAATCAAGGAAGTTAAGCTCAGACCCAACATCGACACGAACGACTATACCGTGAAGATGAAGAGCATGATGCGCTTCTTCGAGGAAGGCGATAAGGTCAAGGTGACGCTCCGCTTCCGCGGTCGCGAGATGGCGCACCAGGATCTCGGCTTCAAGCTTCTGCAGCAGGTGAAAGAAGAGACCGTCGCGGTCGCCAAGGTCGAGAGCGAGCCGCGCCTCGAAGGCCGCCAGATGGTGATGCTGCTTTCCCCACGTTGATCCTCCAAGACAGATTGACCAAAGGCTCCGGAACCCCATGCCGGAGCCTTTGGTTTGACTGGCCGCCGGGGTAGTGTTGATGCGCCTTGCGTTTCCCGCCCTTTTCGGCTAGAAGCCCAGCCACTTCAGGTCGCCCGGCGTGGAAACGGTTTTCCGTGTCCATGGGCATGCCGTGGCGACTGTCGAAGCTCAAACCCCCGGACAGCGCGGTCCAGGGTCGCGGGTCTCCCGCGACGGATCGTGGGTTTTCCGGAACTGACAGGCCAGCGAGAGCCCGAAAGGGATCTCCTAACACTCGGAAACGAGCAAAATGCCCAAGATGAAGACGAAGTCGGGCGCAAAGAAGCGCTTCAAGGTGACGGCCAGTGGCCACATCAAGTCTGCTCAGGCCGGCAAGCGCCATGGCATGATCAAGCGGACCACAAAGTTCATCCGTAAGGCTCGCGGCACGACCGTGCTGTCCAAGCCGGACGAGATCATCATCAAGAAGAACTTCCTGCCCTACGCCTGATCCCGCGCGATCATACGGCACTCACACTCGAGGAGACTGAATTATGGCGCGCGTCAAGCGGGGCGTTACGTCCCATGCCAAGCACAAGAAGGTTCTAGAGGCCGCTAAGGGCTTCCGGGGCCGCCGCAAGAATACCATCAAGACCGCCAAGGCGGCCGTCGATCGCGCGATGCAATATGCGACGCGTGACCGCCGGGCCAAGAAGCGCAACTTCCGCGCTCTTTGGATCCAGCGCATCAACGCCGCTGTCCGTGACGTGACCGGTGGCGAGCTGACCTACGCTCGCTTCATCGATCTCATGGCCAAGGCCGGGATCGCCATCGACCGCAAGGTGCTATCCGACCTCGCCATCAGCGAGCCGGCGTCGTTTAAGGCCATCGTCGAGAAGGCCCAGGCTGCCGCCTAATTGGCGACAGCGCGGGGCCGATCGCTGATCGGCCGCCCCCGACATTACGAGAGCGGCGTGCCGATTGGTGCGCCGCTCTTTTTGTTTCCAGGGGTGCAATCGCCGGTAAGACCGGCTAGAAGCCTGCCATCAGATCCGCCAGGACATCCGTCATGACCGACATCGAACAGCTCGAAGCCTCCATTCTCGACGACATCCACGCCGCCGTCGACGAAGCCGCCCTTGAGGGCGTACGCGTCACCACCCTCGGCAAGCAGGGTTCGGTGTCCGCCTTGCTCAAGACGCTGGGTGCCATGAGCCCCGATGAACGGCGGACGCGCGGTGCGACGATCAACGCCTTGAAGGACCGGGTGGGGCTCGCCATCGCCGACCGCAAGGCGGTCCTGAAGGCCTCCGCCCTCGACGCTCGCCTCGCCCGCGAAACCGTCGACATCTCGCTGCCGGTTCGTCCGGGGCCACTCGCCGAGGGACGCATCCACCCGGTAAGCCAGGTCATCGACGAGATCACCGCCATCTTCACCGACATGGGATTTGCGGTGGCCGAGGGGCCGGACATCGAGACCGACCACTATAATTTCACGGCACTCAATTTCCCACCGGACCATCCGGCGCGCGAGATGCACGATACGTTCTTCCTGAAGCCGAAGGAGGATGGTTCGCGTCTGCTGCTCAGGACCCACACCTCGCCGGTGCAGGTCCGCACCATGGAGAAGCAGAAGCCGCCGATCCGCATCATCGCGCCCGGCCGCACCTACCGCTGCGACAGCGACGCCACCCACACCCCGATGTTCCATCAGGTGGAGGGCCTCGTGATCGACGAGACGACCCACTTCGGCCATCTCAAATGGGTGCTGGAGGAGTTCCTGAAGGCCTTCTTCGAAGTGGATGAGGTCAAGACGCGTTTCCGTCCGTCTTTCTTCCCGTTCACCGAGCCGTCGATGGAAGTCGATGTCGGTTGCCGGCGGTCGGGTTCGGAGATCCGCATCGGCGAAGGCGACGACTGGCTGGAGATTCTCGGCTGCGGCATGGTGCATCCCAACGTGATCCGCGCCGCCGGCCTCGACCCCGACGTCTATCAGGGCTTTGCCTTCGGCATGGGCATCGACCGTATCGCCATGCTGAAATACGGCATGCCCGACCTGCGCGCCTTCTTCGACGCCGATGCCCGCTGGCTGAAGCACTATGGCTTCCGGCCGCTCGACCTGCCGAGCCTCTACGGCGGACTGACCGGGTGATGTCGGCGGCGCTTGCCACGATGTTCCCCGTCCGCATGCCGGGCCAAGCTATTCAGAGTTTCCGATAACGGATTTGCCAAAATGAAGTTCACCCTCAGCTGGCTGAAAGATCATCTCGACACCGACGCCTCGCTCAACGAGGTCGTCGAGGCGCTCACCATGGTGGGCCTCGAGGTGGAAGAGGTTTCCGATCCATCGGCACCGCTCAAGCCATTCGTCGTGGCGAAGATCGTCACCGCCGACAAGCACCCCAACGCCGACAAGCTGAAGCTGCTGTCCGTCGACGCCGGCAAGGGGCCGGTGCAAGTGGTGTGCGGCGCGCCCAACGCGCGGGCCGGCCTCAAGGGCGTGTTCGCGCTGCCCGGCGTCGTCATCCCGGCCACCGGTGCCGTGCTGGAAGTGGGCACCATTCGCGGCGTCGAGAGCCGTGGCATGATGTGTTCGGAGCGCGAACTCGGCCTGTCCGACGAGCACAACGGCATCATCGAGCTGCCGGACGACGCGCCGGTCGGCGTTTCGTTCGCCGACTATCGCGGCGGCGCCGACCCGGTGATCGACATTTCCATCACCCCCAACAGGCCCGACTGCCTCGGCGTGCGCGGCATTGCCCGCGATCTGGCGGCGCGCGGCCTCGGCAAGCTGAAGCCCGATCCGCTGGCGCCCGTTCCCGGCGTCTTCCCCTCGCCCGTACCGATCGCATTGAAGTTCGACGGCGACGATACGCCCTGCCCGGTGTTCGCCGGCCGTGTGGTGCGAGGCCTCAAAAACGGACCGTCACCGAAATGGCTGCAGGACCGGCTCAAGGCGATCGGTCTCAGGCCGATCTCGGCGCTGGTCGACATCACCAACTACCTGACCTTCGACCGGGGCCGGCCGCTGCACGTCTACGATGCCGACAAGCTGACCGGCACCATTTCAGCCCGGTTGGGCAAAGCGGGTGAAAGCCTGCTGGCGCTGGATGGCAAGACCTACGCTGTCGACGACAGCATGTGCGTCATCGCCGACGATGCCGCCGTGCTCGGTCTCGGCGGAGTCATGGGCGGCGAGACCACCGGCTCGACCGAAGCGACCACCTCCGTCTTCATCGAAAGCGCCTATTTCGATCCCGGCCGGACCGCTCGCACTGGTCGCCGCCTTGGCCTGAACTCCGACGCTCGTTTCCGCTTCGAGCGGGGTATCGACCCAGCGTTCGTCATTGCCGGCCTGGAGTTGGCGACGCGCATGGTCCTCGACCTCTGCGGCGGCGAAGCCTCCGAGATGGTGGTCGCCGGTAAGGAACCGCTCCCGAACAAGGTCGTCGACCTCCCGCTTTCCGAGGTGAAGCGCCTTTCCGGCCTCGATCTCCCAGCCGACACCATAACCGGTACGCTTGAAAAGCTCGGCTTCTCGACAAAGGGAAGTGGGGATAGCCGGTCGGTCGCCGTACCGTCCTGGCGGCCGGACGTTTACGGCAAGGCTGACCTCGTTGAGGAAGTGGTGCGCATCGTCGGCCTTGACCAGGTCAAGGCCACGGCGCTACCGCGCCTCGCCTCGGTGTCGCAGAAAGTGCTGACGCCGCTGCAGATTCGTACCCGCCGTGCCAAGCGGGCGCTGGCGGCGCGTGGCTTCGTCGAGGCGGTGACTTGGTCGTTCCTCGCCAAGCCGGTTGCCGTGCTGTTCGGTGGCGGCGCGCCCGAGCTTGAACTCGCCAACCCGATTTCCGCCGACATGAGCGACATGCGACCGAGCTTGATCCCCGGTTTGATCGCCGCGGTGAAACGCAATGCCGACCGCGGCCTCGCCGACGTCTCGCTGTTCGAGGTGGGCCAGATATTCGCCGGCGATCGGCCCGAAGATCAGAGCATCGCGGCAACCGCCGTGCGGGAGGGCAGTGCCGGGTTCGCCGGCGCCGGCCGTCACTGGGCTGGTTCGGCGCCCGCCGTGACCGCCTTCGATGCCAAGGCCGACGCGCTGGCGCTTCTCGACGCCCTCGGTGTCGATATTTCGCGCGTCCAGATCGCCCGTTCGGCGCCGAACTGGTTCCATCCCGGTCGTTCGGGCAGCATCCAGCTTGGGCCGCAGACCGTACTCGCTCACTTCGGCGAGCTGCATCCGGCGGTTATCGAAGCGCTTGACGCCGAGGGGCCGATCGTTGCCGCCGAGGTCATCCTCGACCGCATCCCTGTCGCCAAGGCAAAGGCCGGACGCAGCAAGCCGGCACTTGCGATTTCCGCCTTCATGCCAGTCAGCCGCGACTTCGCCTTCGTCGTCGATGACAGCGTGGAAGTGGCGAAGATCGTCAAGGCGGTCCAGGGTGCCGACAAGAAGTTGATCGGCAGTGTGGATGTGTTCGACGTCTATCGCGGCGAGCATGTGGCCGCCGGACAGAAGTCGGTGGCCATTGCCGTCACGCTGGCGCCAAGCGACCGCACGCTGACCGACGAGGACATCGAAAAGGTGTCCAAGGCGATCGTTGCCTCCGTTCAGAAAGCGACCGGAGCAACCCTGCGCGAGTGAAGGCTCAGTAGAGACGCCAAAGGCCACGGGAGACCGTGGCCTTTATCATTTGGGGTGTGGAGCAGCTCAGCCTCCGGCGAGCAACGCTTCGACCTCGGCGCGCGTCGGCGCGGCATCCGATGAACCGGCCTTGGTGCAAGCGAGTGCGCCCGAAGCGGCGGCGAAGCGGATCGCTCGCTCGACGGGCATGCCTTCGGAGAGCGCCACCGCAAAGCCGGCATTAAAGCAGTCACCGGCTGCGACCGTATCGATAGCCTTGACCTTGAAAGGCGGCACGTGGCCTCGGAAGTCTGCGCTGTCGACGTAAACGCCGCGTGCGCCCAGCTTGACGACGGCGATGGGAAGGCCGGTTTGCGACAGCCGTGACGCAGCGGCGGCGGCGGCCTCGAGATCGACCGGGGCAATACCAGTCAGCGCCTCGGTCTCGATTTCGTTGGGCGTCAGAGCATCGAACAGACGGATGGTCTCGGATGGAAAGGGGAAGGTCGGGATCGGTGCCGGATCGAGAATCACCCTTGCGCCGGCCTGCCTTGCCAGCTCGACAGCTTTGAGCGTTGCCGGAAATGGGTGCTCGAGCTGGGCGAGCAACACCTTGATTCCCTTAAAGCGCGACGCTGCGGCTACGACCTGCTCTTCCGAAACGCCGGTGTTGGCGCCGGGAATGACGGTGATGGCATTTTCGCCCGTGTCGTCGATGCCGATAACGGCGATGCCGGTGGGTAGAGCGGCATCGACCACCAGATGGGTGAGGTCAACCCCGAGGCCGCCGAGCCGAGACTTGATGAAATCTCCGAAGGAATCGGCGCCGATGCGGCCTATGAAGCTCACCGCCTGCCCCTGTCTTGCCACCGCGACGGCCTGGTTGGCGCCCTTGCCGCCAGGAACCATCTGGTAACTGCGGCCGGTCAGCGATTCGCCCGGCCGTGGGGCGCGGTCGGCATAGGTGACGATATCGACGTTGACGGACCCGATGACGATGACGGTCACATTGAACTCCAGGAGAACGCTATTTTCGGCTGTGGGCGAAGGTGGTGCGGGCGCGGACGACCAGCCAGCGACAGATCATCACGGTGATGAGCAAAAGCCCCCAGACGGCAGTCGCGAGGTGCTGATTGGCGCCGAGGATGTTGAGACCGGACGACAGCATCTGCAAGTCGATGAGCGCCACGAATACCGGCAAGGCCTTGCCGAAGCCGCCATCGGGATGGACGCCGCCAAGAAAGCAGGCCAGCACGGTGATCAGCACGTAGGACTCGCCATGGCCAACGCGCACCGAATTGAAGCGAGCCATCATGATGATTCCGGCGACGGCACACATGATGCCGGACAGCGTATAGACCAGGATCACCACGCGGCGGGTATTGATGCCGGAATAGCGGGTCGCTTCGATATTGGAGCCGATCATGTAAGTGCCGAACCCTAGCCGGGAGCGGGTCAGCACGATGTGCCAGATGGCAACGCACAGCAGCAGCACGAGCATCGGCACAGGAATGCCCAACACCGAGCCATGGCCGATGGGGTGAACGAAATCGGGGAAACCCGAGACGTCGCCGCCACGGGTCAGAAACTCGCCAAGACCACGCAGGAAGATCATCATCGACAGCGACACTAGGATGGGATGGGCGCGGGTGAAAGCGATGACCAGCCCCATGACGAAGCCGGCCAGCGCGCCGACACCTAGGGCGGCCACGACCGCCAGGGCGAAGACCTCGGGGCTCGCATCGACGCCGCCGTTGGCGCCAAGAATCCAGGCAACCGTAAGGCCGGCCATGTTGGCGGTGAAGGTGACGGCCAGATTGAAGCCACCGGTGATGATCGGCATCAGCATGGCGAGCGTGAGCAGGCCGAGTTCGGGCAGTTGAAAAGCCACCGAGCCGAAGGTGGCGCCACTCAGAAACTGTGGGGAGGCTAGCGAGAAGACGATCAGGACCGCCAGGAAAGCGAAACCGGGGCCGGCCATGTCGCGGACGAATGGCGCATTCAGGCGCTGGAAAAGGGCGCTCATCGTCAAACTCCTTGGCGACGCAGGAACGGAAGGAGGCGCTCGATGCGCGAGTTGGACAGGGTGATGGCGATGAGAATGATCGCACCGACGATCATCTTGAAGGCGAACGGCGACACGCCCATCAGATTGAGCCCATTCTGGGTGATCTGGGTCAGCATGACGCCGAGCACGCAGCCCAGCACCGTGCCCTTGCCGCCGCCGAGACGGGCGCCACCGAGCACCACGGCGGCCAGCACATCCATTTCGCGCCCGTAGAGCGCGTTCGGCACCACTTCCTGTGCGTAATGGGCCTGGACGAGACCGGCGATACCCGCCATCAGACCGAGCCAGCCGAAGGCGATGAAGCGCATGGCGGCAATGTTGATGCCGAAGCGGCGCGCACCCTCCGGATTGTCGCCAAAGGCGTAGAGCTGCCGACCGATGGTGGTGCGCGTCACCAGCGTCCAGGTGGCGACGACGCAGATCACCATGACCAGGACCGGCAGCGATATTTCGACCCAGCTACCGTCGGACATCTGGCGCTCGTAGAGAGCGATGTGCTCGGTAAGCCAGTCCGGCAGGTCATAGATCGACACGCCCTTGGTGAAAAACATCAACAGGCCGAAGAAGACGTTGAAGGTGGAGATCGACACGACGATCGATGGAATGCCGAAGCCTTGGATCAGCGCGGCGTTGAGGCACCCGAGGCCGATGCCGATCAAGCCGGCGACGATCAGGCCAATGGCCCAGTCGCCGCCGCCGATCCAGGCGACGAACAGAGCCGTTCCATATTGCGCCACCGAAGCGGCGACGGCGAAGGAAATGTCTATGCCGCCGGAGATCAGCACCACCAGAAGGCCGACGGCGAAGATGATGTTGACCGACGAGGTATTGAGAAGATCGAAGGCGTTGCCGACGGTGAAATAGCGGTCGGTGGCTAGCGACAGGACGAGGCTGATGACGGCGATCACCACCAGCAGCGCGCTTTCGGTTCCGTGGGTGCGGAAGAATTTAACCATAGACGGCGGCCTCGATGTCGTGGAGCGAATAGGCGCGCGGATCGTAGCAGCCGACGATACGCCCCTGCGCCATATGCAGGATCCGGTCGGCGTTGAAGTAGACTTCCGGCACCTCATCGGAGATCAGGATGATGGCAAGGCCGCTTTCCGCTAGCCGTGCCACGATGTCGAAGATGCCGGCGCGGGCGCCGACGTCGACCCCCACTGTTGGCGCATCGAGAATGAGCAGGCGCGGGTCGGTGGCCAGCCACTTGGCAATCGCGACGCGCTGCTGGTTACCGCCAGACAGCGTGGATATGGCGTCCTCGGGCTTGCCAATCTTGACCCCGAGATCGGCGATCCATTTGGCGACCAGATTTTTCTTCTTCGCCGGGGAGATCAGGTTGCCCGACAAGATTTTACCGAGCGAGGAAATGACCAGATTGTCGGCAATCGACTGGGCCTGGATGAGACCGAGCGACAGCCTGTCTTCCGACAGATAGGCGACGCCGGCCTTGATGGCGTCGCGATTGGACGAGAAATGCACTTCCCGCCCGTCGAGACGAATACTGCCGGATGTTGGTTTCAGCATACCGAACAGCGTCATGGCCAGTTCGGTGCGGCCGGAACCGAGAAGGCCGGTGATGCCGAGGGTTTCGCCTTGGCGCACTTCAAAGGATATGTCGGAGAACTGACCGGGTCGGCAGAGACCGTCTACGCCGGCAACGACAGGGCGATCGGCACGTGGGGCCGCCCGTACCTGGGCATCGAATGTGCGGCCGGTCATCAGTTCGGTAATCCGCGATTGCGTCATACCCTCCGCCGGATAGACGCCGACAAGCCGACCGTCGCGGAGTACCGTGATCCGGCTCGATATCTCCAGCACCTCAGCCAAGCGATGACTGACGAATACCACCGCGACGCCGGTCGCCGCCAGATTGCGGACGATGGACAACAGGTGGTCGGTCTCCGACTGGGTGAGAGAGGCTGTCGGCTCGTCCATGAAGACGACGCGCGCCTCACCGACCAGCGCCCTGGCGATGGCAACGATCTGGCGCTGGGCGATGGGAAACTCCTTGAGGGGCACATCGACATCAAGGCTGACGCCCAGCCGTCGCAGCGCATCAAGGGCGATGGTCCGCATACGACCGTAATCAACCAGCCTGACACCGTTTCCCATCACCTCGGAAAAGGCGATGTTCTCGGCAACCGTCATTTCGGGAAACAAGGCCAGATCCTGCCAGATCACCTTGATGCCATGGGCGTGGGCCAGCACCGGCGACATGTGGGTATAGCGCTTGCCGTCGAATTCGATCTCGGCGCCGTCGGCTGGGCGGTAGACGCCGGTGATGATCTTGATCAGCGTGCTTTTGCCCGAGCCATTTTCACCGGCGATGCAATGGACCTCACCGGCTTTGAGCTCGAAGGACACGTCGCGCAGAGCACGGACGCCACCAAAGGTGATGTTGATGTTGCGAAGCGACAACAGCGGCTTGTCGCCGACAGTCTCGTCCATGGCTCGGTTCTCTTTGCCGGTCAGCGGAGTTAAGAACCGGGCTGGCGTTGCTGCCAGCCCGGTGTTTGTATGTCACTTCCGGGCGCGTCCCATCGGCCTGTTTGGCCAGGAGAACACCACCCGTGAGGTCAGAGCCCCAAGGCCACGAGATCGGCGACCGTATCCTTGTTGATGGAAACCAGTTGGTCGACGATGATGTTGTGGTTTTCGTAGTCCGGGTGGACGACGCCAAGCCCTTCGATGGTCTCGCCGTCGGCGATTTTCTCACCCTTGATGAGCTTGTCGGCGAGGGTGATGAACACCTCTCCGGCCAGGTTGGGGTTCCACATGAAGCCGCCGGAAAGGGCGCCAGCCTTGAGCAGTTTCTGGCCCTGTCCGGGCGAGAACGGCCCGAGCACCGTGACCTTGCCGATCAGGCGACGCTCCTCAACGGCACGGGCGGCACCGATAGGACCCTGGCTGCCGAAGCCGAGGAAGCCTTTGAGGTCGGGGTTGGCGGCCATCAAATCGAGGGCGGTGCTGCGGCTCTTGTCGACATCCTCGGCAACACCGTAACGGTCGCCGATCAGCTTCATGTCGGGATAATGCGCCTTGATGTAGGCGATGGCGGCATCGGCCCAGGCGTTGTGCAGCGGCACGGTCAACGAGCCGACGAACACCGCGTAGCCGCCCTTGCCACCCAGCAGCTCCCCTAACTGCTTGCCGTAAGCTTCGCCGAAGCCCTTGGCCGAGGCCAATTCGAAGTCCCAGTCGGCACCCTTCTGGCTGGGCGACTCGTGGGTGATGACGATGATGCCCTTTTCGCGGGCCTTGTTGAGCACCGGCTCCAGCACCTTGGCGTCATTGGGGACGACGCCGATCACCTTGACGTTCTGAGCGATGAGGTCCTCGATGGCGCGCACCTGAAGCGCCGGATCGGCGCTGGTCGGCCCAATCATGAAGCCGTCGACACCAAGCTTGGCGCTCTGCTCCTTGATGCCGGCCTCCATGGCGTTGAACCAGGGGATGCCGCCGATCTTGACGACGACGCCGACCTTGGGGGCATCGGCCGCCAAAGCGGCAAACGAAGAGGCAAGCACGAACGACGCCGCGACAGCGGCGGCCATAAGCCGTTTCATGGATCTATCTCCTCCAAAACCGCGGCAGCAGCGCCGCACGTCCGTATCCCGTCCCCTCCCCGGGACGCAGTGATCGGACGGAACATTTCCTCCGTGCCGCAGCCTTCCTGCCGCGACACCAACGATGCACAACGTCTGATGATTTATGTTGCGCAATCGATGGTGCACGGACTATTGATGAAAATATTTGCCTCGTCAAGCATGTTTGGGCTGACCCGGACTTAAGGAGGATGCCTTGCCGCCGGCTCCAGGGAAGAAGACGACGATCTATGATCTGTCGAAATTGTCGGGCTCGTCGCCATCGACCGTCAGTGCCGTTCTCAACGGCACCTGGCGACAAAGGCGCATCAAGGAAGCCACTGCCGAGCTCATCAAGAAGCTGGCGGAGGAAAACCAATACAGCGCCAATCGTCAGGCACGCGGCCTCAGAAATTCACTCTCGGGGCTGATCGGCCTCCTGTTGCCAATCTACGATTTTCACCACTTCTCATCGATAGCCCAAGCGTTCGAACTCAGAGCCCGTCGACGCGGTCTCTGCCCCGTCGTCGTATCTACCCACCGCGATCCGGCCGAGGAGCGGGCGAGCGCCGAGCATCTCATCTCCTACTCTATCGATGCGCTGTTTGTTTGCGGTGCCGCCGATCCGGATGGCGTCCACGAGGTGTGCAAGGCTTCCGGTGTACGGCACATCAATCTCGATCTGCCTGGCACGCTCGCTCCGTCGGTAGTTTCCGACAACTACGGCGGCGCACGGGTGCTGACTGAAGCGCTGATCAACGCCTTTCCGGCCGACGCGCCTCTGACGGCGGATGAATTGATCCTGATCGGCGGCCGTGAAGATGACGCAACGCGTGCGCGTATACGTGCCTTTCACGACGTCAGGGCGACCAGATTCGGCGATTCCGCGACCCAAGCCGTCGATCTCATCGGTTATTCGGCTCGCAACGCCAAGATTGCTTTCGAGCGGCACTTTCAAGAGCGCGGCCGCCTGCCGCGCGCCGTGTTCATCAATTCGGCAATCAATTTCGAAGGCTTCCTGCGCTTTCTGACCGATCACCGCGGCGATGACTTCTCAGGACAGGTGATCGGTTGCTTCGACTACGTTCCGTTCGCGAGCTTCCTGTCCTTTCCGGTCATCATGATTCGCCAGGATGCCGAGCGCATGGTCGCCAAAGCGTTCGAGCTTCTGGACCGGCCGCACGAGGCCCCGAACGTTTTTGTCATTCCGCCGCAACTCGTGCCGCCACGGACCGCCCTGACCGGTCCGCTCGACGAACTGGACTTCCCCAGCGACGATCCGCGCGAAGGCGCCTTGTAACTCGGCGGGCGGGGGCTTGGGAGGGAGCCCGGAGACAATCGCAATTCGCCCTGGTGGGGAGGAAAACCGGGGTGGCAAATCAGGAGGAGAGCCATGAACGATCAACATCCCCGCTGCCGCTTTGGCCTGCATGCCGGGCTTTGGACCTTTGACTGGACCCGGGAGGCCGCCGAACGGGTATTGCCGGAAGCGGCCGACTACGCGATCGAGGTACTGGAGATCCCGATCGGTGAGGTGGAGCGCATCGACGCCCCCCATACCCGAGCACTCTGCGAGCGCCATGGCATCGAACCTACGGCCTCGCTCTGCTTGCCCGAAGGGGCGGCCGCGGCGCTCCATCCCGACCGGGCTAGCGCGGTGCTGCTGCGCGCGCTCGAAACCGCTCATGCGCTGGGAAGCAGGATTCTGACCGGTGTGACCTACACCACGCTCAACTGGCGTTCCGGGGCGCTACCGACGGAGATGGAATACGCCAATATCGTAAGGGCGCTGAAGCCAGTGGCCCGCAAGGCCAGGGAATGGGACATGCTGGTCGGCCTGGAGCCGTGCAACCGCTACGAAACCCACCTTCTGAACACCGGCGCCCAGGCCGCCGCCCTGATCGACCGTCTCGACGAGCCCAACGTTTTCATTCACCTCGACAGCTATCACATGCATGTCGAGGAACATGGTCTCGGTGCCGGCGTGCGCGCAGCCGGCGAACGCTTTCAGTATGTGCATCTGTCCGAAAGCGACCGTGGCCTGCCCGGGTCTGGCAATCTCGACTGGGGCGACCTCTTCCGCTCCATGGCCGAGGCGGGCTTTTCCGGTTATCTCATCGGCGAGATATTCGCACCGTCAACGCCGACCATCGCCGCCGCCCTCAATATCTGGCAGGGCGGAGTACCAAGCCGGCTCGACGTGCTGGAAAAGGGGGTGCCTTTCCTGAAGGCATTGGCCCGGCAGCACGGCCTCATACCGTCACCTGCTCCATTTCATCATCGGGTAGATGACCGGCGCGCCCGCGATAGAACTGAATTGTCCTAGCCGGGTTATGACATGCCGTGGCGGCAAGCACCTGCAAGCGCGCCACCCTGCCGCCCGTTTGATCCGACGCTGGCATGAGGCCACGGGAGACCGTGGCCTTTGCCGTTACTTCGCCACCAGCACCTGAGAACACTCCGGCGGCAGATCCTTCAAGGTGATCTCGGGTGGCGGTGGCTTGGGCTTTGAAGGCTTTGTCGGTTTGGGAGGCGGCGGCGCATACCAGCTCTGGAGTTCGGCTCCACAACCGTCGCCAGACGGTGGTTCGGTCTGGGGCTTGCAGGTTGGCGAGTTACGAGGGCAGGCGATGCGGACGTGGAAGTGGTAATCGTGCCCCCACCACGGGCGTACCTTTGAGAGCCAGCGGCGGTCGCCTGTCGCCTGTTCGCAAAGCGCTTTCTTGATGGCGCGGTTGACGAAGATACGCTCCACCTCCGGCTGCTTGGCCGTCAGGCGAATGATGTTGAATTGCCGGTCCGAGAATTTTTTCGGGTCGACGGTGAGCGTGTTGGGAGCCAGCATCGACACGGCGCTGACCCGCTCGCGTTCATCGTAGGAAAATTCGCGCTTCGGCATCGGTGTCAGCCAAATATCGGCATCGAGCCCGATCTGGTGGCTGGCATGCCCCGACGCCATGGGACCGCCGCGTGGCTGGGACATGTCGCCGACGAGAAGGCCGTTCCAGCCAGCCGCCGGCGCCTTGGCAGCCAGGTGTTCGAGAAAAGAAACCAGCGCTGGATTGCCCCAGTTGCGATTGCGCGACAGGCGCATCACCTGCCACGTTGGGCCGTTGACCGGTAGGAGCGCCGCGCCGGCAAGACAGCCGCGCGCGTAGGCCCCGATCGAGCGGGCGCTGAGCGGCGCGGGATCGGCCACGGCACCGAATAGCTGCTTGGCCGGCGTTTCGGCGGCGGCTGGCAGCACCGCGGCGAGAAGGAAGAGGACGGCGAGGCGACAGGACATAGGACCATTCCGGGATCAATCACCCGCTCATGCTGCGCCCTGCCGGATTAACCGGAGATTAACCAGCACGAGCAGAGCGCATTGGCGATGTTCTCAGGATCGGCACCGCGCCCTAATCGGGGATCGAAGGTCGCAGCCGCAACACCGGCAGCGAACCGGTGATATCGAGACCAGATGGTTTCGCCGAAAAGACCATGCCTGCGGAACCCGAAGCGACTTCGGCGAGCCAGGGGGGCGCACGCCCTCGATCAGACGGGCGGCGAGCCCCTGCGGGGCCCGGGCGGCCATCTGCTGAAGCTCGGCATCGCCGGTACAGGTGGCCAGATAGGTAGCTCCCGTTGCCTGGAAGGCGGCCTCCGGATCGGCTGCGGTGAAGACGGCGTCAACCGCGAGAATGCCGTGAGCGTCGCGATGATAGGGCGCTGCCAGCACGGTGTGCGGCGTCGCCTTGAGCAAGAAGGACCCGAAGTTCGAGGTTGCAACAACGAGACCCGGTACGCGAGCCCCAAGCACTTTGCCGAAAAAGGCGCGGCAGTCGGTCATGTTTGCCTCTTCGGCGGCGCTTGTATCAGGGCGGGCGGTGAAGCGGCCGGTCGCCATGACCAGAAGCGCCCACACCATCGGCACTGCGAAGAGCCAAGCCCAGCGCCGGGCCACCGAACGTGCATCATCCTGTCCGGCGGTCGCCTTGACGGCCAAGGAGGCGATAACGCCGACCGCCGCCGAGGCAACGATCTGCGCACCGACAAGGGCCCGCAACTGCAGCGCCCCAAGCAATACGGATCCCCCGAGGATGGACAGCACGACGGCAAAGGCCGGACGATCAACGGACGGCATGCGGCGAAGCGCCAGCAGACCAAGCACGAAGGCGGCAAATGGTGCGATGTAGAGCGGCGGCACCAACTCCGGTCGCCCCTTAAGCGTGGCGAGAAGGCCCTGCGCCTCGGAGACACGATCGAGCCAGATCGACCGGATCGCGGGATCGACCCCGCCATACGGTCCGGCGAGGCAGGTCGGGAACAACACGGCGCCAATCGCCACCAGGATGCAGGCAACGGCAATCAGTGCACCGCCACGCATCAGCAGACCGGGTACGCCATCGTTGTGGCCCCGCACCATCGCAGCCAGGGCAATTACGGCGCCGCCGCCAATGAAAACCGGGGTCAAATAAGCGAAAGAAAGCGCATCACAGGCTGGCACCAACCAGCGTGACGGTGGAATAGTCGCGACGACGGCGAACAATGTGCCGGCCATCAGCGCGCCGGTGAACAGAACAAGGCCACGCCGCCAGCGATCGGCGTCGATGATCCAGGCGATTGAGAGGCCCAAGATCGCCAGGAGAACGGCGAGCAATGTCTCCATGCCCACCGCAAGACTGAAGGCCGCCGCGGCGCCGGCGGCAAGCGGCCAGCGGCGGGGGCCATCGGCACGCACCAGCCCCATCAGCATCGAGGCGATCAGTACGGCCTGAATGTTGTGATGATCGAGGTCGCCCGGCTCGAAGACGCCTTTTACCTGTGGCGACAGGAAGATCATCAGCAGCGTGACGAGGCGAGCTATGTCGCCACCGAAGCGACCAGCCGCCGAGGCCAAGGCAAAGGCGAAGGGAATCACTAGCAACACAGGCCAGAGATTGGCGGCGAACAGCTCGGCACCTGCGCGGCCCACAAATGGGCTTGCCGCGAGAATTATCGTTGCGATCGGCAGGTCGACCAGGCGCGACCAGTGCATCAGCACGCCAGCCGGAGGGTCAAGGCGATACTGGGTCAGATCGAACCAGCCCTGGCCGGCGAGCAGGTCGCGCACTTCGACAAGGCGCATCATGGAATCGGGATCGCTCCAACCAGGCCCAAGATCAGCCAGCCGGTTGACGACGATAAGCCCGGCCACAAGCAATCCCAACGCTATGGCGAAGAGGAGGCGAGCGCGCGAGCCTAATCCAGAGAAAACGAGCGGGGCGCGAAAGACGCCTTGTTTGGAATTCATTGACCAAAACCGACGACAGGAAGTGGGAAAGACCGGCACCCACGGAGCGTCGTTAGCTTTGCCTTAACACGATGGATAAAAGGTAAAGGTGGCACGCCGCCAACCGCGGCCTGCCCCCCTTCGGATGGCCTTAATGACCGCAAGCGAGACCGCAACCGACGTCGCCCCCGCTTTTGCGGACCTCGACATCGCCGTTGTGCTGCCCTGTTACAACGAAGGGGCGACGGTCGGCGCCGTCGTCCGCGACTTTCGCGCGGCGCTGCCCCAGGCGCGAATCTGCGTCTTCGACAACAACTCCTCCGACCGTACCGCCATTGAGGCGCGCATTGCCGGTGCCGAGGTGATCCGCGAGGGCCGGCAGGGCAAGGGCCATGTGGTCCGGCGCATGTTTGCCGACATCGACGCCGACATCTACGTCATGGCCGACGGCGACGGTACCTATGATCCGCGCGACGCCGTCGATCTCGTGCGCGCGCTGGTCACCGAGCGGGCCGACATGGCGGTCGGCGTTCGTCGCAACGTCACCGTCGATGCCGGTCGCTCCGGCCACGCCTTTGGAAATCGTCTGTTCAACGGCCTCTATCGGCGTCTGTTCGGCCCCGACTTCACCGACGTGTTCTCCGGCTACCGCGCGTTCACACGGCGCTTCGTCAAGAGCTTCCCCGCCGTATCGCACGGCTTCGAGATCGAGACGGAAATGGCCGTGCACGCCGGGCAGCTCCACATTCCCACTGTCGAGCTGCCGCTCGATTATGGCCGCCGCGTCGAGGGTGCGCCGTCCAAGCTACGAACCTTCCGCGATGGCTTCCGCATTCTGATGATGTTCGCTATGCTGGTGAAGGAAACGCGACCGAGCCTGTTCTTCGGTGTGTTCTCCGGCCTGTTCGCCGCAACCTCGATCGTCCTCGCCGTGCCTATTTTTGCGACCTATGTCGAGACCGGTCTGGTCCCGCGCTTGCCTACGGCGGTGCTGTCAACCGGTCTTATGATCCTGGCGGCATTGCTCGCCACGGCCGGCCTTGTCCTCGACAGTCTCGCGCGAGCGCGGGTCGAGCAGAAACGCATCCTCTATCTCTCCATTCCGGCGCTGAAACGCCCGGAGGAAGCGGCCAGGGTGGAAACGAAAGCAAATCTCGCGGCTCTCCGCGAACTCCTGCGCCAGCTTGGCGCGCAGTCCGACCGTCGCAAGGCCGGCTGACATGGTCTTCCCCCCCCAGGCGACTCGTCGGCTTCGCGCTGGCCGGCTTCAGTGGCTTCTTCGTCGACGCCGGACTGACCGAGGCGCTCGCCGGTTTCGGCGTCAGCCCCTATATCGGCCGCGTGTTCGCGGTGGCCGTCGCCATTGCCGTCACCTACACGATCAACCACAACTTCACATGGAGAGAGCGACGCGCTCCCGTGCCAGGGCGCCGGACGCGCTACGTCGCGGTCTCGCTCGCCTCGATTGTCGTCAACTACTTGACCTTCGCGGCCGCCCTCGCGGTCATATCCGGCCTTCGACCGGTCATCGCGGTGGCAGCCGGCACGGGTGTCGGCATGGTGATGAATTTCGTCGGCTATTCGCGTCTGGTCTTCAGAGACGGCAAAGATCAGGCGGCGTAGCGACTGGCGCCAGCGCCGTAATAACGAACATAGCGCTCGGAAATACGGTCGACCGGCAGCACGATCATCACATCGGTGGTGCCGAACGGACGGTCGACGACGGCGCCGCGGCCGACCATGGCGCCGAGCCGGAGATAGCCCTTGATCAGCGGCGGCATCCCGGCGAGCGCCGAGCGCATGTCCACCGCCTCGATCGGCAGCCGGTTCATGGCAACGGCCCGCTCGGGCCGCGCTTCCACCAGCCAGTCGGTGTCGGCCGATGCATGATGGTGCAGGAAGGATAGCGGCAAGGCGAGCGCCTCGGGATCGGTGCCCTCAAAGGAGGCGCAGCCGATCATGGCGTCGATGCCGTGATTGAGCACATAGGCCCAGATGCCCTGCCACAGCAGCTCGACGGTGCGCTTGCTGCGATAAGGCTTCATGACACAGGAACGGCCGAGTTCCAGAAACTCCAGGCCGGCATGCCGAGCGAGCAGTGGCTCGATGGAAAATTCGCCTGCCGTGTAGAAGCCACGATGACGCTCGGCAACCTTCTGGCGCAGGAGACGGTAGGTGCCGACGATGCGCGGCCGCGCCTTGCGGAACGGCCGGATCTCGACATCGTCGTGATCGACGACGAGCAGATGGTCGCAATAGCGGTCGAAGGCATCGACGTCGCGGCGGCGGAGAAAGGTGCGCGGATCGGCCGTCGCCTGCATCTCGCCGTAGAACACGCGGTAGCGCAACGCCTGGGCGGCGCGCACTTCGGCGGCAGAGCGCGCGAGCCGCACTTCGAGGGCACCGATACGGCCGAGCGGCGCCCCCACCCCATCGGTCGTTTGCTTCCCGTAAGTCGCAGGGAAAGTGCCAGGAAGTCCGAACATCGTGAGCCCTCCGCCAAAATGCATAGCCACCATCCCATCCTTGCCGCGAGGATAGTGACAATTCGCCGACGGTCATGTGACATTTTGTTCATCGTTTGATTGTGGGCACAGCTCTTCCGGCGGTATCGCCGCTCAACGGCGGATACTTAATCAACGATTGAGAAGTCGCTGCTAAAACAAAAATTCCCGTGCGCTCGACCTCCAGGCCATCATGACCGACCGCCTTGTCTCGCCCCTTTTGTCAATCGTCGTTCCCTGCTTCAACGAGGAGAGTGGAATCGATGAGTTTCTACGGCGCGCACTGCTCGCGGCAACAGCCGTGGCCGGGCAGAATTTCGAGATTATCGCTGTCGACGACGGCTCAACCGATGCCACTTGGGACATCATTTCCGCCCGATCGCGAGACCTGCCCAATCTCGTTGGCGTGCGCTTGATGCGCAACCATGGGCATCAGATCGCAGCCACTGCCGGCCTTTCGGTTGCTCGGGGTGAGCGCGTGTTGTTGATCGACGCCGACCTCCAGGACCCGCCCGAGCTTTTGCTCATGATGATGCCCACCATGGATCGAGGCGCCGACGTCGTCTATGGCCAACGCAGCCGCCGGGCCGGCGAAACACGTTTCAAGCTGGTGACCGCAGCCATATTCTATCGCCTTCTTGGCCGCCTGGCCTCCGTGCCCATTCCACGTGACACTGGCGACTTTCGGCTAATGAGCCGACGGGTCGTCGATATTCTGCTCGCGATGCCGGAGCGTGATCGCTTCATTCGCGGCATGGTCAGCTGGGTCGGCGGCCGTCAAGTGGCGCTGCCCTATGAGCGAGACGCCCGCTTTGCCGGCGAAACAAAATATCCCTTACGCAAAATGGTCCGCTTCGCTCTGGATGCGATCACCAGCTTCTCAACCGCGCCGCTGCGGGCCGCCACTTGGGTTGGCTTCATTTCCGCCGCGATTGCGGTCGCTCTCGTGGTCTATACGCTGATTCAATGGTTTGCCGGCAATACAGTCGCCGGCTGGTCCAGCCTAATGGCGACAGTTGCCGGATTCTTTTCGATCCAGTTTATCGGCATGGGCATCATGGGCGAATATCTCAGCCGCCTCGTGGAGGAGGCAAAGCAGCGGCCGATGTTCATGGTCGATTGCATCAGCCGCGGCGGTGTCAGCCGGCCGCTGGATCTGCTAACCCCCAGTATGCATCCCTCGGAGCGGCGAGCTGCTGTGGAACGGGCATTCGTGGGTGAAGCCGACCCCAATGCGCCGATTGCTCGGACTGCCATGCATGATTGATGATCGGTACGCCCCGACTCGGGCGCTGTGCGAATCCGTTCCCTTTATCCTGCGCCCCGCACTGTACGTTGCGATTTTCGTTTTGACGTCGGCATTGCTCGTCGTCGCCGTTCGTATTCCGCCGATTCTCGATTTCCCCAACCATTTCGAGCGCATCTTCCTGATTTCAGGCGGCATCGAGCAGCCATTCTTTCACGATGCCTATGCGCTTGATTGGAGCCGGGCCCGCACCAACATCGGAATAGATCTGCTGGCCTATTGGATCGGTCCACTGATTGGACTGGAACTGTTGGCTCGCTCCCTTCTTTTCTTGGCTATTGTCTTACCTCCGATCGGCGCCATCGCTCTCAACCGCCGCATCTTCGGCGGAGAGCATCCATTTCACGTAGCGATTCTATTCCTGGCCTGGTCGACCACACTGATCGGCGGCTTCATAAACTTCCAGATTGGCCTCGGTCTTGCTCTTCTGTTTGCCCTCGTTGATCTTCAGATCGGGCGGCATCGCCTCATCCTCATCAACCTTTGGCGCATGGTCGCCTGCTTCCTGCTGACGCTCGACCACATCTTCGCCGCAGGCTTCTATCTGGTGCTATCGGCAGGTCTTGAGTTGCCGGCACAGTTTCACGATTTCACCGACCGCCGCCTCCTCCGAGCCTCAGCTAAGAGAATCACCCTCGCCGCGGCGGCGGGTCTTGTCCCGATCGCCGGTCTCGTTCTCAGTGCCAGCGGATTGCCGGGTGATGATCAGGGCAACGTTTTTAACTGGAACACACCGCTTCTTGCGCTCTCAAATTTCCTCAGTGCCATCACATCCTATTTCACGCCTGCGGACGTTTTCCTGTTCGTTCCGATTGTCGTTATCATCGTAGAAGCGCGTAGCCGTCGGAAGATTCGCTTTCATGCCGGGCTCCTTGTTTCGGTTGCCTTTCTTCTCGTTTTGTCGATGGTCGCGCCACGCCACGCGATGGGCACCGGCTGGATAAGCTGGCGCTTTCCGATCATGACTCTGCTCGCTGGCGCAGCCGCCATCCGCCCATTTCCAGATGCTACCGGACCTACGCGCAGATGGTTCATCGCGGGGGCAGCCGCAGCGGTCTTTGTCAGGACCATCGTCATTGCTCTGGTTTGGTGGCAAGGCGCCCAAGATGCCACGGCCGTGCAACGCGTCCTCGCCGTCTTGCCGCCGCACCGCAATGTTCTTCCCGTTGGCCATTTTCCCGAACAATGGGCAGGCTGGCGTCATGCCAGCCGTTATTTCTTCTGGGGCCAGGACACCATCCGCCATTTGCCGACGCTTGCAACATCCGACGCAGGTGCCTTTGTGCCCACCCTATTCACGGCTGTCGGCAAGCAGCCTTTGATGGTGATGGGCGGCTTCCGCGATATTTCCGTGCCCGAGGGCAATCTTGTGTCCGTGGGGGCTCTATTTTGCGAAAGCTTGTGGAGTTCTTATTTGCCTTTCACACCCTACCTCGCGAACTGGAGGCGACGCTTCGATTATGTTTTGGTCGTCAATGCGGATCTCCCGGACATGTATGTCGGCTCGAACCTGCCGGATGGTCTGGTCAAAATTGCCGATGCCGGTTTTGCCGCTCTCTACGCGATAGACAAAACGGATACACATCCCCGGTTCGCACAGAAGGCGCAGTGCCCTGCCCCCCAGCCTAGCAACGACAAGTGACCGACTCGCTGAAGAAGCCTCCTTTTCTCGCGGCAACCGCTCTGCAAGCCCCTCCAGCTTCTTGCGTCGCCTTCGCCGGCAACCTATATACCGGCCGAATTCGGGGAGTTCCCCGGTCAGCATTCAACATGAAAAACGGGGACCGGCCGGGGATCCGGCGTCACGCCGAATGCCTCGCAAGGGGGTTCGGACGGTCTGCCTGAACGGAGTGACGAAATGGGCAAGGTTATCGGCATCGACCTCGGAACGACCAATTCCTGCGTCGCCATCATGGATGGCAAGAACGCCAAGGTAATCGAGAACTCGGAAGGTGCGCGCACCACGCCGTCGATCGTCGCCTTCGCCGACGGTGGCGAGCGTCTGGTCGGCCAGCCGGCCAAGCGGCAGGCGGTCACCAATCCAGAGAACACCATCTTCGCGGTGAAACGTCTGATCGGTCGGCGGTTCGAAGACCCAATGGTCGGCAAAGACAAGGACCTTGTCCCCTATACCATCGTCAAGGGCGACAACGGTGACGCCTGGGTGAACGCCGACGGCAAGAAGTATTCGCCCTCGCAGATTTCGGCCATGACGCTCGCCAAGATGAAGGAAACGGCCGAGGCTTATCTCGGCACGAGCGTGACGCAGGCCGTCATCACCGTTCCCGCCTATTTCAATGACGCTCAGCGTCAGGCCACCAAGGACGCCGGCAAGATCGCCGGCCTGGAAGTGCTGCGCATCATCAACGAGCCGACTGCTGCGGCGCTGGCCTACGGCCTCGACAAGTCCGAGCATTCCAAGACCATCGCCGTCTACGACCTCGGCGGCGGCACCTTCGACATCTCGGTCCTCGAGATCGGCGACGGCGTGTTCGAAGTTAAGTCGACCAACGGCGACACCTTCCTCGGTGGCGAAGACTTCGACATGCGGCTCGTCAACTATCTCGCCGACGAGTTCAAGAAGGAACAGGGCATCGACCTGCGCGGCGACAAGCTGGCGCTGCAGCGCCTGAAGGAAGCCGCCGAAAAGGCCAAGATCGAGCTGTCCTCGTCAGCCCAGACCGAGATCAACCTGCCATTCATCACCGCCGACGCCAAGGGGCCCAAGCACCTGACGCTGAAGCTGACCCGCGCCAAGTTCGAAGCGCTGGTCGATGACCTCATCCAGAAGACCGTCGAGCCTTGCAAGGCGGCCCTGAAGGATGCCGGCCTCAGCGCTGGCCAGATCGACGAGGTGGTGCTGGTCGGTGGCATGACGCGCATGCCCAAGGTCCAGGAGACGGTGAAGCAGTTCTTTGGCCGCGAGCCGCACAAGGGCGTCAATCCGGACGAGGTGGTCGCCATCGGCGCCGCCATTCAGGCCGGTGTTCTGGCTGGTGAAGTCAAGGACGTGCTGCTGCTCGACGTGACGCCGCTGTCGCTCGGCATCGAGACGCTGGGCGGTGTCTTCACACGCCTTATCGACCGCAACACCACCATCCCCACCAAGAAGAGCCAGGTGTTCTCGACCGCCGAGGACAGCCAGAGCGCGGTGACCATCCGCGTCTTCCAGGGCGAGCGTGAAATGGCGGCCGATAACAAGATGCTCGGTCAGTTCGACCTGGTCGGCCTGCCGCCGGCGCCGCGTGGCGTACCGCAGATCGAGGTGACCTTCGATATCGACGCCAACGGCATCGTGCAGGTGTCAGCCAAGGACAAGGGCACCGGCAAGGAGCAGCAGATCCGCATCCAGGCCTCCGGTGGCCTTTCGGACTCTGACATCGACAAGATGGTGAAGGACGCCGAGGCCAACGCCTCCGCCGACAAGGCGCGCCGCGAGGCGGTCGAGGCAAGGAACCACGCCGAAGCGCTGGTCCACTCGACCGAGAAGTCGCTGGCCGACTATGGCGACAAGGTCTCTTCCTCCGACAAGTCGATTATCGAAAACGCCATCGTCGACCTCAAGGCAGTGATCGATTCCAACGACGCCGAGGATATCAAGGCCAAAACCACCGCCCTCGCCCAGGCGGCCATGAAGCTCGGCGAGGCGATGTATGCCGCCCAGCAGCCGGGCGCCGCCGAGGAGAAGCCGAGCACCGAGGGCGACGATGTCCTCGACGCCGACTTCGAGGAAGTCAAGGACGACAAGAAGAACGGCTAAGGCCGGGCTTCTTGCGCATCCGGCTCCCCGGTTGAGTAATCGGGGAGCCATTCCCTGTTCAGAATGGACGGAAGGCGCCGTCCGTTCCCGCGCACCTCGGGACAAACGATGGCCAAACGCGACTATTACGACGTGCTGGGCATTCCCCGCGACGCCGACGAGAAGACGCTGAAAAGCGCCTTCCGTAAGCTCGCCATGCAGCTGCATCCGGACAAGAATCCGGGAGATGCCACCGCCGAGGCCCGCTTCAAGGAAGCCAATGAGGCCTACGAGGTCCTAAAGGACCCGCAAAAGAAGGCCGCCTACGACCGCTTCGGGCACGCCGCTTTTGAGAATGGCATGGGCGGACGCGGCGCGGACGCCGGCTTTGGCTCCTCAATGGCCGACATTTTTGACGATATTTTCGGCGAGTTCATGGGCGGTGGCCGACGTAGCCGACCCAACGGCCGCGAGCGCGGTGCCGACCTTCGCTACAATCTCGATATCACTTTGGAAGAGGCTTTCGCCGGCAAGACCGTCGAGATCCACGTTCCCACGTCGATTACCTGCGTCAAGTGTTCAGGCACCGGCGCCAAACCAGGTACCAGCCCACAGACTTGCCGCACCTGTGGCGGCATAGGCAAGGTCAGGGCGAGCCAGGGCTTCTTCACCATCGAGCGGACCTGCCCCACCTGCCAGGGCCGTGGCGAGACCATTGCCAGCCCGTGCGATGCCTGCTCGGGGACTGGACGCACCACGCAGGAGCGGACGCTCTCGGTGAACGTTCCCGCTGGCATTGAGGATGGCACGCGTATTCGTCTCTCCGGCGAGGGGGAGGCCGGCCTCAGGGGGGACCGCCCGGCGATCTCTACATCTTCATTTCGCTCCGGCCGCACGCCTTCTTCCAGCGTGATGGCGCCGATCTCCACTGCCGTGTGCCGATCTCCATGACAACGGCAACACTCGGCGGAGAATTCGAGGTACCAACGATCGATGGCAGCAAGACCAAGGTGCGCGTGCCAGAGGGTACGCAAACCGGTAAGCAGTTCCGTCTGAAATCGAAGGGAATGCCCGTTCTGCGATCCCGTGACGTTGGCGACATGTACATCAACGTCATGGTTGAGACGCCGCAACGCCTGACGCGGCGGCAGCGCGAGCTCCTCGAGGAGTTCGAGCGCGAATCGTCGGGGGAGAATAATCCCGAATCTGCCGGTTTCTTCGCGCGCGTTCGCGATTTCTTCGATAATCTAGGCAGTTGAGCCGCCGCCGCCAAAATCTCGACAGGGCGCGGAAAAGTGCGCGCCAGACGGTTTTGCTGTCGAAGTGGAGATTGGGATGTTCGTGCACCGACTGCGGGATGAGGCGATGACCGAGGCGCGTCGCGTGCGCTACCACTGTTCGGAAGAGCTGAAATTTCTGAAGACCTGGGCGACGAAGCCGCTCACCACCGGCGCGGTAAGTCCGTCGGGACGCTGGCTTGCCCGCGCCATGGCGGCGCCGGTGGATCTCGCTTGGGAAGGAACAGTGGTCGAACTGGGGCCGGGCACCGGAGCGGTTACCGCCGCGCTTCTCAAGCGCGGTGTCGCTCCAGAGCGTCTCCTCGCCGTGGAGTATAATCCCGACTTCGCCGAGCACATCCGTGGCCGCTTTCCAGGCCTCCGCGTGACGGTTGGCGATGCTTATGAGTTTGCCGACACGCTGAGATATGCCGGCATCACCAAGGTGGCCGCCGTCGTGTCGTCATTGCCGCTGTTTACCCAGCCGCCGCTTCGCCGCAGGCATCTCATCGAGCAGGCTATGGCCGTGCTGGAACCCGGTCGGCCATTCATTCAGTTTTCCTACGCGCTGGTACCGCCGGTTCCCGCCGACGCCGGGAATTGGACGCTCGACGTCAGTGGTTGGATCGTCCGCAATCTGCCACCAGCCCGCGTGTGGACCTACCGCAAGGCGTGAAACGGTCAATCAGGCCTCTTCACGCGTAACCGATTCGGTCGCGGACGTCTCTCGATCTGCCGGGCAGGCTGCCTCAAAACAGCAATTGCACTGAGTCCGAGCGCACATTCGGCAAAGACGGCGGCGATCATATCCACGCGCCGTGTGGTCACGCATCATCCGGTCAACAAGCCGGTCCAGCAGAACTTGCTCCTCGGCTGAGAGACTGGCCAGAAAGCCGCTGCTTACGGCGAGACGGCGGTCCTGAAGCCCGTCCGCCCGTCGCCGGCCAGCCGGCGTAATTTCGACCAGCACCTCGCGGCCAACCCGGCGGCGCCGATGCAGCAGGCCATCCGTCTCCAGCCGATCAATGAGGCGGACGGTCGCCGAATGGGTGAGGCCGACGATAGCGGCTATCTCGCCAATGCTCGCTGGGGGATTGTTGGCGGCGGAGATCAGCGCGGCGACGGCCGTCGGCGCAAGGTCGTCATCTGCGGAAAGCGTAACATCTGTGACGGCTAGCGACAGGGCAGCGAACTTGTTTGGCAAATGGATGTCCACGTATTCCCCCGCCCTTCCTGATATTCGTCCCCGTCTCCAGGCGACGCTTGCATCTCGAAACTCGATCCGCTTCTCATTGATAAACGAACGCGACAGCGTACACCGCTCCTAAAAACACTTATCGCGGTAATGACATATGCCGGCGGGTCACCATCATTACCGCCGGGAGGCGGAAAACCTTGCGTTCGGGAGATGGCGGGTGCTTGGCGGTGGCCCAGGGGAGTGGTATTAGCCGCCCATGACGACACAGCTGCTCTCCCATATCCGCAACTTCGCCATCATCGCCCACATCGATCACGGTAAGTCGACGCTCGCCGACCGCCTGATCCAGACGACGGGCACCGTCGCCCAGCGCGACATGAAGGAACAGATCCTCGATTCGATGGATATCGAGCGCGAGCGCGGCATCACCATCAAGGCGCAGACCGTCCGCCTCGCCTATAAGGCGAAGGATGGCGAGACCTACACGCTCAATCTGATGGACACGCCAGGCCACGTCGACTTCGCCTACGAGGTCAGTCGCTCGCTCGCCGCCTGCGAAGGGTCGCTGCTCGTCGTGGACGCCAGCCAGGGCGTCGAGGCGCAAACGCTCGCCAACGTCTATCAGGCAATCGACAACAACCATGAGATCGTGCCGATCCTCAACAAGGTTGACTTGCCGGCCGCCGAGCCCGAGCGCGTCAAAAGCCAGATCGAGGACGTGATCGGGCTCGACGCTTCGAATGCCGTGGAGATCTCGGCCAAGACTGGTCTCAATATCGAAGGCGTGCTGGAGGCGATCGTCCAACGCCTGCCACCGCCCAAGGGCGATCCGGACGCGCCGCTGAAAGCGCTGCTGGTGGATAGCTGGTATGACGCCTACCTCGGCGTCATCGTGCTGGTTCGCATCATCGACGGCGTGCTCCAGAAGGGCATGAAAGTGCGGATGATGCGCGCCGGTGCCGTCTACGAAGTAGAGCGCGTCGGCTACATGACGCCGAAGCTCGCACTCTGCGACAGGCTGGAGGCCGGCGAAATCGGCGTCATCACCGCTTCGATCAAAGAGGTGGCCGATACCGCCGTCGGCGACACGATCACCGACGAGCGGCGGCAGACCGCCGAACCGTTGCCCGGCTTCCGCCCGGCACAGCCGGTGGTGTTCTGCGGCCTGTTCCCGGTCGATGCGGCCAACTTCGAAGACTTGCGCGCCGCCGTCGGCAAGCTGCGCCTCAACGACGCCAGCTTCTCCTTCGAGATGGAAACCTCGGCCGCCCTCGGCTTCGGCTTCCGCTGCGGCTTCCTCGGCCTCCTGCATCTCGAAATCATCCAAGAGCGGCTCGAGCGCGAGTTCAACCTCGACCTGATCGCCACGGCGCCATCAGTCATCTACAAGATGCGCCTTACCGACGGCACGGATATCGAGCTGCACAACCCTGCCGACATGCCGGAGGTGACGCGCATCGTCGAGATCGCCGAGCCATGGATTCGCGCCTCGATCATGACGCCGGACGACTATCTCGGCGCCATTCTGAAGCTCTGCCAGGATCGACGCGGCCTGCAGGTCGACCTCTCCTACGTCGGCAGCCGCGCCATCGTGCAATACGATCTGCCGCTCAACGAGGTGGTGTTCGATTTTTACGACCGGCTGAAGTCGATCTCCAAAGGCTATGCCTCGTTCGACTACCACCTCAGCGAATATCGCGAGGGCGACCTCGTCCGGATGCAAATCCTCGTCAACGCCGAGCCGGTCGACGCGCTTTCCGTGCTCGTCCACCGCAGCCAGGCGGATCGTCGGGGCCGGGCGATGTGCGAAAAGCTGAAGGACCTCATTCCGCAGCACATGTTCCAGATCCCGATCCAGGCGGCGATCGGCGGCAAGATCATCGCTCGCGAGACCATTCGGGCGCTCCGCAAGGATGTGCTTGCCAAGTGCTACGGCGGCGACGTGACGCGCAAACGCAAGCTCTTGGACAAGCAGAAGGAAGGCAAGAAGCGCCTTCGCCAGTTCGGCAAGGTGGAGATTCCGCAGGAAGCCTTCATCGCAGCGCTGAAAATGGACGATTGAACAGCGGCTTTTGAGGCAACGTCGCGCGCTTGACGCGTCTGCCGCCGGGCCGGCAATGTCCCCCGCCTTTGGCGGGGCCGTTCCGACATTGCCGCCCGAGGGCGACTATCCCCTCCTGGGGCCTACCTTCGACGCTAAACGCGAATAGGTGCGAACTCCAGTCCCATTTACGTGAAATCGCGTAGGGGGCGCGTTGTTGGCGGAAATAGTCTTAAGAAATGAAAAAGGGCGACCACTTGGGACGCCCTTTTTTTCGGCGGTCTCCCCGCCTACACCGTCTTGTCGACCCGGTGGCCACTTTCGGGTGGCGTTTCCGGCTGGGCAGCCTCTTCGGCCGGCGCCGCCTTCGGGCCGCCCCGACCAACGCCAACGAGCGCTGGCCGCAGGACGCGCTCGCCGATCTTGAAGCCGACCTGCATCACCTGCACCACCGTGCCGCTCGGCACGCTCTGATCTGGCACTTCGAACATCGCCTGATGGAAGTTGGGATCAAACTTCTCGCCTGCCGGATCGACGCGGCTGACGCCGTGCTTCTCAAGCGCCTTCACCAGCTCGCGCTCGGTCAGTTCGACGCCCTCGACCAGCGAGATCAGCGCTTCACCACCGTTGGCTCGCGCCTCGGCGTCGACGGCGGCGACCGCTCGGGTCAGGTTATCGGCGGCGCCGACGATGTCGCGCGCGAAATTGGTCACCGCATAAGTGCGGGCATCGGCAATCTCACGCTCGGTGCGGCGGCGGAGGTTCTCCATGTCGGCGAGGGTACGAAGCAGTTGATCCTTGAGATCGCTCGCCTCCTTCTCGAGGGCGGCGATACGCTGAAGTCCCTGGTCAACCACTGGATCAAGTTCGGGAATGGTCGGTTCGGGAGTCTGTGCTGTCTCGTCTGCCATCTTGTCCTCATATTCTCTCGGTGGCGGCGACCGCCGCCAAACGTGCCCCGGATTTGATGGTTTCGGGAGCGAAAATCAACCCTTCGCCGCTGTTTCATTACCTGTGTCAGCCAAGGATGCGGCCAACGATGCGGGCCGTGTAGTCAACCATGGGCACAACGCGAGCGTAATTGAGCCGGGTCGGGCCGATGACGCCGACGACGCCGATCACCCGCGCCTCCGCATCTCGGTAAGGGGATACCACCAGCGACGACCCGGATAGGCCAAATAGCTTGTTTTCAGAGCCGATGAAGATGCGCACTCCCTCGCCGGCATCTGCAAGACCCAAAAGCTCGATCAAATCCTGGGAACTCTCAAGCTCATCGAAAAGGGCCCGGATGCGCTCGAGGTCCTCGGCGGCCCGCACGTCATCAAGAAGGTTGGCACGGCCACGCACGATCAGAGACTGCGGCCGGCCGCCTGCAGCCTCTGACCAGGACGCCAGTCCGGCGTCGACAAGGCGAGCGGTCAAGGTATCCAGCTCGAGCTTACGGGCGGCGCGCTGACGCTCGATTTCCGTGCGCGTCTCGTTGAGAGTTCGGCCACGGATATGGGCGTTAAGATAGGCAGCCGCCTCCTGCAGAGCCGATGCCGGCAGGTCTGGCGGCAGGTCGATCAGCCGATTCTCCACCGTTCCGTTATCGCCAACCAGCACGACGATGCCGCGCGTCGGTTCGATGCGGACGAATTCAATGTGGCGGAGGCGCGGGTCGGCCTTCTGCGTCAGAACCACGCCGGCGCCGCGCGTCAGTCCGGACAGCGTCTGCGAGGCTTCCGTCAGGACATCTTCGACGCTCTTGCCGGTACCCGACGCCTTGAGGCGTCCCTCGATCGCTGACCGATCCCCCTCGGCGAGATCGCCGATCTCCAGCATGGCATCGACGAAGAAGCGCAGACCGAGGTCGGTCGGCAATCTTCCAGCCGACGTGTGCGGTGCATAAAGAAGGCCCGCCGCCTCCAGATCGGACATGACATTGCGCACCGAGGCCGGCGAAAGCGGCGCGGCAAGCAGGCGCGCTATGTTGCGGCTGCCCACGGGATCGCCCGTGTCGAGATAGGCCTCGACGATGCGGCGAAAAATATCTCGCGACCGCGCGTCGAGCTCCCGCAAGCCTCCCTGTCCACCAGTCATCGCCACAATGCCAAAACTCCCTTCCGTCTTGGCTAATCTGGCCGCGCCGGCCCGGCGGCGCAAGTCCTGAAAGCTCTGCAGCTTGCCAAGAGTGGACGGCGCGGCCTGGGTTCTCGACAGCGGTCACCGGTCGGGATAAAGGGGGCCAATGCTGACGCTTGCGCTCGACACCGCCAATGACCGGATCGCCATCGCCCTTGCAGGCGAGGGTCAGGCGATTGCGCGCTCGGAATCAATTTCCCGCGGCCATGCCGAACGGCTGTTCCCGCTGATCGACGAGGTGTTCGCGGCGGCGGATATCGAGATCGAACGCGTCGCGCGCATCGCAGTGAATGTCGGCCCTGGCAGCTTCACCGGCATCCGCATTGCCGTAGCAGCGGCGCGCGGCCTCGGACTCGCACTGGGAATTCCCGTCGTCGGCATCGACGCCCTTTGTCTCATCGCGGCTTCGCTCGACGAACCCGCGGATGGGCCGATACTTTCTGCCATCGATGCTCGACGCGGCGAGGTCTACGCCGCCCTCTATGGACCGAAGGGGGACGTGCTGGAGGCGCCGTTTGCCGCCGACGCGGAAACCGTGCTCACCCGCATCGGCAACCGCGCCACCGTCCTCGCCGGCTCAGGCGCGGCGATTCTCGCCCATCAGGCCGTCCTCTCCGGCCGGAGAGTACCACCGGTCGACGTCATGACGGCCACCGACCCCCTGGCACTTGCCCGGCTGGGCAGCCTCGCCGATCCAGCGAGCGCATTGCCCCGTCCGCTCTATCTCAGGGCGCCCGACGCCAAACCACAGCCACCCGTAGCCGGACTTCTCGCACAAGCCCCGACGCCATGAAGCTTTGTGATCTGACACGCCTCTTCGCCCCTCCACGGCCAGTCTGCGAGCCTGGACGCATCGCCGACGCCGACGATCTCGCCGCCCTTCACGCCCGTGCCTTCCGACACGGATGGCCGGCCACTGAAATGGAGGCAATGATCGCCGATCCGACGGTGACGACGATCGTGGCTCGGGAAGGACGAACACCGTTTACTCGCCGACCTGTTGGTTTCGTCATGGTACGCGCCGCCGCCGACGAGGCGGAAATCTTGACCGTCGCCGTCGCGCCGACGCGACGCGGTCGCGGCATCGGCCGACTGTTGATGGACGAGACGATCCGCCGTCTCTATTTCATGCGCGTCGCTTCGTTGTTTCTCGAGGTGGATGAGGGAAATGGCCCAGCACTCGCTCTCTACCGGCACCTCGGTTTCCGGGAGGTCGGCCATCGCGCTAACTACTATGCCGGCGGCACTGCGAACGCCCTTGTCATGCGAGCTGATCTCAAATAACCCATAATTGGCCGATGACGGTGGCCATCTGTTCGAGGGTATCCGCGATGACCGAGGAATCCACTCCGCTCTCTTTGGAAGAAGCCTGCGCGGCGCGCGGCATGCGCATGACCGAGCAGCGGCGAATTATCGCTCGCGTACTGGAACAGGCGGTCGATCATCCCGACGTCGAGGAGGTCTACCGCCGTGCTTCGGCGATCGACAGCAATATTTCGATCTCCACCGTCTATCGCACCGTCAAGCTGTTCGACGACGCCGGCATGATCGCCCGTCTGGACTTTCGCGACGGCCGCTCGCGCTACGAGCCACTGCCCGATGAGCACCACGACCACCTGATCGACTTCCGCACCGGAGCGGTGGTCGAGTTCCACAGCGACGAAATCGAAGCGCTGCAGCGCGAGGTCGCCCGCAAGCTGGGCTATAAGCTGATTGACCATCGGCTCGAACTCTACGGCGTACCGCTCGATGAGACCAACAAGGGGGATAAGGCGTGAAACCTGGCCACGTCAGGGCAGCATTGACGCTGCCACTGTTTTCCGTGGCCGCTTTCATCCTTGTCCTTGTTTATCTTCCGGCCCGGCGCTTTGGCTGGCGTTTTGCCGGCTCTCTTCAAATGGCCTTTCACCGGCTGGTTCTATGGACGCTGGGCATCAGGCTTCACGTCCATGGTCGTCCAACTGCTGAGCGACCGCTGCTTCTCGCTGCCAACCACGCCTCGTGGATCGACATTTCCGCCTATAGCGCGGTGATGCCGCTATCGTTCGTTGCCAAACGCGAAGTCGGAGCATGGCCGCTGCTCGGTTTCTTCGCTCGCTTGCAACGCTCGGTATTCATCGATCGTACCCGACGCGGAGCCACCGCCGATCAGGCGGATAGCATCGGCCGTCGTTTGGCAAATGGCGATGTCATCATGCTGTTCCCCGAGGGGACCACCTCGGATGGCAATCAGGTTCTGCCGTTCCGCTCAGCGCTGTTCGGGTCCGCTCGTACCGCCCTTGAGGAAACAGGCATCGACGTGGTGTTCGTGCAGCCGGTTGCCATCGCTTACACTCATATGCTCGGCCTGCCGCTCGGCCGGTCGGGGCGGTCGATCGTCTCCTGGGTCGGCGACCAGGATCTGGCGCCGCACGCCAAAGAGATGTTCGCCGCCTCCGACTTCGACGTCAGCATCATATTCGGTGAACCTATCCGGTTCGACCGGAGCGCCGATCGGAAGAAAGTATCACTCGAAGCGGAAGCCGCGGTGCGCCGCCTGCTGGCAGCTGAGCTTCGGGGTGGCCGCGTTTAACGCGGCATCAGCAGCCAAAGGTCGAGATCCAGGACTACGGACGGCAGATAAGCGCCGCTCTCGTCCCGATCGGGAAAATCAGCTGTTGGCTGGTCTCGAGTTCCGACGAGGCGGACACGCATGGCACCCAGATCATCGCGACCATCAATCAACTCTTTGCCAAGGATGGTCGACCAGGCATGCACCGTTGAGCCAGTGAACACTGGTCCAACATAGCGACCGCCGTTGATCGCCGCGACGTGGACGGCGTTGCCGAGACCGTTGAAGGTCAGCGCGCGCGCAACGGCCATGACGAGGCCACCGGGCACCAGCCAGCGGCCGCGCGACCGTTCGTCGGAAAAAGGCAGAGGATGCTGCCGGGCGGGGTTTCCGAAGAACCGAGCGGCCAGCATGGCGGTGCCCTCGTCAATCAGCATGCCATCGATGTGATCGATTTTCTCACCGAGTTCATAGTCGCCCCAACGGAACCGACTGCCGGAGAGGCCCGTATCCCAGGCAGAAAGGTCGAGCACCGGAAGAAACGCGCCTAGAGAATCGGCGGGCACCGCTGCCGGCAGCGGCGGCACGAGTTGTTCGGAGAATGGCGACACGCTGTCTTCCGCCTTGCGCACGGTCTGCCAGCGGGCAAAATCCAACACTTCCACGCTGCCGTTCTTGTGGCCGGTGGTGCGCAGATAGACGACGCCTGTGCGGCCGCCGGTGTCGCGGAGGCCAATAACCTCGGTCACCGTCGAGATCGTTTCGCCGGGATAGACCGGTGCAAGGAACCGGCAACCCGCATAGCCGAGGTTGGCGACGGCGTTGATGCCGACATCCGGCACCGACTGGGCGAACACGATGTTGAAGATGAGAAAGTCATCGATCGGAGCCATCGGATGACCGACAGCGTGCGCGAAGTCGTCCGAAGACTGCAACGCGAAGCGACTGCCGGTCAGCGCCCGGTAGAAGGCAACATCGCCATCGGTGACCGTGCGTGGGCTGGCATGGCGAAACACCTGCCCTACCCGGAAGTCCTCGAAATGCCGGCCGCCGCTACTCTTCATGGCTGCTCCCGCCCCGCGAATCGCCGACCATGATGCCCCGCGGCGTCGGGGTGTCATCCCCGCCCTTGGTCGGGGATCGCTCCGCCGTTGCTTTTCGAATTGAACGCCGAAGAAATTTCGGTTTTGAACGCAGGACGCCGCGCTCATGGGTTCAAAAATGAAAGCCCTGGTGGACATCGGCCGGAAAGCGTCAGCAGTGGCGATAGGCAGCGACGGCGCGTCTTCACTTCCGGCGGGCAGGCGGGCATAGTCTGATCATGTCGAATGCAGAATCCCCCACGAGCCCAGCCTCGCGTCCGGTCAGGGCCGGTGACCATGTGTTCCTGATCGACGGATCGGGCTACATCTTCCGCGCCTACCATGCGCTGCCGCCACTCACACGGAAGTCGGACGGCGTGCCGGTTGGCGCTGTCTCCGGCTTTTGCAACATGTTGTGGCGGCTTTTAAAGGAAACCGAACAGACCGCCATAGGCGTCAAGCCGACGCATCTGGCCGTGATCTTCGACGCTTCCTCGGTCACGTTCCGCAACGAGATCTATCCGCTCTACAAGGCACAGCGGCCGGAGCCGCCTGCCGACCTCAGACCGCAGTTCGGACTGATTCGCGAGGCCGTCCGCGCCTTCAACGTGGCCTGCGTCGAACAGCTGGGCTTTGAGGCCGACGATCTGATCGCCACCTATGCCGATGCGGCGGCGGCTGTGGGCGCCGATGTCACCATCGTTTCCTCCGACAAGGATCTGATGCAGCTGGTGGGCGAGCGCGTCGTCTTGCTCGACACGATGAAGGACCGGCGGATCGGCGTGCCGGAAGTGATCGAGAAGTTCGGCGTGACACCCGACAAGGTGGTCGAAGTGCAGTCCCTTGCCGGCGATTCGGTCGACAATGTGCCGGGTGTTCCCGGCATCGGCCTGAAAACGGCGGCTCAGCTCGTCCTCGAATATGGCGATCTCGAATCCCTGCTCGCCAACGCGGCCGGCATCAAGCAGCAGAAGCGGCGGGAGAACCTGATTGCCTTCGCCGAGCAAGCCCGCATCTCGCATCGCCTGGTAACGCTGAAACGTGATGTGCCGCTGGAGCACCCGATCGACATGCTCGGCGTAAGGCCGATCATCGGCGAGCGGTTGATCGCCTATGCCAAGGCGATGGAGTTTTCGACGATCATTCGCCGTGTTGCTGAGGCGACTGGCGTCGAGCCATCGAAGGTGGTGCCGGCCGTAGTGCCGGTGACGCATTGGCCGCCGGAGGGTGAGGCCTCGTCCCTTCCTCTGGCCGAAACGGCCGAAACGGCAACCGCAGGCTTGGCGCTCGATCCTTCAAACTCTCCGACCGGAAGCGAGGGGGAGGATGGCGAATCTACGTTAGCGGGGGCTTTCACGCCGGCTGGCCGGGCCGCCGAGGCGCGCGCCCAGATGCAGGCGATCCCCATTGACTATTCGGCCTACGAGACGGTCACCGACCTTGCCCGCCTGGAAGCCTGGGTGGCTGAAGCCTTCGAGGCCGGCCGTGTGGCTTTCGATACCGAAACCTCCGGCCTCGATCCCATGCAGGTGGATATAGTCGGCGCGTCGCTGGCCGTTACACCTGGCCGCGCCTGCTATATCCCCCTCGCCCATGTCTCCGGCGCCGGCGACCTCCTGGGCGGTGGCCTGGTATCCGGCCAGATCGCCATTCGTGACTTCGTGCGCGTCGTGAAGCCGCTTCTCGAGGATCCCTCGGTCCTGAAGATCGGGCAGAACGCCAAATATGACTGGGTCATCCTAAAGCGGCTCGGCATTACCGTGGCCCCTTGCGACGACACCATGCTGATGTCCTACGCTCTCGATGCCGGCCGGATGGGGCACGGCATGGACGAGCTTTCCGAGGTGCTGCTCGGCCACAAGCCGATCGCCTTCAAGGACGTCTGTGGCTCGGGCAAGTCGATGATCACGTTCGACCGGGTGCCACTTGATCGCGCCACGCATTACGCCGCGGAGGACGCTGATATCACACTCCGCCTCTGGCAGGTGCTGAAGCCACGCCTGCCGGCTGAGGGCATGACCGCCCTCTACGAGACGGCCGAGCGGCCTCTGATCGACGTCATCGCCCGCATGGAGATGCGGGGCATTTCCGTCGACCGGCAGATCCTGTCGCGGCTATCGGGCGAGTTCGCACAGTCGATGGCGGCGATGGAAGCCGGCATCTTCGAGGTGGCCGGCGAGAGCTTCAACATCGGATCGCCCAAGCAGATCGGCGACATCCTGTTCGGCAAGCTCGGCCTTGCTGGCGCCAAGAAGACCAAGACGGGTGCCTGGGCGACCGGTGCCGACGTACTGGAAGACCTCGCCGCCGAGGGCCATGAACTGCCGCGCCGCATCCTCGACTGGCGCCAGCTTTCCAAACTGAAGTCGACCTATACCGACGCGCTGCCAGGCTACATCCACCCGGAGACCAAGCGGGTCCACACCAGCTACTCATTGGCCGCCACCACCACCGGCCGCCTTGCCTCGTCGGAGCCCAATCTCCAGAACATTCCGGTTCGGACCGAGGAAGGCCGCAAGATCCGTCGCGCCTTCGTGGCGCCGCCCGGCCGCAAACTTGTGTCGGCCGATTATAGCCAGATCGAACTGCGCGTGCTCGCCCATGTCGCAGACATTCCGGCGCTGAAAAAGGCCTTCGCCGAGGGCATCGACATCCACGCCATGACCGCCTCCGAGATGTTCGGCGTGCCGGTCGAGGGTATGGACCCGATGGTCCGGCGCCGGGCCAAAGCGATCAACTTCGGCATCATCTACGGCATTTCAGCCTTCGGCCTCGCCAATCAGCTTTCCATACGGCGCGACGAGGCGGGTGACTACATCAAGCGCTATTTCCAGCGGTTTCCAGGCATCCGCGACTACATGGAAGCCACCAAGCGACAGGCGCGCGAGAACGGTTACGTCACCACCATTTTCGGTCGCAAGGCGCATTATCCGGAGATTGGCTCGCCCAATCCGTCGATGCGCGCTTTCATGGAGCGGGCAGCCATCAATGCGCCGATCCAAGGTTCGGCCGCCGACATTATCCGCCGCGCCATGGCTCGGATGGAGGCGGCGCTTGCCGACGCGAGACTGTCGGCGCTGATGCTGCTGCAGGTGCACGACGAACTGATCTTCGAGGTGCCGGATGACGAAGTGGCGGCGACGATCCCAGTGGTGCGCGCCGTCATGGAGAGCGCGGCCGAACCGGCCATAAAGCTTGCCGTGCCACTTGTCGTCGATGCCCGTGCCGCCCAAAACTGGGACGAAGCGCACTAGTGGAGCGAATTTGACATTTGAGTCCCGCCTGACATAAGGCGCGCGGTCAAATGTCAAATTCAAAAACTCCACGAGAAACAATAACTTGCTAGTGGTTCTTATGACTCCGACATTTGCTCCGAGGCCGATATCAGACGGATGCAAATGTCGGAGTCGAACCACTAGAGCGCCGTTAGATCTGGAGGCGCCGACATGACCGACGTGGATGCCGAACGCCACCGGCTGAAGATGGCGAAGCGCAAGGCGGTGCAAGACGCCGAGGTGGCCTCGAAGACGATCGCCGAGAAGGGACTTCTGATCGTCAACACCGGCCCCGGCAAAGGCAAGTCGACCGCCTCTTTCGGTCTTGTCGTCCGCGCTCTCGGCCATGACTGGAAGGTTGGCGTCGTGCAGTTCGGCAAGGGTGGCTGGGATAGCGGCGAGCGACGCGTGCTTGAAGGCTTTCCGGGCGTATTCTGGCATACGCTCGGCGAGGGATTCACCTGGGAAACGCAGGATCGGGCGCGCGACGTCGCCGCGGCGGAAAGCGCCTGGACGAAAGCGCAAGCGCTCATGGACGACCCCGAGGTCCGTCTGCTCGTCCTCGACGAACTCAACATCGCGCTCCGATACGAGCACCTGCCGCTTACAGACGTGGTCGAACGGCTCAAGGCACGGCGGGGCGATCTCACGGTCGTCGTCACGGGCCGCAATGCCAAGCCTGAGTTGATCGAGGCGGCCGACTGCGTCACCGAGATGATCGCGGTGAAGCATCATTTCGCGGCCGGCGTGAAAGCGCAGGCGGGGATCGAATTCTGATGGTCAGCCGGCTGATGTTCCAGGGGACTGGCTCGGACGTCGGCAAGTCGCTGATCGTCGCCGGCCTTTGCCGTCTCTATGCCCGACGCGGCCTCAGGGTACGGCCGTTCAAACCGCAGAACATGTCGAACAACGCAGCGGCGACGGCGGACGGTGGCGAGATCGGCCGCGCGCAAGCGCTGCAGGCCCGGGCTGCCGGCGTGCCGCTATCGGTCCACATGAACCCGGTGCTGCTGAAGCCACAGTCGGAGATCGGTTCGCAGGTCGTGGTGCAGGGTCGCGTCGTCGGCAATGCCAAAGCCCGTGACTATCAGGCGATGAAGCCCAGACTGATGCCGGCGGTGCTCGACAGCTTCGAGCAGCTGTCGGCGGATGCCGATCTGATACTGGTCGAAGGGGCAGGATCACCGGCGGAGGTCAACCTCCGGGCCGGCGATATCGCCAACATGGGATTTGCCCGTGCCACCGATACGCCCGTGGTGCTGATCGGCGACATCGACCGAGGGGGTGTCATCGCGTCGATCGTCGGCACCAAGGCGGTGATGGAAGAGGAGGATGCGGCCCTGGTCGTCGGCTATCTCGTCAACCGCTTTCGCGGCGACATTTCCCTGTTCGATGCCGGTCTCGCCGAGATTACCCGCCACACCCATTGGCGTTCGTTCGGGGTGGTGCCGCATTTTCCCGGCGCGACCCGGCTGCCGGCCGAGGATGGCCTCGGGCTCAGAAGTCGCCACGATGCAGGTGAAGGCGAGGGGCGCAAGCGCATTGTCGTGCCAGTGTTGCCTCGCATCGCAAACTTCGACGACCTCGACCCTCTAAGACAGGAGGCGGGTGTCGAGGTAATCCTCGCCGAAGCCGGGCGACCGCTGCCGCCGGCGGATCTCGTGCTGCTGCCCGGTTCGAAAGCGACCATCCCCGACCTGCTCGCGCTGAAGGCGGAAGGCTGGGACATCGATATTCGTGCCCATGTCCGGCAGGGCGGCAAGGTGCTTGGCCTCTGCGGCGGCTACCAGATGCTCGGCCAAGTATTGCGCGACCCGGACCGGATCGAAAGCGAAGTCGAAGCGATCGGCGGCCTCGGCCTGCTCGACGTCGAGACCACCATGACCGGCGACAAGCATCTTCGGCCGGTAAGCGGCGTATCGCTGCCCGACGGCACGCCGTTTTCCGGCTACGAAATGCATGTTGGGGCGACCGTGGGGCCCGACCGTTGCAGGCCGTTTGCCCGCCTTTCGGACGGTGGCGACGAGGGAGCGATTTCGCGGGATGGTAATGTTGTCGGCAGCTATTGCCACGGCCTGTTCGCAGACGACTGGCAGCGGAAAAGGCTGCTTGGCTGGATCGGTGCCGCTCCCTCCACACTCGCTTACGAAGTGGAAATCGAGCGGGTGCTGGACGGCCTCGCCGATCATCTCGCAGCCCATCTAGACGCCGACGGCCTCCTCGATCTCAGCCAAAGGCGAGGATGACAAGGCCGAGCCAGACAAGCCCCAGCACCGCGGCAATCAACAGCAGTGCCCGTCGATAGAGCCTCAGCGCCCGGTCGATGTCGTAGGCGGTCACCTCGGCGCGTCCGTCGCCCATCCAGGCATCCTCGACCCGCGTGTCTCCGTAAACTTTGGGTCCATTGAGGCGCAAGCCGAGGGCACCGGCCATCGCCGCTTCCGGCCAGCCGGCATTGGGCGACTTGTGGCGACGAGCGTCACGATCGATCGCCCGTAAGGCCTCCGCCGCTGAGGCGCCGTCGTCGGCAAGCGCCGCCGCCACGATGGCCCAGGCGGTCAGGCGCGAGGCGGGGAGGTTAACGAGATCGTCGAGCTTGGCCGACGCCCAACCGAAAGCGAGATGACGGGGCGTCTTGTGGCCGATCATCGAATCGGCTGTGTTGATCGCCTTGTAAGCGGCTGCTCCCGGTAAACCCAAAACCGCCATCCAGAACAAGGGCGCCGTGACACCGTCGGAAAAGCTCTCGGCCAGACTTTCAATGGCGGCACGGCAGACGCCGGCAGCGTCGAGATGGGCTGGATTGCGGCCGACGATCCTGCCCACGGCAAGCCGTCCGGCATCGAGTCCGCCCCGACGCATGGCGTCGGCAACGGCGGCGACATGGACATGCAGGCTGCGGGCGGCCAGTAACGTCGAGCCGAACACAGCGGCAAGGCAAGGTCCGGCGATGGGACCAGTCAGGCCGGATATCGAACCCACCGCCGCGGCGACGAGGGCACTCGCCATCACATTGATGATGGCGGCGAGGACACCGTTCAGCCGGCGGCGGTCCGCATCGAGTTCATCGCGGTTGAGCGTGCGATCGAGAAGGCCAATCAACGCTCCCATCCAGGTGACTGGATGCCCGATCCGCCGAAAGAGAAGATCGGGATAACCAATCAGCGCTTCCAGGCCGAGAGACAAGAGGGCGACGAGGAGGAACTCAAGCGGAGCCATATCAGAATCTCTTGCGGAGCGCCGATCGACAGCAAAAGCGCACGCCGGTCTTTCTGTCACGCATCCCGCCGTCCGGAAAGCCCCGCGACCTCTGGATCCAACGTCCGTTGAGCAACTCAACGACGCGCGCCCGGCAGCAAGGTCACGCGGGATGATTCGCGTGCTTTCTTCCCCCAAGAGACAGATCAAGTGCCACCAATAAGCACGTACTGCTAAATACTTACAGATAAATTCCATCAATGGTTGACGAGATGGAACCAATATCAGTTCACGAGTCCGCCTTATCGCCACCTCATCGACGGTTGAAACGGAAACAGCGATTCATTTCAAGACTCTATTACCAGAGGCAGCGAAGGCGCCGCCAGTTTTGTCTAAGCAACTTCATTTCAAACGACTTTTCCTTGGCAGCGTTTGATTCAGCATTTGACAATGAAGACTCATAAAATCCGGTATCCCAGACTACCAACCCAGCTGAATTGCAAATCGGAGCCAGAATCCACTTCAGTTTTCGGTAACCAATCCATGCGTGTATTGCGTCGCCAGAGGTCTCCGGACAGCTGTAGCGCCAACCGCCATAGATTGAAGTGAGTCGAAGGTGCCACCATTCGAACAAAGCAAGATTTCTTACGATCTGGCCGCTGTCCTCGACGCGTCCAGTATCCATGAACTCTATGCGCGGATCGAACCTCTCGTTTCAGAGACCACACTTCTGACGCTGAATGCCGCGGCCGTCGAACGCCTCGGCACACAAGCCGTCCAGCTATTTGTTGCAACCGCCCGCGCGCTCGAAATGAACGGTGGCCGGCTCGCGATCGTGAATACCACGCCAACCTTTCGCGAAGCCTATGCCGACCTCGGCCTTACCGCTGAACTCGGCGCCCGGAGCCCCCTAAATGCCGAGAAAGATACTCACGGTTGACGATTCCAGGACCATGCGTGACATGGTCTCCTACACGTTGAAAGGGGCCGGCTTCGAAGTCTTGGAAGCTGAAGATGGGCTGAAGGCGCTTGGCGTCCTCGCCACCACCCGCGTCGACCTGATCATCACCGACATCAACATGCCCAACATGGACGGCGTAACGCTGGTGAAGCGCGTACGCGCCGGAGGAGCACATGCGTCGACGCCCATTCTGATCCTCACGACCGAATCAGGTGATGAAAGGAAAGCCAGTGGCAAAGCGGCCGGCGCCACGGGCTGGATCGTCAAGCCCTTCGCACCGGAGAAATTACTCTCCGTCGTCAACAAGGTCTGCCCTGCCTGACCATAACGGACAGCCGCCATGTCAACTCCGACCTTCGGCTCTGACGAACTCGCCCAATTTCGCAGAACATTCTTCGAGGAATGCACGGAACTGCTCGCGGACCTCGAGGAGCGTCTCGGAGCCCTCGTTGCATTTTCCAGTGATGTCGAGAGCCTCAACGCCATCTTCCGTGCCGTCCACTCGGTGAAAGCCGGGGCTGGGGCCTTCGGCTACACCGTGCTTGTCGGCTTCGCTCATCGCTTCGAGGCGCTGCTCGACCGACTGCGCGACGGTAAGGCTGAGCTTGATGAGCGCACACTCGTCTCACTTGTCGCCGCCGCCGACGTATTTTCGGCCCTCATCGACCTCGCACGTCAGGGGGAGATGCCAGCCGACGACTTCGGCGCCGATGTCGCCGAGGAGCTCAGCGCCCTGCTCGATGGCGAAACGCCAATCCATTCGGCCGCCAAAGCAGTTGAAAGCACCGCGGAAGAGGCGCCACCGGCGGCGGAAAAGACCTACAAGATTGTTTTCCGCCCCAACGCCGAGCTGTTCCGCCACGCCAACGAGCCGCTCTACTTGATCCGGGAACTCAAGACACTCGGCACGCTCACGGTCGACTGCGACCTTACACGGCTCCCCTCCTTCGAGGCTTTCAACGTCGATGACGCCTACCTAGGCTGGACAATGACGCTTCATGCCGACTGCTCGCCAGCGGCTATCGCTGAGGTATTCGAATTCGTCGATGACGAATGCGAGCTAACCATCGAGGAAGCTCCCACCGTCTCGATCAAGCCCGACGAGAGCGCCCCCATCGTCGCGGCACCTGCGACACCGATACCAGCCGTCGCGCCGTCCCCCATCGGCAACAAGCCAGAGAGTAAAACCGGCTCGATCTCTTCGATCCGGGTTGATCTTTTCCGCGTCGATCGCCTGGTCAACATGGTTGGCGAACTGGTCATCGCCCAGGCCATGCTGGCCCAACAGTTCACGGAAAGCCGAGACAACGACGACCCCGCGGCTCATCAGGGCTTCGAGCACCTCGCGGGTCTGACGCGCGAGCTGCAGGAGTGCGTGATGGCCATCCGCATGCAGCCGGTCAAATCGGTGTTCTCGCGCATGCCGCGTCTCGTCCGTGACGTAGGACACAAGACAGGCAAGGACGTTCGGCTCGAGATGGCCGGCGAGCAAACCGAAGTCGACAAGACGGTGATCGAGGAACTGGCCGATCCGCTCACCCATATGATCCGTAACGCAGTCGACCACGGAATAGAGGACGCGGCGACGCGTCTTGCGGCCGGCAAACCCGCTGAGGGCGTCATTCGCCTGTCGGCCCAGCATGCCGGCTCCAACATCCTTATCCATGTTGAAGACGACGGGGCCGGTTTTGACCGTGACCGCCTCCTCGCCAAGGCCATCGAGAAGGGGATCGTACCGGCTGGCCTTAAGCTCTCCGGGGAGGAAATCGACGAACTGATCTTCGCACCGGGCTTCTCGACGGCCGCCGCCGTAACCGACGTGTCGGGCCGTGGCGTCGGCATGGATGTTGTTCGGCGCAACGTGCTGGCACTCGGTGGTCGCGTACAAGTCACATCGACGCCAGGCAAAGGCACGCGGTTCACGCTGGTGATCCCGCTGACGCTCGCCGTCCTCGACGGCATGGTGGTGGCGGTCGGCTGGGAAAAATACATCCTGCCGCTCACCTCGATCATCGAGTCCTTCCGCCCAGGGCGCGGCCAGATCCGCTTCATTCCCGGCGGCGGAGAGGTCGTGTCCATTCGAGGTGAATTCGTCCGCCTGATCCATCTCGCCCGTGTGTTCGGTGTCACGGAGGCCATCGCCGATCCGTGCCAGGGCCTCGTCGTGCTGATCGAACTTGCCAACGGCAGCAAGCTCGGCATCGTCGTTGACGAACTGCTTGGCCAGCAGCAGGTGGTGATCAAGTCGCTACAGGACAATTACGATCCGGTTCCGGGCATTTCCGGCGCCACCATTCTCGGCAATGGCCGCGTCGCGCTCATTGTCGACATCGAAGAACTCACACGCCTACACGACCGGAATGCCCGCACCGCCGACACGGCGCGGCCGATCGCTGCAAGCGCCTGACCTGACGGAGCTCACTCCATGGCAGAACCGCAAGACCTTTCCAGCACCGGCCTCGACGCCACCACCGCGCAGACTCGGCAGTTCGTTTCCTTCCGCGTCGGTGACGACGAATTCGCAATCGACATCATGGCGGTCCGCGAGATCAAGGGCTGGACCGAGACGACCGTCCTGCCGAATCAGCAGGACTACATGCTCGGCGTGCTTAACCTCCGCGGCACCATCGTCCCGATTTTCGACCTGCGTTGCCGCTTCCGCCTCGGCCTCACCACGACGACAAGCAGCCACGTCGTGATCATCGTTGCGATCGGCGGCCGCCTTCTCGGCCTTCTGGTCGACGCCGTCTCCGACATTCTGACCATCAACGTCGCCGATATCCGACCGGTGCCCGACGTCGATCAGCCGATCGACAATGCCTTCCTCGCCGGAATCATCCCTGTTGGCGACAGCATGGTCGTCCTCCTCAGCCTCGAAAACCTCTTTGCCAATCATGGCCCGGCGAACGACGCCGTCGCCGCCTGAGCGGCCCCTCCAGGAACTGACATCATGTCACTCACCTCGCTGAAACTTCGTACCAAGATCGGCCTGATCGTCGCGCTCATGAGCCTGCCGATCGTCATCCTCGGCTGGCTCTACGTCAGCAAGAGCGAGGAGGGCGTGGCCACGGCTCACAAGGAGGCCGGCGGCGTCGCCTATTCGGTCGCCGTTTGGGAAACCATCCGCGGCCTCGCCGTCTCCGCCCTCGACGATACGGCGACGCCGGCCACCGTACTTCCCACCATTCCCGACCTCGCCGGCCTCGGCCGCGAACACGATGCCGACTTCGGCACGACCCAAGCGGCGAAAGCTTTCAGCGATGTTCTGACAAGTTACGATTGGCCGCGCAGTCACGTGCCGTTCGACGCACGGTTGACCCAGTCGGTCAACGCCGGGCTCGGACTGATGGCCGCCATTTCCGATGGCGCCGGCATCGCCGTCGACACCGAGGTAGACCACAATTATCTCGGCCAGGCGCTGATGAGCCGCATTCCGCGCGTTCTTTGGTATCGCGTCGCAATCACCGGCAAGATCCGTGAAATGTCACGGGCGGCCTCCGTATCGGTAGCGGATCTGGGATTGCTGAAGTCGCAGATCGCCTTGTTCCAGGAAGCATCGGGCGGAGCCCTTGATGTGCTCCAGGTCGCGAAGGCGCACAGCACCGATGGTCGTATCGATGCTCTCAGTGCCCAGATTTCCGCTTTTGCCGACGCCGTTCCTCGTTTGGTGGGAGAAGCGGAGGCCGTTACCACCGCCTTCGAGACGGCTGCCTCGCCACAAAGCGTGGACATCACCCGCTTTATGGAGGCAACCAAGGCACAGTCGCAGGCGAGCCAGGCTCTCTGGCACGGTGGCGCCGACACTCTTGTCACCATGCTCGCAGATCACGCGTCTGGCTTGCGCAGTGCGCTGTTCACAACGCTTGGCGTCGTACTCCTGGCCATGGCCATCGCGCTCGCCGCCAGCATCTTCTTCTCCCTGCAGATCACGCGCGGCGTGGGCCGAATGATCAACTACATGCGGCGGATCACCGAGGGCGATTATGAGTTCGAGGTCGACGGCACCGACAGGCAGGATGAAATAGGCACCATCGCCGGTGCTGTTTCCATCTTCCAGAAAAACGGCAAACAGATTGCCGAGCTAACCGCCAACTACAAGGGACAGGCTGACGCTATCCGTTTGTCGCAGTCGGTACTGGAACTGGCGCTCGATGGGACCGTAACCGACGCCAACGACATCTTCTGCAAGATCTTCGGCTATACGATCGACGAAATACGCGGCAAGCCAGCCGCGATGTTTGCCGACGCCGCTTCGCGTGAAAGTGCCGAATACAAACTGATGTGGGATGGGTTGCAGCGTGGAGAGCACGTGGCAGGCCAATACAAACGCATTGGCAAGGGCGGCCGTGAGGTATGGCTCGAAGTATCGTTCAATCCCATCATCGGCCTTGACGGCAAGCCGTTCAAGATCGTGCAGATTGCCACCGATATTACAGCCCGGCGCCTGCAGTCCGCCGACTTCGAAGGACAGATCTCGGCCATCTCCAAGGCGCAGGCCGTGATCGAATTTTCCCTTGACGGCAAGGTGGTCGACGCCAACGAGAACTTCCTCAACACGCTCGGCTACACGCTGGCCGAGATCAAAGGCCAGCATCATTCGATCTTCGTGGATCCGACCTATCGCGCATCGGTCGACTATCGCATGTTCTGGGAGAAGCTCGGCCGTGGCGAGTATGACGCCAATCAGTACAAGCGCATCGGCAAGGGCGGCCGGGAGGTCTGGATCCAGGCTTCCTACAACCCAATTCTCGACATGAACGGCAAGCCCTTCAAGGTGGTGAAATACGCCACCGACATTACCGAGCAGGTGCGGTCCGCCGACGCCCTCCAGGCAGCCGTGCGCGAATCCAAGGAAGTGATCGAGGCGGCGCGCGGCAACGACCTCACCCGTCGTGTGCCCCTCGAAGGCAAGACTGGTGAAATTGCCAACCTCTGCGAGGGCATCAACACGCTGCTCGACACCATGTCGACCGTCGTCGCCGATATGATGGAGGCCGCGACCACCATTTCCAACGCCGTCGCCGAGATATCGTCGGGGACCACCGACCTCTCGCAGCGGACCGAGCAGCAGGCCTCGAACCTTGAGGAAACCGCTGCTTCGATGGAAGAAATGGCAGCGACGGTCAAGCAAAACGCCGACAATGCCCAGCAGGCCAATCAGCTCGCAGCTTCGGCTCGCAGTACGGCGACCGACGGTGGCGAGGTGGTCGGCAAGGCGGTCGGCGCCATGAGCCGCATCGAGACCTCTTCGCAGAAGATTTCCGACATCATTTCGGTGATCGACGAAATCGCCTTCCAGACCAATCTGCTGGCCCTCAACGCGGCTGTCGAAGCGGCGCGGGCCGGAGACGCCGGCAAGGGGTTTGCCGTGGTTGCTTCTGAAGTACGCTCCCTCGCTCAGCGTTCGTCGGGTGCAGCCAAGGATATCAAGGCGCTGATCGTCGAGAGCGGCGCCCAGGTCAAGGACGGCGTCAAGCTGGTCAACGATGCCGGCACGGCGCTGACCGATATTGTCGGCTCGATCAAGAAGGTGGCCGACATCGTCTCCGATATCGCCGCGGCCAGCCGCGAACAGTCGGCCGGCGTCGAGGAGATCAACAAGGCCGTCACCCAGATGGACGAGATGACCCAGCAGAACTCGGCGCTGGTCGAGGAAAACGCTTCGGCGACGCGCATGCTGCAGGAGCAGGCCGAGGCGATGCATGGTCGCATGTCGGCCTTCCGGCTCGACGATACTGCCCAGCCCGTCCGGGCGGCCGTAGCCGGTGACCGGCGCGACACCCGCCCCGCTGGCAAGACAGCGCCTCGCCCGGCTCAGCCCAAGAAGGTGGCAGCGGCTGGTGGCCGTAACGCCCAGCGTCTGCAGTCCGACCTGCACGCCGCTTTCGAAAGCGACGCCGACTGGAAGGAATTCTGAGCGCGATGAAAAAAACGAGCCGCGGCGATCTCGCCGCGGCCCAGTCTCCCGGAGTAGCCATGGCCGCCCTCAGCACCACCCCGGAGCATCGCGAATTTCCCTTCACCCTGAAGGAATACCGTCGGCTTGCCGCTTTCATCCACGGCCGTACGGGAATCACTCTGCCCGACCATAAGATCAATATGGTCTATTCGCGGCTGACGCGGCGTCTGAGGGAACTCGGCTTCTCGGCCTTTTCCGAATACTGCGACTACTATTCGAGCCCCGAGGGCGAAGACGAGATCGAATATCTCATCAACGCGCTTACCACCAATCTCACCCGGTTCTTTCGGGAGAAGCACCACTTCGATCACCTCGCCGAAAACCTGTTGTCGGATCTCTCCACCGATGGCGTCAACGGCCGGACGCGTCTGCGCATCTGGTCAGCCGGCTGCTCGACAGGTGAAGAGCCCTATTCGATCGCCATGACCTATCTTGAGACGGCGTCGGCACGCGTACACTGCGACACCAGGATCCTGGCGACCGACATAGATAGCGCGGTGGTAGCGCGCGGCGGCGCCGGTCGCTATGCGGCGCAGTCGGTGGCAGAGCTTGGTAAGGGCAGGCGCTACCGACATTTTACCGCAACCAGCGGCAGCGAATGGCAGGTCCGGCCGGAGCTCAGACGAATCATCGCCTTCAAGCAGCTCAATCTTCTGGATTCATGGCCGATGAAGGGGCCATTCGACGCCATCTTCTGCCGCAACGTCATGATCTATTTCGACAATCCGACCAAGGCCCGATTGGTGCAGCGCTTCGCCGATCTCTTGGCACCCGGCGGTTGGCTCTATATCGGCCATTCCGAGACCATTCTCGACCAGAAGACGGTTTTCCGCCTGCGCGGGCCGACCATCTACCAAAAGGGGACCTGAGCATGCGCGGTGCCGGCCAGACGAAACCGACAGAGCTTCCCGAAAGCGACGCCGGCCCGTGCCGGCAGACTGCCGGGCATGCCTACAATTTGCGGCGCGGCACGCAAGCCGTGCGCGTGCTTCCTGGCGAGGCCTATGTAACGGGGCACACCGACGAAATGATCGTCACCGTGTTGGGCTCCTGTGTCGCCGCCTGCGTTCGCAACCCGGCGACGGGATTCGGCGGGCTCAACCATTTCATGCTGCCCGAAAGCGACTCCGGAATATGGAACGGCGCCAGTGCCGCGTTGCGCTACGGCAATTACGCCATGGAAGTGCTGATCAACGAAGTGCTGAAGTCCGGCTGCCGGCGCCGCGACCTTGAGATCAAGCTGTTCGGCGGCGCCGATCTTACGGACGGAACGACCTTGATCGGGTCATCCAACGTTTCGTTCGTGCTCGACTACCTCAAGGCGGAAAATCTAGCCATCGCCTCGGCCGATCTCGGCGGTGGCTATGGTCGCCGCATTCACTACACCCCCTCGACCGGCGTGGTGCACAGGCTCCTGCTGGGCACTTCGGTTCACCCCGCCTTCGTCGAGGAGGAACATTCTTTCAAGGACCGGCTCGCCAAGACGAAAGTCGAGGGCGAGGTCGATCTCTTCTGAGGGACGACCATGTCTGGAAGGCCCATCCGCGTCCTCATCGTCGACGACAGCGCCTTGATGCGGGACATGCTGACCGGCGTTCTCGCCCATGACCCCGATATCGAGGTGGTCGGCACCGCCGCCGATCCGTTCGCCGCGCGCGAAGCGATCAAACGTCTCAATCCGGACGTGCTGACGCTCGACGTTGAAATGCCCGGCATGAACGGCATCTCATTTCTGGAAAAGCTGATGGCGCTCCGGCCAATGCCGGTGGTGATGGTCTCGACGCTGACCCAGGCAGGCGCTTACACCACCATCCGCGCCTTGGAGATCGGGGCCGTCGACGTGGTCGGCAAGCCGGCAAGAGCCACCGATCTCGACAGAATCGCCACCGAGCTGATCGACAAGATCAAGGTCGCGGCCAGTGCCAATATCGGTGCTCGCCGCGTCGCGCCGGAAGGCAAGCCGCTCAAGATCTCCGCGCCGCCGCAACCGATCGGCTGCTCGCGCACCGGCGCCGTGATTGGCATTGGTGCGTCAACCGGCGGCGTCGAAGCCATCCGCGCCGTGCTTACCGAGCTCCCGGCCAGCATGCCGCCCATCCTGATCGTCCAACACATGCCGGGCCAGTTTACCGGTTCGTTTGCCAGCCGGCTCGACGGTCTCTGCGCTTTGCATATAAAGGAAGCCGAAGATGGGGAGCCCCTGCGGCCCGGCACGGCTTATTTGGCTCCGGGAGGGCGTCAGTTCGAGCTCGGTCATGCCGGGCCCAGCCTGACCTGCCGCATTGGGAGCGAGGAACGGATCTCCGGCCATGCCCCATCGGTCGACGTACTGTTCCGATCGATGGCGCGCATCTGTCCGATCAACAGTCTTGGCGTCATCCTGACCGGCATGGGCCGTGACGGCGCCTCGGGCCTTCTCGATATCCGACTTGGCGGCGGCCACACGATTGGTCAGAACGAAGCAACGTCCATCGTCTACGGCATGCCACGCGCCGCCTTCGAGATTGGCGCGGTGGAGCGCCAACTGCCGCTTCAAAGCATCGCCCCTTATCTTACCTCCGCCTTTTCGCCTGAGATGGCCGAGAAGGCCCGGGCATGACCGACGTTCAGTCGGCGATCTTGCGGCAGCCCGTCTTGAACCGCTTGAAGTTGGCGGCATAGTTCTCCGCCGACTGGCGCAGCTTTTCGATGGTCGCTTCATCGAGCGCCCGCACGGCCCGCGCCGGTGCGCCGACGATCAGCGATCCCTCCGGGAACACCTTGCCTTCGGTGACCAGCGCGTTGGCGCCGACAAGACTGTTGTTGCCGATCTTGGCGCCGTTCAGAATGGTGGCGCCCATGCCGACCAACACGTTATCGCCAATCTCGCAGGAATGGACGATCGCCTGATGGCCGATGGTGCACCCCTCGCCGATGATCAGCGGAAAGCCGGGGTCGGTGTGCAGCGTCGCTCCCTCCTGAATGTTGGTGCGGGCGCCGACGACGATCGGCTCGTTGTCGCCACGGATCACCGCGCCAAACCACACGCCCACCTGCGAACCGAGCTTCACCCGGCCGATTACATGGGCATCCGGAGCGACCCAATAGTCGCCGTCATCAGGCAGTTCGGGTGCGATTCCATCGAGTTCGTAGATCGGCATGGCAGAATTCTCCAGAGCGGCAAAAGGTCGGACAGCCGTTCCTTGTAAGGCTCCGTTGCCGACGATCAAGACGGCGAGCACCATCAGCGACGGCTAATCGTTCCAGCAGTTGAAAAGGCCAGCGTGCGATCATCGCGCGAATTTGTTGGAAAACCGCCTTTCGCCGCTCCCCAAAATGCACTAGATGCCGTTATCTTTGCCGGGACGGTCCAAGTGGGCCGGTCCCACGAGGGAAAGCGAGCGACGGTGACGGATAAGAAGTCTGTCTTCATCAAGACCTACGGCTGTCAGATGAATGTCTACGACAGCGACCGCATGTCGGACACACTGACCCCGCTTGGGTATACCGCCGTCGACAACCCCGAGAACGCCGACCTCGTCATCCTCAATACCTGCCATATCCGCGAGAAGGCGGCCGAGAAGGTCTATTCCGAACTGGGGCGTCTGCGCGTGCTGAAGGCGGCGCGGGCCGCCGAGGGGCGAGAGACACTGGTCGCCGTCGCTGGCTGCGTCGCCCAGGCGGAAGGCGAAGAGATCATCGCCCGAGCGCCGGTCGTCGACATGGTATTTGGACCGCAGACCTACCACCGCCTGCCCGAACTGATCGAGCGGGTACGCTTGGGCGAAAGACCGACCGCCACCGAAGGCAAGGCGCCGGTCCGGCAAAAGGTCGTGGAGACCGAGTTTCCGGCCGAAGACAAGTTCGATCACCTCGTCGCCCCCTCCGAGACGGCGGTCAGGTCTCGTGGCGTGACGGCCTTCCTCACGGTGCAAGAAGGTTGCGACAAGTTCTGTACCTTCTGCGTCGTCCCCTACACGCGCGGCTCGGAAGCCTCGCGGCCGGTCGAGAAGATCGTCGAGGAAGCAGAGACCCTGGTGGCCGCCGGTGTGCGCGAGATCACGCTCCTCGGCCAGAACGTCAATGCCTACCATGGCGTGGATCATGAAGGTCGGACGGTCGGCCTCGCCGGTCTCTTGGCCCGCCTTTCCGAGCTGCCGCGCCTTGCCCGTATCCGCTACACTACCAGTCATCCGCGAGATCTCGACGATACTCTGATCGCCGCGCACGCCGGCAATCCCAAGCTGATGCCCTATCTGCATCTGCCCGTGCAGTCTGGCTCCGACCGCATTCTCGCAGCCATGAATCGCCGCCATACCGCGGCCGAATATATCGCCCTCGTCAACCGCATGCGAACGGTGCGGCCGGACATGGCGATCTCTGGCGATTTTATCGTTGGCTTCCCCGGCGAAACCGAGGAAGACTTCGCGGCCACCATGGACCTCGTCCGCACCATCGATTATGCGGCCTGTTACTCGTTCAAATATTCGCCACGTCCGGGCACGCCGGCGGCGGGTCTGGCCGATCAGATCCCTGAAGCGGTGAAAAGCGAGCGGCTGCAGCGCCTGCAAGTGCTGCTCGAAGCACAGCTGAAAGCTTTCGCCGAGCGCCTTGTCGGCCGCACCCTGCCTGTGCTTTTAGAAAAACCCGGTCGTCTTTCCGGCCAGATCGTCGGGCGCTCGCCCTACTTGCAGCCAGTGGCTGTCACGGCACCGTCGTCGCTGATCGGTGAAATCGTCGAGGTTACCATCGAGGCGATCGGCGGCCATAGCCTGATCGGTCGGCTCCAAGGCGAGCCCGTACCGGCCCGGCGGTCGGCATGAGCCTGCCACGACACGCACCGACCATGCCGTCGCCAACACTGCGACCTATCCGGGGAACGCCATGAATTATGCGTCCGACCTCACTCATCTGGTGCTCGTTTTCGAGGATAACCGGCTGATCGGCCCGCTTTACGGTCAGTTCGATCAGCATTTGGCGCTGATCGAGCAGAAGCTCGGTGTCGATGCCACGGCGCGCGGCAATCAGGTGACCATTCGTGGATCTCATGACGCCGCCGCCCGAGCACGTGATGTACTTGAAGCGCTCTATGGTCGCTTGCAGGCCGGCCAGGCGATTACCTCGGCCGATGTGGAGGGGGCGATTCGCATGTCATTGGCGGTCGGTGATCAGTTACCGCTGCCTGCGATCGACGCCGGCTCCCGGTTGCAGCTCGCCGCCATATCCACGCGACGCAAGACCGTGATCGCCCGCAACCCGGCACAGGACGCTTATATTCGCGCCATGGAGCGCTCGACCCTGGTGTTCGGACTGGGGCCGGCCGGCACCGGCAAGACCTATCTCGCCGTGGCGCACGCAGCGGCGCTGCTCGAGCGCGGAGAAGTAGCGCGCCTCGTGCTGTCCCGGCCGGCCGTGGAAGCCGGCGAGCGGCTCGGATTTCTGCCGGGCGACATGCGCGAGAAGATCGACCCCTACCTCAGGCCACTCTACGACGCACTTTACGACATGATGCCACCCGAGCGGGTGGAGCGGGCGCTGACTTCTGGCGCCATCGAGATTGCGCCGCTGGCCTTCATGCGCGGTCGCACGCTGGCCAACGCCGCCGTCATCCTCGATGAGGCGCAAAACACCACGTCGATGCAGATGAAGATGTTTCTCACCCGCCTCGGCGATGGCTCAAAGATGATCGTCACCGGCGACCCCAGTCAGATCGACCTGCCGGCCGGGCAGGTGTCCGGCCTGGTCGAGGCCAGCCGTATTCTGGCCGACGCCCCCGGTATCGTTCAGGTGCGTTTCACCCACGAGGACGTGGTTCGCCACGAACTGGTGGCGCGCATCGTCAAGGCCTACGACGACGACAGCCGCGAACGACTTGCCGCCGCCCGCGGAGGGAAGGCATGAGCGTGATCGCCGTCGATATCCTCGCGGAAAGCCCCCTTTGGGGCGAGGCGGAGGACTGGCGCGATGATGTCGAGACCGCCGTCGCCATGGCGGCGGCGGCGGCCGATGCCGAGATTGCCGACGATGCGGAATTGTCGCTGCTGCTCACCGACGACGCGGCGATCCGTTTGCTCAACCGCGATCATCGCCGCCTCGACAAGCCGACCAACGTCCTGTCGTTCCCACAGGACGATCCGGACGCCGATGCCTACGGGCCGCTCCTCGGCGATATTGTGGTCGCGCACGAGACTGTGGCGCGGGAAGCGGTTGAGGAAGGCATTTCCTTTCGAGAGCATTTCCTGCACATGATCGTGCATGGATTCCTGCATCTCGTCGGGTATGATCACATGAACGACGACGAAGCCGAGGAGATGGAGGGGCTTGAGACAGCCATCCTCGCCCGGCTTGGAATCGCCAACCCCTATGCCGACGCGCCGATGGGCGGCGCCGGCCACTGAGGGACGGCATTACCGGGGCGTCCGTCAGCGGCCGGGAGGGCTAGCCGGCGGCGCGGAAGAAGGACGATGAGCGACAGCGACAGTCACAGTATAAGCAGTCAAAATACGACCTCAGTAGCCCAGCAAGGAGCCTCGGCCGAGGGTGGACCAGGTTCCGGATTGAGCTGGCTCGCGCGGTTGCGCGAGGCCTTCGGCTTCAAGACTTCGGCGACACTCCGGCAGAATCTCGAGGAAGCGCTCAGCCAGGAAGATGCGCTCGATGCTGCCTTTTCGCCCGAGGAACGGACGCTGATCCGCAATATCCTCCGCCTCAGGGAAACGCGTGTCGCCGACGTGATGGTGCCGCGCGCCGACATCGCCGCCGTCGACGCCGACACGACGCTCGCCGAGCTGCTCGAGCTGTTCGAGGCCTCCGGCCATTCACGCATGCCGGTTTATCGGGAGACGCTGGACGATGCCATCGGCATGGTCCACATCAAGGACCTCATCACCCACATTACCGGCAAGGCACGCATCGATGCCGCGGCCGAGGAGGACGAGGGACGTCTCGACGTCGGCCAGGTGGACCTCGATATAACGCTCGAAGCGGCCAAGCTGGTGCGCGCCGTTCTGTTCGTACCGCCGTCCATGCCGGCCACCGACCTTTTGCAGAAGATGCAGGCGACGCATATCCAGATGGCGTTGGTCATCGACGAGTACGGCGGCACCGACGGTATCGTCTCCATCGAGGACGTGGTCGAGACCATTGTCGGCGAGATCGATGACGAGCACGACGACGAGGATGGGCCGCTGGTCAAGACGGTGCAGGACGGCGTCTACCTCGCCGACGCTCGCGCCGATCTCGATGAGGTGCGAGCTGCCATCGGGCCGAGCTTCTCGTTTGCGGACTACGACGAGGACGTAGACACGCTGGGTGGCCTGCTATTTGCCGCCCTCGGCCGCATTCCGGTCCGCGGTGAGGTGATCGCTTCCGACGATCTCCCAGGCTGGGAGGTCGAAGTGCTCGACGCCGATCCGCGCCGCATCAAGACGGTGCGGCTCGTTGCTCGGGCAGCCGAGCCGTCCGAGACGGTCGAAGCCTCCGAAATCGGAGCTTAAGGACAGCCATTTCCTCCCCGGCGGCGACCGGCTATTGCTTCGAGCAGCAACGATCGATTCGCCGCCCAGGGGAAAGGTGCCATGTTAAAAACTTGTGCCCAGCGGCTCCTGCTCCTCTGGGGATGGCCGCGGCGTTTGACAGCCTTTGCCGCTGGCGCCCTCTCCGCTCTTGCCCTGTCGCCGATATACGCCGGGCCGATCCTGTTTCTGACACTGCCGGCCCTGGTGCTGCTGATCGATGGCGCGGTGGTTGCCGGGCCGCGTGGCGTCCGCCGGTTGAGACCGGCCGCTGTCACCGGCTGGTGGTTCGGTTTCGGCTATTTCCTCGCCGGCCTCCATTGGGTGGGAATGGCCTTCCTGGCCGAGGGACGGTCGGAACTTGTTCCGCTGATGCCTTTTGCCGTCGCCGGCCTGGCCGCCGGCCTGGCCCTTTTCACCGCCTTCGGCGCTCTGATCGCCCGTTTGCTGTGGAGTGATGGCCCAACTCGTATCTTCGCTCTGGCTGTGGGACTCGGCGCTTCAGAGTGGTTGCGCGGCCATGTGCTGACCGGGTTCCCGTGGAATTTGCTCGGACAGGCGGTGGCCTTTACAGACCTTACCGCGCAAGGGGCGAGCGTCGTCGGCATCTACGGCCTGACGTTCGCCGGCATAGCCGTATTCGCCGCCCCGGTGCTTCTTGCCGATGAACAGGGCCATTATCCGTGGTTGCGCCGGCTGAGCATCGCGCTAGTGCTGGCCTTGGTTGTCGCCGACATTAGCTGGGGCATCCATCGGCTTGCCACCGCCGCGCCGACCGGCGAAGCGGTACTGGCCGATGCCCGCATCCGAATTGTGCAGCCCAATATCGATCAGGCCGCCAAATGGTCGCCCGAAAAAAAGCAGGAAGCGCTCGACAAACTGGTGTCCCTCTCTGATCGCAAGACGGATCCTCAGACGCTCGGGGCCATATCCTTCTCGGAGATTATCTGGCCGGAGACAGCACTCCCCTTTTTCTTGACCGAAGAGCCGGAGGCGCTTGCGCGTATCGCCGACCTGTTGTCGCCCGGGACGATCCTGCTCACCGGTGCGCCGCGTGTCGAGCCAACCGATGATGTGGCCGATGGAGGGCGCCGCTACTACAATTCACTATTCGCCATCGACGACGCCGGCGCCATCCTCGCCGCCTATGACAAGGTGCATCTTGTTCCCTTTGGCGAATACATGCCATTGAGCGCGCTTTTGCACCGGCTCGGTGTCGGCGAACTGTTTCGTGGTATCGGCGGCTTTTCATCAGGTCCGCGACGCAAGCTGATCGCCATCGCCGGTCATCCGTCCTTCTCTGTGCTGATCTGCTATGAGGCGATCTTCCCAGGTGAGGTTCTGCCGGAAAGCGGGCGCCCAGACTACCTCGTCAACATCACCAACGACGGCTGGTTTGGACGCAGCACCGGCCCCCATCAGCATCTGGATGCCGCTCGGATGCGGGCGATCGAGGAAGGCCTGCCTGTGGTGAGAGCGGCCAACACGGGCATATCCGCAATCATCGACGCTTATGGCAGGACAGTTGCAAGTTTACCGCTCGGCGAAGACGGCGTGCTCGACGGTTTTGTGCCGTCCGAACGCCCAATGACTTTCTTTCAACACGGCGGGTCAACTTTTCTCTTGGCTTTCAATGTCTTCTTTATCTTGTTGGCACTACTTGGAAAGAGAAAACGTAGAACCAGGAGTTGACAACTTCTCGTTCGAAGACAACAATCCAAGCGCGCAACGAGCCCATTTTGGTTCGTATGCCAAGAAATGGGCCGCAAGACAACAAACAACGACCGCGCCTTGCGAGCCTCATCGGTAACCGCGGGTTCAATCCGCAGACGAGACCCAAATGGCCAGCAAGAAGTCCCCCAATCCCATCGATATCCATGTTGGAAGCCGCGTCAGGCTTCGTCGCATGATGCTCGGCATGAGCCAGGAAAAGCTGGGCGAAGCACTCGGCATTACCTTCCAACAGATTCAGAAATACGAGAAGGGCACCAATCGAGTCGGCGCCAGCCGTCTTCAGCATATCGCCACCGTTCTCAAGGTGCCCGTGTCCTTCTTCTTCGAGGATGCGCCCGGCACACCTGAGGAGGCCGCGGGATTCGCTGAAAGCCCAAGTCATTCCTATGTCGTGGACTTCCTGTCGTCGACCGAGGGGCTGTCTCTCAACAAGTCTTTCGTGCGCATCAAGGATGCTCGCGTCCGCCGGCGCATCGTCGACCTCGTCCAGACGCTGGCCGCCGAGGATGGCGAAGCCTGAGCGGAAAGAGCTTGAAGCCATAGCGGATCGTGTCGACCGAGGTCGACCGATCCGTTTTATTTTTGTTGCACTTACGACGTCTTCCGAATCTCTCCCCACAGGAAGAAGTTTTCCGTTTTAATCTTTTCCGCAAGATAAATTTGCCATCGCCGTGGCGCCGAATGCACAGCGCTTTTCAAACGCGCGTGGGCTGGCGAGGGGAGCTTGCGCTTTTCGTGGCGGCTTGCGAAAAGAAGGCGCCGCGACGGACTGCCACCGCGACAGACCAGTCTTCCGTCGACCACGTCGACGTCTTCTTTGAGGGGTCAACCCTATGTCTCGCCAGAACTACCTCTTTACTTCCGAGTCCGTCTCGGAGGGACATCCCGATAAAGTCTGCGACCGTATTTCCGACACCATCGTCGACGCTTTCCTCGCCGCCGAACCGCAGGCGCGCGTGGCGGCTGAGACGCTCGCCACCACCAACCGTGTCGTCATCGCCGGCGAGACGCGCGGCCCGAAGTCCATCGACAATGCGTTGATCGAGAAGCTGACGCGCGAAGCCATCCGCGACATCGGCTACGAACAGGATGGTTTCCACTGGGAAACCGCCAAGATCGATATCCTGTTGCACGAACAGTCGTCGGACATCGCCCAAGGCGTCGACGCGGCCGGCAACAAGGACGAAGGTGCCGGCGATCAGGGCATCATGTTCGGCTACGCCTGCCGAGAGACGCCAGAGCTTATGCCGGCGCCAATCTACTATGCCCACAAGATCCTTCGCGATCTCGCGACAGCCCGCAAGTCCGGCCAGGAGCCCTTGCTGAGGCCCGACGCCAAGAGCCAGGTGACCGTTGCCTATGAGGGCGGCAAGGCGGTGCGCGCGCCGCAGATCGTTCTCTCCACCCAGCACGCCGACGGCCTCACCTCGGCCGACGTGCGCCGCATCGTCGAGCCGTATATCGTCGCAGCCCTGCCGACCGGCTGGGTCGATGAGAACACCATCTGGCACGTCAATCCGACCGGCAAATTCGTGATCGGCGGTCCCGACGGCGACGCCGGCCTTACCGGCCGCAAGATCATCGTCGACACCTACGGCGGCGCGGCGCCGCATGGCGGCGGCGCGTTCTCCGGCAAGGATCCGACCAAGGTCGACCGTTCGGCTGCTTACGCGGCCCGTTGGCTCGCCAAGAACATCGTGGCCGCCGGCTTCGCCGACCGTGCCACCATCCAGCTCAGCTACGCCATCGGCGTCAGCGACCCGCTGTCGATCTATGTCGATCTGCACGACACCGGCAACGTCGACCCGGCCAAGATCGAGACGGTGCTTGGGGACCGTGACTTCATTCGCCTCTCCCCGCGCGGCATCCGCGAGCGGCTTGGCCTCAACAAGCCGATCTATGCCCGCACCTCGGCCTATGGTCATTTCGGCCGGGCGGCCGAGGCGGACGGCGGCTTCTCCTGGGAAGCGCTCGACCTCGTCGATGCCCTGAAGTCTGCCCTCGCCTGAGGCAGAGAATTAAGCTAGACACCGCCCCGGTAGCCAAGCTGCCGGGGCTTTTTATTACCCTGGGCAGCTCGGCGACCGGCTTTTTGTTTCCCTGAGCGCTCTGCTGCCAGGGTTTTTCATGCAACGGACGACGATGAGCGACGACGACCATAGAGCGGAGCACAGGCCCGACGAGCCCCGAGAGAGCGCCTTCTTCGGCCGCCGCAAAGGCAAGACCCTGAGGAAAGGCCAAGCCGAGCGGCTCGAGGTCGACCTGCCCAAGCTGTCGCTCGATCTGGCAATGCCCGCCCCCGACAAACTTGCCGCGCTTTTCCCTTCGCAGCTGTCCGAGATTCGACTGGAAATTGGCTTCGGCGGTGGCGAGCACCTGGTCCACCGGGCTCTTGAGCGGCCGGATGTCGGCTTTATTGGCGTCGAACCCTTCGTCAACGGCATGACCAAAGCCCTTGGTCGCATCGCTGCCGAGGGCTCCACCAATATCCGCCTCAGCGGTGAGGATGGGGTCAAGGTTCTGGACTGGTTGCCTGAGGCTTCGCTTGACCGCGTGCTGTTGCTTTATCCCGATCCCTGGCCGAAGAAGCGCCATTGGAAACGCCGTTTCGTCGGATCCGACACCGTCGCCCGCTTCGCCCGCGTGCTGAAGGATGACGGCGAATTCTGGTTTGCCTCAGACATCGACACCTATGTCGACTGGACGCTCCGCTACGTTCGCGCCAATCCGGCTTTCGTCTGGACGGCCTCGGCCCCCGATGATTGGCGGCAACCGTGGGAAGGCTGGCCAGGGACACGCTATGAGGCCAAAGCACGCCGCGAAGGACGCGGTTCGGCCTATCTTACCTTCCGCCGGCTGCCGCGCGCGCGGTAAATTCTTGTCGTTTCTGCAATCGGCGCAGTCGCAACGGCAGCCTTGTAGATGACAGTTGCGCTCGCCATTGATTTTCGCGCAAAAGCGGCCTATATGGGGTTCATCAGTTCTGATGCGCTTCACAAAGCGGGTTGGGGGTGGGTCCGAAAGGTCCCGCTCTTTTTTATTGCCTGTGACGGCGCGCCGCGAAGGATACTGCCGACCGATGACGTCCGAGGACCAGCCGCCCCTTCCGCCGCTCGGCGGCCAGAGTGTCGAAACGACGCTCGACGAGCCGCGTCTGGTGACAGAGACTGGCGTTGAGGCGCGGGTTGCCGCCATCATCGAGCCGGCACTGATCGATCTCGGCTTTCGCCTCGTTCGCGTGCGCATGAGCGGTCTGAACGGCGTGACCCTGCAGATCTTCGCCGAGAAGGCCGACGGCACAATGAGCGTTGAAGATTGCGAGGCCGCAAGCAACGTGATCTCGCCGCTGCTCGATGTCGACGATCCGATCGGCAAGGCCTACAGCCTTGAGATGTCGTCGCCCGGCATGGATCGGATCTTGGTGCGGCGATCGGATTTTGTCCGTTGGTCAGGCTTCGAGACCAAGCTGGAGCTCGCTGTTCCACTGCTGGGTCGCAAGCGTTTTCGTGGCTGGCTCACGGGCGTCAAGGACGACAAGGGGGGCTGCGCCTCCTGCAGGCGTTGGAGGACGGCACCAAGGAGATCGAGTTTCCGCTCGATACCGTGTCGGAGGCGCGCCTCGTGCTCAACGAAGCCCTGATCCGCGAAGCGCTCAAGGCGGGCAAGAGCTGAGAACGATGGGCGGCAGTGCCGCCTGAAGAAAGCCGGGGACACCCCCGAAGGACGGAATAGGAACCCCATCGAGGGTAGGAGACGAAGATAATGGCCGTCAGTGCGAACCGTTTGGAACTCTTGCAGATCGCCGACGCGGTGGCCCGCGAGAAGTCGATCGACCGGCAAATCGTCATCGCTGCGATGGAGGACGCCATCCAGAAGGCAGCCCGTTCGCGCTACGGTTCTGAAACCGACGTCCGCGCCGAGATCAACCCGCGCACTGGCGAAATCAAACTGCAGCGCCTCCTGCAAGTCGTCGAAAGCGTCGAGAACTTTTCGACGGAAGTCGACCTTGTCGAGGCTCAGCGCCGCAACCCGGCCGCCCTCGTCGGCGACTTCATTTCCGAGCCGTTGCCGCCGATCGATTTCGGCCGTATCGCCGCCCAGTCGGCCAAGCAGGTCATCGTGCAGAAGGTGCGCGAAGCCGAACGCGACCGGCAGTTCGACGAATTCAAGGACCGCACCGGCGAAGTGGTGAACGGCGTCGTCAAGCGTGTCGAATACGGCAACGTCATTGTCGACCTCGGACGTGGCGAGGCAATCTGCCGCCGTGACGAACTGATCCCGCGCGAGAGCTTCCGCTATGGCGATCGTATTCGCGCCATCATTCACGACGTGCGCCGCGAGCAGCGGGGACCCCAGGTCTTTCTGTCGCGCACCCATCCGCTCTTCATGGCCAAATTGTTCGCCTCGGAAGTACCGGAAATCTATGATGGCATCATCGAAGTGAAGTCGGTCGCCCGCGACCCCGGCTCGCGCGCCAAGATCGCCGTCATTTCCAAGGATTCGTCGATCGATCCGGTTGGCGCCTGCGTCGGTATGCGTGGCAGCCGCGTGCAAGCCGTCGTGCAGGAACTGCAGGGCGAGAAGATCGACATCATTCCCTGGTCGGGCGATCCGGCCACCTTCATCGTCAACGCGCTGCAGCCGGCCGAAGTGGCCAAGGTGGTGCTCGACGAGGACGCCGAGCGTATCGAGGTGGTGGTGCCCGACGATCAGCTGTCGCTGGCCATCGGCCGCCGCGGCCAGAACGTGCGCCTCGCCAGTCAGCTGACCGGCTGGGCGATCGACATCCTGACCGAGCAGGAAGAGAGCGAGCGGCGCCAGAAGGAATTCAACGAGCGCACCGAGCTGTTCATGAACGCGCTCAACGTCGACGAAGTTGTGGGCCAGTTGCTCGCCACCGAGGGCTTCTCGACCGTCGAGGAACTCACCGCGGTGGAGCGCGACGAGCTCGCCGCCATCGAGGGCTTCGACGAGGAGACCGCCGAGGAAATTCAGGCGCGCGCTCAGGACTTCCTCGACGCCAAGGAACGCGAACTCGACGAGGAGCGGATCAAGCTCGGCGTTGACGACGCCCTGCGCGAGATCCCCGGAATCACCACTGCCATGATGGTCGCCCTCGGCAAGGATGGCGTGAAGACGGTGGAAGATCTCGCCGGCTGTGCCACCGACGACCTCGTCGGCTGGACGGAACGCAAGAACGGCGAGACCGTGCGCAACAAGGGCAGCCTCTCCGATCTCGACCTTAGCCGTGCCGACGCCGAGGCGATCGTCATGGCGGCGCGCGTTGCCGTAGGCTGGATCGAGGCTCCGGCCGAGGAAGAGGAAGTCGTTGAAGACGAGGTCGAAGAGATCGTCGAAGAAGCGAACTGAAGACAGTGACGGAGGCCGCGTGGCGGCCTCCCAACCGGAAAGAGGACGATGGCACCGAGGTCTGAGACGGCGGAACGCAGTTGCATCGTGACACGCGTCGCGCAGCCGCCCGAGGGCCTCGTCCGCTTCGTCTGCGGACCCGATGGTACGGTGGTGCCGGACGTTCGTGGCAACTTGCCGGGCCGTGGCGTCTGGGTGACCTGTCGCCGCGACGTGGTTGCCGAGGCGGTACGCAAACGAGCGTTTTCGCGTGGGCTCAAGGCTGAGGCTAAAGCCGGCGATGATTTGCCGGATCTGGTCGAGGCGTTGCTTTTGAAAGCGGCACTGTCGGCGTTGTCGATGGCGCGCAAGGCGGGCCTTGTGGTGACCGGCTTCGGGCAGGTTGGCGAGGCGGTCGGCAAAGGTGGCGTGATCGCCGTTTTGCATGCCCGAGAGGCGGCTGACGACGGTCGGCGCAAGGTTGGACAGGTGATCAGGCGGCGTCTTCGTGCCATCGGGAGCGGCGGAAACGAAGATGAAATGCCCGGAAATGCGGCATTATGGCAACAACCGCCGCATTCCGGACCGAAGGTCATCGCCGGAATCTTCGCGTCGAGCGAAATGGATTTGGCATTGGGCGGCGCAAATGTGATACATGCTGCTCTGCTTGCCGGTGGGGCGAGCACCAGCTTCCTGAAATGCGCTGCAGCGCTGGCCCGTTACAGGGGCGAAGCGCCGGACACGGACTGGACAGCGGACCTTTCATGAGGTTCGCGAATACGATTGGCCATTGCGCCGCCCGTCCGGGGCGCCGCTGCGGCCCGCGAGGATAGAGTACGGCATGAGCGATACGAAGAACACCGACGACAATAGCACGTCCATGGCGCCCAAGAAGACGCTGACCCTTTCCCGGCGCACCGTAGAGCAGGGAACGGTCAAGCAGAGCTTCAGCCATGGCCGGACGAAGGCCGTCGTGGTGGAGACCAAGAAGTCGCGCAAGCACGGCGAAGGCGGGCCGCTCGAAACCCCGCAGGCGACGCAGACCGCGCAGCTTCAGAAGTCGATCTCAGAGAGCCTGAAGCCTGCTCGCCGCGATGCCCCGCCAGCTGCCCCGCGTGAGCAGCGCCGGCCGGCGCCAGGCGGCATGGTGCTCCGCACGCTCAGCCAGGATGAGATCGAGGCCCGCCAAGCCGCCCTCGCAGAGGCCATCGCCCGCGAGGCTGAGGCGCGCAAGCGTGCCGAAGAAGAGGCAAAGCGCCGCGCCGAGGAAGAGGCCCGCCGCAAGATCGAGGAAGAGGCGCGCGCCAAGATCGAGGCCGAAGAGGCCGCCGCTCGCGCCATCGAGGAAGCCCGCCTCAAGGCTGAAGAGGAAGCTCGCGTCAAGGCGAATCCCACAGAGGCCGCACCGCAGAAGCCCGCCGAGCCGGTCGTTGCGCCGAAAGCTCCGGTGGCCGAGAAGAAGCCTGCGCCGACTGGCACGCCGCGTCCCGCCGCCGAGGCGACCCCGCGCGGCAAACTTGCTGGCGACGAAGAAGAAGAGAATCCGCGCGGCAAGCTGCTCGCTGCCAAGAAGGCGCGCGTGCCAGTGCCGGCGCCGGTCAAGAAGGCCGGCGAAGACGATCGCCGCAAGGGTCGCCTGACCATTTCCGCAGCCCTCTCCGATGATGAGGGCGAGCGCTCTCGTTCGCTCGCTGCGCTGAAGCGCAAGCGCGAGAAGGAACGTCGCGGCCAACAAACCGGTCCGCGCGAGAAGGTGCTCCGCGAAGTGATCCTGCCCGAGGCGATCACCATCCAGGAGCTGGCCAACCGTATGGCCGAGCGCGCCGTCGACGTCATCCGCCTGCTGATGAAGCAGGGGCAGATGCTGAAGATCAACGACGTGATCGACGCCGACACCGCCGAACTGATTGCCACCGAGATGGGGCATACGGTGAAGCGCGTCTCCGAATCCGACGTTGAAGAGGGTCTGTTCGATGTCCCCGACGACGCGGTGGATACGCAGCCGCGTCCGCCTGTGGTCACCATCATGGGCCACGTCGACCACGGCAAGACCTCGCTGCTGGACGCTTTGCGCCACGCCAACGTGGTGGCCGGCGAAGCCGGTGGCATCACCCAGCACATCGGCGCCTACCAGGTCGAGCAGAACGGCCAGAAGATCACCTTCATCGACACTCCGGGCCATGCCGCCTTCTCGGCGATGCGTGCCCGTGGTGCCAAGGTGACCGATATCGTCATCCTCGTGGTGGCGGCCGACGACGGCGTCATGCCGCAGACGGTGGAGGCGATCAGCCACGCCAAGGCTGCCGGCGTTCCGATCATCGTCGCCATCAACAAGATCGACAAGCCCGACGCCAACCCCGAGCGCGTGCGCACCGAACTGCTGCGTCATGAAATTCAAGTGGAATCGATGGGCGGCGACACGCTCGAGGTGGAAGTCTCGGCGAAGACCAAGACCAACCTCGACAAACTGCTCGAGATGATCCTGCTGCAGTCGGAAGTTCTGGAGCTTAGGGCCAATCCCGATCGCGCCGCCGAAGGTATCGTCATCGAAGCCAAGCTCGACAAGGGGCGCGGTCCGGTGGCCACCGTGCTGGTCGATCGCGGCACGCTCAAGGTGGGCGACATCGTGGTGGCTGGCTCCGAGTGGGGCCGCGTGCGCGCGCTCCTCGACGACCGGGGTGCCAACGTCAACGCCGCCAGCCCTGCCATGCCGGTCGAAGTGCTCGGCTTCCAGGGTACGCCCGACGCCGGCGACCGCGTCGCCGTGGTCGAGAACGAGGCCCGTGCCCGCGAGATCACAGAATACCGCGTCCGTCAGAAGCGCGAGAACGTCGCCAAGCGGGCCTCCGGTTCGCGCGGCTCTCTCGAGCAGATGATGACCAAGCTGCAGACCGCCGGCAAGAAGGAGTTCCCGCTGGTCGTCAAGACCGACGTGCAGGGTTCTCTCGAAGCCATCGTCGCCTCGCTCGAAAAGCTCGGCAACGAGGAAGTGGCGGCGCGCGTCATCCATGGCGGTGTCGGTGGCGTTACCGAATCCGATGTCACGCTGGCCTCGGCCTCCGACGCGGCGATCATCGGCTTCAACGTTCGTGCCAACAAGCAGGCCCGTGACGCGGCCGATCGCGACGGCATCGAGATCCGCTATTACAACATCATCTACAACCTCGTTGATGACGTGAAGGCGGCGATGAGCGGCATGCTCACCCCCGAGCGGCGCGAGACCTTCCTCGGCAATGCCGAGATCCTGGAAGTGTTCAACATCTCCAAGATCGGCAAGGTGGCGGGTTGCCGCGTGACCGAGGGCATGGTGGAGCGCGGTGCTTCGGTGCGCCTCATCCGCGACAACGTGGTGATCCACGAAGGCAAGCTTGGCACGCTCAAGCGCTTCAAGGACGACGTCAAGGAAGTGCATGCCGGCCAGGAATGCGGCATGAACTTCGAGGCGTACCAGGATATGCGCTCCGGTGACGTCATCGAGTGCTTCCGCGTCGAAGAGATCGCCCGTACGCTGTAATGGTTTGTCCGGCGTCCCCATGGGATGCCGGACGCCCTTTTCGACGGTATGCCATGACCGACGCCGCCGAATCCTTTCCCTCCATGCCGGCGCCGCGCCGCTTCGTTTTCACGACGGGGGCGGCTGACGCGTTGGCGCTGGAAGCGGTGCTAAAGCCGGCGGACCGGAGTTGGCGGTCGCTTCTCGGTTACGCCTTCGCTCTGCCACCGCTCATCGTCGTCTCCTGGTTCACTCGGAACGCCGATTGGCCGGTGTGGTTCGCTTCCTTTGGCCTGATCGGGCTTGTGGCTTGGCAGGGCGCTCGTTTCGTCCTCAAGGCCGAGAAAGCGCGGGCAGCTCGGCAGCATCCGATCGGGGCGGGACAAGTCGACTTTACCAATGGTCGGTTCGAAGGCGCGATCGGCGGGGTGGCAATTGCCATTCCAGCAGTGGAAGGCGTTCGTGTCGAGATGGATGCAGGGCATCTTTACATCCTCGCCGACAACCGCCCGGCGCTGGTCCTGCCACTTTCCGCCTTTGCCGGCAGGGCTGATCTGATTGCCTTCGCGGCGTCATTCAAAGAAGCCAGCCGGCGTCCCGGTAGCTTGTCCGCTTCGGATTGAAGCAATCCGAACCACGGGACTATGCTCCGTCACCAACGCCACGCGCGTCCTGAGAAATGCAAAGCATTCCCTTTTTGATCAGATGGGTCCATCTGTTCAGGAGATGCTCCAACCGAGGTTCTGATTATGGTCCAGCACGGCCAAAGCCAGGGGCAACCCCGCGCCCCCTCCCAGCGCCAGCTTCGCGTCGGCGAATTGGTCCGTCACGTGCTCGCCGAGATTCTTGCACGCGGCGAACTCATTGACGACGAAGTGACGCGAATGATGGTCACCGTACCGGAGGTCCGCGTCAGTCCCGACCTTCGCAACGCTACCGTCTACATTACGCCGCTTGGCGGCGGCGACCCAAAGCTGGCCGAGAAGGCAATGACGCGCAATTCTCGCTGGCTACGCGGCCAGGTGGCGCATCGCGTCAACCTGAAATTCGCCCCCGAGCTCGTCTTCCGCTACGATGATCGCTTTGACGAGACCGCCCATATCGACGCATTGCTGCATTCGCCCGACGTCGCGCGCGACCTCGAGGCACCAGCCGATTCCAGCGAAGTCGACGGCAAGGACGAGTGACGGATCCCGTCAGAAGCGCAGCTGCCAGATCCTGACAGCTTTCCAGTCGAAGCTCCCATCGACGCGCCACTGGCGCGGCCGTAAGGAGGGTTTCATGACCGACGACCGCATCACGTTCCATTATGCGCCTCAGAGCCGCGCCTTTGGCACCCGCTTCCTTCTGGAAGAGCTCGGCGTGCCCTCTGATCTTCACGCTCTGGATATTCGAACCGGCGACCAACTGAAGCCGGACTATCTTGCCAACAACCCGATGGGCAAGGTGCCAGCCATCAGCCACCGTGGCGTTGTGGTAACCGAGCAGGCCGCCGCGAGCTGACGTCAGAAAAGGCGGAGGGCCGCAACGCCAGCCATGACAAGACAGGCGGCGGCGAAGCGTCGCCCGCCAACCTTCTCGCCGAACACCAGGCGTGACAATATCAGAGCAAACACGATCGATGTCTCACGCAGGGCGGCAACTGGTGCCACCGGCGCGCGCGTCATGGCCCAGAGCGCCACGCCATAAGAGAGCGTGGTCGCAGCACCCCCCACCAAACCGAGACCAAGCGTACGCGCATTGAGGCGCGGGCGAGCGCCGCCGGCAAGCGCCAGCGCGACAGTGACCACGCCGGTCAGCACGGCGAGCAGCAGTGCGTAGGCGATGGGGGATCCGGAAAGGCGCACACCACTGGCATCGACGAGTGTATAGGCGGCAATGACCATGGCGTTGCAAAGGGCGGCGATGACGCCGGTGGTGGCTAGAGGCTGCTGCCGGAAAGCGCCGAGGGCGAGCGCCACGACACCGCTCGAAATAAGACCGACCGCCAGCCATTGTCCACCAACCAGTACCTCACCGAAGAGGCTAGCTCCGGCAAGTGCCACGACCACCGGCGCCGCACCGCGCATCAGCGGATAGACAAGGCTCATGTCGGCCACGCGATAGGCACGGGCGATCAACAGGTAATAAACGCTCTGAAGCAGTACCGAAGCACCGACGAAGGGCCAGCTTTGAGGAGCCGGTAGCGGCAGAAACGGCAGGACCATCGCCGCGACGAGCCCGGCACCGATGGCCACTGATATCGTCATGGCGAGTTTGTCGGCGGCACCCTTGACGAGAACGTTCCAGCCAGCATGGACGAGGGCGGCCGCAAGGACGGCGGCAAAGACGCCGAAAGACATATGAACTCCAGGAGATTCGCCGGGAAGCGGCGGCTCCACCTTTCCATACCGGTATGGCTGCCGCAATCGTCCAGGCCTTGCCTTCCTCTGGTCGCCGGTGTACGAGCGCGCCTTCCGGACGCATTGTCCGCCGCATTTTCGCCGCGTCGGGTTCTATCCCCGGTCGGCGCAGGCAGGATTCAAGTATGGCACGCAAGAAAAAAGGCACGGTCCACGGCTGGGTGGTGCTCGACAAGCCCTTTGGCATGACCTCGACGCAGGCGGTCGGCGCCATGAAGCGTATCTTCGGCACGCCCAAGGCGGGGCATGCCGGCACGCTGGATCCGCTCGCCTCGGGTATGCTACCGATCGCCCTGGGGGAAGCGACCAAGACCGTCCCCTACGTGATGGATGGCGACAAGCTCTATCGCTTCACCGTGCGTTGGGGCGAGGAGACGACGACCGACGACGCCGAGGGTGAGGTGTCTCGCGTTTCCGACCACCGGCCGACCGCCGAAGAAATCCAAGCCGTGCTCGGCGAGTTCGAGGGCGAAATCCTGCAGACGCCGCCATCCTTCTCGGCGATCAAGGTGGATGGAGAACGCGCCTATGATCTGGCCCGCGCCGGCGAGATCGTTGAACTCGAAGCGCGACCGGTGACGGTACACCGGCTCGACCTGATCGACTGCCCGGATGCCGACACCGCCATCTTCGAGGCCGAGTGCGGCAAGGGCACCTACGTGCGTGCAATCGCCCGCGACATGGGGCGTCGGCTCGGCACCGCCGGCCATGTCATCGAGCTTCGACGGCTCATCGTCGGTCCATTCGGCGAGCAGGACATGGTAAGCCTCGAGGCACTGCAGGCAGCGCTCGAGGCGGACGGCGACGCGCTGACCCTGTTGACCCCAATCGAAGCCGCCCTGGCCGATCTGCCGCAACTCGACGTTACCTCCGACCAAGCAATCCGGCTCAGAAACGGCAACCCGGTGCTGCTGCGCGGACGCGACGCGCCGGTCGAAGAGGAGGCGGTCGGCGTGTTCGAGCGCGGCCGGCTGATCGCCCTCGCCAAGGTGGAGCACGGCGAGCTGAAGCCGGTGCGCCTGATTCTACTCGACTGATATCAAGTCGCAAATTTCCTGCCTGCCTTGGTGGCAGGACAAACCGCCAATCGGAATATGGGAGGCGTTTCCAACGCCCCCCAATATCGAGCCGCTTGGCCGGCTTCGGATTGTCGCTGGCTTTTGAACACATTTTCCTGTAAAGAGGCCGCAACCTGATGACACAGGTTGTACCGACCCGGCTGGACGACATCCCGGCCGGGCCATTTTTGTTATCCAACGACAAGGAGTTCCCGATGTCGATCACTGCCGAGCGCAAAGCCGCTCTCATCAAGGAATACGCCACCCTCGAGGGCGACACCGGTTCGCCGGAAGTCCAGGTGGCGATCCTTTCGGAGCGCATCGCCAACCTCACCGAGCATTTCAAGAGCCACGTCAAGGATAACCATTCCCGCCGTGGTCTTCTGAAGCTGGTGAGCCAGCGTCGCCAGCTTCTCGACTACCTGAAGCGCAAGGAAGCCGGGCGTTATACCGCGCTGATCGGCCGCCTCGGCCTGCGCCGCTGACGGACCTTTCCGGGGGACGGGCGGTTCGCTGCCCTCCCCCTTTCGCCGCTCCGGCCCGCCGGGGTGGCACCAGTTTCCCCCCGCCCTGAGACGGGAGCGTGGGGTCCGCCCGCAGAAGCGGGCAAGAACGACAGGCGCCGTCGCCCCGCCGGGGCGAGCGCCGCTCCGGCGTGTTCCGCACCCTGGGGCAGGATTGCCAGACGCTCGCCCCGAAATCCGGGAGGAGCTTCTCGTCGTCTTGCCCGTGGGCCGCGCGCCGGAACAGACAAGAACGGAATAAACGCATGTTCGATATCCAGAAAGTCGAGATCGACTGGGCCGGCCAGAAGCTGACCCTCGAGACGGGCCGTGTCGCTCGCCAAGCCGATGGCGCGGTGCTCGCGACGCTCGGCGAAACGTCGGTCCTCGCCACCGTCGTCTCTGCCAAGCAGCCGAAGGCCGGCCAGGACTTCTTTCCGCTGACCGTCAATTATGAAGAAAAGGCCTTCGCTGCCGGCAAGATCCCCGGCGGCTATTTCAAGCGCGAAGGCCGTCCAGCCGAGCACGAAGTGCTCACCTCGCGCCTGATCGATCGTCCGATTCGCCCTCTGTTCCCTGATGGCTACAAGTGCGACACTCAGGTGATTGTCACCGTGCTCAGCCATGACATGGAGAACGCGCCTGACGTCCTCGCTCTGGTCGCCGCTTCGGCTGCGCTGACCATCTCGGGCGTTCCTTTCATGGGTCCGGTTGGCGCTGCCCGCGTTGGCCTGATCGAAGGCGCCTACGTGCTCAATCCTCCTGTTGACAAGATGGTCGACAGCAAGCTCGACCTCGTCGTCGCCGGTACCGGTGATGCCGTGCTGATGGTTGAGTCCGAGGCTCAGGAGCTCGACGAAGACACCATGCTCGGCGCCGTGATGTTCGGCCACCGCGGCTTCCAGCCGGTGATCGACGCCATCATCCGACTTGCCGAGCGCGCCGCCAAGGAGCCGCGTGAGTTCGCCGCCCCCGACGTTTCGGAGATCGAGGCTGCCGTTCTCGCCATCGTCGAGAGCGACCTCCGCGCTGCCTACAAGATTACCGCCAAGCAGGAGCGCTATGTCGCCGTTGACGCCGCCCGCGCCAAGGTGATGGGCGAGCTGTTCCCCGAGGGCGTGGAGCCGAAGTTCGACAAGGAAAAGGTTGCCAACGTTTTCCACGACCTGCAGGCCAAGATCGTCCGTTGGAACGTGCTCGATACCGGCCTGCGCATTGACGGTCGCGACCTCAAGACGGTTCGCCCGATCGTGGCCGAAGTCGGCGTTCTGCCGCGCGCTCACGGTTCGGCGCTGTTCACCCGCGGCGAGACGCAAGCCCTCGTGGTTGCCACGCTCGGCACCGGCGAGGACGAGCAGTATATCGAAACGCTGGAAGGCACCCGCAAGGAACGCTTCCTGCTCCACTACAACTTCCCGCCCTTCTCCGTTGGTGAGACCGGCCGCATGGGTTCGCCTGGCCGCCGCGAAATCGGCCATGGCAAGCTTGCCTGGCGCGCCATTCATCCGGAGCTACCTGCTCATCACGAGTTCCCCTACACCATCCGTGTGGTGTCGGAGATCACCGAGTCGAACGGCTCGTCGTCGATGGCCACCGTCTGTGGCTCGTCGCTGGCGCTGATGGACGCCGGCGTGCCGCTGAAGGCGCCGACCGCCGGCATCGCCATGGGCCTCATCAAGGAAGGTGAGCGCTTCGCGGTGCTGTCCGACATCCTTGGTGACGAGGACCACCTCGGCGACATGGACTTCAAGGTTGCCGGTACGGCGGCGGGTATCACCTCGCTGCAGATGGACATCAAGATCACCGGCATCACCGAGGAGATCATGAAGGTCGCTCTCGCCCAGGCCAAGGGTGGCCGCGAGCATATCCTCGGCGAGATGTCCAAGGCACTGACCGGCGCCCGCTCGTCGATCGGCGAGCATGCGCCGCGCATCGAAGTGATGAAGATCAACCCCGACAAGATCCGCGAAGTGATCGGTTCGGGCGGCAAGGTCATCCGCGAGATCGTCGAGAAGACCGGCGCCAAGATCGACATCCAGGACGATGGCACCGTCAAGTTCGCCTCTTCCGACCTCAAGGCGATCCAGGCCGCCATGAATTGGGTGAAGGGTATTGCCGCTGAGCCGGAAATCGGTGCCGTCTACGAAGGCACCGTGGTGAAGTGCGTCGACTTCGGCGCCTTCGTCAACTTCTTCGGCACCCGCGATGGCCTCGTCCACGTCTCCCAGCTCGCTGCGCAGCGCGTCCAGAATGTCAAGGACGTCGTCAAGGAAGGCGACAAGGTGTGGGTCAAGCTGATGGGCTTCGACGAGCGCGGCAAGGTCCGCCTGTCGATGAAGGTGGTCGATCAGGCCACCGGCCAGGAAATCAAGCAGGAAGCTGAGCCCAAGGCCGAGTAACCTCTGGTCTCAACCAAAGATTTTGCCGGCCGGCGCAGGACATCCCGCGCCGGCCGTTTTTATTTGTGACCTCAGTCGCCGGCGAGCTTACCGGTGCCTAGCTTCCGCGCTTTGCGGGCACCGGAAGCCGTTCGCAGCGTGTGACGATCGTCAGTTTGGAGCCGTCCGCACTTGACAGCGGGCCGTCGCTGGCTCTTGATGCGCGCCGACGAACGCGCCGCGAAGACGGCCGCATCCAGGACGCAACTACATGCTGGTCAAGACCGACGATCTGCCCCACGAGGTTCGCTATACCAAGACCGACGCCGTCATCTCGGCGGTCGGCGCGACGCTCTTGATCGTCTCTGAGATGTTGGGTGCCATCGTCGCCTTTGCCTGGGCGGTCGGCAGCATGCTCGGCTTCGGCGAGACGCCGATCCTGATTTTCGTCGGCGTGATGTCCGTTCCCGGCCTGGTGCTGTCGGCGACGCTGACCCGCCGCATCCTGCGCGTTGAGCATTCCCTACGCGACAGCGGCAGCTTCTGATCCTTACCACAGCACATGGTCCTGACGACGGGCGTGGCGGTTGCCGCGCTTTTTGTCGTTTACCCTGCGATACCGGAGCGGACGACGGGCTTACGTTCTTTCCAGTACACGCATGACGATTAGTTTTACTCAAGTCGATGGATGACCCTTTGGGAGTAGCAGTTCCGACTATGTCGGCAACCATTCGCTTACCCAAAGCTGCGCTTTGGTCGAATCAATCAAATGTCCACGTTGTCACAACGCAAAATCATGATATTTCCAGGGATGTAGTGTGGCGTTGCGGAAGGAGAGAACGATGAAATTTCCACGTGAACTCATCGCTCGAGTGGACGCTAGCCTTGTTCGGAGCCAGACAGCACAATGTCCGGTGGATGGCCTCGACGAGATAGCCACCGTGGCGCTCGGCCTAGCCAAAGGCGACCATGACGTAGCGCGCGGGCTCATCCTCAACGATTTTGAAGACTGGCTGTCGCGCACCGGGCGCCTGAACTCAAGCTACAGCTTCGCGAGCTATCCCCAGTTCAGGAAGGGAAAGCGGCGGGCAAGCCTGTTCGGCGCTCTCGCTTGGACTTATCTGCTCCCCAGGCGCACCCTTTCCATCCATCGATACGCCGCGTGAGGCGAGAGCTCAACGCTCGCCACGACGATAAGGCTGCATCAGCGCCTGCGGCACGTGGGCGCGCCGCGCCATGACGCAGAGTGCGACGATGGAGAGGATGTAGGGCGTCATCAGGAAGACCTGATAGGGAACGCCGTCCACTGCCGTCTGCAATCGCAACTGGAAGGCATCGAAGAAGGCGAACAGCAGCGCCCCGAACAGCGCCCGTCCCGGTCGCCATGAAGCGAAGACGACGAGGGCAATGCAGATCCAGCCGCGCCCCTGTACCATGGTCGGGAAGAAGCTGTTGAAGGCCGACAGCGTCAGGAAGGCGCCACCAACCGCCATCAGCGCCGAGCCGACGATCACCGCGCCGTAGCGCACCGCCATGGGATTGACGCCCTGAGCTTCGGCGGCGTGCGGATTTTCGCCGGTCATGCGAATGGCGAGGCCGAGCGGCGTGCGGAACACCACATAAGCGAGCAGCAGGGCGAGCAATATCGCCAGATAAGTCGGCGGCGTCTGGGCAAAGAGAGCCGGGCCGACAAAGGCGAGGTCCGTGAGGCCGGGAATGGCGATCGGCTGAAACGGCACTATGGTCGGCGGCGAACTGGCCAGCGGTACAATCAGGCGGAAGAGATAATAACTCAAGCTCGAAGCGAACAGCGTGACGCCCAAGCCGGAGACGTGCTGCGAGAGACCGAGCGTCACGGTGAGCGCGGCGTGCAGCAGGCCGAAGGTGGCGCCGGCAAGCGCCGCGACAAGAAGGCCCGTCCATAGATCGGCACCGTGGTAGACGGCTAGCCAGCCACTCATGGCGCCAAAGGTCATGATGCCTTCAATGCCGAGGTTGAGAACGCCGGCCCGCTCTGAAAGCAGGGCCCCGAGGGTCCCGAAGATCAGCGGCGTGGCGATCCGGAGTACCGCTCCCCAGAGACCGGCCGAAGCGACGATGTCGAGGACAGTGCTCATCGGCGTATCCTGTACTGGGCGAAGAACACCGCCACCAGCATGGTAATCAGCGACAAGGCGACGGTGACATCGGCGATGTAACTGGGGATCTTCAGCGCACGGCTCATGCCATCGGCACCGACGAACATGGTGGCGGTGAACAGCGCCGCCAGCACGACGCCCAGCGGATGAAGGCCGGCCAGCATCGCGACGACGATGCCGGAATAGCCAAAGCCCGGCGAAAGATCGGTGGTGACGTAACCCTTGACGCCCATCACCTCGACAGCACCGGCCAGACCGGCAAGGCCGCCGGAAACGCAAGCGACAAGAAGCAGCGTCCGGGCGAGCGGTACCCCGGCAAACACGGCGCCCTCGGGGCTGAGACCGGCGGCGCGCGACTTCAAGCCGAACACGGTTCGGCTCTGCACGAAATGGACGACAAAGGCGAGGATGAGGGCAATGCCAAAGCCCCAGTGCAAGCGAGACCGGAACACCAGCTTCGGCAACATCGCGACGTCCGGTACGGACTGGCTCTGCGGCCAGCCGAACGCCAGGGGATCTTTCAGTGGTCCGTCGATCAACATGGAGACGACGAGCACGGCGACGAAGTTGAGCAGCAGGCTGGTCACCACTTCGTCGACCGAAAACCGCAGCCGCAGCCATAAGGGAATGATCAGCAGAATCATGCCGGCGAAGGCGCCAGTGATCAGCAGCAGCGGGATCGACAAATAGCCGGGGGCGTTGCCCAAGAGCTTCGAGCCGACGGCGGCAACGGCAATGGCGCCGAAGTAGAATTGGCCCTCGCCGCCGATGTTCCAAACGCGGGCGCGGAAGGCAACGGCGGCGGCAAGGCCGGTCAGCATCAAGGGTGTCGCCCGTGTCAGCGTCTCGGTGGCGGAGAGACGCGAACCGAAGGCGCCAACCAGAATGCGCCAATAGGCCTCCAGCACCGGTGCCCCGGCGGCGGCAATCAAGATGCCCGACAGCGCCAAAGCGGCTGCGACGGCGAGAAGCGGCGTGACAATGATCAGAGCGAGTGGCCGGTGTTCGCGGCGTTCGAAGCGCATCAGGCCGCCTCTTTCTTCCAGGCACCGGCCATCATCAAACCGAGGGCGCGCGCATCCACCTCATCAGCCGACACCGGTGGCGACAGACGCCCGCCAACGATGGCCTGGATGCGATCGGCAAGGCCGATCACCTCATCGAGGTCTTCGGAAATCAGCAGCACGGCAGTTCCCGCCTTTCTGGCGTCGAGGATGCGGGCATGAACGGCGGCAACGGCACCCTCGTCGAGGCCACGCGCCGGCTGGGCGGCAATCAGGATGGGTGGCCGCTCGGCCAGATTCCTGCCGAGGATCAGCTTCTGCATGTTACCGCCCGACAGAAGACGCGTGCGCGTGAGCGGGCCACCACCGCGCACGTCGAAATCGCGAACGATCCTATCGGCAAAGGCAACGGCGGCCCTGCGATCCACAAGGCCACGGCGGGAAAAGCGTGGCTCGTCGATGCGTTCCAGGACGGCGTTTTCCCAGACGGTCATCTCGCCGATTGCCCCTTCGTGGGTACGATCCTCCGGAATACGGCCAATGCCGACGGCAACGGTATCTGCGACCGATAGATCGCCGATCGCCTCGCCATAGAGCAGGATGTCGCCCGAACTGCGGGCAAGCGTTCCGGACAGCAGACGGGCAAGCACCGTCTGGCCGTTGCCTGAAACACCGATGATACCGAGCACCTCGCCGGCATGCAGGCGGAAGCTGACCTCTTTCAAGCGATCGACGCCGTCGATGCGCACTGAAACGGCCGCGGCTTCGAGGACCGCCTCACCGCGCTGGTGCGCCTCGCGCACCGGGCGGGCAACCCTATGGCCAACCATCAGTTCAGCCAGTTCGGCCTTCGAAGTGTCGGCCGACCGACGCTCGGCGACGACCTTGCCGCCGCGCAGCACGACGACGCGATCGGCGGTAGCCATCACCTCGTCGAGCTTGTGCGAGATGAAGATCAGCGACAGGCCTTGGCGGGCCATTTCCTTCAGTGTGGCAAACAACGTCTCGGCTTCGAGGTTGGTCAGCACCGCCGTCGGTTCGTCGAGGATCAGGATGTGGGCGTCGTTGTAGAGCGCCTTCAAGATCTCGACGCGCTGTTGCTCGCCGACCGACAGATCGCCGAGCCGAGCGTCGGGATCGACAACGAGACCAAAACGCTCGGCGAGTGATTTCAGCTTCGTCCTGGCCCGCCCGGTCTCCGAGCGGATGGACCACAGCCTCTCGGTGCCGGTCATGACGTTTTCGAGCACCGTCAGATTGGGTGCCAACGAGAAGTGCTGGTGCACCATGCCGATACCGGCGTGGATGGCGGCACGCGGCTTGCCGGGCGGCAGATCGGCACCCTCGACACGGATATGCCCTTCATCGGGCATGTAGTGGCCGAACAGGATGCTCATCAGCGTGGTTTTGCCGGCGCCGTTCTCGCCGAGCAGGGCAACGATCTCACCCCGCGCAAGGGTCATCGAGATGGCGTCGTTGGCCTTGTTGTCGCCGAAACTCTTGCTGACGCGATCGATCTCCAGAACCGTTTCGGTCATGACGGCAATCCCGCGACGGGGAAGCGATGTTGCCAGCGATCGTCCTGTTCGAGCATCGCCGCCAGCGAAAGCAGCTGACGGTCGGCTCCCAGCGGGGCGAACATCTGCACGGGCAATGGTAAGCCGTCGGCATCGGCGCCGAAAGGCATGGTCAGCGCCGGGAAGCCGGAGATGTTGCCGAGTGTCGCAAGTGGCGCCAGGGAGATCATGCGGTTGAGATGAAGATCGGTATCGTCATGATCTGAGGGGAAAGAGGCGATCGGCGGTGGCGCCGTGGCCAGCATCGGCGCGAGCAAAACGTCGACCCGGTCGAACAACCGCCAGAGATTGCGCGACACCAGAACGCCGGCCGTCTGTGAACGCCAGAACGCGGCCGCGGAAAGGGCCCTTCCCCGCTTTGCGAAGGCCTGTGTCATAGGCTCCGTCAGCGAGATGTCGATGCCATCGGTTTCCGAGAGAGCCGCCAGATTGGTGGCCACGAGGTCGTAGAAGAGGCGCGCCGAAGCCGAAGCCATGGTCGCAACATCTGACCAGGCGATTGGAACCAGCCGATGACCAGAGGCTTCGAGAAACCGGCCAGCCGCCTCGATGGCGACGGACCGCTCGGGAGTCGTCGGGAAATCTGGTCCTGTCTCCGAAAGAAGGGCAATCTTCAGAGGACCAGCCTTCGGCTCGGCAAGGGATACATCCGCGAACGGTCCCCTTGTTTTGCCGGCAACGACCGAAAGCAGGCTCGCGCTGTCTCTCACGCTACGCGACACGCAGAGTTCAGAAGCTATACCGCCGAGATGGTTGCCGAAGGCGGGGCCGGCCGGCATGACACCTCGGCTGGGCTTCAGCCCGACGAGGCCGCAACAGGCAGCCGGCACACGGATGGAGCCGCCGGCATCGGTCGCGTGCGCAATGGCGACGATGCCCGCAGCAACGGCCGCCGCCGCGCCACCCGACGAGCCGCCGGGTGTGCGCATGGAATCGAGCGGATTGCGGGCGAGCGGACCAATCTCCGGCTCGCTTGCCAGAGACAGACCAAATTCCGGTGCCGTCGTCAGGCCGAACGGCAGCAGACCGGCGACACGGAAGCGGCCTCCGAGATCGGAATCGGCGGCGTCGGGCCGATGACGAGCGAACAGCCGCGAGCCGGCGACCACCGGCAGCCCGGCAAACGGACCGCCAAGGTCCTTGGCAAGCGTCGGCACACCGCCGAATGGCCTGCTAGAAAACCGGTCGGGATCGGTTCGGTGCTCTTCATCGGCCGCCGCCGCTTCGCGTCGACCAAGGTCGGCGTCGATATGGCAAAGCGCACCGAGATCGGAGCGCGATGCGGCAGCGGCAAGTGAGGCCGCCATGGCCTCGCTTGCCGTGAGACGCCCAGTGCGGATCGCCTCGGCCAGCGCTGTCGCGTCGCCTTTCATGAGCCGGCTTACTTCGGCTCAGCGGTGTCGCGCGGCACCTCGAAGGCGCCGGACTTGATCTTCGCCCGCACCTCTTCCATGGCCGCCTCGGCATCGGCCGGCGCCACACCCTTCACATAGGCGATATCGCTGCCGCCTTCCTTCATCAGGCCGAAGGCGGTGTAGTCCTTGCCCACCGGCTTGCCAGCGGCCGCGTCGGCAATGGCCGCGTTCAGGATCGGCCGGAAGCCCCACAAGGCATTGGCAAACACCGTGTCGGGATAGCGCGGTGTGTAGTCGATCAGCGAACCTACCGCCTTGATGCCACGCTCCTTGGCGGCGTCCGCCGTGCCGATGCGCTCGCCGAACAGGATGTCGGCGCCGGCATCGATCTGGGCAAGGCCGGCCTCGCGCGCCTTCGGCGGGTCAAAGAAGGTGCCGATGAAGCTGACGAGGTGCTTCGCCTGAGGATTGACGGCTTTGACGCCGGCCGCGAAGGCGTTGATCAGCATGTTGACTTCGGGGATCGGCATGGCGCCGACCGAGCCGACGACGTTGGACTTGGTCATCTTGCCGGCCAGCATGCCGGCGAGATAGGCGCCGTCATGGTTCCAGGTGCCGAAGACGCCGAAATTACCGCCGGCCGCCGCGCCCGACGAGCCGAGCACCAACGCCGTATCGGGATAGTCGGCAGCCACTTGGCGTGCTTCCTTCTCGACCGCGTAGGCCTCGCCGATGATCAGCTTGTTGCCGGCTTCGGCATATTCGCGCATGGCGCGCGCATAGTCGGTTCCGGAGACGCCCTCGGAGAAGGTGTATTCAATGGCGCCCTCAGCGGCGGCGTCCTGCAATGCCTTGTGCAGGCAGGAGTTCCAGGCGTTCTCCACCGGCGAGGCGTGGATGCCGGCGACCTTCAGCGGCGTAGCGGCGCGTACCGGCAGGATGAAGCCACCGACGCCGAGCGCAAGGCCCGACGCCAGCACGGCGCGGCGGGAAAGACGATAGTCCATGGTGGTCCCCTCTGGCTTTTTGATTGTGTTTTGAAAGGCGTACCAGTGCCCAAAATTTTGTCAAGTTACCGCAAGACACAAAATTGGGCACAAGAAACAGCCGGTGCCGAGGAGTATTACCTCTGGATGTGAGGCATCTAAAATACGCGCCAGGACTCACCCGACACGGATGAGATCGAGAGCACGAATATCAGCCTCATTCCGCGCCCCGCTCATGCCGCCGGGGCTGATGTAGGTTGCGTTTGACGCAAGATAACTCATGTTGAAAAAATCATCGATCTCGACGCGATAGCGGCCGGCCGGAAGGCGTATCGACAGCGCCGTCGAGCGGCGGAGCGGATTGACCGGCGTCATGTGCGGCATCTGGACGATGCCCGAGGCGACGAGCTGCCCCTCGGCATCGAGTACTTTTATCCTCTTCACGGCGTTGGTCACGCCGGTCTGGATGTGAAAGCTATGGTTTCGATAAAGGAGCGCAAGTCGATAGTCGCCAGCCTCACGCACGGCCAATTCGGGAAAGACGATGCGATCATCCCGCCGCTCGACATTGGCGCTATCGATCCCGATGGTCAGGACCGCGCCTGCCTCGATCGCCGCTTCCCGTGACGGGTGCGAAGCATTGCCACTTTCGGCAAAGCGCGCGACGACGCGATAGGCGCGACGGATGCCAGGGTGAAGCGGAACGGGGTCATGCCAGATCTGATCGGCGAGATCGGTCGCCGCCGCCACTCCGTCCCGCAGCACGGTGAAGAGGAGAGCATCACGCCGGCCGGAGCGCGGGAGCTGCCCCTCGAAATTGAGCCGTACCCGCCCATCCTCAATGACGAGATCGGTGATCACCGGCTCGCGGGGCGAGAAGATACGCGGATCGTCATGCGTGACGGCTTCGACGACGGGAATCATTGAAAGGCCGGCGTCATCGGCAACCAAATCGCCAAAGACCACTTCGACAAGATTGTCGTCCCGCAACTGAGCGTCGTCGATGAGACCCGATATCGGCGCGCCGTTAAGGCGCACTTCGCGCAAGGCGTAATACCCCTGCCCGGCGGCGCGCGGCGGCAAGTTGAGCGCGATGGCGATCCGCCGACCATGGTGCACGAGGCCTTGAAGTTCGGCCCTATCATCGCCGAGCCGATCGCGGACGTGGGCCGAGAGGAAGGGCACGAGGCGAAAACCGCCTGCCTCCGGCCGATAGCCGAAGATGGCCGTCATCGCCATGCCGAGATAGCCGCCGACCGACCAGAGCTGACGCGCCGAGGAGATGCACGGACCGTCATCGAACCATGTGCGGCCGGTCAGCCATTCCTGGTTCTCGACATTGTCGAGATTGAGCGCGGCGGCTCGCACCAGCGAATCGAAGGCATGGTCGAAAGCAGCGACGGCTTCCACCTCGACGGCGGCCTGGAGTTCGTAAGCCGTGACGAACGGCCAGATGGCGCGGTTGTGGTAGCAGAAGATATCCGGCTGAGCCGGGTAATAAACCGGCACGCCGAAGGGAACGTGCGGATAGGTCGAGAGGATCCGTCGCGCTCGGCCGTGATCGGCGACGCCGGTCAGGATCGCCAGGGACAGGCCCAGCATGTCGAACTTTTCAACCGGCTGCGCCGGACTGTCGGGCGTGGTGATCGAAGCGTAGAGCCCCTTCGCTTCGACCCAGAAGCCGCGATTGATGGCCGCCCTGAGATCGGCGGCCCAGACGGCGTAGCGGTCCGCTATCGCCTGATCGCCGCGCTCGGCGGCAAGATGGGCGGCGAGATCGAGTGCCTTGAAGTGACAAACGTTGGTGGAGAGCGCCTTGGACTTGGCGATGGTGGTGAGGTCGCCGATCGCCCAGGGGGCGTAAGTCTGGTCGCGCCAGTCGAGGAAAGACTGCTCGCCACGATAAAGACCGTCGGCGGGATCGAAGGCGGCGAGACGATCGGCCTCAATGGTTCCCGACAGCGCGCGGAAGGCGGTGTCGGCAAAGTTGGCGCGGCCATCGCCGTGAAGGGTATTGAGCAGCGCCTCGGCCCCGAAGGCCCAGGAGACGCGATCGGTGCTGACTGGCCAGCTGCCACCAGAACCGGTATCCTGAACGATCTGCAGGCTGCCGGCCGGAAGTCCCTCCGGCAGGGCGAGACCGTCGCGAAACGGGCTCACCTTGTAGAGAAGCGTGGTGGCAGCCCGATCAGGGTCGAGCGCGGCAAGACCGAGATGGGTGGCGTAGGACACGTCGCGCGTCCAGACATAGGTCCACTTCTCGCCGGTCTGAAAGCATTCGCAGGGGATGGGCTCGCCATGGCGATAGGCACCGTCGCGGATCGATGAGACGGCGTTGAGCCGGGCATCGTCGACCGCCTGGGCAAAGAGCGCATCGAACAACGGCGAGCCCGTCATCGTCCTCGGGTCGGCGGGCCGTTCCTCGATCCGCCTGGACCGCGACGGGTTGTCGCGTCGAGCGGCCGTCGTGGTCAGTTCGAACACGCGATTGCCATTGAACGCGCCAATCCTGACCTCGACCGTTTCATCGCGCCCGGAGGGCTCGGTCGGATAGGGCGGAAAGGACAGACTTTCCTCGCGCATGGTCGTCTCCGGAAGCGGGCGAATCGGCTGCCGACGCCCTTTACCAAGATCTACGCCTGTCCGTCGCCATCCGGAACGGCGGTCGCGCTTGCCGGCGTCAGCCGACGTGGAAACCATCGCTGTCGCGTCCGACCAACTCCCACGGCCAGATCTCCTGGATCAACGCGTTGCCATAACCTTCGGCAAAGCGCGGCATCGAGGCAAGCAAGGCCTGAGCGAGGCGCCGGCCAAGGCCATAGAGATCAATCCGGAAGCAGGTGAGCGGCGGCGCCATGAACTGGGCGATGGCAGTGTCGGCCGAGCAACTGAGGATGGCCACGTCATGACCTGGCTGTCGGCCGGTTTCGGAGAGGTAGGAATAGGCGCCAACCACGGCTCGATAATGTGGGAAGATCACCGCCGTCGGCGGCTCGGCCATGGCGAGAAAATCGGTCATCGCCTTGTAACCACCTTCCTCGTGCGTGTCCGTCTTGATCATCAGAGCTTCGTCGACAACGAGGCCGTGGCCGGCAAGTTCACGCCGGAAGGCGTCCTGGAGCATGCTGTCGAGCCGGTAGCCGGGATCGCCGGTCACCAAGGCGACGCGGCGATGACCGAAGCCGACGAGACGGTCGATGGCGGCGCGCATGGCAAAATCGAAGTCAAGGTCCATCCAGGGATGGGTGCCGCCCGACCACGACCGGCCCATGGTGGCGAAGGGAAAGCCGCGGCCGGCCAGATAGTCGAGGCGCGGATCGTCGTCGCGCGTCTCGGCAAGGATCAGTGCATCGGCCTGCCGGCGCTCGACGATGCGTTTGACGCGGTCGAGCATGTCGAGGTCGGGCTTGTTCAAGTGGATGACGAGGTCGAGGCCGTGCTCGGCAAACTGGTCTTGAATACCGCGCGACAGCTCCATGAAGAACATGGTGTCGGTCTTGGAGGTGAGATCGGTGGAGAGCAGCAGCGCCACGACATTGAGAGTGCCTTGCCGCAGGCTGCGCCCGGCTTGGTCAGGCGCATAGCCAAGCTCGGCGGCTGCCTCAAGCACGCGCTTGCGCGTCTCGGCGTTGACCTCCGGATGACCGTTGAGCGCTCGCGATACCGTACCGATGGAAATGTTGAGATGGCGCGCCAGTTCCTTGATGCCCAATCTCTCATCCTCCGCATCCAGCGCCGGCCACCTTCCAGAGGGGCCAACCACCTGTCGCCCCCGTCTTTCAGCAGAAATCCGGTAGGCGATCAATAGGCGGAACACCCGGTGTCGTCGAGGAAATCTCTCCCGCCACCGGCCGTGGCGGCGAGTATCCCCCGATACAAAAGCCCTTTGACAGAAGGCACCCGCGCCGTTATCGTCGTAAACGTTTACGGAATAGAGGAAGGCCGTAGAATCGCAAGCCCCACGAAGGTCTTGATGGCGGACGGCAAGTGCGTAGCTCCCCCTCGGCGGAGCATCCTGGGAGGAAGACAATGAAGTTCAGCGACGGCAACTGGTTGCTGCCGGCAGGGATGAGCATCCTCAATCCGCACCACGTGCATGCGGTGAGGATTGATGCTCGCAGGGCGGAAATCCTGGCACTCGCCGTACGCGGTCGGGGCCGCGCCGACCAGATCAACGCGCCGACCCTGACGCTGACGCTCAGCGCGCCGATGGAAGGCGTCATCGGTGTGCGCATCGAGCATCACAAGGGGACCGCGAAGCGCGGCCCGGCTTTCGAGCTGTTTCCCGACGAGACTTTCCAGCCGACCATCGTCGATGGCGAGACCACGCTCACCTTCACCTCCGGCGGGCTGACGCTAACCATTTCCAAGGATGGCGACTGGCGAACCGAGGTGACGCGTGGCGGCAAACGTCTCACCGGCACCGGCCTCCGGGAGACCGGCCACGCCAGCGTCGCTGGCGAGCCGCCGCATGTGTTCGAGCGACTCGATCTTGAGGTCGGCACGCTGGTCTACGGCCTTGGCGAGCGCTTCTCCCCCTTCGTCAAGAACGGCCAGAGCATCGACATCTGGAACGAAGACGGCGGCACCTCCACCACGCAGGCCTACAAGAATATCCCCTTCTTCCTGACCAATCGCGGTTGGGGTGTGCTGGTCAACGACCCCGGCCGTGTCGGCTTCGAAGTGGCATCGGAAAAGGTGTCGAAAGTGCAGTTCGCCGTCGAGGGCGAGGCGCTCGAATATTACCTGATCGACGGCCCGACGCCTAAGGCGGTGCTGGAGCGCTACACGCGCCTCACTGGCCGGCCGTCGCTGCCACCGGCCTGGTCGTTCGGTCTGTGGCTGACGACGTCGTTCACCACCGACTATGACGAGGGCACCGTCAATTCCTTCGTCGACGGCATGTTCCAGCGCGACATTCCCCTGCACGTCTTCCACTTCGACTGCTTCTGGATGCGCGGCGTCCATTGGTGTGATTTCGAATGGGACCCAGAGGTGTTCCCCGATCCCCAGGGCATGCTGAATCGCCTCAGGGAAAAAGGGCTGAAGATCTGTCTTTGGATCAACCCCTATATTGCGCAGGCCTCGAAGCTGTTCAATGAAGCGGCCGACAAGGGTTATCTCCTAAAGCGGCCAGACGGCAGCGTCTGGCAGTGGGATCTCTGGCAGGCCGGCCAGGGCATCGTCGACTTCACCAACCCCGAGGCTGTCGCCTGGTACGCCGGACATCTGAAGCGCCTCGCAGCCATGGGCGTCGATGCCTTCAAGACCGACTTTGGTGAGCGCATCCCGACCGACGTCGTCTGGCACGACGGTTCGGACCCCGTGAAGATGCACAACTACTATCCATTCCTTTACAACAAGGTGGTGCACGACGCGTTGATCGAAGCCTGCGGCGAAAGCGTGCTGTTCGCCCGCTCGGCCACCGTCGGCGGCCAGCGCTTCCCGGTGCACTGGGGTGGCGACTGCTATTCCGACTATCCGGCCATGGCGGAGACGCTGCGCGGTGGCCTTTCCTTGGGTCTTTCGGGCTTCGGCTTCTGGAGCCATGACATCGGCGGCTTCGAGAACACCGCCGAGGCCGACGTCTACAAGCGCTGGTGTGCGTTCGGCCTGCTGTCCAGCCATAGCCGTCTGCATGGCTCGAAGTCCTACCGGGTGCCTTGGCTGTTCGACCAGGAAGCGGAGGCGGTGCTCCGCGACTTTGCACGGCTGAAGTGTTCGCTGATGCCCTATCTCTATGCCGCCGCCGTCGAGGCGTCGGTTACAGGCGTTCCTGTGCTTCGGGCCATGCTGCTGGAATTCCCCGACGATCCGGCAGCCGAGACGCTCGACCGCCAGTTCATGCTGGGATCGTCACTGCTCGTCGCGCCGGTGTTCGATAAGGATGGCGAGGTCGCGGTCTACCTGCCGGCGGGGCGCTGGACGCAGTTGCTCACCGGCGAAGTGGTGCAGGGGCCGGCCTGGCGGCGCGAGACGCACGGCGTCATGAGCCTGCCGCTCTATGTGCGGCCGGGTAGCCTCATCGCCTTTGGCAGCAATAACCAACGGCCCGACTACGACTACACGGACGGCGTCACCTTTGTTCTCTATGAACTTGCCGACGGCGCCAGTGCCACGGCAACGGTGCCGGATTATCGCACCGGTGCGCCGGCCCTGACGTTGACGGTGCGTCGCGACGGTGACGTTCTCACCGCGAAGCCCGACTGCGAGCTTCCCTACGCCCTTCGCCTCTCCGGCATCGGGCACGTTGCCGCCGTCGACGGCAGCGACGACTTCGACCAGCGTTCCGGCGGCGTTACCCTCCGCGCCGCCGGCCCGCTTCGGATCACCCTCCCACCAGCCTGAGACGGTTATGCCGTCTCCATGGCGACGATCCGAAGCAGAAACCCCGGAAGCGCGGCTTCCGGGGTTTTTCTTTGGGATAGCGATACTGGTGAGGTTGTCCTTCAGAGCCGCCGTTCCGTCTCCGCGTCGAAGACGTGCACGCTCGCGTCCGAAAACGCCAAGCCGGCACGGTCGCCACTAGCAACCATCCGGCGGCCGGTTTCCACCACCATCAGCTCCGGCGTCGTCGCCGTGGAAACGAAGGTGGTCGATCCCGTCGACTCGGCGAAGGCAACGGATGCGTCAAAACGCCCCTCTCCCGGAGCCGTCAAGGTCAGGTGTTCGGGCCGAACGCCGATCAGCACCTTGGCGCCAACCGGCGCGGCAACCGGGATCGCCAGAGAGAAGGGCCCATTGCTGAGGTCGATCGCGACCGAGCCGCCCTCGACGACGATCGCCGGCAGGAAATTCATGGCCGGCGAACCTATAAAGCCGGCGACGAATTTGTTTGCCGGCTTGTCGTAGAGGTCGAGCGGCCGTCCCTGCTGCTCGATAATGCCGGCTTTGAGCACAACGACGTGGTCGGCCATGGTCATCGCCTCGATCTGGTCATGGGTGACATAGACCGAGGTGGCGCCGAGCCGATCGTGCAGAGCGCGAATTTCCTTGCGCATATGAACGCGCAGGGCGGCATCAAGATTGGAAAGGGGCTCGTCGAACAGGAAAGCCTTGGGATTGCGGATGATCGCCCGGCTCATGGCCACGCGCTGGCGCTGGCCGCCGGACAGCTCCCGCGGATAGCGATCGAGGAGGCCGGTGAGGCCAGTGGTGACCGCCACCTCGGCGGCGGCCTTCTTCCGTTCAGCCTTCGAAACGCCATGTACCCTCAGCGAATAGGTGAGGTTCTCTTCCACGGTCATGTGCGGGTAGAGGGCGTAGGACTGGAACACCATGGCGACGTCGCGCTTGCGCGGCGGCAGGGCCGTCACCACTTCGCCGGCGATCGATATGTCGCCGCCGGTGATCTTTTCGAGGCCGGCCAGCGAGCGCAGTAGCGTCGACTTGCCGCAGCCGGACGGGCCAACCAAAGCGACGAAGCTGCCCTTGTCGATCGATAGATCGATGTCTTTCAGGGCGTGATAGGCGCCGTAGTGCTTGTTGACGTTGGAGAATTCGATCTGCTTGGTCATTTCAGGGCTCCGGAGGTCAGGCCAGAGACGATGCGCCGCTGCAGCAGCACGAAGGTCGCCAGAATGGGCGTCACGTAGATCGAGGCGAAGGCCATGATCCGGTTCCATTCGTTGGTGTTCGGGCCCATGAATGCGTTGAGGCCAACCGAGCTGGGCTGCAGCTCGATCTCCTGGATCAGCGACTTCGAATAGACGAACTCGCCAAAGGCCTGCATGAAGATAAGAATAGCGGCAACCAGGATGCCGTTGCGGGCGAGCGGCAGCACGATCGACCAGAAGGCCCCAGCGCGCGAATTGCCGTCGACCAGCGCCGCCTCCTCGAGTTCCATCGGCACACTCATGAAGGTGGCGCGCACCAGAACGATGAAGAAGGGCATGCTCTTCGCCGCGATGGCCAGGATTACTGCCGTGCGCGGAAAATCGAGAATGCCGGTCAGCGTGAACAAGACGAAGATCGGCGTGATCATCAGCGAGGCTGGCAACACCTGCAGCATCAGGACGAGGAACAGGCCGACATCGATCCAGACGTTGCGATAGCGCGCCAGCACATAGGAGGCGCCAGTGCCGAGGACGGCGATCAGCGCCACCGAGCCGAAGGCGATCACCGTCGAGTTCCAGAGGAACTGGCTCATGCCCTTCAGCTGGAAAACGAAGGGGAAGATCGACCACTGGGGATCGTCCGGCCAGAAGGAGGGCGGCGTCGCAAACATCTCCGAGCCGGTCTTCAGCGCGGTGATGTACATCCAGTAGAGGGGGAAGAGATAAACGGCGGCGAGCAGCAGCGCGAAGACGAGCAGCAGCCGGTTCTTGGTGGTCTCGCTCATCCTCTTACCTCATGGCGGGTCGACCGGACGTAGTAGACGGAGGCCAGCATCACCACGACGATCATGATGACCGAAATGGCCGCGCCCTTGGCGAAGTCGTACTGTTTGAACGAGAGGTCCCAAGCCCAGTATTGGGCGACGTTGGAAGAGTTGTTCGGTCCACCGGCGGTGATGGCGGCGAACAAGTCGAACTGCTGCAGTGTGAAGATGAGGCCCAGCGAGATCAGCGCGCCGATGCTTGAGCGCATCATTGGCAAGGTGATGGTCCAGAAGCGGGTGAGCGCGCCGGCACCGTCGAGTTCGGCCGCCTCGTAGAGATCGGCGGGGATCGACGACAGGCCGACCGACAACATGATCATGTTGAAGGACGTGCCGAGCCAGATATTGGCAATGATCACGCTCCACAGGGCGAAGGCCGGGTCGGAGCGCCAGAAGACATTGCCGGAGATGATGTGCAGCTGGTGCAGTACGAAGTTGAAGACGCCGAAGTCGCCCGACAGCAGCCAGTTCCAGACGGCGCCGACCACCAGGCCAGGCATCACCCAGGACACCAGAAACAAGCCGCGCAGCCAGGAGGCGCCGGGAAAATTCAACCAGAAGAACAGCGCTAGGGCGAAGCCGAGCAGAAATTGGCCGGCAATCGAAGCGGCGAGGAAGGTCGCCGTGTGGCCCATGATGGGCCAGAATTCTGGCTGGGCGATCAACTGGCGATAGTTGTCAAAGCCGACCCACGGGCGAATGAAGCTGCCAAGGCTGAACATGTCCACGGCCTGGAAGCTCATCACCACGTTGTAGACGAGCGGCACGCCCGACAGCACGATGAGAAAGGCCAGTGGGATGCCGATCAGGCAGAGGTCAAATCCTCGGCCATCGACGAGACTGGAATAAAGGCGTCGCATCGGTCCTCCCCGCATCCGCGCCACGGCAGGCCGCCAGCACGGAGCATCGCCCCTGCCAGGCGGTGCGGTCAACAGAATGTGGTGGCGCCCCGGCCTAGATCGCCGCGGGTCCTGATGGACGCACGACGATCTAGTCTCTTGCTATCGCACCGGATGGTCCGAAAATCGGATTCCACTTTTCGGTCCGATGCTTTGGGCCGGAGCGCCTTTCAAAGAGATCAGCCGAGAATGCCCTTGATGGTCGTGGCGGCCTGATCGAGTGCATCCTTGGGGCTCGCCTGGCCGGTCAGAGCCGACTGGATGGCGTCCTGGATGGCCTTGGAGATCTTCATCCATTCGGGATGCGGACCGCGCGGCTGAGCGTATTTCAGCTGCTCCATGAATACCTTGACGGCTGCGTCTTTCTTGGCGTCGCCGGTCGGCGGTATTTCGATGTTGGCGCGGGCGGCGAGCTGGCCCCAGTCGGGGAAGACGCGCGGATCCTGCGACACGAAATACTCAAGCGCCTTGAAGGCTTCGTCCGGATGCTTGGAGCTCTTGAAGATGGCCCAGTTGAAGTCGCCCATGGCCGACGAGCGGGGTGCCCCAACCTCGGGAACTGGCATGAGCGTCACGCGCCAATCGAATTTCGCTTCCTGCGACATGCGGTTGAGTTCCCATGGCCCAGAGATGACCATGGCTGCATTGCCGGAATTGAAGGTGCCGGTGGAATCCCACTGGCCACGGGTCAATGTGTCGGGCGAGGCGAGCTTCTCATCGAGCAGCGTCTTCCAGATGGTCAGCGCGCGGACAGCTCCATCGGTGTTGATCTTGTCATAGCCGCCGCCGGTCATCTGCGCCCAGGGCAGGAACTGGAAGGTGCCTTCCTCCGAAGCCTTGGCCGAGAAGGCGATGCCATAGACGTTCTTGGCGGGATCGTTGAGCTTGCGGGCGGCGTCGACCATCTCGTCCCAAGTCTGCGGCGGCTTGTCGGGGTCGAGGCCCTTCGCCTTGAACATGTCGGCGTTGTAGTAGAGGGCGATGGTGTTGGTGGCCTTCGGCACGCCGTAGAGCTTGCTGTCCCAGGTAACGGAAGCCAGCGGACCGGGGAAATAGTCTTCCTTGTGAATCACAGCCGACTTGGCGATGCGGTCGGTGAGGTCGAGGAAGACGCCGTGCGAGGCGAAGAGCGCGTGCTCGGGATTATCGATGGCGATGATGTCGGGCGCCTGGCCCGTCGAATAGGCGCGCATCGCCTCCGACGTCACGTCGTCGAAATGGATCTGGCGATAGACGACCTTGATGTCGGGGTTCTTCTCGCCGAACTCCTTGGCGAGGTTGAGGCCCGGCTGCGTCTCGCTGTCCTGGCACCAGATGGTAATGGTGACGGGATCGGCGGCATATGCCGCCATGCCAAGCGTCGCGGCGCCGGCGTAGAGCACCGCTCCCAGGATTGCCGATGTCTTCATGCTCCCTACTCCTCCAGTTGGCCGACCGGTTCCGGCTCGATGATGACCGGCGGGACCGAGAACGGTGAACGGCGATCCGGCAGATTGTCCTGATCTCGAAGAGCCATAACCTACCGTTCGCCATCCATGCCTACCGACATGACAATGACGTCCGGGGCTCTCCAGTCGGGACAGGATTTTCCTCCCTGCCTGCTCGCTTCCGTAAACGTTTACGACGTTATGCGGAAAGGCTCGCAACTGTCAAGACCGCCAGACGTCGGCCAACGCATACGATGACCGATCCATGCCTCATCCGGCCACAAGAACGTCCATCAGCACAGCGACCTACAAATGCAAACCGCGCCGCTCCGGGTTATCGGAGCGGCGCGGCAAGGATGCGATCAACGCACGGCCGTCAGGCGGCGTCGTAGAGGCGGCGTTCGACGAGGAAGCTGCCGCGCAGGCCATTGAGAAGCTTGGCGCCGGCGAGCACCGCGAGATCGACCAGCGGCTCGACGATGATCACCAGCATGTAGGCGCCACCGAACGAACTGATGGCGGCAAAGTTGCCGACGGTGAAGCCCTGTCCATAGAAAGCCCAGAAGCCAACCCAGGCTACGATGCCCGCCTGATAGGCGGTGGAGAGGGCCAGGGCCTGCCGGTACTTCAGATCAACATAAGGCGTAGCCGGCGCGATGATGCCGCGAGCAAGCGCCATAAGTCCGAACAGCGGCACCAGGAGCGTTGTGACGTTCATGCCGTATTGCGGCAGATCGAAAGGAGCGAAGAACAACCCCTGGACCAGGAGCCCCAGTGCGAGACCAATGGCCGCGGGCGCCGTGCCGAAGATCAGGAACAGCGTCGAGCCGAGGATGAGATGCACCTCCGAGACACCGACCGGATAGTGCGGCAATACCTCAAAGAAGGAAAAAACGAGAGCCGTCGTGGCGGCACTGCGCAGGCCAAGCGAAATGGCACCGCTCTCGCGCACCGCCTGCCAGGCGAGCTTAACGCAGTAGCCCGCCGCGCCCGCTGCCGTCAGATAGCTGAGCCATAGTTTACCGTCGGCCACCAGGCCCGGTTCGATATGCATATCAGTCTCCTTTTCCGTCTCACCCGACGGAATCCGATTCTGTGCATGGCCGGTCTCCTGGCTCGTGGATCGCTGCCTGCCGTCCGCCTTCCCGGGATTCCCAGTGGCATTTTGGACGGAAGCTCACCACGCACAGTCGCGGGGGCGGCCGGGGCTTCGGATCGTGATCCTTCCCCATTCCCGTTTCATCCCGGCGGCCGCATGCCGCCGGAACACCTTGCACGGGGCCAACTTTCGGCAATCCACCGCCCCTGTCAAGACGATTCGGGTGCGCCGCCCCTTCGACCATAGGGCCGATTCCACCGATTTTTCTGTGGATTACCAATGGGTTGAATTCTGACCATCTGGTAAAAATACGCGTTTTCGCGTTCAGAAACAGTGTTCCCTCCATTGAGCTGCTGACAACGGTCGCAGAAGGCCGCTCTTTCGCCTTCGCCGCTCCTGGAGATAGTGACCATCTCGCCTTTCCCATGCGACCGCCCACGGGGGACGGACCTGGGACAACAGACGAGACAATCATGACAAAAAGCCCAACCGAAGGCTGGTTTCCGCGCTGGAAACTGACCGCCGCCGATCGTGTCGCGCCGGATGAACGCCTGCCCTGGCCGCAGACATTGATCGCCGGCTTCCAGCACGTGGTCGCCATGTTCGGCTCGACGGTGCTGGCGCCGATCATCATGGGCTTCGACCCGAATGTCGCCGTGCTGTTCTCCGGCATCGGCACACTGATCTTTTTCCTGGTGATCGGTGGCCGCGTGCCATCCTATCTCGGCTCGAGCTTCGCCTTCATCGCCGTGGTGATGGCCGCCTCCGGCTATTCCGGCACCGGCCCCAACACCAACATCTCGGTGGCGCTCGGCGGCATCATCGCGGCCGGCGCCGTCTACGCGCTGATCGGCCTTGTCGTCATCAAGATCGGCTATGGCTGGATCGAGAAGCTGATGCCACCGGTCGTTACCGGCGGCATCGTCGCCGCCATTGGCCTCAACCTGGCACCGATCGCCGTCAAGGGTATCTCGGCCACTGGCTTCGACCGGAGCGTCGGCCTTATCACCATCGTCGCCGTCGGTGTCGCCGCTGTCTACTTACCGGGCATGCTGCGTCGTATCCCGGTGCTGATCGGCGGCCTCGTCGGCTATATCGTCTATTGGCTGGGGGCCGCCTCTTTCGGCGACGCACCGATAGACTTCACCAAGCTCGACGCCGCGCCCTGGTTTGGCCTGCCGACCTTCACCGCCCCGACCTTCTCGACCAGCGCCATGGCGCTGATCGCACCTGTGGCGGTCATCCTGGTTGCCGAGAACCTTGGACATATCAAGGCGATCGGCGCCATGACCGGCCGCAGCCTCGACCCCTACATGGGCCGCGCCTTCCTCGGTGATGGCCTCGCCACCATGCTGTCGGGCGCTTTCGGCGGCACCGGCGTCACCACTTACGCTGAAAACATGGGCGTGATGGCGGTGACGAAGATCTACTCGACGCTGATCTTCGTGGTGGCGGCGGTGATCGCCATCCTGCTCGGCTTCTCGCCGAAGTTCGGCGCGCTGATCGGCACCATCCCCGGCCCGGTGATCGGTGGCCTGTCCATCGTCATCTTCGGCCTGATCACGGCCACCGCCGGCCGGATCTGGGTGGAGAACAAGGTCGACTTCTCCGAGACCAAGAACCTGATCACCACGGCGGCGGCGGTGATTGCCGGCGCTGGCGATCTCACCCTCAACATCGGCGGCTTCACGCTGGGCGGCATCGGCACCGCAACCTTCGGCGCCATCCTGCTCTACGCGCTGCTCGATCGCGGCCCGAAGCGGGCCTAGTTGGGAAAACGGCTCCGATCACTCGATCGGGGCCGGATCGAACTTCGCCCACTGGTGCCCTCCGGTCGTCTGGCCGGTCGGCGCCGGTGGGTTTTGCTTTTCACGCGAATCGACGCCCTTGGGCTTACCGAAGCGGCCGATATTGGCATCGCCCCAGGCTTTCAGCGCCATCAGGACCGGCTCCATTGAGCGACCGAGTGGCGACAATGAATATTCCACCTTGGGCGGCACCTGCGGATAGACGGTGCGCACCACCAATCCATCCTCCTCAAGCTCGCGCAACTGGTTGGTCAGCATGCGCGGCGTGACCGATGCGAGGATGCGACTCAGCTCGCCAAAGCGCAGTGTCCGCTCCAGCAGGTGAAACAGGATCACCGACTTCCATTTGCCGTCGATGAGGCCAATGGCCGCCTCAACCGAACAGCCGGGCGCACAGTCAAAGCGTGAATGCCGGACCTTGGCCATGACACTATCCTTTTCCGCAGTATCTGCGCTTTTTGTGCGTATTGGCTATTAGCGATCATAGGCGCAACAATCGCTCATATCCATAGCAGAGGAAGTAGCCATGAAAGCCGTCGCCTATCGCCAAGCTGGCCCTATCGACCGTTCGGACTCGCTTCTCGATGTCGAGCTGCCTACACCGACGCCTACCGGGCGCGATCTGCTCGTTGAGGTCGCCGCCGTCTCGGTCAATCCCGTCGACACCAAGGTGCGCGCCAGCTCCGCCCCAGCACCAGACTCTTTCAAGGTGCTCGGCTGGGACGCCGTCGGCCGCGTCGTCTCTATTGGTAACCAGACAACCGGTTTTCAGCCCGGCGACGAGGTTTGGTATGCCGGTTCGATCGCCCGCCCCGGCGCCAACAGTCAGTTCCATCTGGTTGACGAGCGCCTCGTCGGCCGCAAGCCAAAATCGCTCAGCAACGCCGAGGCCGCGGCTCTGCCGCTGACAGCCATCACCGCGTGGGAGATGCTGTTCGACCGGCTCGATGTGCAACGCAAGGTTACTGGCGCAGCCAACGCCATTCTCATCATTGGCGGGGCTGGCGGTGTCGGCTCGATCGCCGTTCAGCTCGCCCGAGCGCTGACCGATCTCACCGTCATCGCCACGGCGTCACGCCCCGAGACGGCGGCTTGGGTGAGCGAACTCGGCGCCCACCACGTTGTCGATCACGCGCGCCCGCTGGCCGAGGAAGTGGCCGCTCTCGGGATCGGCGCGCCAGCCTTCGTTTTCTCGACCACCCAAACGCATCACCACCTCGGCGAGATCGCCAAGCTTATCGCGCCGCAGGGACGCTTCGGTCTGATCGACGATCCGGAGGTGCTCGACATCACCGGCTTCAAGCGCAAGGCCGTATCGGTGCACTGGGAGCTGATGTTCACGCGCGCGCTATTCGAAACGCCGGACATGGAAGAACAAGGCAAGCTGCTCAGCGAAGTCGCTCGTCTCGTCGATGCCGGACAGTTGCGCACGACGCTCACTGAGGTGCTGCGGCCAATCAACGCCGATAACCTCCGCCGCGCCCACGCGACCATCGAGAGCGGTCGGGCGCGCGGCAAGATCGTGCTGGAAGGATTCTAATAGCTTGATCCAAAGGGTCATTGGTCTCGGTGAATTGTTACGCGGTTGTCTTCTTTGTCGCTTAGCAGGTCGCGATAAGCCGCCAACGGTTGAGGCGGCCGCGCAAGCGACAGGGGAGCGATAGCCGATGACCAGCCAGACTACATATGCCAGCTATCCCAGCCTCAAGGAGCGCAGCATATTCATCACCGGCGGCGCCAGCGGCATCGGGGAAAGCCTCGTCCGGCATTTCAGCTCCCAGGGCAGCCGTGTCGCCTTCGTCGATATTGCCGAGGAGGCTGGGAGAGCACTGGCAGAGGCGATCGGGACCGAGGGAAACACGCCGCCTCTATTCCTCCCCTGCGACCTACGCGATATCGAAGCGCTGAAGGCAGCCATTGCCCAGGCGAGCGCCGAGATCGGACCGATCAGCGTCTTGTGCAACAATGCCGGAAATGACGATCACCATCGCGTTGAGGATGTCGATGTGGGTTATTGGGACGATCGCATGGCCGTCAATCTCCGCCACCAGTTCTTTGCTGCCCAAGCCGTCATTCCGCAGATGCGGGCGCTCGGTGGTGGATCCGTGATCAACTTCGGCTCCATCACCTGGATGGTGGGCGATCCCGATTGCTGCGCCTATGTGACGGCCAAGGCCGCAATAACGGGGATGACGCGGGCGCTCGCCCGCGAATTCGGCCCCTATAATATCCGTGTGAACTGCCTCGTTCCCGGCTGGGTGATGACCAAACGGCAAATCGAGCTGTGGCTGACGCCCGAGGCCGAGGCGCAGATCGACCAGAGGCAATGCCTGCCGGGTCGACTGCAGACTGACGATATCGCCCGCATGGCACTGTTTCTCGCCTCCGATGACAGCCGCATGTGCACCAGCCAGCAGTTCATCGTGGATGCCGGGTGGGTTTAGGGGGAAGCTATTCTGGCAACGAATTCGTCAGGACGGTGCAGCGACCAAGTGGCACACATCGAACAGGATATATCTTGTTACCTACCAATAGTTGACGAGTTTCATGTAGAATAATAATATCAATATGATGATATCCTGTAGGGGGCGATAGAACATGCTTTTCAACAGTTCGAGCCCGCAGGGATCGGCGAGTGTTAGCGTGCACGCGAAGCTACTCAATCTGCTTGGACGCAGCATCGTGCGCGGCGAGCTTCTGCCGGGCGACCCACTGCCCAACGCCGACGATTGGAGCGCGGCGCATGGCGTCAGCCGCACGGCGCTTCGCGAGGTCATCAAGGTGCTGGCCGGCAAAGGTATGGTCGAAGCGCGGCCGAAGACAGGGACGCGTATCCGGGCGCGTGCTGACTGGAATTTCCTTGATCCCGATATTCTCGCCTGGCGTTACGGCCCTCAGTCAACCTTCGAGGAGGCCCGGGCGCTTTTCGAATTGCGCCGTGCCATCGAGCCGAGCGCCGGCGCGATTGCAGCCCGGCGCGCCAGTGAGGAGCAGATCGCAGCTCTCAAAGAGAGCTATGAGAGGATGGAGCGGTTCGTCGACGACAACGAGCGGTTCACCGAGGCGGATCTCGCATTTCACCAGAACATTCTGCATATGACCGGCAACGAACTGTTCGGCTCCCTGGCGAGCCTGATCGCCACAGCCTTGCTGATCAGCTTCAGACTGTCAGATGACAATCCTTATGGCCAGCGCCCTTCACTCCCCTTGCATTTGGGGGTCTACGAGGCGATCGCCCAACGCGATGCCGAAGCCGCAAGCAGCCGTTTGATCGAGCTGATCGACCTCTCGGAGGCTGATGTCAATCGCTCGCTGTCGGCACGTCGTGAGCGCGAAGCTGAAAGATCGCGCGCACCTTGAAGCAGTGCCACGCGGACGCAGTTGCGGATGCTGTGTGGCATGGATCGGCGCGAGACACTACAAGGCCCCTCGCGCCATCCCACGATCGCAGCTTTACAAAGGGCCTTATCTTTTCCAGCGTCGCCATACCATCGCGCCCCTCAAGGCAGGATGGATCTGCCCTTGAGAAAAGGCAGATCCGCTTATCCTGATCAGAACTCGACCTTGAAGTTCACTTTCACAGCGTGGCTTTGTTCATTGTCGGCAAACTGGCCGGAATAATCGGCGCTCAGTAGCGTCTGCTTGGTTAGTGCCAGATCCATGCCGAAATTGAGCCCCAGCGCGTCCTTGGCAATGGGGACGCCGGTACTGGTGAAGTCGGCGCCGGACTTGAACGTGAGCTGCTTCTCGGTCGCAGTGTCGCCAAAGGCGTGCTGCCAGCCAATCATGCCACGGACATGCCCTTCCACCGCGTCCAACTGGATCGGCACCGATGCGCGCAGGCCAACGGTGGAGAAGCTGTTGTTCCAGCTTTGATCATCGCTCGACAGCGCCGCCACGCTACCGCCATCCTCCGAGAAGCCATCCGTCTTCAGATGGACATAGGCCAAGCCTGCAAAGGGCGAGAGGTCCAGGCGGTCGAGCTTTATCCGATAGTCGACCTCGCCAAAGGCTTGGGCGGTCATCGCATCATACTCTGCCGTCAAATGCTCGGCAAAAGCGGGGAAGACGACATCTCGCTTGGTCGAGATCTGATGGCGGCCATAGGCCGCACCGAAGCGCAGGCCGAAATCACCGAGCCGCGTGCCGGCATAGGTGCCGATCTCGTAATTGTCGCTATCGCCGGAAGAGCGGCGTTGGCCGACATCGAAGCTGCCACGGCTATAGCTGCCGACGAAGCCGAGACGCCACCTGTCGATCGGCACATCGACGCCAGCGATGAGGCCGTGCAGCGAGCGATCGAAGTCAGCGGCATCGCCGGTGTTGCCGTGCTTGCTTGTCGAGGCCAACGCCTCGCTCCAGAAGGCGGGGCCACCGGCATCTTGAGCGCTCTGCCCGTCCTTGACGGAGGGAAGCTCGGTAGCATCGAAGGCGGACTGGAGGCGACGATTGGTCGCCTCACGCAGGAAACGACTGTCTTCCTGAAGTGCGCCAGCGATATCGCTATGTATTTCGCCCGAAAGCACGTTTCCATAGGGGCGGAGATATTTGTAGAAGGCCACGCCTCCCTGTCCATTGCCCGGCACACTCTCCTCGCGATTAAGAACGTTGAGCGACCAGCCATCCTTCGTATACCGAATTGAAAGGCCTTCGACCTCCTGCTCGGCATCGAGCTTGAGGTTGCCTATGGTCTCGACCTCACCTGTCAAAAGATTGGCCCGCATCAGTTTCTTGTCATCATTGTCGGTGGCGAAATACATCCAACCATCGAGGATCTTGCCGCCCTGTGCCTGGTCGACCACCGCGGAAAGCGGGATATATTTATTGAAGCTGAAATCGGCGAGATTATAGACCGTGAGTTCGGTGGCATTGTCGTAGGCGATGCCATAGGCAAGGCCCTTCTCGGCATCGATGGCGACCCAACTGGCGATATCATGAACGCCATGCGGCGGATTGAGCGCATAGGCCTTGCCGGTGAAGCTCAGAGTCTCCGCATCATAGATGGCGAAAACCGGATTGCTGTATTTGTTGCCGGTCACCGGATCGCGGTTGCTGGAATCGAGAGAAATGTAGAGCAAACCATTGGCGTAATCGATGTCACCGATATGGTTAAGGCCGACCCGCGACAGCTCGGAAGGGATCTGCAACTGTGAGGCGATGGCGTTCTTGTCGATCGTGATCGTGTTGAAGGTGTCGTCGGCGATTTCGAGCGAGTGGGTGCCCGAGAAATACCAGCGGCTGCCGTCGGTGGTTACGCCCTGCCCACGCGCCGCATCAGCATCGTTACCAGCGAAGAAGTTTCGCTCAACCATGATCCAGGGCTCCTGGGCGAAAGCCACCGGAGCCGTCAGGGTAATCAAGCCAAAACACATCAGCTGGATTTTCGCAGCCGAGATGATCAGCGCGGCGTGCCGGCCGACGGCTTTCCCCGTGCAGGCGGTCATGCCCGCGGCGCGCTGCCGGGTCTGCCGATAGTCGAAGATCGAGTGGAACATGTCGGTGTCTCATAAGATCTGAAGAAAAATTGTGATCGCAGCCCGGCACCGCCGGCCGTGCTCAAAGACGACCAGTCGCTGATGGCTCGGGATTCCTGAGGTTCCGTTCCCGGTGGCTATTCGGGACCTCGGCCAAGTGATTGCTGGAGCGCTTCCAATTTGACGCTCGATGAGCCCACGGCCGAGAAGCCTGTCACTCACCTAATCCGACTTCATCTTCCGCCCCCTGTTTTGCCCTAAAGGCTCATTAGCGGGGCTGAATGACGCGGGCGTGACAATAATATTATTATTCATACTAATACCCGCAGGGCCTGCGGGGAAGCGATGAAGACGGGCGAACAGCGCTGCCGCGCAGTTGACGTAGCCAAGGGCAATCAGACTATCAGAGAGAAAATGTAGCCTTCATGGCGGCTCCTGACTGCAAGGCCGCATCGGGCCTGCGTAGCTTCAGGCCAGCCCAAGTGACCGGCCGCCGTCCGTCTGAAAGCTCTTGGCGCCCGAGGAGAGTGGGCACCCGAGGAGATTGTCTGCCGGCCAGGGGACGGAGCAGAGATCAGACGGACGTGAAACCGATAATAGGCAATTGACTACCACATGCTCCACGAGCCCGAGGAGGTGGCCCGCAGGTAACCGTTTGAGTCCGGCTCTAGGAAACTCAGGAAAACTGAAGCATCCCCAAAGAAAATACGATTCACCGCGGCGGCTTCCAGCCATTGGAGAAAGACGGTGGGGGCGCTATATTCAGGGTGCAAAGAAGAGAAATCAAATGGGTTCCGGGATCCGCCCGGAACGGAAAAAGGAACAAGATCATGTTTGGCACCCTGAAGCACCTCACCAAGACCTTCCGCGCCCCCGCCGCCGCCAAGCGCGAATTCATCTACGTCACAGTGGGCACCGATCGCTATGACTTCGATGCCCGCCAGCGTCAGGTCGCCGGCAACCTCCGCGGCGAGCGAGCCTTCAGCTGCTGAGTGGACCAAACCTATCGAACTCAGGCCGCCCACCCCCGGCCGACGCCGAGCGCTCGATTTCCCTGACCGGATCGGGCGCTTTGCCGTATCGGCGATAGCCCCCAATCAAGCGCCGCCGGCGACCACCGTCTCCCTCTGCTCAGGAACGGCCAGCCGTGGTACGTCGAGAAAGTGGACGCTCGCGTCAGCGGTGCCCTCGATGCGGTCAACTATCGTCTTGGCCAACCAACGCCCGGCGGCACGGAAATCCTCGTGGGCCGTCTCGATGGCCGGCCGAAACTTACGGAACAGGTTCGAGGACTCTTTCACCACCACATCGAAGTCGCAGCCGAGTACAAGGCCTGCCGCCTCGGCACCGGCGGTCACCGCCAGCGCCGCCACGGCACTGCCGCAGACGAAGCCGTCCGGCCGCGTCCCGCTTTCGATCAGGCGGAACACATCGGCCTGGATAAGTTCATGAGGACTATCGGTATCGATCGTATCCACGGAGATTCGCTCGAGCCCCAAAGCGACGATGCCGCGATGGAAGCCCGCCGTCATATGCAAAGCGTAAGTCAGATGGAGCGGCGGCGCGAGCAGCGCTAGGCGGCGTCGACCGAGGCTTGCAAGACGGCGCACGGCACTTTCCGCATAGGCGTCGTTGTCGAAGTCGAAATAGGGATGTTCGATACTCATATCGGTGCGACCGTGGGTTACAAACGGCACGCCGTGTTCGGTGAGGAAGCGAACCCGAGCGTCCCGCGGCTCGATGCGAGCGAACAGAATGCCATCGGCGGCGCCAGCCTCGACAATGTTGCGGATTGGTCCAAGCGGATCGGCAGCTGGGTCGTGCAGCATGACCACCAATTGGTAGCTGGTGGCCGTCAGCACCTCGGAAATGCCATAGATGAGCTGCGAATTGATGCCTAGCTCCTCGGATTCGGTGGCTAGCACCAGAGCAATGACGTGGCTGCGCCCGGTCCGAAGGCGCACGCCAGCCCTGTTCGGCTGGTAGCCCAGGCTTTGGGCCAATTGGCGGACACGCGCCTTGGTTTCCTCGCCGATGTCGGGCGCATCATGCAGGGCGCGCGACACCGTCGTCACGCCAAGGCCGGCAAGACGGGCAATGGTCTTGAGCGTCGGTCGAACCGATGATCGCGGCTGTTCCGCCGCGCTTTCTATGCGCGTCTCGTCGTGGGACATCTTATTGTTGCGCAACGCAAATTTCCGGTCCCCCCCGGCAGCGCCGCTCCTCCCAGTAGCTCACCCTACATCCTTTGGGTGAGAAACAGAACTGAGGCTTGCGTCTCGTTGCGCGTTTAGGTAAGCCTACTGTAACGTTACAGGTGTGAACCCTGCGGGCGACCGCGGAAGGCGCACCGATAGGTCACCGGCTGTTACTTCGCGGGAAGCTGAGGAGATTTTCGCGATATTCCAGTGACTTGTCGTTTCGGGTGGAGCGAGAGGAACCAGCAGTCACCACTGTTCCGTCATCGGCCGTTCGGTCGGATCGTTTGGGTAATTCCCTTTTCCTGACCGTCACTGTCCATGACCCTCTCGTAAGTTATGCAACCCAAGGCTGAGGCCGATCCGGGGAGCGTTTTGGTCGCGGCGGGGAGGTTCGCCGCTCAAGGAAAGGGAGGAACGAGATGTCGTTTGGTATCAATCGTCGCACCTTTACGGTCTTGTCAGCTGCCGCCCTGATGGCGACGGTTGCCGGCTCGGCGCTCGCGCAGTCGGGCGAATATCCCCGCAATGAGACGCTCTACATGAGCGGCGCTCAGTGGGGCAACATCGTCGGCTTCAACCCCTATTTCGGCAACTTTGCCAACGGCCTGATCGGCCTCGTCAACGAGACGCTGTTCCGCTACGACCCGATCGCCGACAAGTATATCGACTGGCTGGCCGAGAAGGGCGAATGGACGAGCCCAACCGTCTACAAGCTGACCATCCGCTCCGGTATCAAGTGGAGTGACGGCGGCGATTTCACGGCCGATGACGTGAAGTGGAACATCGAACTCGGCAAGCTGCCGACCATCTGGTGGACCGACCTCTACAAGAGCATCAAGAGCGTCGACGTGGCCGGCAATACGATCACCGTCACGTTCGATGGCACGCCCAACTACCAAGCTTGGTCGAATGCCATCTGGAACATCCCGATGATGAAGCCTTCCCAGTGGAAGGATCACGCTAACGAAACCGAAATTACCTCATGGACGCCCGACGCACCGATCGGCACCGGACCCTATGTGTTCGACAAGGCCGGCTATGACCCGACCACCCGCGTCGTCTGGACCAAGACGCCGGATGGCTGGTGGGCCTCGAAGGCCGGCATCTCGCCTGATCCGAAGCCCAAGTACATCATCGACATCGTCAACTCGTCGAACAACGTGGCGCTCGGGCTGCTGCTTTCCGGCAAGCAGGACCTCAACAACAACTTCCTGCCGGGCGTGGCGACGCTGATCAGCGGCGGCTATGGCCTGCACACCTATTACGACAAGCCGCCCTACATGCTGCCGGCCGTCACGTCCTGGCTGTTGCCCAACACCAAGAAGGCGCCGCTCGACGACGCGGCTTTCCGCCGGGCGCTGGCCTTCTCCATCAACACCGACCAGATTGCCAAGGTCGACTACGGCAACGTCGTCCTGCCTGCCAGCCCGACCGGCCTCCTGCCGGTTTGGGACAAGTATATCGACAAGGAAGCGGTTAAGCAGCACGGCTTCAGCTACGACCCGAAGAAGGCGGCCGAAATCCTCGACAAGGCCGGATACAAGAAGGGTGCCGACGGCTTCTACCAGACGCCGAAGGGCGAGCCGATCGACCTCAAGATCGAGGTTCCCTCGGGCTGGTCGGACTGGATGCAGGCGGTGCAGATGATCTCGGCCGACGCCAAGGCGGTGGGCATCAAGATCACGCCGAAGTATCCAGACTTCAACACCTACCAGTCGCAGCGCAACACCGGCAATTTCGATCTGATGATCGAAAATTCCCAGCCGCTTAGCGACACGCCCTATACCTACTACCGCTACCTCTACCAGCTGCCGATCCTGAGTTCGCAGACCAATTACAATTTTGCGCGCTTCGAGGACAAGAAGGCTTGGGATCTTACCGTGGCGCTCGCCAAGACGCCGCGCACCGACATCGACAAGATGAAGGAAATCACGGCCAAGCTGCAGGTCACCTTCATGGATGAGCTGCCGATGATCCCGCTGTGGTACAACGGTGCTTGGGCGCAGATGAGCACCACGACCTGGAAGAACTGGCCGGCCGACGGCACCGATCGCCAGTTCATCCCGATCTCGTGGCGCGGCTGGCTTCAGATGACCGGCCTCGACACCATCACCCATCTCGAACCGGCCGGCCAATAAGTCGCCGCATCCGCATCCCGGTGGCTAGCTACCGGGATGCCCCTCCCGACTGAACAACCCACTTGCTCGCGCAGAACCCGGACGACGCCCGTCGCCGTTCGGGACCCGCCCGAGGTGGTCCGTTGTTCCCCATTCCGGAGCCCCGATCGTGCTGCGCTACCTCGCCCGGAAGTTATTCGTCTATCTCCTGACGTTCGTCGTCGCAGTGACCATCGACTGGGCTATTCCCCGCTTCATGCCGGGTAACCCGATCGACGCGCTGGTGTCGCGCATCGCGCTGATGCCGGACGCCAACGCGGCGCTGACCTCCTATTTCATGGCGGCCTTCAACCTCGACCAGCCGCTATGGCAGCAGTATCTCAACTTCTGGTCGGCGCTGTTTCACGGCGATCTCGGCCGCTCGATCATGCTGTTCCCGACACCGGTGACGACGCTGATCGGCCGCGCCGTGCCCTACACGCTCGGCCTCCTGCTGCCTTCGATCCTGCTCTCCTGGTATGTCGGCAATGTCGTCGGCGCGCTGGCGGCACGGCGCAAGCTGCTGGACAACACCGTGCTGCCGCTCGGCTACCTGCTCACCGCCACGCCCTATATGTGGCTCGGCATCCTGCTCGCCTGGGTGCTGGGCTCGACGCTCGGCTGGTTCCCTCTGGCGTTCGGCTACGATCAATCGCTGAGGGTCGAGTGGTCCTGGCAGTTTGCCGGCAGCCTGCTCTACCACTGGGTTCTGCCGTTTGCCTCGCTGTTCATGGTGGCCCTGGGCGGCTGGGCGATCGGCATGCGCAACATGATCATCTACGAGCTTGAAAGCGACTATGCCAACTATCTGATGGCGCTCGGCGCCCCGCATCGGTTGGTCCGCAAATATGCCTTCCGCAACGCCATGCTGCCGCAGATCACCGGCCTCGCACTGCAACTCGGCGCCGTGATCGGCGGAGCGCTGGTCACCGAAATCGTCTTCTCCTATCCCGGCCTCGGCTGGCTGGTGCTGTCGGGCATCCAGAACCAGGACTATTTCGTGATCCAAGGCGTGTTCCTGTTCATCATCGTCGGCGTGCTGCTCGCCAATCTGATCGTCGACATCGTCTATGTCGTCGTCGACCCGCGCACGCGCGTCGGACTGCAAGGAGACGCGGCATGACCAGCACCACCGGTTCCGCCCCCGCCTCTCCCGCCGGCAATGCCGGCCGCAACGAGGTCCTCTACTTCGCGCTTCGCAATACCAAGCTGCTGATCGGCGCCTTCGTTTTCGCCGTTTTCCTGTTGGGCGCGATTTTCGGGCCGATGCTGGCGACCCACGAGCCGCTGACATTCGACGCGCCGCCGGGCATGCCGCCATCGGCCGACTACTGGTTCGGCACGACGTTATTCGGCCAGGACGTGTTCTCGCAGTTCGTCAATGGCCTGCGCTCCAGCTTCATCGTCGGCACGCTCGCCGGGTTCACGGCGGCCATCATCGGCATGTTCGTCGGCTTCTTCGCCGGTTATCGGGGCGGCCTCGTCGACGAGGTTCTGAACATGCTGACCAACGTCGTGCTGGTGATCCCCACTTTCGCGGTACTGCTGGTGGTGGCCGCCTATCTCAGCGTGCGTGGCCTCGGCACGGAAGCGATGTTCATCGGCCTCACCTCCTGGCCATGGGCGGCGCGCGCCATCCGCGCCCAGACCTTCTCGCTGACGTCGCGCGACTTCGTCGGCATGGCCCGGCTCAACGGCGAAAGCACCTTGCGAATCATTTTCGGCGAGATCGCGCCGAACATGAGTTCCTACCTGGTGATGACCTTCATCCTGCTGTTTGGCGGCGCCATCCTCACCGCCGCGACGCTGGACTTCATCGGACTCGGGCCGACCGATTCCATCTCGCTTGGCCTGATGATGAACTATTCGGTGATGAACGCCGCGCTGCAGCTCGGCATGTGGTGGTGGTTCGTGCCGCCGGGCCTCGCCATCACCGCCGTCGTCGGCTCGCTCTACGTGATGAACGTCGGACTCGACGAGGTGTTCAATCCCAAGCTGAGGGCGCTCTGAGATGCTGGCGGTATCCGATCTCAAGATCCACTATCGAACGCTGGCCGGCAGCGTCAAAGCCCTCGACGGTGTGAGCTTCTCCGTTGCCGACGGTGAAATCATGGGCCTGGCCGGGGAGTCGGGCTGCGGCAAGTCGACGCTCGGCAAGGCGCTGATCCGTCTCGAAGAGCGCATGCAGTATGTCGGTGGGCAAGTAGCACTTGACGGTGAGACACTGCCGATCGCCGACGATCGGGCGATGAATCCCTATCGCTTCCGCAAGGTGTCTATCGTTCCGCAATACGCCATGAGCGCGCTCAATCCGACGCGCCGCATCGGACGAATGATAGACGAGCTGCTTGCATCACGCGGCCTCAAGGGGGCAACGCTTCGCCCTGAACTTGAGCGGCGTCTCGCGGTCCTCGGACTCACACCCGACGTGCTCGGCATGTATCCGATCGAACTATCCGGCGGCATGAAGCAGCGCGTCGTCATGGTGCTGTCGACGCTGCTCGATCCGTCGCTGCTGATCGCCGACGAGGTAACCTCAGCGCTCGACGTCGCGTCGCAGAAGAAGGTGGCCGGCGCGCTGGTCGAGTTCCGCGACCGCGGCTACGTCAAGTCGATGATCGTCGTCACCCACGACCTCGCCATTCTCGCCCAGATCGCCGACAGCATTCTCATCATGTACGCCGGCAAGCTGGCCGAGAAGGCACCAACGCGCACCATCGTCGAGGCTCCGGTGCACCCCTATACGCGCCTGTTGCTCGGCTCGCTGCCGGAGGTGGGCATACGTTTCGAGGAAAAGCGGCTACCGGGCATCAAGGGCCGGCCGCCCTCTCTCCTGTCGCCGCCGGTGGGCTGTCGCTTCCGCGATCGCTGCCCTTTGGCCTTCGGCAAGTGCGTCGAGGAGCCGCCCTTCATCGAGATCGCCCCCGGCCATCAGGTCGCTTGCTGGAAGGCGGACGCCCATGCTCAAGGTTGAGAACGTATCCAAGGTGTTCCGCTCCGGCGCCTTCGGCGGCAAGAAGGCCAAGGTGATCCACGACCTCGACTTCGAGGTGAAGCCCGGCGAGGTGGTGTCGCTGATCGGCGAGAGCGGTTCCGGCAAGACCACCGTTGGGCGGATGATCCTGCGCCTCACTTCGGTGAGCGAGGGCCGCATCACCTTCGATGGCGAAGATATCTCGGCGCTGAAAGGGGCCGGCCTGAAGTCCTATTATCGCCGCGTGCAGGGCGTGTTCCAGGATCCCTTCAGCTCGTTCAATCCCATCTTCAAGGTCGGCCGCGTCTTCCGTACCATCCGCCGAGAGTTTCTGTCCGACCTCGATGCGGCAAGCTGGGAGGAGCGGCTTACTGGCGCGCTCAATGCTGTCGGTCTCGAGCACGCCGCGCTCGACAAGTTTCCGCACCAGATGAGCGGTGGTCAGCTGCAGCGCATGCTGATCGCGCGGGCGCTCGTCCTCGACATCCGCCTGCTCATCGCCGACGAGATCATCTCGATGCTCGATGCCTCGACGCGCATCGACGTGCTCAACCTCCTCGGCGACCTCAAGCGGAAGGGCCTGTCGATCATCTTCGTCACCCACGATCTCGCCCTGGGCAATTACATCTCCGACCGGATCATTATCCTGCAGAAGGGAGCGATCGTCGAAATGGGGGTGACGGACCGGGTGTTCGGCGACCCGCAGCACCCCTATACCCGCTCTCTTCTTGATGCCGTTCCGCACCTGCACGAACGCTGGAGCGACGCGGAACTCAAGGACCTCGGCCTCGTCAAAGACACAGTGCGGTTCGGTGGCCGTCTGATCGAACATCAGCCGGAGCATTTCGTCCGCGTTTATTCCTGATCGAGTTCCGATCCGCCTGTCGCTGTGGTCGGCGTACATGTTATGCCGGCCCTCATCGAACGACGGGGCGGCAGAATGAGCGAACAGGCATTTTCGGAACTGCGGGCAGCGCTCGGCTCGGCTGGCTTTCTTGCAGATGACGACATCCCTGCCCGCAATCACGCCGATTCGTCGGTGCAGCCGCCGCGGAAGCCGCTCGCCGTACTGAGGCCCGCTTCGACGGAGGAAGTGTCGGCTGTGCTGGCCATCGCATCCCGTCACCGCCTCAGCGTCACGACCCAAGGCGGCCTCACCGGCCTTTGTGGCGGCGCGACACCGGCGCCCGGCACTCTGGCCCTATCGCTTGAACGGATGGTCGGCATCGAGGAGATCGACGGTCGCGCCATGACGCTGACGGCGCGAGCCGGCACACCACTCGAAGCGATGCAGCGGGCCGCCGAGGCCGAAGGCTTGCTGTTTCCGATCGACTTTGGTGCGCGTGGCACGGCGACGGCCGGCGGCATCGTGTCGACCAATGCCGGTGGCAACCGGGTGCTGCGCTATGGAATGACGCGCGCCTCCGTGCTCGGCCTTGAGACGGTTCTGGCCGATGGCACGGTGATCGGCTCGCTCAACAAGATGCTGAAGAACAATGCCGGCCCCGATCTCAAGCAGTTGTTCGCCGGCTCGGAAGGCCTGTTCGGCGTGGTGACTCGGGTGGTCTTCGCGCTTCAGCCACTGCCTCGCTGGACCGGACTTGCGCTGGTCGCCGTTCGGGATTTCGAAGCGGCTGCCGATATCCTTTCCAGTGCTCGCGCCGATCTCGGCCCCATGCTTTCGGCCTTCGAGGTGATGTGGCCGGACTATTGGGCGATGGTGACCGACAACGTTCCCGTTCGCCGCGATCCTTTCGCCGACAAGCACGGCCTTTATCTGCTCATCGAAGGGCACGGTCGTGACGCAGCACGCGACGGCCCGGCCTTCGAGGCCTTTCTTGAGAGTATCTTCGAAGCCGGCCTTGTCGAGGACGCCATGTTGGCGCAGTCGCTCGCCGACATGGAAGCCTTTTGGTCCATCCGCGATGCGTCGGCCGAGATCGAACCCGTGCTCGGCGAACACGAAAGTTTCGATGTCGGCCTGCCACCCGGCGAGGTCGGCCGCTTTGTCGAGGCCTGCCGATCGGCGCTCGCGCAGGCGCTGCCAACAAGCAGGGTCGTATTCTTCGGGCATGCCGCCGATGGCAACATTCACGTCATGGCGTCAGTGCCCGAGCCCGGGCCGGCCGGCCACCATGCCGTGGAAAGCGTGGTTTATGGCGTGACACGAACCTTCTCGGGATCAGTGTCCGCCGAACACGGCATCGGCGCGCTCAAGCGCGACTGGCTGGGACACAGCCGTTCCACGGCCGAGATCGCGTTGATGGAGCGCCTCAAGGTAGCGCTCGACCCACTTGGCATCCTCAATCCCGGCAAGGTGATCTGACCAGCGCGGCGGTTAGTCCTTCGAGGACATGGCGCCCATCAGTTTTGGCAGATCACCGAAGCGGGTGATCAGGCCGAACACCGCCGCCGTCACCGCCACGAACAGCACCGACACCGCCGCCATGGTCGGCGTGTAGCCGTAGCGCAACGCGTTGAACACCTTGATCGGCAGCGTCTCGCGCACGAAGCCGATGGTCATGTAGGCGACGATGTATTCGTTGAGCGACAGCACAAAGGCGAAGGCGTAACCGGAGACCACGTAGGGCAGGATCAGCGGCAGCACGACCGTGCGGAACACCGTTCGGTCATCGGCGCCCATGGTGGCAGCCGCCTCGGTCAGCGAGCGATCGATCGATGAGAAGCCGAGTGTCAGCGTGACGAGTGGCAAGGTCACGAAGAAGATGGCGTGGGCAATCACCGCCGTCCACAGTTGACCGTAGAAGCCGGACGTTGCCCAGAAGGTCAGGAAGCCAAGCGCGGTGATCACCGGCGGCAGGGTGAAGGGCGCAACGCCGAGCAGTTGAAACACCTGGGCCCAGGGGGCGACACGCCGCCACAGGAACCAGGCGAGCGGCAGGGCGATGATCACGGCGAGCGCCGCCGAGGTGACGGCGAGCAGTACCGAGGCGATCAGCGCCCGCAACCACTCGGGATCGGTGAATATCTGGGCGAACCAGTGAAATGAGAAACCCTGCGGCGGGAAGGCAAGGTTCTGCTTCTCGTTGAAAGAAACGCCGGTGACCACGACGATGGGCGCGGCGAGGAATATGCCAACCAGCGCGAGATAGAGGCGGGACAGGAAACGCTCCATCTCAAGCCTCCAGCTTCTTGCCGGCGAACATCGTCAGCGACACGAGCGCCAGCGATACCAGCACCAGGAAGACCGCCATGGCGGCCGCGAACGGCATGTTGGATTGGTAGAGCGCCTGATCGGTGATCAGCACCGACAGCGTCCAGTGGCTCGGCCGTCCCAAGATCTGCGGTAGGAGGTAGGAGCCGAGCGCGAAGATGAAGGCCATGATCAGCGTGGCGATCAGCGTCGTCCGGAGCGCTGGCAACACGACGGTAAAGAAGGCCTTGAGCGGCGAGGCGCCCAGCGTACGCGCCGCCTCGGTCAGCGTCGGGTCGAGCCGCACCATCGACGGATAGAGCACCAGCACGGCGTAAGGCATCGCCTGATAGACCATGCCGGTGAGCACGGCGCCAAAGCCCGGCACCAATGCCTGGGGAGCCTGCATCAGGCCGAGCCAGACGAGAAGGTTGGTGATGCCGGCGGTGCGCGACAGAAGCGTCGACCAGGCAAAGCCGATGATCACTTCCGACAGCGACAGGATGGATAGAAGCGCCACCAGCCAGATCACCTGCGTCCGTCGCGGAGAACGGGCGATCAGGTAGGTGAAGGGCACGGCGATGACGAGAGCCACCACCGCCACGGCGATGGCCAGATAGAGCGAGAAGAGGAGGACGTTGCCGAAGAAGGGCGTCAGGAAGCGGGCATAGTTGGCCAGCACGAAATCCGGCACATAGAAGCCGCCCTGCTGACGGCGGAAGAAGCTCACGGCGACCATGGTACCGAAGGGCACGATGAAGAAGACGATCAGCATCAGGCCAGGAAAGATCACCGGCAAATGCTGGACGAGGCCGCGGGCAGGTTCGCGTCTCATCGGGTGAGCACCACGGAACGAGTGGGGTCGAGGCGAAGACCGACGCGATCGCCAACCGTCACCTCGGGCCTGGCGCGTGGACTGGTAACGGCGACCACCTGGGTGCCGCCGGCGTCGAGGAAGAACTCGATGGCGCCGCCGAGATCGCGCACGAAGGTAACGCGCGCTTCCGGCAGGTCCGAGGACGGTGCCGTCAGCTCGACATCCTCCGGCCGGACCGACAGCGTCGCCTTTGAAACGCCGTAGGGCATCCCGATCTCGGTTGGGCGGCCGAGCAGCACGGCACGGTCGCCGTCGCGCACGATGTCGATCAGATTGGTCGAACCGATGAAATCAGCCACAAAGGTGTCGGCGGGTTTCCGGTAGATCTCGACCGGCGACGCCGCCTGACGGATCTCGCCGCCCTGCATGACGATCACCGTATCGGCCATGGTCATCGCTTCGCGCTGGTCATGGGTGACGACGATGGTGGTGATGCCGAGTTGCTGCTGCAATTGGCGCAGCTCGACCTGCATCGCCTCGCGCAGCTTGGCGTCGAGCGCCGACAGCGGCTCGTCGAGCAGGAACAGGCGCGGACTGACGGCCAGCGCACGGGCAATGGCGACGCGCTGGCGCTGCCCGCCAGATAGCTTGGCAACGGCACGGTCGCCATAGCCCGGCAGATGGACGAGGGCGAGCAATTCCTCGACGCGCCGCGCCTGCTCTTCCTTCGAAAGTCCACGGATCCTGAGCGCGTAAGCGATGTTGCCGCCGACGGTCAGGTGTGGAAACAGCGCAAGCGACTGGAACACCATGCCGAGGTTACGCTTGTGGGTCGGCAGGCGGGTGATGTCCTCGCCGTCGATCGAGATGGTACCGGTGGTTGGCAGATCGAGGCCGGCGATCATCCGGAGCAGCGTCGTCTTGCCGCAGCCGGACGGACCAAGCAGGCAGACGAAGCGGCCGGTTGGCACCTCGAGGTCAACATCGTTCACCGCCTTGACCGTGCCGAAGTCACGGCTGACGCCCTTGAGTACCAGTCCCGACATGAGAGTTTCCGTCGCGAGAAAAGAGGCGCCTCGCGTCGTCGCGAAGCGCCGGATATGGCGATGCCGATCAACCGACGATCAGCTCGGTCCACTTCTCGCTCAGCCAGTCGGCCTTCTGCACCTGAATATCGTAGCGCGGAATGATCGGCTCGATTTCCGACGAAGCGGCGGCGAACTCGGCATCCGTCAGATCGGTCAGCGAGCGCTTGACGGTCGGAGCGGTGCCAACCTTGCGCGTCACCAGCGCCTGGATCGACGGTTGGCTCATGTAGTCGATGAAGAGATGGGCTTCCTCGACCTTCTTCGACGCCTTCGACAGCGCCCAGCAGCCGGAGTCGAGGATGCCGCCTTCCTTGGGGAAGGTGGAACGGACGTGGAAGCCGTCGGCAATCGCGAGGCCGGTCACGTCATGATAATACTGACCCATCGGGATTTCGCCCGACTTCAACGCCTGCTCGAACTGCGCCTCGTCGCGATACCACAGTCGAACGTTGCCCTTGAGCTCAGCCAGCTTGGCAAACACCTTGAGGATGCCCTCCTCGGTATCGAGCGCGTTGGTGCCGCCGAAGAAGGTCTTGGCCGTCACTTCCAACAGGAAGGAGTTGGAGACCAGCGCCATCAGGCCAAGCTTGTCGGCGTTGGAGGCATCCCACAGGAAGGCCCAGGACGTCGGCGCTTCCTTGTAGGCGTCGGTGTTGGAAACCAGGGTCACATACCAGGCGACGGCACCGATGCCGGCGATGCGCCCATCGGGATACTTGTTGATGAAGGTCGGGATAAGGCCGTCAATGTTCTTGATCTTGGCCGCATCGAGCGGTGCCCACAGCTCGGTCGCCTGCCCCTTGAGCATCGACGTCTGCGAGATCATCGACACGTCGGCCGGCGCCTCGCCAGCGTTGGCTGCTTGCTGGAGCTGGACGAGCCAGGCTTCGCCGGTCGGCTCGGCCACCGATTCCACGGCAATGCCGGTGGCCTTGGTGAATTCGGGGAACACGTTCTTGTCGAAGGAATCCTTGAAGTAGCCGCCATAAGCGCCAACCTTGAGCGAGCGATCCTGAGCGCGCAGCACGTTGGGCATGGCGAGCATGGCGGCGCCGGTGGCGCCTGCGGCAAGCAAGGCGCGGCGGCTGATAGACATATCGGTGAGCTTGGTCATCTGGTTGGTCCCCTTTTTTACTGGCCGCCGCCGTGTTCGGCGTGCGCGGCCGGTTCCCCTGTTTACGATCTATTTACTCTTTTTCAGCGCCGGGCTGAACACCATCAGGCTCAGGATCTCGAAGAGCATCTGAGCGCCGATCTGGGCGGTATTGCTGGTCGCGTCATATTGAGGAGCGACCTCAACGACATCGCCGCCGACGAGGTTGAGCCCCTTCAATCCCCTGACCAGTGCCAGCGCCTCGCGGCTGGTAAGGCCGCCAACTTCCGGCGTACCGGTGCCCGGCGCAAAAGCCGGGTCGAGGCTGTCGATATCGAAGGAAAGATAGGTCGGGCCGTCGCCCACCACCTGTCGCGCCTCGTCGATGATGGCGGGAATGCCAAGGCCGGAGATGTCCTTGGCGTCGATCACCGTCATGCCGCTGTCGCGCGAGAATTCCCAAAGATACTCGGACGAGCCGCGGATGCCGATCTGGATGGTGCGGGTGGGGTCGAGCACGCCGTCGAGCACGGCGTTGCGGAACGGACCGCCATGGTGAAACTTGGTGTCATCGAACGGTGCGCCGGTATCGGCATGGGCATCGATGTGGATGAGGCCGACCGGCGCTTTGGCGCCGACTGCGCGCAGGATCGGATGGGTGATCGAATGATCGCCGCCGACCGACAGCGGCAACACGCCGGCGGCCACAATGGCGGCCACTGTCCGCTCGATATCCTCATGGCTCTGTTCGAGGCGGAAACGGCCGCGAAACGGCACGTCGCCGATATCGGCAACAGAAATGTCATGGACGGGTGCCGTGTCGAGCACCTCGTTATAGGGCCCAATGCGCTCGATGGCGCGCAGAGCACGCGGTCCGAAGCGCGAGCCGGGACGATTGGTCACGCCAAGATCCATCGGCATGCCGAGGAGAGCAACGTCGAGGTCAACGAAATCAGGGGCACTCCAATCAATGGAACGGGCCGGAGCCGACAGTAAAGTAGGCATGCCCGCAAACGGAGCAGCACGCGTTCCGCCCTTGAAGATGCGCGCGGCGACGCGCGCATAGCGGGGATCGTAGGTCTCACCTGGCTTACCGGTGTATTTTTCACGCAGGGCGTTCAGCCGCTCGGCATCCCAGACCATGATCTATTGGTCTCCTCGACGTGCCACGCCTTAGTTTCCCGCGCCAGCGATGGCTGAAATCTCGCCGACGATGGCTCTGTCGGGTGGCGTCAACTGTTCCCTGAAGCGATAACCGCTCCCTGTTTGCCCAATCAAAAGGCAAATCCATTTGAAATGCAACTCACATTGATTTATCCAAACACGTGAATTTTTCTCACACTTGAGGTCCCATGGGCGAACCGGTGATTCCCAGCAGACTGCCGCCGCTCAACTCGCTGCGCGCCTTCGAAGCAACCGCCCGTCGCGGCTCGGTTTCGGCGGCGGCGCGCGAACTCGGTGTCACACATGGCGCCGTCAGCCACCAGATCAGGGCGCTTGAGGAGGCGCTCGGCTCATCCCTATTCGAGCGCGGCAGCCGGCGAATGAAACTCACCGCCCAAGGCGCTTTGCTGCTGCCGGCCGTCGCTCAGGCGTTCGGCGATATCGCAGCGGCAACCGCTCGCCTGCAGCGACCGGAGGCAAGCGGCACGCTCACCGTCATGTGCGTTGCCGGCCTGTTGTCCTTCTGGCTGCTGCCGCGCCTTCACGGTTTCACCGACGCCTATCCCGGCATCACGCTCGATCTGTCGGCCGGCAACGATCCGGCACGCGTCGGCGATCCGGAGGTCGACCTTGTCATTCTCTATGGGCGCGGCAGCGTCGGCGGGAGCTGGAGCCGCCTCTGGAGCCCCCTCCGCCTGTTCCCGGTGGTCTCACCCAGCCTGATCGCCAGCCGACCGTTGCGCTCGGTGCGCGACCTCCGCCACCACACGCTGTTGCACGGAGATCGCGGCGACGAGTGGACGACGTGGCTGAGCGCGGCCGATGCCGCCGACCTGCCACGCGGCCGCCAGCATTTTCTCGGCGATGCCCGCCTTTCCACCGAAGCCGCCGTGCATGGTCAAGGCGTAGCGGTGGGCGATACCATCACGGCCGCCCGGCTGATTGCCGATGGCGATCTCGTGGTACCCTTCGACCTCTCCGTCGCGGCCAATGACAGTTTCTTCGTGGCCTGCCGGAGCGAGATGCGCTCGGCACCCATCGTCAAGGCCTTCGTCGACTGGCTGTTCGCCACGCTCGACGCCGACGCCCTTCCCGAACCCAAGCTGTCGCCGCGTTCGCCATCGCGCCAGCCTGTACCGTCTTCACCCGATCTATGAACCGCGCCGCCACAGGATACCCGACATGCCGCGCCTCAATCCGCTCGTTGCCGATCTCGCCCCGCCGCCCATCCCGTCCGTTCAGGCTTGGGCACGTGCCTACGACGGCGCCTTCGGTCCAACCGTCGACCTGTCGCAGGCCGTACCGGGTTACCCGCCGCATCCGGAGCTGATCGCCCAGCTGATGGCGGCGGCAGCCGATCCGTCGACGGCCGCCTATGGCCCGATCGAAGGCGATCGCGCACTGCGCGAGGCGCTTGCCGCCGACGAGAGCGCGCTTTATGGCGCGGCGATTGCCGCGGACAACATCCACATCACCGCCGGCTGCAATCAGGCCTTTATCTGCGCCGCGCTGGCTGTCGCCGAGCCGGGTAGCCGAGTGCTGCTTTCCAACCCCTTCTATTTCAATCACGAGACGTCGCTGCGCATGCTCGGCATCGGCGTCGGCATCGTCGACTGCCCGGCGGAAAGCGGCTTTCTGCCAAGCCTTGAAGCACTCGAAGCGGCAATCACACCCGATGTTCGCGCTTTCGCCATCGTCTCGCCGAACAACCCGACCGGTGCCGTCTATGCGCCCGCCCTGCTCGCCAGCCTGCTCGAGCTCTGTCGTCGGCGCGGTATCTGGCTGATCCTCGACGAGACCTACCGTGACTTCCTGCCGGCTGAGGCGAAGCGGCCGCATGACCTGTTCCTCCGCTCCGGCTGGAGCGACGGGCTGATCTCGCTTTATTCTTTTTCGAAGAGCTTCTGCGTTCCCGGCTACCGGCTCGGTGCCGTGACGGCGAGCCCGGCTGTCGTCGCCGAGATCGCCAAGATCATGGATAATCTGCAGATCTGCGCGCCACGCGTCGGGCAGATCGCCATCGCGGAGGCGCTGCCGAAACTGAACGCTTGGCGCGAGGCGAACCGGGCCGAGATCACCCTCCGCGCCACGGCGTTGAAGGCGGCGATCGCCGAAGTAGACGGTTGGGAGATCGGCGCCGTCGGGGCCTACTTCGCCTTCGTGCGCCATCCCTTTGCCGGGCTAGCATCAGCCCGGGTCGCAGAGGAACTGGCGCGACGAGCCGGTGTGGTCACCGTTCCCGGCAGCTATTTCGGGCCCGGGCAGGAAGACTATCTGCGCTTTGCCTTCGCCAACGCCACAGCGGAGACCATTGGCCTGCTGCCGCCACGACTTCGGCTGCTTGGTTTGGAAATCGGCGACTGATCAGGCCTGTGGCCGCCACCAGGAACCGCCGACAGGCAGGGCCACGAAGTCCGTGTCGGCGAGACCGGCCGCGGTGCGTGCACCGGCCAGCCTCATTGGCGGCTCGTCGAGCGCTTCGTCGGTGAGCTGGAAGCAGCCCCAGTGGATGGCAACGCTTCGCCGCGCCCCGATCTCGCCATGGGCTGCCACTGCCTCCTCGGGGTTCATGTGGTGCTCTTTCATGATCCGTCGCGGGTCATAGGCGCCGATCGGCATCAGCGCCAGGTCGAACAGCGCGCCGTTCCGTTCGCGCGACGCCAAGCGATCGCGCGTTTCGCGAAAGTGCGATCCATAGCCGCTGTCGCCGGCGAAATAGCAGGAAAAGCCGTCGGCAAAAATGGCGAAGGCGCCCCATAGCATGCGATTGCGGTCGTTGAAGCTGCGCGCCGACCAATGGCGGGCCGGCGTCAGCGTCATGTCGAGGCCGCGATAGGCGTGGCTCTGCCACCAGTCGAGCTCGACGACATTGGTAATGCCCCAGCGCCGCAGCAACGCGCCGACGCCAAGCGGCGCTACGAATAACGTCCGATCGCCAAATCGGCGATGAAGGCGCCGCACCGAGGCTCGGTCGAGATGATCGTAATGGCCATGCGAAATGAGCACCACATCGATCGGTGGTAACCGCTCCAACGCAATGCCGGGCGCTACGACACGTTTCGGACCCAGGAAGCTGAACGGCGAGGCGCGCTCGCTGAAGATGGGATCGGTGAGGACAGATAAGCCACCGATCCGGAGCAGCACGGTGGAGTGACCGATGAAGGTGGCCGACGTTTCCTTGCCCACAATGCGGGTGAGATCAGGCTCAACCACGGGTGTCGGACTGCCCGGCGGATGCGGCTTGCCCTCGCGACGGGCTTCCCGCTTCCAGTCCCAGATGTCGCGGAGGGTGGCGCGACCGGCTTCCACATCCGGATCACGAAATCCGTCCGGCGTATGGTGGGTCTTGGCGGGATCGTAATAGGGATTCATGCAGAAAGGTCGCTCCGGTGCTCTGACACGTGGGTTTTGGCAATATGGCGTCACCAAGGAGAATTGCCATATGCGCCGGGGACTTGGCGTCACACGATGATGTGAGCGTCACGCGGCGGCCGGCTCTTCAGCCGGCAGATAGTCCGTCCAGGTGATCAGCGCGGCGCGACCGCGATCGGTCAGTCGGTAGATGCCGCGCTCCACCCGTTCGAACCAGCCATAGACGTCGGCTTGCAGAATCTTCGCTGCATCGGGAGCAACTGGCTTGAGATCGCGCGGACGCAGCGGTCCGTCACGCAATGTATGGGCAACGACCAGCGCCTGCTGGCGGTAAGCCGTCATCTGCGGCAGCCGCGTCGAGCCGCCGAGGATCGGATCTCCTCGCCGGCGGCGGAATTCCTCCACGATGCGCGAACGACGGCGAGCATCGCGACGCGGTTTCCAGGGCGCCGGCTCGACGATGACCTCGATCAGCCCGGTAGGCGTTACGGCGATCAAGCCGAAGCCGAGAAAACGGCAGAGTTTTTTGACGCGCGGATCACCCTCGCGGCCACGCCCGCGCTTTGAGGCGGCAACGGCGAGCCATACCTCATCGGCCGCCGCCGTGCGGTCAACCGCCTGCAGCACCAGCTCCAGCGTAAAGGCGCGTTTGAGTTCGCCGATCACGACGAGTTCGGGCTCGCCATCCGACAGACCGACGAGATCGCAGCCCTTCACCTCGCCCTTGACGGTCAGGCCGAGGCTTTCGAGGTGGCGCTTGACGGGCAAATAGAGGTCGGTTTCCACGGGGAGGACATTCCGATCGGGGCGACTCAATAATGGTAAAGCCTCGCCCGCGACCGGTAAAGAAAGCGTGGGCTTCAGCCGGGCACTGCCTCGCGCGAAAAGCCTTTGCTCGCCACCATCAACCGCCGGGTATAATCGGACACGACCCGGTTACCGGCAAGATCGGCGGCCGCCAGCGTCTCCACCACTTCGCCGCCTTTCATCACCGCGAGACGGCTGCACATGTGGGTGACCACGCCCAGATCATGGCTGACCATGACATAGGTGAGGCCGTGGCGGCCGCGCACGTCCTCCAACAAATTCAGCACCTCGGCCTGCACTGAAGCATCGAGCGCCGAGGTCGGCTCGTCGAGCAACAGGATTTCGGGTTCGACGATCAGGGCGCGGGCGATGGCAACACGCTGCCGTTGGCCGCCCGAGAGCTGATGGGGATAGCGGAAGCGGAAAGACGGGCCGAGGCCGACCTCGTCGAGTGCCTTGAGGATCCGTCGTTCACCCTCGCCGATACCGTGAATGGCCAACGGCTCCAAGAGCTGCCGATCGACGGTCTGGCGCGGATGCAGCGAGGCGTAGGGATCCTGGAATACCATCTGCACGGCGCGGCGGAAGGCGCGGCTGCGCCGGATACCGGACAACTTTTCGCCGTTCACCTCAATGGTGCCACCGCTGACCGGCGCCAGGCCGGCCACTGCGCGCAGCAACGTCGACTTGCCCGAGCCGCTCTCGCCGACGAGGCCGAAGGATTCGCCCTTGTCGACGGCGATGCTTACCGACTTCAGCGCCTGGAAGCCGTCGAAGGTCACAGACAGGTTTTCAATGCGGATGCTCACGCCGCCCACTCCTTCCGTCGTTCGAGCACGGGCAGCGGATGCCGGCTCTCACCGATCTTGGGCGTGCAGTCGAGAAGGCCGCGCGTATAGGGATGCGTCGCTTTGCTGAGATCGGCCGTGGCGAGTTCTTCAACGATGCGGCCGGCGTACATCACCAGCACCCGGTCGCAGAAAGACGAGACGAGACGCAGGTCATGGCTGATGAAGATGAGGCCCATGCCGTTGTCCCGCACCAGACGATCGAGGATACCGAGCACCTCGAGCTGGACGGTAACATCAAGCGCCGAGGTGGGCTCGTCGGCGATGAGCAATTCCGGACCGCAGACCAGCATCATGGCGATCATCGCCCGCTGGCCCATACCGCCCGACACCTCATAGGGATAGAGGCCGAACACCCGCTCGGGATCGGTGATCTGCACCGCCTCCAGCATCTCGAGGGCGCGACGCCGCGCCTCGCGCTTGGTGACATTCTCGTGGCGACGCAGCGTCTCGGTGATCTGGCGACCGATGGTCATCACCGGGTTGAGCGAAAACTTGGGGTCCTGAAGGATCATCGCCATGCGGCTGCCGCGCATGTCACGCCACGTGGCGGAGCCCGTTTTGAGGAGATCGACGCCGGAAAATGACAGTGCGTCGGCTCGGACGATGCCAGGTGGCGGCGTCAGACCCATGATGGCACGGCCAGTCTGCGACTTGCCTGAGCCACTCTCACCAACAATGCCGAGCCGCTCGCGGCCAAGCTCGAAAGAGATGCCGCGCACGGCTTCAACGACGCCGGTACGGGTGGGATAGGTGACCGACAGGTTGCTAACGGTAAGGAGCGGCTTCATCGGCCAGACTCCCTGGGGTCCAGAGCGTCGCGCAAGCCGTCGCCGAGAAGATTGAATCCAAGACTGACGACCAGGATGGCAAGGCCGGGCATGGTTGCGACCCACCACTGATCGAGGATGAAACGGCGGCCCGAAGCAATCATCGTTCCCCACTCCGGCATTGGCGGCTGGGCGCCAAGGCCGAGGAAGCCGAGGCCGGCCGCCGTCAGGATGATGCCGGCCATGTCGAGCGTGACGCGGACGATCAGCGAGGAGAGGCACATCGGCATGATGTGGCGGACAACGATGCGGGTCGGTGAAGCACCCATCAGGCGAACGGCGGCGATATAGTCGGAATTTCGCACACCCAGCGTCTCGGCTCGGGCGAGACGAGCGTAGGGCGGCCAAGAGGTGAGCGCGATGGCAATGATCGCGTTCTCGATGCCCGGGCCCAGTGCCGCCACGAAGGCCAGCGCCAGGATCAGCTTCGGGAAGGCGAGAAAAATGTCGGTGATGCGCATCAGCACCGCATCGATATAGCCGCCGGCAAAGCCCGCGACGGTGCCGATCAACAGGCCGACCGGCGCGGCGATAATGGCCACCAGCGCCACCACGGCGAGGGTGATGCGCGAGCCGACGATCAGGCGGGACAAGATGTCGCGGCCCTGATCGTCACTGCCGAGCAAGAAGCCGGGCGAGCCCGGCGGCAACAGACGGGCGCCGGCAAGGTTGCCGACCGTGGCCGAATGAGGCGCCACAAGATCGGCAAAGATGGCGATGAACACCAGCGCCAGAATGATCACGAGGCCAGTGACCGCGAGGCGGTTTTCGGAGAAGCGCCGCCAGGTGACATAGGCGCGGCCGAGCCGGGCCTGGTGGCGGGAGTGCGGCTCGGCGGTGAGCAGCCAGTCACGCCAGCTTTCGGGTGCGGAGGGCGAGGAGTCGGTCATCACATGCGCGTCCTCGGATCGAGCAGCCGATAGAGAAGGTCGGAGAACAGATTGATGGCAATGAACACCGAGCCGATCATGATGGTGCCGCCGAGCACGGCGTTCATGTCGGCATTCTGCAGCGAGTTGGTGATGTAGAGGCCGATGCCGGGCCAGGAGAACACCGTCTCGGTCAGGACCGACCCTTCAAGGAGGCCGGCGTAGGACAGCGCAATGACGGTGACGAGGGGGACGGCGGCGTTGCGGAGCGCGTGGAACCAGACGATCCGACGCTCGCTGAGGCCCTTGGCGCGGGCAGCGACGATGTATTCCTGGCCCAGCTCGTTCAGCATGAAGGAGCGTGTCATGCGGCTGATGTAGGCGAGCGAGAAATAGCCGAGCAACGAACCGGGAAGAATGATGTGGCGGAAGGCGTCCCAGAGGATATCCCATTGCCGCGTCCAGGCGGCGTCGACGAGATAGAGGCCGGTGATCGGCGTGAACGTATATTCGTAGGCGACGTCGAGGCGGCCAGGATAGGCCACCCACTTGAGACGCGCGTAGAATAACAACAGCGACAGCAATCCTAGCCAGAAGATCGGCACCGAATAGCCGATAAGGCCAACGATGCGGACGATCTGGTCGACGAAAGAGCCGCGCCGGACAGCGGCGATGACGCCGAGCGGCACGCCCAGGCCGGCACCGATCAGCGTACCGACGGTGGCAAGCTCCAGCGTCGCCGGAAACACCCTGAGAATGTCGTCAAACACCGGATTGGTCGTCAGCACCGAGACGCCAAAGTCACCTGTCAATGCCTGCCGCAGGTAGATGAAGAACTGCTCCCAGAGCGGCAGGTTGAACCCCATCTGCTCGCGGACGCGCTCGACGACGGCCGCCGGCGCGCGATCGCCGACGATTGCCAGCACTGGATCGATCGGCACCACACGTCCGATGAAGAAGGTGACGGCGAGGAGGCCGAGGAAGGTGGTCGCCAACATGATGGCAAACCGACCGAAATTAACCGCCAGACGGCGGCTACGCCGTCGTCGGGCCGGCTTCGAGGCTTCGATCGCCGTCATCGTCCATCAGTCCTTCGAGATGGGGAAGACATAGTTGGTGTCGAAGCTGGGACCGAGCTTGAAGTCCTTCACCTTGGACAAATAACCGGCAACCTCAATCTGCTGGTAGATGAAGGCATAGGGGCCGGTATCGATGACTTTGCGCTCCAGCTCCTGATACATGGCGGCGCGCTTGGCGGCATCCTTTTCGAGCAGGGCGGCGTGGGTCACTTCATTGAGTTCGCCCGGATCCCAGGCGTTGCGCCAAGCGAGGGTCTTGTTCTTGCTGGCGTCCGAGTTGTCGGCGTTGACGGTGAAGGTCTCGGCATTGGAATTGGGGTCGAAATAGTCCGAACCCCATTGGCTGAAGCACATGTCGTGCTGCCGAGCCCGGCACTTGGTCAGCACCTGCTTGCCGTCGCCGGCGATCAGCTCCAGCTTGATGCCGGCCTGGGCAAAGGTCTGCTGCAGGCTTTCGGCAATGCCGGATACCGGCTGCGTATTGCGCACGTCGAGCGTCACGGTAAAGCCATCGGGCAGACCGGCCTCGGCGAGCAAGGCCTTGGCTTTGCCAACGTCCAGCGAAAACGGCTTGTCTTCCAGGGCGCCGAGCTGGCCGGAGGGCAGGAAGGTTTGGTGAACTTGGCCAATCCCCTTGATCAGGGTCGAGGCGATGGCGTCGTAGTCGACCAGATACTTGATGGCCTGTCGAACCTGCGGCTTGGCCAGATACTGGTTCTTCTGGTTGAGGCCGAGCAGGAACAGCGTGCCCTTCGGCGCCGAAGTGACGGCATAGCCTTCCTTGGCGGCGATGGCATCGGCGTCGCCAGGCTCAAGGTTACGGGCGATATCGATATCGCCGTTCTCAAGGGCTAGCCGCTGGCCGGAGCTTTCCTTCATGTGGCGATAGATGACGCGCTTCAGCGCGGCCTGATGGATAGTCGCATTGTCATTGCGCTCCAGTACCAGCGCCTCGTTGGCCTTCCAGACGACCAGCTTAAACGGACCGGAGCCGGCGTAGGCCGACTTCAGCCAATCGTTGCCGAAGTCGTTGTCATACTTGAACTCGTCGCTCGGCGTCACCGGCTTGACGTGCTGCAGTACCACCTCCTTGTCGATCACCGAGGCGGTCATCGACGTCAGGACATTGAGCACGAAGCTTGGCGCGTAGGCCTTGTCGACGGTGAGCTGGAAGGTCAGCGGATCGAGCGCCTTCGCCTTTTCCGCGACATTGTCGCCGGTGATGCCGAACTGGGTGATCAGGAAGCCGGGAGCCTTGTCGAGCTTGACCACCCGTTCGAAGGAATAGGCAACGTCGGCAGCGGTAATCGGATTGCCGGAGGCGAATTTCAGCCCGGGCTTGAGCTTGAATGTATAGGTCAGACTGTCATCCGATATCGTCCAGCTGTCCGCCAGCTCGCCAACGATCTTCGAAGTGTCCTGGAGATCGAGATTGACCAGCTTGTTGTAGCTGTTGGCGATGAACTCGGCGGCCGAAAATTCGAAGGCCTCCGCCGGATCGAGGGTCATCAGATCGTCAATGGCAAAGCCCTCGACCAGGGTGTCGGCGGGCGTTGCGGCATAAGTCGGAGCGCCGAAGGTCATCATTGCAGCCAGTGCGACACCGGCGGAGAATTCGCGGAAGGCTTGGGCCCGAAGCGGCGCTTTCATTTCCAGATACTCGTGCTTTTGGTTGTTTCAAAAAAGAGACTCACGCCGCTCGCCATAGAGGCGAGCGGCGTGAGCAACATCAGGTGGTCATTTCGAAATGGAAGCGACCAGGTTGGTGTCGTAGGACGGACCGAGCTTGAAGCCCTGCAGTTTGGCTGAATAGGCTGCCACCTCGATCTGCTGGAAGATCACGACGAACGGGCCGCTTTCCAGCACCTTCCGCTGTAGATCCTCGTAGATGGCAGCGCGCTTGGCCGTATCCTTTTCGAGCAGCGCCGCCTTGGTTTTGGCATCGAGCTCCTTCGGATCCCAAGCGTTACGCCAGGCGAGCGTCTTGGTCTTGCCCTCGTCGGAATTGTCCGGGTTGGAGGTAAACGTGTCGGCATTGGAGTTGGGATCGAAATAGTCCGAGCCCCACTGGCCAATATACATGTCTTGCTGACGGGCGCGGTATTTGGTCAGGGTCTGCTTGCCGTCGCCCGGGATGATTTCGAGTTTGACACCCGCCTGCCCCAGCGTCTGCTGGAAGCTCTCGGCGATGCCGGTCACCGGCTCGGTGTTGCGGGTGTCCATGGTGACGGTGAAACCATCACCAAGGCCGGCCTTGGCGAGCAGCTCCTTGGCTTTCGCGACGTCGAACTTGTAGGGATTGTCGTTGATGGCGCCCAACTGGCCCTTCGGCAAGAAGGACTGGTGGATCTCGCCTATGCCCTTGATCAGGGTCGCGCCAATGGCATCGTAGTCGACCAGATACTTGAAAGCCTGGATGACCTCTGGCTTGGCGAGGTTGGGGTTCTTCTGGTTGAGCGAGATATAGTAGACAGTGCCCTTTGGCGCCGAAATGGTGGCGAGGTCCTTATTGGCCGTCGCCGCGCCGAGATCACCCGGCTCAAGGTTGCGGGCGATGTCGATGTCGCCGTTCTCAAGCGCCAGGCGTTGGCCGGAACTTTCCTTCATATGACGATAGATCACGCGCTTCAGCTTGGCCGGCTCGCCAAAATAGTTGTCGTTGCGCTCAAGAACGACTGCCTCGTTGGCCTTCCAGGTCACGATTTTGAAAGGCCCGGAGCCAGCCGAATTGGTCTTCAGCCAATCATTTCCGAAATCGGTGTCCCATTTGTACTCAGTGGACGGGGTCACCGCCTTGGCGTGCTCCATGACCAGCTTCTTGTCGAGCACCGAACCGGCCGTCGACGAAAGCACGTTGAGCACGAAGGAGGTCGCATATGGCTTGTCGACGGTGAAGGAGACGGTGAGCGGATCGATCGCCTTGACCTTCTCCGTCACATTATCGCCGGTGAAGCCAAACTGACCGAACAGGAAAGCCGGACTCTTGTCCATCTTGATCAGGCGCTCGGCCGAGAAGGCGACATCGTCGGCGGTCACTGGATTGCCGGAGGCAAACTTCAGTCCGGGCTTCAGCTTGAACGTATAGGTGAGGCCATCATCTGAGACGGTCCAGCTGTCGGCCAGATCGCCCTTTACCTTTGTCGTGTCGTCGAGATCGAGGCGGACGAGCAGCGAATAGCTGTTGGCAGTGACCTCGGCCGTCGACAGCTCGAAAGCCTCGCCTGGGTCGAGAGTAATGATGTCGTCGATGGCGAAGCCCTCGACGAGCGTGTCGGCCGGCGTGGCAGCAAAAGCCGGGCCGGTGCAGGCCACGACAGCCGCCAACGCAGCGCTGGCCGACAAATATCGAAGATGCTTCACCAGAATTGGCATGGTCATTTATGGATTCCCCTTTTCATTTACCCGGTGGTTTCTCCACCTTTGGTCGTTCGGCGCCGTCGCACTATGGGGCGATGGAGCCTTTCGCCTGTTTACCATATCCTCGACGGCGCCTGAGCGCGAGTGTCGGCTGACGTCGCCAGCGAGGTAACCGGTCGTCGTGAGGGACCGGAGGCGTTGTTTCTGAAGGGAAAGTCGTAATGGCTCGCCGAAGGGTGGTCAATAGGCAGGCATGCTCAATACTCACGCACCGGCGAGCGGATAGTTAGGCAAGCAGGCTCTCGATGCGTTCGGCGATGGCATCAGTGTCGTTGCCACCGATGACCTCACCGACCTTGGCTTTGACACCGTCGGGGGCATTGCCCATGGCGATGCCAAGGCCAACGCTGGTCAGCATGCCCAAATCGTTGAAGTTATCGCCGAAAGCGACAATCTCCGAGGGAGCAATCCCGCGTCCCTCGGCCCAGGACAGAAGGCGGCTGCCCTTACTGCGGCCAGCCGGCATGACGTCGATACGATCATGCCAGGAGTATTCGGCGCTATAAGCGGGCATGGCCTCCGCGGCCGCGTACCATGCGGCGAGGCGACCGGCGTCGGAATGGGTGACGACGAACTTCCAGACATTGGGAGCGGCGTCCAGCACCACCTCCACCGAGGCGACCTGCCGGAGCTCAGGCTTCGGCCGGGTGGACAGACCATCGATCCACGCACCAAGCTTTTGAAGGTGGGGCGTCAGCACCTCGTAGAGCATGACGTCGTCGAGGTAGACCAGCATATCGACGCCGTGCTGGCGGCAGGAGGCAACGAGGCGCCGGGCATCGCCGTGATCAAAAGGCTCGCCGCTCAGAACGCGCCCAGCCAAAAAATCATAGACATAGGTGCCGTTACAGCAGATGGCTGGACCGGATAGCCCAAGCTCCTCGTAATAGGGCCGGGTAACCGAGTGGTGCCGGCCGGTCACCAGCGTGACCTCAAGACCGCGCGCCCTGGCGAAATCCAGCGCGGCGATGGTGCGCGGGCGGATGCGCCCTTCTGGATCGAGAATCGTTCCATCAAGGTCGAGGGCGATCATCCGAAAGGGCATGTCTCTCTCCGGTCACACCGGGTGGCCAATGGCCCACCCGCGTCAACACGTCACGCAATACAGGCTTTTGCTCGCCGACCTAACCCAAGGATCAGGCCCTGTCGATCCGTAATCGCGTCACAACGAGCCAGCGCTCCAACCGCCCCGTCCGTATCCACTCAAGAGTATGCCATATATCGTTTATCCATGGACCCTATCAACATTTATGATATGAATATGCAAACGCATCACCGCCTTGAGTACCTCCGTTGAACCGAAACTTCCTCACGCTGAACGCCGCCGACAGCTACGCCGCGCTCAAAGGCATATCCTCAGCCACCCGCCTGGACATTCTGCGCCTGCTGCACGCCAAAGGGCCCATGAATGTGAATGAAGTCAGCGCCGCGCTGTCGTTGCCACAATCAACCGTCGCCACGTCGGTGCAGGCCTTGGAAGAGGCCGAACTGATCGACACTAAGACGGTGAAGGCCAAGAAGGGGCATCAAAAGATCTGCTCGGCGCGCTACGACGAAATCATTATCCGTTTTGATGATGCGGGCGCGTTGCCGCGCGATGAGACGATCGAAGTGTCGATGCCGATCGGCCTCTACACCAGCTGCGATGTGCGCGCGCCCTGCGGTCTCTGCTCGGGCGAAGGCGTCATCGGCCTCCTCGACGTACCCAATTTCTTTCTCGATCCCAACCGCATGCAGGCGGGACTCCTTTGGTTCGGGCGCGGCTATGTCGAATATAAATTCCCTAATAATGCCAAGATATTGAATGAGGAAATCAGCGCTGTCGAGTTCTCGATGGAGCTGTCATCCGAGGTTCCGGGAACCAACACGAACTGGCCGTCGGACATTACGCTTTGGATCAACAATGTCGATGTCGGCACCTGGACCTCACCAGGCGACTATGGCGACAAACGAGGGGTCTACACACCGCGATGGTGGAAGCTCGAGGGGTCGCAATATGGCAAGCTCAAGACCTGGACCGTCTCAAAAAATGGTACATTCATTGACGGTATCAAAATTTCCGATGTGAAACTGGCGGACTTGGATCTCGACAACCACCATTCAATCCGGATGCGGATAGGCATTGCCGAACAAGCAAAACGTCCAGGTGGCATCAATATATTTGGACGAGGATTCGGTAATTACGACCAAGATATCATTATGCGCCTATACAGACCGAATGAATCCTAATTTCATATTTAAAATATAATGTATTATTTTTTAAATAACTCGATTTTTTCTCCAATTTTGGCGAGATTGCCATCCATATTTATTTTTAATAACTTTCAATCCGTCATTTTATCGAAGGATATTCTATATTTGATCGAGGGAAAAACTCCCGCATCCGCCTTTCGGCGACCTCTGCTTTGTACCGTTGACACACTATTAGGTACGCACCATAATCTTCGTTATATATCATATCATCAGATATAAACGGAAACGTGCAGCGAGGCCACCGTGAAAGCGAACGTGACGATCCACAGGGATTTCACCATTTCTCCTGTCGATGACCGGCTCTACAGCTCTTTCCTGGAACACCTGGGGCGGGCCATCTACACCGGCATTTATGAGCCCGGCCATCCCACCGCGGACGCCGACGGTTTTCGAGGCGATGTCATCGAACTGGTTCGCGCGCTCAACACACCTTACGTCCGTTACCCCGGCGGCAATTTCGTCTCGGCCTATAATTGGGAAGATGGCATCGGGCCACGGGGCGAACGCCCGACGCGCCTCGACCTCGCTTGGCGCACCCGTGACAACAACCATATCGGCGTCAACGAATTCATCGACTGGTGCAAAAAGGCCAATACCAAGCCGATGCTGGCCGTCAACCTCGGTTCGCGTGGGCTCGACGCAGCGCGCAACTTCATCGAATACTGCAACCACCCAGGCGGCTCTTACTGGAGCGACCTGCGCCGCCAGCACGGCTGGAAGGATCCGCATAACGTCAAGCTCTGGTGTCTCGGCAACGAGATGGATGGCCCCTGGCAGGTTGGCCACAAGTCGGCGGACGAATATGGCAGGCTCGCCAACGAGACAGCCAAGGCAATGCGCCTGTTCGACAAGTCCCTGGAACTGGTCGTTTGCGGGTCTTCCAGCGCCGACATGCCGACCTTCCCGGACTGGGAGGCGACCGTTCTCGACCACACCTATGACGTGATCGACCACCTGTCGCTGCACATGTATTTCGCCAACAAAGAGCATGACACACTGAGCTATCTCGCCAAGTCCGAGAAGCTCGACCGCTATATCACCTCGGTCGCCGGCGTTATCGACTATATCAAGGCGAAGAAGCGGTCCAAGAAGGACGTCACGATCTCCTTCGACGAGTGGAACGTCTGGTACCACAGCCGCGAAGAGGACAAGAAAATCCTGGAAGGCGACGATTGGCCGGACGCGCCGCACCTTCTGGAGGACATTTACAACTTCGAGGATGTGCTGCAGGTCGGCGGCGTCCTCAACACCTTCATCCGCCGCGCCGACCGGGTGAAGATCGCCTGCATCGCCCAACTGGTCAACGTCATCGCGCCGATCATGACCGAGACGGGTGGCCCGGCCTGGAAGCAGACCATCTATTATCCGTTCCTGTTCGCTTCGCTTTACGGTCGTGGCACCTCGCTGCGCGCGGTGGTCGACGGGCCGACCTATGACGCCGACATCGCTGACGATGTGCCGTATCTCGACGTCTCGGTGGTTCGGTCAACAGCCGAGAGCGCCCTCACCTTCTTCGTGGTGAACCGCCACCTTACCGAAACACTCGACTTGGCGGCGGCGCTCAATGGTTTCCCAACAGCGCGTGTCATCGAGCATATTCAGATGACGCACCCCGATCTCAGGGCCGTCAACTCAGCCGCCCACCCCGACAATGTGGTGCCCAAGACGGTCGGAGGTACGAGTGTCGAGGAGGGCACGCTCCGCGGCAAGCTGCCGCCGCTGTCCTACAACGTCATACGTCTTTCGGTTTGAACCGGCCGGTCGCTTTGGGAGGAAAAGAGGCTGGCCATGGTCTTCAAATTCGGCGTTGCCGCTCGCTCGCCGGACAACTGAAGGAGGGTATCGGAATCCCATAGGTCTGGAGGACACGGCATGCCGCCCATCTGGCGTGCCGTGCAACGTGGACACTCTTGAGGGAGGATACGTGATGAAACTTTGGAGAAAGTTTCTTGCTGGAGCCGCGCTTGCGGTTTTGGCGAGTACAGCGCAGGCGCAGGATATTTCGAACCTGCCGCGCAAGGAAACCGTGATCATTGAAAACCCGGAAGGAACAGTCAAAAACCCCGGCTGGTTCAATATCTGGGTGAACGGCGGCGGCGGTCTGTCGACAGGCCTGCAACAGCTGACGATGGATACCCTTTGGTACATCGACCCTGATCAGGGCATCAACGGCGCTTGGTACAACTCACTTGCAGCCGACAAGCCGATATACAATGCCGACTTCACCGAAATGACGGTGAAACTCAGGAAAGGCATGTACTGGAGCGATGGGGTCGAGTTCACCGCCGATGACCTCGTTTATACCGTGCAGACGAATATCGATCATCCGGGCATGTTATCGAGCGCGCTCTTGTCCGTCAGCGTCGACAGTGTCAAGGCCACCGATCCCTATACCGTCGTCTTCAAGCTGAAGAAGCCGAACTCACGCTTCCACGCCCTGTTCACGGTGCGCTGGAACGCCATCTGGGTCATGCCCAAGCACGTTTTCGAGAAGGTGGCAGACCCGGTCAAGTTCGACTTTGCCAATCCGATCTCGATCAGCGCCTACAAGCTCAAGAACTACGACCCGCAAGGCAAATGGTACATCTGGGAGAAGCGCGACGACTGGCAGCGTACCCCGCTCGGTCTGCTTGGCGAGCCTGGTCCGAAATATGCCGCCTATGTCGATGGCGGACCGCCGGACAAAAAGACCATTGCCCAATTGAAGCATGAGCTCGACATCATCCACGACAACACGCCGGAAGGTATGTTTACGCTTGTGGATCAGTCGAAATCGCTCGCCACCTGGTTCAAGGGCTTCCCCTACGCCCACCCCGATCCGACCCTGCCGGCCGTGATCTTCAACACGCAGAAGGCCCCCTTCGACAAGGCGGATGTGCGTTGGGCGTTGGCGTTGCTGATCGACATGAAGGCCGTCGACCTCGCCAGCTATCGCGGCGCGGCAACACTGTCTGCTATTGGCGTGCCGCCCACTGGCGTCGCCATGACGACCTATCAAGCACCGATGCAAGAATGGCTCAAATCCTTCGAGCTCGATACGGGCAAGGAGAAGATCAAGCCCTACGACCCGACGATTCCGACCCAGATCGCCGACATGCTGCGCAAGCAGCCGAAGTTCAAGGACCAGATCCCGACCGATCCGACGGCCATCGCCAACCAGTTCGGTTACGGCTGGTGGAAGCCCAACCCGAAAGCGGCCGGTGAACTGCTTGAAAAGGCCGGCTTCAAAAAGGTTGGAGATCAGTGGATGCAACCGGACGGCCAGCCGTTCCGGGTTCGTCTGACCGTCGAGGGCGACAGCCGCTCGGTGTTCACCCGCGCCGGCACGCTGATTGCCCAACAATGGAAGCAGTTCGGTATCGACGCCAAGGCGCAGCCGACCACCAATCCCTGGCAGCCCATGCAGGCCGGCGACTTCGACACGGCTATTGCCTGGAGTGTCGAAACCTGGGGTGGCGATGCCGACATGTCGTTCTTCCTCGACAGTTGGCACTCGAGCTTTGTGGCCAAGCCTGGAGAAGTCCAGCCTGCGCGCAACTGGCAGCGCTGGTCGAACCCAGACCTCGACAAGATCATCGAAGGTATCCGCGGGATCAGTTTCGACGACCCCAAGGGCGTGGACTACGGCATGGACTATCTGAAGCTGGTGGTAAAGGAAATGCCCACCATTCCGATGATGTCCTACAACGTGTTCGCCTCGATGGACACGACTTACTGGACTGGCTACCCAAGCTTCCCGGATGATCCCTACACCGATCCGGTTCCGAACTGGGGCAATTCCCGGCTGATGATGATCAAGCTGAAGCCAGCGCAGCCCTGATCACGGCAGGCGCATCCTCCCTCCTCCAGATGCGCCTCTCCAAGAGACCCGTGCGGGCTTTGCGGCCCGCACGGGTCGGGTGGATCAAGATCGCCGGCTCGGCCGGCCTTGAGAATGGAGCAAGCGATCCCGTGACAGGCTACATGATTTTCGTCGCGCGCCGATTTGGCCAGTTGTTGCTGGTGGTTTTTCTAGGGATTTCGGCGACTTTCTTCATCACCCACATGACGCCGGTCGACCCGGTGGCCGAGACAATCTCGGTCATTACCAACTTCGGCAAGTCCGATCCCGAAGCCATCGATCTGATGCGCAAGACGCTGACCGAACTTTACGGGCTGCAGGGAAACGTCTTCGAACAATATGTGACCTTCTGGTCGCGGCTCATTCAAGGCGATCTCGGGCCGTCGCTGTCGGCCTTCCCGACGCCCGTTTCCCAGATCATCTTCCGCGCCCTGCCATGGACCGTCGGCTTGATGATATCGGCGACGCTGATCTCCTTCGTGCTTGGAAATGCGCTCGGCGCTCTTGCCGGCTACTACCGCAAGAGCCGGATCCTGAAGATCATCAGTCTGGGACTGATCGGCCTGCAACCGATCCCCTATTACATTCTCGCGTTCATCCTGCTCATTCTGTTCGGCTTCGTCTGGCCGATACTGCCCATCACCGGCGGCTACGAGATGAACGCCGATCTCGACCTGTCCTTTGCGCTCGTCCTCGACATCATCCGTCACTCGATCCTGCCGGCTCTGGCGTTGGTCCTGGTCGGCGCCGGATCCTGGCTGACCGGCATGCGGGCGCTCACCTCCAACATCGTCACCGAGGATTACGTGACGTTCGCGGAACTCGGCGGCGTCGGTTCAACCCGCATCTTGCGCTCTTACGTGGTGCGCAATGCCATGGTGCCGCAGCTCACCGGCCTCGCCATGTCGCTCGGCGCCATCTTCAATGGCACGGTGATCACCGAAATCGTCTTCGGCTATCCGGGTATCGGCACACTACTGATCAATGCCGTGCATGCCGGCGACTACAGCCTAGTGCTGGGGCTCGCTTCGCTGTCGATCGTCGGCGTCGCCATCGCGGTGTTCCTGATCGACATCCTCAGCCCATTGCTCGACCCACGCATCAAGGCGGAGTGAGGCCATGTTCACGATCGTTCGCGACCTCATTCGCTACAACATCGAATTCGCCATCGGCCTCGTCATTCTGCTGCTCTTGATCGGCGCCGTCGTGTTGTCCTTCTTCTCGCCCTATCCACCCTCCGACATCTACGTCGTGCCGCCGGACATGCCGCCCGACGCCGAATTCTGGTTGGGAACCACATCGCGCGGCCAGGACACTTTCTGGCAGCTGATGATCGGCCTCAGGAACACGCTCGGCTTCGGCATCGGTGTCGCCTTCCTGTCGCGCATCCTGTCACTGGTGGTTGGACTCACGGCCGGCTATGCCGGTGGCCGCACCGACCGCGTGCTGATGGCGATCAACGACTCCATCATGGTCATCCCCCAGTTCCCGATCCTGGTGCTGTTCTATTTCGTGCTGAAAGACGACATGAACTGGCTGATGCTTGTGCTGATCCTGTCGGCGCTCGGCTGGTCCTACGATGCCCGCCTCATCCGTTCTGTGGCCATGAGCCTGAGGACGCGCCCCTTTACCACCCAGAGCGTCTACTCGGGCATGAGCATGCGCAAGATCCTCGTCGAGGAGCACTTGCCCTACGTGATGCCGATCGTCTTCGCCACCACCATGAACAACATGATCTGGTCGATCGGTATGGAAATCACCCTGTCGGTGCTCGGTTTCACCGACGTCGATACCCCGACCATGGGGCAGATGATCTACTGGGCCAACTCTCACTCGGCCCTGATTTCCGGCATCTGGTGGTGGGTGGCCGCGCCGGTGGGCGCCATCGTGATCCTGTTCATCGGCCTGTTCCTGCTCTCCATGTCGATGAACGAATACATCGATCCGCGCAGTCGTCTGAACCGGATGGGGAACTGATCCGATGCAATCCGAAGCGCTCCTCCATAGGCCAGACACAACGTCCGAGCCCATTCTGACGGTCGAAAACCTGAAGGCCTATTACACGACCAAGGCCTTCGGCATCGACCGCGACATCCGAGCCGTCGACGACATCAGCCTCACCATCGCCAAGGGAGAGATTTATGGCGTCGCCGGAGAGTCATCCTCCGGCAAGACATCGCTGATCAAGACCATCGTCGGCGCGATCCGACCGCCGCTCCACGTGGTCGCCGGGACCGTCCGCTTCAACTTCGGCGGACAGACCTACGACATCTACGATCTGAAGCCCAACGAGTTGCAGGCCATCCGCTGGCGGCACCTGTCCTACATCATGCAAGGCTCGATGAACGTGCTGAACCCGGTGCGCCGGATCAAGCACTCCTTCTATGACTTCGCCTTTGCCCACATGAGGCTCGACCGCGCCAGCTTCTGGAACAAGGTGCGCGACCATCTGAGGAAACTCGATCTTGATCCCGGTGTGCTCGACAGCTATCCGCATCAGCTGTCCGGCGGCATGCGTCAACGAACGACCATCGCTCTGGCCACCGTTTGCACGCCGGAGTTCATCGTCGCCGATGAACCGACGACGGCGCTCGATGTCATTGTGCAGCGCGACGTTCTCACCATGCTCCGCGACATTCAGCGCGATCTGGGGTCGTCCTTCCTGTTCGTGACACACGACATGAGCGTGCATGCCACGGTGTCGGACCGGGTGGGCATCGTCTATGCCGGTCGCCTCGTCGAGGAAGCTGATACGCCGACGCTGTTTCGCAGCGCTCGACACCCCTACACACAGCATCTGGTCGCCTCGCTGCCGAAGATCGGCGACACCACCCGGCGCGCCTCGCTGGCTGGTCGGCCACCGAGCCTCGCCGACCCGCCGTCTGGCTGTCGCTTCCATCCGCGCTGTCCGCTGGCCATGGACATCTGCTCTAGGCAAGTCCCGGTCATGACCAGCCTGACGCCGCGCCACCGCGTCGCCTGCTTTGCCGTCACCGGAGCTACACCATGAGTCTCCTTCTCAACATCGATCACGTCGGCAAGACCTTCCTACAGGGTGGTCTCCTGTCGCGGCGCCGTGTCGAGGCGGTGAAAGACATCTCGTTGCAGATCGAAGCCGAGCGGCCGGAAATCCTATCGGTGGTCGGTGAATCCGGCTCCGGCAAATCGACCTTGGCCGCCATGGTGCTCGGCCAGCAGCTGCCGACACGTGGCCACGTGCTGTTCGACGGCATCGACATCGCCGACATTCGCAGCCGGGCCGACCGACGCGCTTTCATGGCCAAGGTGCAGCCGGTGCTGCAAAACCCATTCGAAGCCTTCAATCCGTTGAAGCGTGTCGATCGCTATCTGTTCGCCACCGCCACCAATTTCATGACGGCCACGGGCAAGCCGACGCGCCAGGAAATCGAGGCGCGAGTCGATCGGGCACTGGTCGAGGTCGGACTGACGCTGGCCGAGGTGCGTGGACGCTTCCCGCACGAGCTTTCCGGAGGCCAGTTGCAGCGTACGGCGATTGCCCGCGCGCTGATCCCCGACCCGCGCCTGCTCGTGGCCGACGAGCCGGTGTCGATGGTCGATGCCTCGCTCCGGATGTCGATCGTCAACCTGTTCGGGTCGCTGCGCGACCGGCTCGGCCTGTCAATCATCTACATCACCCACGACCTTGCCACCGCCTATTATATCTCCGATCGCATCATCATCATGAAGAAGGGCGAGGTGGTGGAGCAGGGCAACGCGCGGGCGGTGCTCGACAATCCTCAGCATCCCTATTCGATCGCCCTCAAGAACGCCGTCCTGACACCCGACTTCGCTTGATCGAAGGCGCGCATGTAAAGAACGAAACAGGCAGACGCCGAGGGACGTCTGCCTGTTCCATCTCATTCTCTTCGGAGGTACCCGGCGGTGAACCCGCCGGGCTTTTCGCATCTAGGGGATCAATCCTTGAGCGCGAAGTTATCGAGCTTGGCGGCGTTGTCCTTGGTGATCAGCACGCAGTCCATGGAGATCTTCTCCGGCTGGCCGGTCTTGCCTTCTTTCAGGAACTTGTCGGCCAGTTCGACCGCATACTGGGCCTGACGGAAGGCCGGCTGCAGGCCGGTCGCGTGGATCTTGCCAGCGATGATGGCGTCGCGCACGTCGTTGGAGCCGTCGAAGCCGGCGACCAGAACGTCCTTGCGGCCAGCAGCCTCAAGAGCAGCCATGGCGCCCATGGCCATGGTGTCGTTGCCGGAGATCACGCCCTTGACGTCCGGATTGGCCTGGAGGATCGATTCCATCTTCGAGAAGGCTTCGGTCTGGCTCCAGTTGGCGCTCTGCTGGGCGACCATCTTCATGTCGGGATACTGATCGATCACGTCATGATAGCCCTTGGAACGCACGCCGGCGTTGGTGTCGGATTCCTTGCCGACCAGCTCGACGAAGTTGCCCTTCTCGCCCATGGCTTCGACGAAGCTTTCGGCGACCAGGGTGGCGCCCTGATAGTTGTTGGAGACGATCTGGGTGACGGCGATGCCAGTGGCGTTGATCTCGCGGTCGATCAGGAAGGACGGCACGCCGGCGTCCTTGGCCTTCTGCACGGCGGCGACAGTGGCATCGGCGCCGGCGTTGTCGAGGATGATCGCGGCGGCCTTCTGGGCGATGGCCGAGTCGATCAGGTCATTCTGCTTGTTGGCGTCGTCATCATGGCTGTAGATCGCCGCCTCATAGCCGAGTTCCTTGGCCTTGGCCTGGGCACCCACCGCTTCCTGCTTGAAGAAGGGGTTGTCATGGCTCGGGGTAATGATGACGATCAGCTTGCCATCGGCGGCGAGGGCCGAGGCGGTCAGCGCGATACCGGCCAGCAGGCCGAGGGAAACCGTCTTCAGAGTCTTGCGAAGCGACATGTCTTTCTCCTCCACTAAAGTCCGCTGCATTCCTCTCAGCGGGGCGCGGCTCACGTCGTGTGTCGACGGCCGCATTCGTTGACGCCGGTCGGGGTCGGCCGGCGCCGAAATTTCAGCCCAAGCGGGCGTTGCGGGCGATGCGCCGCTGCATCTGGTCGAGGATAACCGCGCCGACGATGACGACGCCCTTGATAACCATCTGCCAGAACTCCGAGACGCCCATCATGACGAGGCCGTCGGAGAGCACGCCGATGACGAAGGCACCGACAATGGTGCCGCCGATGGTGCCGCGACCGCCCGACAGTGAGGTGCCGCCGAGCACGGCCGCCGCGATGGCGTTCATCTCGAAGGTCTCACCGGAGGCCGGATGCGAGGCGACGAGCTGTGAAGCGACGACGAGGCCGGCGATGGCGGCGCAGAAGCCGGAAATCATGTAGACGGTCAGCTTGACGCGATTGACGTTGACACCGCTGAGCGTGGCGGCGCGCTCATTGCCGCCAACGGCGTAGATCTGTCGGCCGAACGGCGTCTTGAGGGCGACATAGGCGGCGATGCAAGCGACGACAAGCAGCAGCCAGATCGACAGGGGGATGCCGAATATGGTGCCGGAGCCGAGCACCGGGAAACCTTGGTTGCCGAACTCCGGCTTGCCGATCAGGTTCGGGAAGGTGGAGCCGCCCGACATCAGGAGTGCCGTGCCGCGTGCGACGTAGAGCATGCCGAGCGTGGCGATGAATGGCGCCACCTGCATTCGGGTAATCAGCAGGCCGTTGACGAGGCCCACGAAGGTGCCGACCAGCAGGGCGATGCCGATCACTTCCCAGACATTGGGATAGATCACCACGCCGAGCATCTCGATCGGAATGCCGTAGAGCACCAGCGCGCCGGCTACCATGCCGACCAAGCCGACGATGGCGCCGACCGACAGGTCGATGCCGCCGGTCAGAATGACGAAGGTCATGCCGATGGCGAGGAAGGCGTTGATCGCCACGTGCTTGGAGACGATCACCACGTTGGCGACAGTGACGAAGTTCGGCGCCATCAGGCTGAAGAAGATGACGACGGCGATCAGCGCGATGAAGGTCCTGAGCTTCAGGAGCAAAAGGAGCGGTGTCGACTGTCCTTTGGGCGCTTCGGCCGCCGGGGTTGCAACTGTGTTGGTCATGGTCACTGATCCTGAGCCGGGTGGTCGTGAGCGGGGGCGGCGTGGCCCTTGGTAGAGGCGCGGACGATGACCTCGTCGGTCGCCTCGTGGTCGGGCAGGTCGGCGGTGATCCGGCCCTGCGACATCACCAGCACGCGGTCGGACACGGCGTGCACCTCCTTGAGATCGGAAGTCGCGAATACAACCGCGAGGCCTTGGTCGGCCAATTCGCGCATGGTGCGGAACACCTCTTCCTTGGCGCCGATGTCGATACCGCGCGTGGGTTCGTCGAGCAGCAGCACCTTGGGTTCGGTCATCAAGCTCTTGCCGATGACCACCTTCTGCTGGTTGCCGCCCGACAGCGAGGTGATGGGCGTTTCCGGCGATGGCGCCTTGATGCGCAACGAGCGGAACAGTGCGTCGACCGCCTTGCGCTCGGCGCCATTCTGCACGGTGAACAGCTTCGTCACCTTGGCGAGACTGGCGAGCGACAGGTTCTTGCCGACGGTCAGATTTTGCACAAGGCCGTCGCGCTGGCGATCTTCGGGTACCAGGAACAAGCCGGCGGCGATACGCCGGGATACCGGCAGTTGATCGACCGCTCGACCGTTGATGGTGACCACGCCACGCGCGTCGGCCCTGAGGCCGAACAGGCTCTCGAACAGTTCCGAGCGACCGGCGCCCAGCAGGCCATAGATGCCGACGATCTCGCCGGCCCGGAAATCGACGCTGACGTCGTCGACAAGATAGCCGCCGCCGACGCGCGGCAACTTCAGGTTTTGGACCGATAGCACGGGTTCGCCGACCTTCACGTCGCGCTGCTGACGCTTGGCGAATTCGGAGGTTCCGAGCATCTGGCGGATGATCCAGGGGATCGTCGCCTCGCCCTTGGGCGCGCTTGCCTGGAAGTGGCCGTCGCGCAGCACGGTGAAGTAGTCACCGATTCGAACCAGTTCTTCGAGGCGATGCGAGATGTAGATGATGGCGACGCCTGACTTTTTCAGCTCGGCGATGACGCGGAACAGCACCTCCACCTCGGAGGACGACAGCGCCGACGTCGGCTCGTCCATGATCAGCACCCGGGCGTCGTCGGCCAGCGCCTTGGCGATCTCGACGATCTGCTGCTCGCCGATCCTGAGGTCATCGACCAGCGTGTCGGGGTCGATATTGTGCTCGAGGCGGGCGAGCAATTGCTTCGCCCGTTCGCGCTGGCGCGGCATGTCGATGTGAACGCCGCCCTTGGTCATGTCGCGACCGAGGAAGATATTCTCGGTAACGCTGAGGTTGGGGCAGAGGTTGAGCTCTTGGAAGACGATGCCGATGCCCTTCTGCGCGGCATCCAGCACCGAGGAGAACCGCACTTCCTCGCCGCCCATCATGATGCGGCCGGAGGTCGCCTGATCGACACCGGCGAGGATGCGCATTAGCGTCGACTTGCCGGCCCCGTTCTCGCCGATCAGTACGTTGACCGAGCGCTCATAGACGTCGAAGTCGACATTCTCGAGGGCAATGGTGCCGGGGAAGACGCGGGTCATCTTCTCGGCGCGAAGGACCACTGCCGGCGCGTCGGCCTGTTCGAGCGCACTCATTGGGCGCCTCCCGCCGGGCCGATCAGCACTGGCGTCAGCAGAATCTTGTCGGTAGCCGAATTGAGCGAGAAGGTTCCGGAATAGGAAATTGTCTGCCCCGGAGCCAGCTTATCGACAACTATCTTGAGTTCGTCGCCGACGTGGCCATTGAAGGCGCGACCGACCTCGGCAAACTCAAGCTGGTTGGTGAAATTCTGGAAGTTGATGAAGGGCATGGCGTCGCGTAGCGAGTTGCCCTTGATGACCGGCCCGATCTGGATGGTCACCGGGACGGGGCCACTTGGCGTCGCCACGTCGATCAGCACGGTCCCGGCGCGCGAGGCGGTGTTCTTTTCCTTGATCACCGCCGTACCCTTGACGACGAAGCTCCAGGGACTTCCCTCCTCGGCTGGGCGATGGCCGAATTCCGGACCGGCCTTGTCGAGGCCGCCCTCGACAGCAGCGATTACTGTCTCGATCGGGAAGGCCTTATCACGAACCACCGGGATGACCTCGGTGTCCCAGAGCTTTGTCACGTAGTCGGCGCCGTTGAACTTCTGCGCCGCCGCCTCACTCTCGCTCTGGATCGGCAGGATCTTGCAGCCAGCCACGGCGACGGCCAGCAGGCCGACAACGACGAGACGCCGCGAAAGTCTTGCGCCATTTCGACCGCCAGCGGCGGCGAATGGCTGATTATCGGCCGCGCTGGCCAAAAGCCGACGCGACTTAGCATGATCTGGCATGCTCATCCTCCCTAGGGTCGTCAGGATCTCCGCCCGGACCTCGTGTTTCGATTATTTTCGTTTTCTATCGTTTGTCAACGGATCATTCGCGTCATTCAACTCGCGTCAGGCAGGAGCGTGCCCAAGCCGCCTGAAGTTTCGGCCGTTTCACGCCACCTTTTACGGCGAAAAGTGGCCAAACGCTTTGTTGCTGACGATTAAGTGGGCAAACCTCATCGCCCGGTCCCTAGCTATTAGACAAAAGTCGATAGCATTCGAAAGGTAGTAAGCCGCTCTAGTTTCGCGGCAGACGCGAAAGAGCACCAATGGGCGACCAGATGCCTCGATCCGGCGCAAATGTCGCCAACCGACAGGCACAAGCCGGAAGGTGCCCGCTCAGAACACCAACCGGAGAAAAATGGATTCTGGCAATTCAGTTTCAGGTGGCGACAATCAGTTCGATGCCACGACGCTCGAACTCCTTGGCATCGCTGTCGGCGATGCCGTCATCCGTCACGAAGGAATGGATGACGTCGAGATTGCCAAGCCGCGTGAAGGAGGTGCGATTGATCTTGGAGGAATCGGCCACGAGATAGACGTGGGATGCGGCCTTGATCATTGCTTCCTTGAGTTGCAGGTCAGCGAAGCTCGGATAGGTAAGACCGGCGTCGATCGATACGCCGGCGGTCGCGAGAAACAGCTTCGAGGCAAAGATGTTGCGAAAATACTCAACGGACTTATCGCCGGATAGCGACAAGGTCGGCGCCTTGAACTGGCCGCCGGGCATGTGCACCGCGTAGCCCGGCACGGCGCCCAGAATGATGGCTATGTTCAGTGCGTTGGTGATGATTGTCAGATTTTCGCGCGTCGTCAGCCGCTGGGCGATCTCGGTGGTGGTGGAGCCAGCGTCGAGGATAATGGTCTCGTTGTTGCGCACCAGTGATGCCGCCTTGGCGCCGATCTTGCGCTTGCTATCCATGTTCTCGATGTGCTGCAGCGACATGGTGCCGACCTGCTGCTGCACCGTTTTCAGATAGGCGCCACCATGCTCGCGCAGGATGAAACCTTCCTGTTCGAGCCGCTCGAGATCCTGCCGGATGGTGGCTTCCGACACTTTGAAGGCTTGAGAGAGTTCGCGCACGCGGGCGCTCCCTTCCTCCTGCAACCATTCGAGGATCTTCATCCGTCGAGGTTCGGCGAGCAGACCGGTGAAAGCGGGAGCTTCAGCCGTAGCGGAACCACGCTTGCCGGCGGGGGCCGTGTCCGTTCCGCTACCATTCGATGATTCTATCGCCATTGGAACCTTCGCTTTCTTGCGATCCTTATAGCTCCGATTTGCAACCGGCGGCCATGCCTTTTTGGCAATGATGTCCATCCGAGGCAGGATCAACGCGCGCCGACGCTGAAGCGAGGCAAAAACCCTATTGACAAAATGCCCCTCAAAAAACATCATCAAACGAAAGAAAGCGATAAAAATCGAAAACTGAATTCATGTCGGCGAAACTTCGACCGACGGGAGGACAGACATGGCGGACAAATTCAAGCGCGAAGTGACCTTGGGCCTGGTCGTGGGCAGCCGGCAGTTTTTCAACGGCGCCCCCTGCATCAAGGCGCGCAATGACCTTGAGGCGCAGGCGGCGCGCCTTGGCATCCGTACACTTGTGCCGCCGGTCGATGCTACGGTGAACGGCGCGGTGCAGTCGCGCGACGACGCCAAGCTCTATGGCCGTTTCTTCGCCGCCCATAAGGATGAGATAGATGGCCTGGTCATCTCGCTCGCCAACTTCGGCGATGAGATCGCCATCGTCGAAATGGTGATGGCCGCCAGTCTCGGTGTGCCGATCCTCTTGCAGGCCTGCAACGACGAGTTCGACAAGGTCGACGTGAAAAGCCGTCGCGACGCCTTCTGCGGCAAGATCTCGGTGGCCAATAACTTTTATAACTACGGCATCCCATTCACCGAGACGACCAGCCATACCTCCGATCTTGATGGCGAGGAATTCGGCAGCGATCTCGACGCCTTTGCTCGCGTCTGCCGCACTGTGCGTGGCCTCCACCATGCCCGCATCGGCGCCATCGGCGCCCGCACCGCTCCGTTCCAGACCATGCGCTACTCGGAGAAATTGCTGCAGGCCATGGGCGTTACAGTGGTGCCGGTCGACCTCTCGGAGATCATCGGTCGCGCCAAGGCGATCGGCGACGACGCCGCCAGCGTGAAAGACAAGCTGACGGCCATTGGCGGCTACGGCAAGATCGACGCCCATATCCGGCCGGAGCAGGTGCTGAAGCAGGCCAAGTGGGGTATCGCCATCGACGAATGGATGGCCGAGAACGATTGCGATGCCTCGGCAATCCAATGCTGGCGGTCGCTGCAGGACAACTACGGCTGCGCGACCTGCCTCTCCATGAGCATGATGGGCGAGAAGCTGATGCCGAGCGCCTGCGAGGTGGACGTGCTCGGCACGCTCTCCATGTATGCGCTGACGCTGGCCGCCGGCCAGCCGGCCGCCATTCTCGACTGGAACAACAACTACGGCTACGACCCCGACAAGTGTGTGGGCACCCACTGCGGCAACTATCCGAAGAGCTTCTTCGGTGACACCCCCAACATCGGTGAACTCGACGTGCTGGGCGAGACCATCGGCCGCGACAAGTGCTTCGGCGCCGTCAAGGGCAAGGTGAAAGCAGGGCCGATGAGCTTCCTGCGCTTCTCCTCCGATGACCTCAACGCCACCATCAAGGCCTATGTCGGCGACGGCGCCTTTACCGACGACCCCTACGGCATGGATGGCGGCATCGCCGTAATCCAGGTCGAAAAGCTCCGGCAGCTCCTGAAAGTCGTGACGCAGAACGGCTTCGAGCATCACGTAGCCATGGTGCGCGGCCAGGTGGCCGGCATCGTCGAGGAAGCGGTCAGCCGCTACCTGAAGCTGCCCATCTACCACCACAACGGCGAGGCCGCGCCGACGCTCGGTCTCAAGGCCTTCTGTTGACGGCTATCGGCCGCAACCTGGAGAACGCGAAATGTTCCTTTCAACCGCCCCGGCGCCGGTTTCCGGCGCCGACAGGATCAACATGGTCCGTGCGCGGGCGCTCGCCATCCGTCGCAGCGCCTTCACGATGGTCCACGATGCCGGGCTCGGTCATCCCGGCGGCGATTTTTCGGCAGCCGACATTCTGGCGAGCCTGTATTTCGCCATCATGCGCTATGACGCCAAACAACCGCGCCATCCGGACCGCGACCGTTTCATCATGAGCAAGGGCCACTGCACCGGCGCCTTCTATTCGGTGCTGGCACAGGCCGGTTTCTTTCCGGAGGCCGACCTCAAGACCTACATGCAGCCGCTCTCCATGTTGAACGGCCACCCCAACCGCAATTATCTGCCGGGCATCGAAACCAATACCGGGCCACTCGGCCATGGCCTGCCGGTCGCCGTTGGCATCGCCATCGCCGGACAGCTTTCGGCCAAGGACTATCGCACCTTCGTGCTGACCGGCGACGGCGAGTTGCAGGAAGGCTCCAACTGGGAAGCGGCCATGGCAGCTGGCAATCGCAAGCTCAATCGTCTCACCGTCATCGTCGACCGCAACCGCCTGCAGCAGGGCGACCGTACCGAGGCCACCAACGGTCTCGACCCACTCGACGACAAGTGGCGCGCCTTCGGCTTCCACGTCGAAATGATCGACGGCCACGACCATGGCGCCCTGCTCGACGTGCTCGGCGCCGACCCCACGGGCCGCGACAAACCGCTTTGCGTGATCGCCAACACCATCAAGGGCAAGGGCGTTTCCTTCATGGAGGACAACGTCTCCTGGCATCACGGCGTTCCCAATGCCGAACAGTTCGCCCAGGCGATGAAGGAGCTTATCTGATGTCGGCCGCCACTAAGTCCAACGAGGGCCTTTACGACTGCCGCGACGCCTTCTCGAAGACGCTCGAGGCGCTGGCCGAGGCAGACGACCGGGTGGTCGCCGTCGTCAACGACAGCGTCGGCTCGTCCAAGCTCGGCGGCTTCAAGAAACGTTGGCCGGAACGCCTCGTCAACGTCGGCATCGCCGAGCAGAATATGGTCGGCGTCGGGGCAGGCCTGGCCAACGGCGGCCGCATCCCCTTCGTCTCCTGCGCTTCCTGCTTCCTGACCGGGCGGGCGCTGGAACAAATCAAAGCGGACGTCGCCTATTCCAATACCAACGTCAAGCTGTGCGGCCAGTCGCCCGGCATCGGCTATGGTGAGCTCGGCCCGACGCACCATTCGATTGAGGACCTCGCCTGGCTCCGGCCACTGGCCAATCTCCTCACCATCGTGCCATCCGACCCCTGGGAGACCGCCGAGGCCATCCGCTTCGCCGCCGCCTATGAGGGACCGATATTCATCCGCGTCAGCCGTTATCCGGTACCGGCGCTCGACCACAAGCTCGATCGCATCGAGCCGGGCAAGGCCGAGGTGATGCGCGACGGCGATGACGTCGCCATCCTCGCCAACGGCGTCATGCTGCACAAGGCGCTTCAGGCCGCGGACGTGCTGGCGGAACAGGGCGTGTCGGCGCGCGTCGTCAACATGGCCTGGATGAATCCGCTCGACATCGAGGCGATCGTCGACGCTGCCGGAACCGGCGCCGTCGTCACCGTCGAGGAGGCCAGCGTGCGTGGGGGTCTCGGCGGCGCGGTGGCCGAAACGCTGGCGCTCCACCGGCCAGTACCGATGGAAATGCTTGGCTTCCCCGGCTTTGCGCCCACCGGCACCGTTGACTTCCTGTTCGATCATTTCGGGCTGAGCGCCGCTGGCATATCCTCCGCCGCGTTGAAAGCAATCAGCCGCAAGGGGTGATGATGGACAAGGCTCTCGTCCTGGCCATCGACCAGGGAACGACCAACACCAAGGCGCTGCTCGTCGATCGGTCGGGGGCAGTCATCGCCGCCGCCTCCAGGCCGATGACAGTTGACTACCCGGAACCCGGCTGGGCGGAACAGTCGGCCGATGACATCTGGGCGGCGGTCAGAGCGGTGGTCGATGAACTGGCCACCAATCCTCGGGCAGTCGATATCGCAGCGCTTGCCGTCTCCAACCAGCGCGAGTCGATCGTTGTCTGGGATGCGGCGACCGGACGGCCGCTGGCGCCCTGCGTCATCTGGCAGTGCCGCCGTACCGCGGGGGCCTGCGAGGCGCTAATTGCCGCCGGTCACGGCGACTTTGTCGAGGCGCGAACCGGCCTTGGCATCAACCCGCTATTCCCGGCGAGCAAGATCGCCTGGATTCTCGACCGCATTCCCGACGGGCGGGCGCGAGCGGCAGCCGGTACCATTCGGGCCGGTACCATCGACAGCTGGCTGCTGTGGAACTTCACCGGCGGCAAGACGCACGCGACCGATCATTCGAACGCCAGCCGTACCCAGCTCTTCGACACCGAGGCGCTCGTCTGGAGTGACGAGCTCTGCGCCCTGTTCGGCGTGCCAAAGACGATGCTGGCCGAAGTCAAATCTTCCGATAGTCGGTTCGGTGAGACGGTCGCCAGCGTAACAGCCCTGCCCGCCGGCATTCCCATACATGGGATGATGGGCGATTCCCACGCCGCGCTGTTCGGCCATGGCGTGCGCGAACCGGGAACCGTCAAGGCAACCTACGGCACCGGCACGTCGCTGATGTCGCTGGTACCGCAGCGCGTTCGCTCGCGCCATGGGCTTTCCGGCACCATTGCCTGGAGCCTCGGCGGAAAAATTTGGCACGCCCTAGAAGGCAACATCTCGGTGTCGGGCCAGACCGTCGCCTTCATGGCCTCGCTACTCGGCCTGAAGGATGCCGGCGCGCTCGCCGACCTCGCCATGACGGTGCCATCGAGCAACGGCGTCGCCTTCGTGCCAGCCCTGGTCGGCCTTGGCGCGCCACATTGGCGCAACGATGTGCGGGGGGAAATCTCCGGCCTGTCGCTTGGTACGCAACCGGCGCATCTGGCACGCGCCGCCGTCGAGGCGGTGGCTTTCCAGGTGGCCGACGTGTTCGCTGCAATGGAGGCAGACATCGGAGCCCCACTTTCCGGTCTTTCGGTCGACGGCGGCGCTTCGCGCAACGATTTCCTGATGCAGTTCCAAGCCGACATTCTCGGCCGACCGCTTCGCCGCGGCAAGTTCCCCGAAGTCAGCGCCCTTGGCGCCGCCTCGGTCGCTTTCCACGGCCTTGGTCTCGCCATGACCGGCGGCGAGGAAGGACAGACGCTGTTCACACCGGTCATGCCGACCGAGGCGCGCGAGATGCATCTCGCCGGCTGGCGCAAAGCCGTCGGTCATCTCTTGGACTGACGAACGGCGGCTTCCGAGCCGATGATCGACAGGGTGGCGGAGCGATCTCTATGGATCGCTCCGCCACCTTTTTTTGTTGGCCGCCGCCGCTCGCCAGGGGAAACCGAAGGGGACCTCTGGCGTCAGCTTTTAGTCTAGTCGTCGAGGCATTCTCATCGCGGTCTCCGTCTCGACGAGACGACCAAGCTAAGTGAAATCCAGCATCACCAAGCACATGGCCGCCATCCGGCTCAGGAATGCATCCCTCCAGGCTTTGGTCTGAGAAAATGTTTTCTCATATTGACTTCGGTTAAGAGAAAAGGTTTTTTCATCACAAGAATGAGGGAGGGAAAACTGGACATCACCGGCGGCAAGCGTGGACGCCTCACCATCCACACCGTGGCAGCACTGGCCGGCGTGTCGATCTCGACCGCCTCCAAAGCGCTCAACGGCAGCGGGCGGATGAGCGCTGAAACGCGGGAGCGGGTGAAGAAAGTGGCGCTGGAGGTCGGCTTTCGACCGAACGCGCTGGCAAGGGGATTGATCACCAAGCGCAGCTTCACCATCGGCCTGCTGACCAACGACACCTACGGCCGCTTCACCCTGCCAGTGATGGCCGGCGTATCGGAAGAGTTGGTGGGACACGGCGTATCGGTGTTCCTATGTGCCATTGAAGACGATCCCGAGCGGGCACGTGTCCACGTCGACGCCATGCTCGACAAGAGCGTCGACGGCATCATCGCGTCCGGCAAACGCTTCGATCGGCAGCTGCCGGTAGACCTTACCCACCTCTCGCTGCCGGTGGTCTACGCCTTCTCGCAAGGTCCCGCCGATGGCGTGACACTGCGCTCCGACGACGAACAGGGAGCCCGACTGGCTGTCCAGTGCCTGATCGACGCCGGTTGTCGGCGAATTGTTCACATCACCGGGCCGCAGAGCTTCCTGTCGGTTGGCGAACGCGCCGATGCCTATCGCGCCGCCATCAATGGGCCGGCGGAGGTGCTTCACGGAATCTGGTCAGAAGCCTGGGGGCATGTCGCAGTGGCTCGGCTCTGGGAACGCGGTGGGGAGAAGCCCGATGGCCTCTTCTGCGGCAACGATCAGATCGCGCGCGGCGTCATCGACGGCCTGCGCGAGCGTGGCGTCCGGGTACCTGAGGATGTGGCCGTGGTTGGTTTTGACAATTGGGAAATCATGGCGGCGCAGACGCGCCCGCCGCTGACGACTGTGGACATGAATCTCAGAACACTCGGCAGGGAGGCCGGCCGGTTGGTGATGGCGATGTCGGAGGGCCGCGAAGTGCAGGCCGGCATCCGCAAACTGCCGTGCTCGCTGGTGGTCCGTCAGTCTTGCCGGGGTACGGAAGCCCCGGCTTGAAGCCATGGATTTCGCGGGAAGAGGAACCCGCTTAGGAGGAGAGAGAAATGAAAGTCAACAAGCTGCTGGCCGCGGCCAGCCTCATTACGTTCTGCTTCGCCGCCGGCGCGGCGCAGGCCGATACGCTGCAAATGTGGGTGCGTAGCGGCATCGGCGCGTCGTTCACCAGCCTGGTGAAGGCCTACAACGACAGCCACCCGGATAAGGTTGCGCTCACCGAGGTCCCGCAGACCGAGTTGGTCCAGAAATATGCCACCGCCATCGCCGGTGGCCAGGCGCCGGACGCGCTGTCGATGGACCTCATCTACAATCCTGCCTTCGCGGCAGCCGGCCAGCTCGAGGATCTGACCGATTGGGCCAAGGCCCTGCCATACTTCTCGTCGCTGTCACCGAGCCACGTCAAGCTCGGCACCTTTGAGGACAAGATCTATGGCCTGCCGATGTCGGTCGAGACCTCGGTCTTTGCTTGGAACAAGGATCTCTACAAGAAAGCCGGTCTAGATCCAGATAAGGCCCCGACCACCTGGGAGGAGATTTCAGCCAACGCCAAGAAGATTCGTGCGCTCGGCGATGACATCTACGGCTTCTATTTCTCCGGCGGCGGCTGTGGCGGCTGCATGATCTTCACCTTCACCCCGCTCACCTGGGGCGCTGGTGCCGACATCCTGTCTGAGGACGGCAAGAAGGCAACGCTCGACACGCCTCAGATGCACAAGGCGGTCGGCTATTATCGTGACATGGTCAAGGCGGGCGTCGTACCGCCGGGCGCGGCTTCGGATACCGGCACCAACTTCCTGTCGATCACCAACGGCAAGATCGGCCAGCAGAACCTTGGCGCGTTCGCCATCGGCACGCTGGTCACCGAGCATCCCGACATCCACTTCGGCGTGTCGCTGATCCCGAGCGTCGATGGCAAGACCTCGTCGTTTGCTGGCGGCGACAATTTCGTCATCACCAAGGGCTCGCCGCACGCTGCACTTGCCAAGAACTTCCTCGAATATGCCTATTCGCTGGACGGCCAGAAAGTGATGGCGAAATACGGCAGCCTGCCGACCCGGTCGGATATCGCGGCCGAGGTGCTGAAGGATCTCGATCCGCGCATGAAGGTCGGCGTCGACGCCATCGCCGTCGCCAAAACGCCCTACACGCTGCAGTTCAACGACCTGATCAACAGCGCCAACGGTCCTTGGGCTTCGTTCACCAATGCCGCCATCTTTGGTGACGACGTCGACGGTGCCTTCGCCAAGGCTCAGGAAGAAATGCAGGGCATCATCGATAACGCCCAGTAAGCGCTATCCACGATCGACTGGCCGGAAGAACTGCCTTCCGGCCAGCCTCCCCCTCGGACGGCACCGGCCAGCCCGGTCCGTTATTTCGCCCGCCCCCTAGGTTTTCGCATCCGCCGCTCCGCAGTGTCCTTGACCCGCGGGCGGGTGCCCCAGAAGAACGGCAGCGATGACTCTCGTCGATAGTATCTCCACCCCCTCCCGCAGACGTCGCCCTAAGGGGCGGTCACAATGGAAGGGCCTTCTTTATATTGCGCCCGCCATGGCGCTGGTGATCGTGTTCTTTATTCTGCCAGTGCTGTTCACCTTCTGGATGAGCTTGAACAAGTGGCCATTGATCGGCGCTACCAAGTTCATCGGCCTAGGCAACTACATCCGGATGCTTTCCGATGCGCGCTTCTATTCGGCGCTAGGATTTACTGCCTACTACACGGTGATCATCACCATCGCCATCTTTGCTGTGGCCTTCCCGCTCGCCATCTTCGTCGAGCGGCAACGCCGGATGGTCGGGGTCTATCGGACCGCGATCTTCATGCCGGTGGTGGTCGGCCTCGCTTCGGCTTCGCTCCTCTGGGTGTGGTTCGCCAACGTCGACAGCGGCTTTTTGAACCCGCTTCTGGCCTGGCTAGGGCTCGTCGACCTCAAGACCAACTTCTTTGCGAGTTTCGACAGTGCCTTCTTCATCATCTGTCTGATGGTGGTTTGGAAGGTGGCCGGTTTCACGATGATCATCCTGCTTACCGGCCTGCAGGCAATCCCAACCGAGCTCGGTGAAGCGGCGCGCATTGATGGTGCCAACCGCTGGAAGCGCTTCATCTACGTCACGCTGCCACTGATGCGCAAGACGATGGCGCTGTCGTTGATCCTGTCAGTGACCGGCTCGATCCTCGCCTTCGACCAGTTCTACATCATGACGGCCGGTGGGCCGCAGAACAAGATGATCACGGTGGTCTACTACATTTTCAATCAGTCCTTCGTGTCGTTCAACCTTGGCTACGGAGCGGCCATGTCGCTGGTGCTGCTGGCCATTCTGGTGCTGATCAGCATCTTCCAGCTTTGGCTGCTTCGCGTCGGGGAGGACAGGCCATGACAAGCAAGAAAGAAGCTCGTGTCCGCCGGGCGTTCTTTTCAGCCGGGGGCTACCACGGCACCGGCATCCTGCTCGCCGTCTTCTTCCTGGCGCCATTCGCTATCGCTATCCTCTCGTCCTTCCGCCACGGCACGGAAGCACGACTGCCGCCGATCCCGCCGTGGCCAACCACCGGCTTCAGTCTCGATGCCTACCGCAGCCTCGACAGTTTCGGAGCTGGCATCTGGCAGCACACGCTGAACTCGGCGGCGGTGGCGATTGGAACGGCGTTTCTCACCGTGGTGGTGAGCCTGCTCGCTGGCTACGGCTTCTCGCGCTATCGCTTCAAGTTCAAGAATGCGCTGTTCGTGCTGATCATCGCCACGCTGATGATCCCGTTTCAGTCGATCCTGACGCCGCTGTTCATCATCCTCGCCAAATTGGGGCTCAACAACTCGTTGATCGGCCTGACGCTGGTCTACGTGACGCTGCAGCTTCCCTTCTCGGTGTTCATGATGCGGAATGCCTTCGACGCGGTGCCGAAGGAGATTGAGGAGGCAGCTCGCATCGACGGGGCTCGCGACTTGAAGCTGCTCGTCCGCGTGCTGCTGCCGCTGGTGCTGCCGGGCATCGTCACCGTAGCGATCTTCGCCTTCCTCAATTCCTGGAACGAATTCCTGGCCGCCCTGGTGCTCCTGTCGGACAATTCCAAGTTCACGCTGCCGATCCTGATTTCGGCGGTGCGCGGCGGTCGGCTCGGCGCTATCGACTGGGGTGCCGTCCAGGCGGGCGTCACCGTGATGAGCGTGCCCTGCCTCTTCGTCTTCCTGCTTCTGCAACGCTACTACATGCGCGGCCTGATGGCCGGCGCCGTGAAGTGACACTTTCCCTCACTGGAAATCCGATCATGACCAAGACCAAGAAAGACCGTCAGTTCCGCCCCGTCCCTGTGCCATCCGTCGTGCTTGGCGGTCTGTTCGGCGCTCGCCAGGACGCCGTTTGCGAGGCCACCGCCGAAACGCTGCTCGACCGCTGCGTCGATGCCGGCATGTTGAAAGCGATCGATGTCGAACAGCCGAGCCCAGGGGTCGTCATCCCCTATCATTCGATGAGCCCCACCGTGCCGGCGACCGAGCACAAGGCTATGGTTTCCACCCAGATGTTCTGGGACAGCGACCTTGGCAAGTCGATCGAGACGGTGGCCTATTCGCTTTACCGCAAGCCCAATCCGAAGCTCGAAGCGCGCGTCGACGCTATTGTCGACCTCTACGCCAAGCTGCAACGAGCCGATGGCTACCTCAATGCCTGGTATCTGCGCGTGGTGCCGGGCCGCGAGTGGGCCAACCTCCGCGACACGCACGAACTCTATTGCGCCGGGCACCTGATCGAAGGCGCCGTCGCCTATTACCAGGCCACAGGCAAGCGCAAGCTGATGGACATCATGAGCCGCTATGTCGACCATATCATCGACAAGTTCGGCCATGGCCCCGGCAAGATTGCCGGTTACTGCGGCCACGAAGAGATCGAGCTGGCGCTCGTCAAGCTGGCCCGCGCCACCGGCCAGCAGAAGTACATGGACCTCTCCAAATATTTCATCGACGAGCGTGGCACTGAGCCGCATTATTTCGACATCGAGGCGCGTCGAGACGGGCGCGATCCCAAGAACTTCGTGATGGGGTCCTACCAGTACAACCAGTCGCACCAGCCAGTACGCGAGCAGAAAAAGGTGGTGGGCCACGCGGTGCGTGCCATGTACCTCTATTCGGGCATGGCCGATATCGCCACCGAGTATAGTGACGATACGCTGACCACCGCCCTTGAGACGCTGTGGGACGACCTCATCACCAAGCAGATGTATATCACCGGCGGCATAGGGCCGGCGGCGGCGAATGAGGGATTCACCGACTACTACGACCTGCCAAACGAAAGCGCCTATGCCGAGACCTGCGCGTCGGTCGGCCTGGTATTCTGGGCGAACCGTATGCTCGGACGCGGCCCCAACCGCCGCTTTGCCGACATCATGGAGATCGCGCTCTATAACGGCTCGCTTTCCGGCCTGTCGCTCGACGGCAAGACTTTCTTCTACGAAAACCCGCTCGAAAGTGCAGGCAAGCACCATCGCTGGATTTGGCACCGTTGCCCCTGCTGCCCGCCTAACATCGCTCGCCTCGTCGCGTCGGTCGGCTCCTACATGTATGCCGTCGCCGACGATGAGATCGCCGTGCATCTGTATGGCGAAAGCTCGGTGAAGGCCGAGATTGCCGGTACGAAGGTGGAACTCGCACAAGCCACCCGCTATCCTTGGCATGGGGCCGTGCGGCTGACGCTGAAGGTGGAGAAGCCGACACGCTTTGCCATCTCGCTTCGCATCCCCGGCTGGGCGAAAGGCGCCAAGCTTTCCATCGATGGCGGGGCAGTGGATCTCGTCTCGGTTATGGTGAATGGCTACGCGCGCATCGAACACGAATGGACCGGCAGCGAAGTCATCGACCTCGAATTGCCGCTGATCCCGCGTGCTCTCTGGGCCGATCCGCGCGTTCGTCAGGACACCGGCCGCTTCGCGCTGATGCGCGGGCCGTTGGTCTACTGCGCCGAGGGCGTCGACAATGGTGAAGGGCTCAACGCACTCACCGTCACCGGCGATCCGTCTCGCGCCAACGAAATCGAGATCGCGGCGCTCGGCGGCGCCGTCGCCCTCGACATCGAGGCGAGGCGCGATGTGAGTACTGGTTTTGAAGGCTCGCTCTACCGCGAGGCCCCACCAGCGACGGAGCCTGCCAAAGCACGCTTCGTGCCCTATCACCTCTGGGACAACCGCGCGCCCGGCGAAATGCTCGTCTGGATGCGCGGCGGCCCGAAGAAGACTGGAGCGTGACGGCCATGTCCGACAGCGGAGTTCAGCTGACCGAAGTGCGCAAGAGCTTTGGCTCGATGGAAGTGATCCATGGCGTCAACCTCTCGGTTCCCGACGGCGCCTTCGTGGTGTTCGTCGGGCCATCTGGCTGCGGCAAATCGACATTGTTGCGCATGATCGCCGGCCTTGAAGAGGTGACTGACGGTGAGATTGCCATCAAGGGCCGCGAGGTGACCGACGTCGACCCATCTCAACGCGGCATCGCCATGGTGTTCCAGAGTTACGCGCTCTACCCGCATATGACGGTGCGCGACAATCTGGCCTTCGGGCTGAAGATGCAACGCACCGACAAAGCGGTGATCGATGAGCGCGTGGCGGCAGCCGCGGCAATCCTGAAGATCGAACCGCTGATGGACCGGCGGCCGGGCCAACTGTCCGGTGGACAGCGGCAGCGCGTGGCCATCGGCAGGGCCATCGTGCGCAAGCCGGAGGTATTCCTGTTCGACGAGCCGCTCAGCAACCTCGACGCCGAATTGCGCGTATCCATGCGCGTCGAGATCGCCCGGCTACACCGCGAACTCGGCAACACCATGATCTACGTGACGCACGACCAGACCGAGGCGATGACGCTCGCCGACGTGATTGTCGTACTGCGAGACGGCCGCATCGAGCAGTCGGGCTCACCCCGCACCGTCTACGAGGATCCCGATAACGCCTTCGTCGCCGGCTTCATCGGCTCGCCGCGCATGAACCTCCTCGACGCTATCTGGCGCGGCGATGGCAAGGTGGAGATTGCCGGAAAGACGGAAGCCGCGCCGATCGTCGGTACTGGCCTTGTGCCAGGTGAGAAGGTGACCTTCGGCCTGAGGCCAGAGCATCTCATTGTCGGCGCGGCGGGCGGCATCCAAGCGCGCGTCGACGTACTCGAATATCTTGGCGGCACCCGCTACCTCTATTGCCAGCTCACCGATGGCCAGCCGCTTATCGTCGAATACCGGGATGGGCCGGACGTCCGCTCCGGCGACACCATCACGCTCGGCTGCCCATCGGAGCGGCGCTACATATTCAACGAAGGCGGACAGCGCATCCGCTGACCTCTCCTCCAAACTTCATGAGGCACCTCGGCCCGCGTTTCCCCCACGCGGGCCTTTTCTCGTCCCCACCGCCAGCGGTACGAATTGCCGGCCATTAGGATCTTTTCTGTTCGGTAACCTCAATTTATTCTAATCTTCCTTAAAAGGGGTACCAGCGCCAAGCCGGTCGCCGTCCGTCGTGTGAGTGGGAAGGGACGTTTCATGTGGGCCAAAGGGAAGAAGCCGCCCCCAGGGACCGTCCGCTTCGTCGCCGTCGCGGCATCGCTGTTCTCGACATCGCTTCTTCCTCAACAGGCTGCCGCCTTTGAGCTTTTCGGTCACCGTTTCTTCGAAGCGGCACCCGATCCGGATATATCTCCTGATGCACAGCGCTACACCGTGGCCATCGACACGGTTGGGGCGGACAACGGACTGCACGCAGCCGTGCTCGCCGCTTCGGCTCTCTGGACCGGCCGCGACGACACGCCACCGCCCTCGACCGCCGCCTTCCTGTCTCGAGTGAGCGCCGAATACGGGCGCATCACTGCCACCCTTTACCGCGAAGGACACTATGGTGGCACGGTCGAGATCACCGTAGATGGCCAAGATCCCGACGCCATTGCGCCGGATGCCGTCCTGCCGCAACCGGTGAAGGTGGCGATGCGCGTTACGCCTGGTCCGCTCTTTCGCTTTGGCAAGGTGGAGATCGTCGGCGCTCCGCAGCTTGGGCCGGAGGACGTGGACTTCAAGAAGTCGACGCCAGCCGAGATCGGCCTTGCCGTCGGTGAGCCGGCACTGGCCGGTGCGGTCACAGGGTCGGAAAAGCTGCTGATCGACGACTGGCGACGGCGCGGCCATCCGCTGGCCAGCATCGTCAAGCGTGACACCGTTGCCCAACACGACACGTCGACGCTCGATGTGGCGATCACCGTCGACCCTGGCCCGGCCGCGACGTTCGGACCGCTCGCGGTGACCGGAACCAACCGCATGGATCCCGCGTATACCGCCTGGATGACCGGCGTCGAAGCAGGCCAGCCTTATAGTCCCGCCGTCATCGAGCGTGGGCAGAAAAACCTCCGGCGGCTACAGGTGTTCTCCAGTCAGCGCATAGAGGAAGCCAAGACGCTCGGCCCGAACGGCCAGCTGCCGCTCACCCTCAATGTCGCCGAGCGGCCGCTGCACGTGTTCGGCGGCGGCGTCAGCTATGCCACCGAGGATGGCGCCGGCGTCGAAGCCTACTGGCAGCACCGTAATCTGTTCGGACACGCTGAATCCCTGAAGCTGTCGGGCGCGGTGAATGGCATCGCCGGTGTCGACCCCAAGGATTTCAATTACGATCTTTCGGCGACCTTCAGCCGGCCGGGCGTCATAACGCCATTCACGGACTTCACCGCCGTGCTTGAGGCGAAGCGAGAAACGCCCGACACCTATACCGAGACGGCAATCACCGCGAAGGCTGGGCTCAGCCACGCCATCACCGAACAACTTTCTGCCTCGCTCGGCCTCGGCGTGACCGCCTCCCGCGACAAGGATGCCCAGGGGACCGACAAGTTCCTGCTCTCGGGCCTGCCGCTCGGTCTGACCTACGACAGCCGCGACGACAAGACCGACCCGCATAGCGGCTTCAACGCCAAGGTCAGTGCCGAACCGTTCTACGAGGCGAACTTCGGCAATGCCGGCGTCATCGCCGATGCGTCCATCGCTTCCTACCTGCCTGTTGATCGCGAGGGCCGTTTCGTCATCGCCGGCCGGCTTGCCGTCGGGTCGATCCTTGGCGCGCCGATCGATGAGATGCCCAACGGCCGCCTCTATTACGCCGGTGGTGGCTCGTCGGTGCGGGGCTACGCCTATCGCAGCCTCGGTCCCAAGGAAAATGGCGTGGTGACCGGCGGGTTGTCGCATCTCGACGGCTCGGTCGAGCTGCGGGCCAAGGTGACTGAAAGCTTCGGCGTCGTCGGTTTCCTCGATGCCGGCAATGCCTTCGCCTCAAGCTATCCGGATCTCTCCGAGAGTCTGCGCTTCGCTGCCGGCGCCGGCATCCGCTACTACACCGGCCTCGGACCGGTGCGACTTGATGTGGCGTTGCCGCTCAACCGCGAGCGAGGCGACTCGACCCTCGGTGTCTACATCGGCCTCGGCCAAAGCTTTTAAGGAGGCGACCATATGAAGATCAGAGCCGCCTTCCTCGTCCTCTCCGTCCTTGTCGCGGCGCCCCTGGCGCTGACGCTGGCAGGCGCCCAGGAGGATGACAGCGCCGAGAAGGGCGCTTTCGTCCGCTTCGTCGAGGACAAGATTTCAACGCCCGACCGCAAGATCGAGATTGGCGCCATCAATGGGGCGCTGTCTTCGGATGTGCGCCTGGCTTCGATCAGCGTGTCCGATCGCGAGGGAGCTTGGCTCAGGATCGAGGGTGTACACCTCGTCTGGAGCCGCCTGGCGCTTCTTCGCGGCAACCTCGATATCGAAAGCCTCGACGCCGATAAGATCGAGATCCTCCGCAAGCCGTTGCCCGCGGAAACCGTCGACCCGGCGGCAGGTGAAGGTTTCAGTATGCCAGACCTGCCGGTCTCGGTGAAAGTCGGCCGTCTTTCGGCACCCAACGTCGTTCTTGACGCCTCCGTTCTCGGCGAGGAAGCCCGTCTTGCCGTCACCGCGTCAGCCAATCTCGCCGACGGCTCGCTCGATACCGACCTTGCCATCCGCCGTACGGACAGTAAACCGGGCGAGGTAACCCTCAAGGTCGCCTATGCCGCGCAAGGCAAGGCGCTCGATCTCGACCTCAAGGCCGAAGAGCCGGCCGGGGGTGTCATGGCCGGCCTCCTCAACCTGCCAGGCCGCCCCTCGGTCGGCCTGACGCTGAAAGGTACCGGCCCGCTCGACGAATTTGCCGCCGACTTCGCGCTTACCACCGATGGCATCAATCGCCTCACCGGGCGCACCACCATCGCCCGTGACGGCAATGGCTACCGCTTCGGCTCAGCGCTGGCTGGCGATCTCGGGGCATTGGCGCAGCCCGACTATGCGCTCTATCTTGCCGGCCAATCAGCGTTGGAGATTTCGGGCCGCTTCGACGATGCCGGTCCGATCAGCATCGACAAGCTGGCGCTCACCGGTCCCGTACTGACCTTGCAGGGCTCGGCGGCGTTTGCCGCGGATCATTTCCCGACAGCGATCGACATCGATGGTCGCATTGCCGGTAAAGACGGTGCGCTGCCGCTCGGCGGCGCCAGCGCTACGACGCGGCTCGGTGAAGGCCGGCTCCGCTTTTCCTTCGGTCACGGCGGCGCCTGGAGCCTCGATCTTGCCGCCGAGGGCCTTTCGACGCCGAGCGTCAGTGCCGGCGCGCTGGAGATCAGCGGTCATGGCGCCGCGACCGATCTTGCCGACACCGCAAAGCGCCGCGTCGACTTTACGCTCAGCGGTGGCTCGCGCGGTCTCAGCTTTACCGACGCCGCCGTCGGTACGGCGGTGGGTGGCGAACTGTCGTTTTCCGGCAACGGCCGCTGGGCCACGGATACACCGCTCGCTATCGACCTTCTGAAGCTTGCAACCCCCACCGCCGAGGCATCATTCGCCGGCAAGGTGGAAGAGGGTCGCATCGAAGGCCGGCAGACGCTGTCGGCTGCCTCGCTTGCCCCCTTCTCGGCGCTTGCCGGCCGACCTCTTCAAGGCAGCGTCGAGCTCTCGGGCAATGGTACGCTCGTCCCGACGACCGGTGCCTTCGACCTAACGCTTGACGGCAACGCCGTCGCGCTTTCGACGGACATTGCCCGCCTCGACGGCTTGCTGTCCGGTGAGACGAAGCTGACCGGTCGCGTTGCTCGCGACACGTCGGGTCTCAAGCTCGAGGCCTTCAGGATCGCCAACCCGGCGCTGACTCTGACCGCCGATGGCGACCGTGCTCTCGATCGTACCGATCTCACGGCGACGCTGACGCTACCCGACGTTGGTCGCGTCGAGCCACAGGCCAAGGGGGCGGCCGGCGTCACACTGTCCCTGCGGGGTGGTCGTGGGCCGCTGGATCTGAAGGCGCGGCTTTCTTCCGATCGTCTGACGCTTTCCGGCAATACCTTGGAAGCACTGGGTGTAGACCTTTCCGGCAAGCTTGACGGGGCTGCGTTCGATGGCAACCTCCAAGGAACGGGCCGAGTGAAGGGCAAGCCGCTGACGCTGTCGGCCGGCCTGTCGAGTGCCGCCGACGGTACTCGCCGTCTCGATGGCCTCGCTCTCTCCGTTGCCGACAGTCGGGTGACCGGCGATGTGGTGCTGGGTAGCCAGGGGCTGATGACCGGCCGGCTTGTGGTAGATTCGCCCGACCTCTCTGCGCTGGCGCCGCTGCTGCTGGTCGATCTTGGCGGCCGCCTCAACGCCGATGTGAGCCTTGCCCCCGATGGCAGCCGGCAGTCGGCCAAAGCCAAAATCACGGCGACCGACCTTACAGTCGCCGGCAATCACATTGCCTCCGCCGACGTCGACGCGGCCATTGCCGATCTCCTCGGCGCGCCGAAGATCGACGGTCGCTTTACGGCAAAGGGCCTCGCGACGCCCGCCGCCAGCGTTACCAGCCTTGACGGCACGGCCAAGAGCGATGGCACGGCGACTGCTTTCACCGTCAAGGCCGACGGCATTGCCGCGCCGCAGTTGACCGCCGCCGGTCTCACCGGCTTTGGCGCCACCGCCTCGGGTCGGTTCGAGGGCAATAAGATAAATCTCACTTCGGCCAAGATGACAGGCCCCACCGGTTTCAGTGCCGAAGCGAAGGGCGTCATCCCACTGTCGGGCGGAGGCCTCGCTGTCGACGCCAACGCCGATCTGCCTCTGGCGCTGGCCCAATCCTTTGTCGCTACGCGTGGTACCCGTGTTACCGGTACCGCGAAGGCAACGCTGAAAGCGACCGGCAGCCTGGCATCGCCGGCGTTCTCAGGGCGAGTGACGGTGAGCGGCGCCTCGGTCACCGATCCGCTCACCACCATGCGGCTCGACGCCATCGACCTGGCGCTGCAGCTGACCGGCGACAGTGTCCGCATCGAAAAAGCAAGCGCCACCGTCAAGGGCGGCGGTCGCCTGTCGGCCAACGGCAGCGTCGGCCTTTCCAGCGGCCTGCCGGTGGATATTCGCATCAGTGCGACCAAGGCCCGCTTCACTGACGGCCGGATCGTCACCGCCGACCTCGGCGCGGCGCTCTCAGTCTCCGGCTCGATGATCAACGGGCTCACGGTGTCCGGCAAGGTGGACGTCGCCCGCGCCGAGATTACCGTGCCCGAGGGCGGCGGCGGCGCGCCGGTTCTGATCGACGTCAAGCACAAGAACACGCCTGATGACGTGAACGCGACGCTGAAGCGGATCAACAAGGCGGCCGGCGGTGGCCGGACGAAATCGGGCAGCGGCGGACCATCGGTTGGCCTCGATGTCGTCGTCAACGCGCCGCGCCAGCTGTTCGTGCGCGGTCGCGGCATCGACGCCGAACTCGGAGGCCACCTCACGGTGCGCGGCACACTTGCCGACGTGCAACCGGTGGGGAGTTTCACCCTGATCCGTGGCCGCGTTTCGGTCATCGGGCAGCGTATCACCCTCAACGAAGGCACCGTGACGCTTCAGGGCGATCTCAATCCCTATCTGTCCCTGTCGGCGACCAGCACATCGGATTCGGTGACTGTCACGGCCGCTGTCGAGGGCTACGCCGACAATCCCAGCATCGTGCTCTCTTCGACGCCGGATCTACCGCAGGATGAGATCCTCGCCCGTTTCCTGTTCAAGCGTTCGGTCTCCGACCTGTCGGCCATACAGATTGCCCAATTGGCCGAGGCGGTCACCCAGTTGGCCGGCGGCGGCAGTGGCAACGGCATTCTCGACCGCCTGCGCGCCGGGACCGGTCTCGACGATCTCGACGTGAACACCGATGCCAAAGGCAATTCAGCGGTAACTGCCGGTCGCTATATCAGCAAGAAGGTCTATCTCGGTGTTACCGCCGGCGAGGGCGGGCGAACCGGCGTATCGGTCAACCTCGATATCACCAACGACGTCAAGGCCAGGGCCGAGGCGACGCAAGAGCAATCAAAAGTCGGCGTCTACTTCGAAAAGGAATACTGATCTCTAGCGGCATCGGTGGGGTGAGCCGGAGCTTTGCCGGCGACCCATCTCATTTGTTGCAAAGATCAATTGTATCTCTGTAATCTGTTGGACGGATGGTCGGCGGCCGCGCATTTTTCGCCCCGTTCTTTTTTGTCGCCGGCCCGGTTGTCGCAACTGGCTCGCGGGCGACGCCCGATAGCGAAGGCAAAGCATGCAAACCTACCAGATTCCCAAGAGCGACCTGTCGGTCTCTTCCGTCATCCTCGGCTTGATGCGCATCCCCAAGATGAGCGACACCGAAATACGGACGCTGGTCAACACGGCCATCGAGGCCGGCATCAACATGATGGACCACGCCGACATCTATGGCGGCGAGCTGCACCTTTGCGAGAAGCGTTTCGGCGAGGCGATGAACCTCACGCCAGCTCAGCGCGAGAAGATCGTCATCCAGAGCAAGGCCGGTATCCGCAAGGGTTTCTTCGACTTTTCCGAGGCGCATCTCCTCGATGCGGTCGACGGCTCGCTGAAGGCGCTCAAGACCGACTATCTCGACGTGTTGCTGCTGCACCGCCCCGACGCGTTGGTCGAGCCGGAGGAAGTCGCCGCCGCTTTCGACAAATTGCAGTCGTCCGGCAAGGTACGGAACTTCGGTGTCTCCAACCAGACCCCCGGTCAGATCGAGCTCTTGAAGACGGCAGTGAAGCAGCCGCTCCTCGTCAATCAGGTGCAGCTGTCGATTACCCACGCGCCGCTGATCGCCCAGGGCGTTGCCATCAACATGGCCGGTCTCGAGCAGTCGGTCGATCGCAATCTCGGCCTCCTCGACTATTCGCGCAAGGAAGGGATGACGCTGCAGGCCTGGTCGCCGTTCCAGCGGGGCTTCTTCGACGGCCCGTTCATCGGCGACCGTGAAAACTGCGCCGCTCTCAACGATGCGCTCGACGAGATCGCCGCCGCCCATGGCGTGACGCCGACCGGCATCGCCGTCGCCTGGATCACCCGCCATCCGGCGAAAATGCAGGTGGTGCTCGGTACGACACGCCCCGACCGCGTTAGGGAATGTGTGGCCGGCGCCGGCGTGACCTTGTCGCGCGAGGAGTGGTACCGGTTGTTCACGGCCGCCGGCTACATCGTTCCCTGATTGCCTTTGATGGACGGCGGGAAGGTCTCTTTCCGCCGTCCACCTTTCACCAGCGAAGAGGACAAGAAGATGAGCACGATCGATGCCGGACTGTCCGGCCAATTCAAAATCGGTGACCTCAGAGTCAATCGCCTCGGCTTCGGTGCCATGCGCATCACTGGGAAGGGCATCTGGGGGCCACCCGCCAATCGCACGGCGGCGCTCGCAACGCTCAGGCGGCTGCCGGAGATTGGCGTCAACTTCATCGACACCGCCGACAGCTACGGCCCCGACGTTTCCGAGGAGCTGATCCGCGAGGCCCTCTCTCCCTACAAGGGCTTGCTGGTCGCCACCAAAGGCGGCCTCACCCGTGGCGGCCCCGACCAATGGACGCCGAACGGCCGGCCGGACTATCTGATTGGCCAAGCCAAGAAGAGCCTTGCCAAACTCGGCGTCGAGCGGATCGATCTCTGGCAGTTGCACCGCATCGATCCGAAGGTGCCGCGCGATGAGCAGTTCGGCGCGGTACGCCGCCTCCTCGACGAGGGCATCATCGGCCATGCCGGCTTGTCCGAGGTGTCGGTCGCCGAGATCGAGACGGCGCGGAAGGTATTCCCTGTCGCGACCGTGCAGAACCGCTACAACCTCACCGATCGCGCTAGTCAGGATGTCCTCGCCTATTGCGAGGCCAACGGCATCGGCTTCATTCCCTGGTTCCCGCTGGCGGCCGGCAAGCTGGCCGGGCCGGGTGGCCTCGTCGATCGCATCGCCAAGGCGCACGGCGCCACGGCCGGGCAGGTGGCGCTTGCCTGGCTGCTCCAACGCAGCCCGGTGATGCTGCCGATCCCCGGTACGTCAAGCATCGCCCATCTCGAGGAGAACGTGGCCGCGGCCGGCCTCACGCTCACCGCCGCGGAGATCGCCGAACTCGACGCCGCGTAAAAAGCGCATTGATATACGTGACCGATGCGGCGGCGACACAAATCGCCGCCGTCATCAGGTGAGCGGCCACCAACCCTTCCTCTTCGGGGTCGGATGGGGCATTCTCCCCGCCATGCTCAAAACTTTCTTTTCCTACTATCGCCCCTACCGCGCGCTATTCCTGCTCGACTTCGGCTGCGCCGTCATTGCCGGCCTGCTGGAACTCGGCTTCCCGCTTGCGGTCAAGGTCTACATCGATAGGCTGCTGCCGTCCTCCAACTGGACACTGATCGTCGTCGCGGCCGTGGCTCTGCTGGCCATTTATCTTCTTAGCGCCGGCCTCAACGCCATCGTCGTCTATTTCGGCCACATGCTCGGCATCAACATCGAGACCGAGCTAAGGCGGCGCAGTTTCGACCATCTGCAAAAACTCTCGTTCCGCTATTTCGACAATCAGAAATCGGGCCACCTGGTTGCCCGGCTGACCAAGGATCTCGAGGAAATCGGCGAGATTGCCCATCACGGGCCGGAAGACATATTCATCGCCGTGATGACCTTTTTCGGCGCTTTCCTGCTGATGCTGTCGGTCAATGTGGAGCTGGCACTGATCACCGCCGCTATCGTGCCGGCCGTCGCCTTCATCACTGCCCGCTACGGTGGCCGCATGACCGAGAACTGGCATCAGCTCTATGGGCGCGTCGCCGGCTTCAATGTGCGTATTGAGGAGAACGTGGGCGGCATGCGCGTCGTGCAAGCGTTTGCCAACGAAGACTACGAGCGACGGCTGTTCGCCGTCGACAATTCCGCCTACCGCACCACCAAGCTCGCCGCTTACAGGCTGATGGCCGCCACCAACGCGCTATCCTTCCTGTCGATGCGGCTCGTGCAACTGGTGGTGCTGATCGCCGGCAGCCGGCTGGTGCTGATGGGCGAGCTGACGGCCGGCGGCTTCGTCGGTTTCCTGTTGCTGGTCGGCGTGTTCTTCCGTCCGGTCGAAAAGATCAACGCGGTCATCGAGACCTATCCGAAGGGCATCGCGGGCTTCCGCCGTTATCTCGGTTTCCTTTCCACCGAGCCGGATATCGCCGACCGGCCGGGCGCCGTTGCCGCGCCGCCCTTCCGGGGCCATGTGCGCTTTTCGGGCGTCGGCTTCAGCTATGGTGGTGACCGATCGCTGTTTTCGGGCATCAACCTCGATATCGCGGCTGGCGAAACGATTGCCTTCGTCGGCCCATCCGGCGTCGGCAAGACGACCCTCTGCTCGCTGCTGCCGCGCTTCTATGAGGTGACGGAAGGCGCCATCTCCATCGATGGCATGGATATTCGCGACATGACCGTCGCCTCACTGAGGCGGCAGATCGGCATCGTCCAGCAGGACGTGTTCCTGTTCGGCGGCACCATCAGAGAGAACATCGCCTATGGCAAGCTCGACGCTTCGGAGGCGGACATCGCCGCCGCCGCCGCGCGGGCTCAGCTGGGCGACTTCCTGTCGGAACTGCCAGACGGGCTCGACACCATCGTCGGTGAGCGCGGCGTCAAGCTTTCCGGCGGACAGAAGCAGCGCATCGCCATCGCCCGCATGTTCCTCAAGGATCCGCCGATCCTGATCCTCGACGAGGCGACCTCGGCGCTGGATACGGCAACCGAACGCGAAATCCAGACCTCGCTCGCCGAGCTCGCCAAGGGAAGAACGTCGCTGGTCATTGCCCACCGGCTCAGCACCATCCGCAACGCCGACCGCATTGTCGTGGTCGACACCGATGGCATCGCCGAACAAGGCAGCCACGACGACCTTCTCAAACGGGGCGGCGGCTACGCTCGGCTTTACGCGGCCGGCGGCTGAGCAGCCCTCGCCTCCACCGTCAGGTGGACGATCTCATGCACGGACCGAAGGCGGCGGCGGACATCATCGGCGTCGTCGCCAACGACCGAGACGATGGCGGCATGACCGGCCGGACCGATACGCCACAGATGAAGGTCGACGACGCGGGTATCCGCATCCTCTTCGACCAGTTCACGGATCTCGGCCTCTACATGGGGGTCGGTCATGTCGAGCAGTACCGCCGACGCGGCGCGCATCAGCGACCATGACCAGACGGCAATGACGGCGGCGCCGACGAGTCCCATCGCGGGGTCGAGCCAGGTCCAGCCGAGGAAGCGACCACCAAGCAGCGCGGCAATCGCCAAAACCGAGGTCAGCGCATCGGCCAGCACATGGACGTAGGCGGAGCGCAGATTGTTGTCATGGCGATGGTCGGCCGCTTCGTGGTGGTGGTCGCCGTGATCGTGATGATGATGGTCGTGGTGGTGATCAGGACCAAGAAGCGCCGCGCTCACGAGGTTGACCACGAGGCCGAGCACGGCGATCGCCGTTGCCTGATCAAAGGCCACCGGCTGCGGGTTGAAGAACCGCAGAAGGGACTCAACTGCGATGCCCAGCGCAACCAGGCCAAGCACCAGCGCCGACGCAAAGCCGGCGAGGTCGCCTATCTTGCCAGTTCCGAAAGTGAACCGTCGCTCGCCGGCATAGCGCCGAGCCAGAAGATAGGCGCTTGCTGCCACCGTCAGCGCGCCGGCATGGGTGGCCATGTGGAAGCCGTCCGCGAGCAAGGCCATCGAGTTGAACAGCAAGCCGGCCACGATCTCGCCGACCATCATGCCCAGCGTCAGGACGACGACCCACAATACGCGACGCGTATTGCGATCATGGTCGTGCCCGAGGAAAACATGGTCATGGACCAGGTCGTCGGCGCCTGACTGCTGCATTGCCAATCCTCACTTTCCGTACCGACGAATAGCGGCCATCAACTCGTCGGCCGCCGCCGACCGTGCGGCGTCGTCAATGCCAGGACGGGCCACGTGCTCGCGCAGGTGCCCCTCGATCAGTTCGTCCATCAAGCCGAGCACGGCACCACGGACGCCGGCCACCTGATGCAGGACGACCGCACAGTCCGTCTCGTCCTCAAGGGCTTTCTCGATGGCGGCCATCTGCCCGGCGATGCGCCGGACGCGTGCGAGCAAGGGTTTTTTGTTTGTGGTGGTGTGCATGATAGGATACCCCCCTATCCTATATGAAAGAGTGTCTGTGGCAAGGACCGTTTAGTCGGCCATCGTAATTGGTCCGCCTTCACGGTCCAATGAAAACAGTCCACCAATGCGGTTCAAGGCAAAACCTTGGAAATCTATGACCGCGAACCAGCACAGCCAAGATGCGCCGTGTCCAGTGCCTGATTCTCGAGAGGCGGAAGGCCCGACGGTATCCGATGCTGCCGTGTTCGTGATTAAGAGAGCGGCGCGTCTCCTATTATAGGTAGCTGATCCATAGCCGCTCTCCGAGGAGACCATATTGGCCAAGCATCGCTTCCGCATCACAGTCGACGCCATTTCCGAGACCCCAGGCCAGCCGCTGACCTTCGAGTTCGGTAGCCATGACGACCTGATTGGCCTGGCCAACCGCCTAGGCAAAACCGGCGATGAAGACCTTCTGTTCTTTGTCGGCCTCAAGATGTTCGGGGAGGCGCTGCTTGCCCGCAAGGACGATCCGCTTCTCAAGGATTTCCGGCCGCATTTCGGCGAGCTGATGAAATCGATCAAGGGACAGAGGACCTAGGGCCCAATGAAAAAGCCGGCACCCTGCGGGGATGCCGGCTTTCTTCTTGTATGGACCGACCCGGTTCCGGGTCGGTTGTCGGCGGAGGAGCGGTCTGTCGCTTTTATATCCGAGGGTCGATCAGCGCTTCGGCTCGGCGATCCAGGGCGCCATCGACACGTCGGCCTTGGAGAACTGCGGCAGCTTGGCCGCGAGGTCGTCCATGTTCTTGATGCCCTTCTCAAGGAGCATCTTCTGGGTGATCAGCGTCGGCGGCACCACCACCTGCTTACCGGTTTCGACACCAGCGAGCTGCAGGGCCAGCGTGCGCACGCAGACTTCGCCGACCACTGCGGACGATGTGGCCGCCGAGGCTGCCCAAGCGCTCTTATCTTCGACCATGGCCGAGATATCCGGGGTCGAGATGTCGGCCGAGTAGATCTTGATTTTCTCGTTGAGGCCGGCCTCGTCGACGGCGGTCTTGGCACCCTTGGCGAATTCGTCATAGGGGGCGAAGATGACGGAGATGTCGGGGTTGGCGCGCAGCACCGCCGCCGTCTGATCGGCCACCGAGTTGGCGATGGGGTTGTTCATGGTGCCCCAATGCGCCACTTCCTTGATGCCGGGATACTTCTTCTTGAAGGCCTGCCAGGTCTCGTCGCGACGGTCGAGCGGCGCGATGCCCGGCACGTAGACGTAACCGGCCGTAAAGCTTTCGCCGTTGTCAGCGATCGCCTGTTCAAGGGCGAGGCGAGCAAGCTCGCGATCGTTCTGCTCGATCTGCGGAATCGCCTCGTTCTCGCAGTTGACGTCGAAGGCGACGACCTTGAAGCCTTCCTGCACGGCCTGGGCGGCCGGATCCTTCAGCGTCTCGGTCAGGCCGTGCTGCAGGATGATGCCGTCGACGCCGAGGTTCATCGCCTGCTGCAGCATTTCCGCCTGCAGCGCCGCGTCCTGGCGGGAATCGAGCACGTGCAGGTCAAACCCGAGCGCCTCGGCCTGGCGCGTCACACCGGCCAGATAGAACTGGAAGAAGTCGCCGGTGGAGAGATAGCGTACCAGCGCGATCTTGATCTTGCGCTCACCGACGATGCCGGGGGCGCCGGCAATGCCTTCGGCGAAGGCGGCGCGCAGCGGCAGGGCACTGGCAACCGATGCGGTGGCAAGGCCGGCAAGAAATGTCCGTCTGTCGATCGTTGTCATTTTCTCACTCCTCAAATGACGTTTCCGTTGATCTTTCCCGGGCGCGCCTCCTCCGCGCGCCGCGTTTTCCAAGTGGGGCCGGAGCCGGCTCAGCGACGCTGCGAGGAGGCGAAGCCGAAGGTGAACAGCAGGGCGAACACAAGGACGAGGCCCTTGACGAAGTCCTGCGCGTAATAAGGGGCGTTGAGCATGGTGAGGCCGTTGAGCAGCGTACCGACGAACAGCGCACCGATGGCCGTACCGAATACGTTGGGCTTCTTGGCGCCAAGCACCGCGTAGCCGATCAGCGCGGCGGCCACCGAATCGAGCAGCAGCGACGATCCGGAGGTGACATCGCCACGGCCGACGCGGGCGGCGAGCAGGATGCCGCCGATCGAGGCGAACAGGCCGGAGATCATGTAGGCGGCGATCTTGTAACGCTCGACCGGTGCGCCGGCGAGACGGGTGGCCTTCTCATTGCCGCCGATGGCGTAGAGCACGCGGCCATAACGCGAGCGCTCCATGAACACCCAGAGGATGATGGCGGCCACCAGCATGATGATCACCGGCAGCGGGATCAGGTCGAACAGCCGGTAGCGGCCGAGCGCCAGGAAGGCGTCAGTGAAGGTGCCGGTCGCCGCCGAGCCGTCCGACAGCGTCATACCCTTGGCGATCGAGCGGCCACCGGTCGGGATGAGCTGCAAGCCGAGCAGCAAGAACATCATGCCGAGCGTCGCCAGAAGATCGGGAATGCGGCCCTTGACGATCAAAACGCCGTTGAGGAAGCCGATGAAGGCCCCGAGCAGCAGGCAGACGACGACCGCGAGGAAGGTGCCCTGGTTGAGGATCACCATCACGTAGCTCGACGCCATCAGCGACATGGCCGCCGTCGAACCGATGGATAGGTCAAAGCCGGCGATGGCGAGCGTGACGGTAACCCCAAGCGCCAGAAGCGCCGTCACCGACACGGCCTGCAGGATGGAGAACATATTGCGGGCGTTGGCGAAGGCCGGCTCAAGACGCCAGAAGACGATGACCATGATGGCCAGAATGATCAGAAGGCCGAACTTGATGACGAAGTCCTTGAACGAGAAGACGGACTTTGACGCGCCAGCTTGCGCGGCGGCCGTCGGCGCGGCCGGAGTGGGAGCCGGATTCGGGGATGGGGTGCTCATGATGGAAGCCTTTTGTCTTTTCAAGCGTCAGGCGAAAGTTGCGTGGGTACCGGCGCCGCTGATCTCGGCGACCAGAGCGTCAAGCGACAGCCCGTCGACCGAATGGCCACCGACCACCGAGAAATCGCGCATGACGATGATTCGGTCGGCGATTTCGGTCGCCTCCTCAAGATCGGCGCAGATGACCAGCGTTGCCCGGCCAGCAGCCGTTTCACGCAGCCGTCGGCCGATATCCTGGCGGGCGCCGATATCGACGCCTTGGAACGGCTCATCGAGGATAAGCAGACGACAGGGCTGGATCAGCCAACGTCCAAGCACGACCTTTTGCTGGTTGCCACCCGACAGTGAACCGATCGGTACGTCGATGGACGCGCATTTGATGGCGAGGTTGGCGACCTGTCCGGTGGCCGCTCGCCGTTCCTGGTCCGGCACGACCAGAGCGAGCTTGGAAAAATGCCTCAGGAAAGGCAGTGTCATGTTGTGCAGAACGGAAAACTCGGAGACCAGCGACGAATTGCCACGGTCCTCGTGCGCCATGAACACGCCGCCAGCGATCGCCTCCTGTGGCGAAGTGGCGCGAAGCGGCTTGCCATCGATCGTCACCGAACCGGTGTGAGCGGTGGCCGTGCCGAACAGGCACTCGGCGAACTCGGTCTTGCCTGCACCGATCAGACCGGTCAGCACCACCACCTCGCCTTCCCGAAGATCGAGGTCGAATGGCGCAGAGGTTGGCGTGAGGGCAAAATCGCGAATCTCGACCACCGTTCGGCCGCCAGCGACGGCGCTGTAGGCACCTTCGCGGAGGCGATGACCGACCATGGCGTGGACGATGCCATCGAAATCGAGCGGACGGACAAATTCGGCGCGGGTGCGGCCGTCGCGCATGACGACCGCCCGGTCGGCGAGGCGACGGATGTCGGACATGCGATGGCTGATGTAGATGATGGCGACGCCACGTGCCCTCAGGTCCTCGATCAGCGCGAACAGCCGAGCTGCTTCCGCTTCCGACAAAGAGGAGGTTGGCTCGTCGAGAATCAGTACCTTGGGATCGTGCGACAGAGCGCGGGCGATGGCGACGAGCTGTCGCTCGGCCTGACCAAGTTCGCTCATCGCCTTGCCGAGCGGCAGATCGAGGCCAAGGATCGCCTGGATCTCGCGCGCTCGGGCCGTGATGACCGCCCGGCTCAGAAGCATCGGCCCCTCGGGCCGGCAGATCTCATCGAGCGCCAGATTCTCGGCAACGGTGAGCTGTTGCACGACGCCGTCGTTGATGATCTGGTGAACGGTGTGGATGCCGGCGGCGCAGGCCTCAAGCGGCGAGCGGAAAGTCACCGTCTCGCCATCGATTTCCATCGTTCCGGAATCAGCGGGATGCACACCGCAGAGAATCTTGATCAGCGTCGACTTGCCGGCGCCATTGGCGCCCATCAGCGCCAGCACCTCGCCACGTCGAATGTCGAGATCGACATCGATGACCGCATGCGTGCTGCCGAAACGCTTGTTCAGCCCACGGATGCGGATCACCTCCCTCCCTGGTTCTGTCATGCCGAAAACCGCCTCCACGGATGTTTGGCAGAGGGTCTCCTCCGACCCGATGGCGGCCAACCTAGTCACCCAAACATCAATTGTCAATCGATCTTGACAAATGACAAAAACCGGAACAACTTCCGCTTCCAGCGACCTCTGCCAGCATCGAGGAGCGACGCATCGTCGTGGTGGAGGCGGAATAAGCGAGGGATGGAGAAGACCCCATGACAGACGTTCGGAGCGCCCGCACCGGCGGCGCCGACTATCGGCCGCTGACCGAGAGCACGCTGGCGCCCTATCTCGCCGGCTTTTCGGAAGTCGCCGCGATTCTTGGCGGTGAAACGAAGGATTGGAAAGTCACCGAAGTTGGCGACGGCAATCTCAACCTGGTGTTCATCGTGCGTGGCCCGAAGGGAGCGTTGATCGTCAAGCAGGCTCTTCCCTATGTGCGCCTCGTCGGCGACTCCTGGCCATTGCCGCTCGACCGCTCCTTCTTCGAAAGCCAGGCGCTGATGACCGAGGGCGCCGCCGCGCCAGGGCTGGTGCCGAAGGTCGTGCTGTTCGACGCCATGCAGGCGCTGGTGATCATGGAGTTCCTCACCCCGCACATCATCATGCGCAAGGGCTTGATCGACGGCGTTGAGTTCCTCCGCTTCGCGGCGACGCTGTCGGAATTCATGGCGCAGTCGCTGTTCAAGACCTCCGATCTCTACCTGCCGGCCGCCGAGAAGAAGAAGCAGATGGCGGTCTTCTGCGCCAACACCGAACTTTGCCGGATTACCGAGGATCTGGTGTTCACCGATCCCTACAGGGCGGCCAAACTCAATCACTGGACCTCGCCTCAGCTCGACGACATCGCCCTTGAATTCCGCGCCGACGGACCGCTCAAGGCGGCGGCCCAGGCGATGAAGCTCAAGTTCCTCAGCCACGCCGAGGCGCTGGTGCACGGCGACCTGCATTCCGGCTCGATCATGGCCACTAGCACCGACGTCCGCGTCATCGATCCGGAGTTCGCCTTCTTCGGACCGATGGGGTTTGACGTCGGCGCGCTGATCGGCAACCTGATCCTCGCCTACCTCAGCCAGATCGGCCACGAGGACGAGAAGGGCGGACGCGACGCCTACCGTGCCTGGATCAAGAAGCAGATCGTCGACGTTTGGACGCTGTTCTCGGCGCGCTTCGTCGAACTATGGTCGACCGAGGGCAAGGGCGACGCCTTTACCGCCGAGCTGTTTACCGACGCGGCGAGCCGGGCGGCGCTGGCTGAGGAGCAGGCCCGCTATATGCGCTCGCTGTTCGAGGACATGCTTGGATTTGCCGGCTGCAAGATGATCCGCCGCATCCTCGGTCTCGCCCATGTCGCCGATTTCGAGAGCATCGCCGACAAGGACGTGCGCTCCAAGGGCGAGCGGCGAGCCCTACGGCTCGGTCGCGACCTTGTGGTCAATCGCACGCGCTTTGCCAGCATAGAGGCTGTGGCCGCTGCCGTGGTTGCCGCCGACACCACCCGCTGACGGCCATCCGGCCGCATTCGACTGACCCCGAGGGCGGCCAGACCGCCCGCCATAAATGGACCGACCGTTGCGCCTTTGGCGCGACGGCGACCGGAGGCCTTTCATGAAAATCTACGGCAAATCCATGCGGACGATCTGGGTTTCGGACGACAGCTGGGGGGTCGAAATCATCGACCAGACCAAGCTGCCCTTCGAGGTCAAGACCCGGACGCTTCGCTCCTGGCAGGAAGCGGCGACAGCCATCCGTGACATGGTGGTGCGCGGCGCGCCGCTGATCGGCGCCACCGGCGCTTATGGCCTAGCGCTCGCCATGCGCGAGGATTCCTCGGATGAAAACCTCGAGCGCGCCTATACCGCCCTGCTCGCCACCCGTCCCACCGCGGTCAACCTCCGTTGGGGCCTCGACGACCTCAAGGGCCGCCTCATCAAGGTCGCTCCGTCCGAGCGCATGGGCCTTGCCTACCGTCGCGCCGCCGAGATCTGCGACGAAGACGTCGAGACCTGCAAGGCGATCGGCCGGCATGGCTTTGCCATTATCCGCGACCTTTGGGAGAAGAAGGGCAAGCCGTCGCGCTTCAACGTCCTCACCCACTGCAACGCTGGCTGGCTCGCCTGCATCGACTGGGGCACGGCGCTGGCTCCCATCTACATGGCCTTCGAAGCGGGCATTCCCATCCATGTCTGGGTCGATGAGACGCGGCCGCGCAATCAGGGCGCCAGCCTCACGGCCTTCGAGCTCGGTCAGCATGGCGTCGATCACACGGTGATCGCCGATAACCAGGGTGGCCATCTGATGCAGCATGGTCTCGTCGACATGGCGATCGTCGGCACCGACCGCACCACGGCTACCGGCGACGTCTGCAACAAGATCGGCACCTACCTGAAGGCTCTGGCCGCCCACGACAACGGCGTGCCCTTCTACGTCGGCCTACCGTTCACCACCATCGACTGGACGCTGGAAGACGGCGTCCGCGAGATCCCGATCGAGGAGCGCGACGCCCGCGAACTCAGCCACATCACTGGCCGCACAGCCGACGGTCGCCTGGAGACGGTGGATATTCTTCCCAAGGGCAGCTCGGCGCTCAACTACGGCTTCGATGTGACGCCAGCCCGCCTTGTCACCGGCCTGATCACCGAGCGCGGCGTCGCCGCTGCCAGCCGCGACGGTCTCCTCAAGCTCTATCCGGAGCAGAAGGCCAAATGACAAACTGCCCCTGCCCAGCATCGGTCGCCCGAGCCGGCGCAGGGGCACGCGCCGGTTCCCCCCAACCGGCGCTTCCTTCTTTCGCATTCGCTCAGAGCCGAAAGCCGCCCGCTCCGTGGGTTGGCGACCTAGAGTCGCCCGAGAATATTGCGAGCGGTCGGTTCGTCGGTGATCAACGCGGTGACGTAGCCACCGCGCAGGGCGCCAAGAATGGCGTCCGTCTTGTCCGTTCCGCCAGCCGCGGCGATGCGAGTCGGCACGCTTCGCACGTCGTCGAGGGTGATGCCGATCATGCGGTCGTCCATGGTGCCGCGCAGCCAGTTGCCTTCGATGTCGTAGAAGCGACCGGCGATGACGCCGACGGCACCGTTGGAGATGTAATATTTGCTCTCGTCGACGGAAATCAGGCCGGAGGCGAACACCAGGCTGTTGGCCTTGACCGTGCAGACGCCGAACAGCAGCTTGTTGCAGGAGCGAATGCGGGCGAACTGTTCCTGAATGGTCGGTTCGCGCATCAGCGCGTCGCGCAGTGCCGCGTTGGACAGGGCAGCCGGCGCGTGCAGGTTGATCGAACGGGCATGCAGCCGACGGGCGATGAAGGCGACGCATTCCTCGGCCGTGAAGCCGTCATAGGCGGAGCGCTGGCTGCCGATCACCTGCACGACGCAACTGTCCGGCATGGCCTTTTCCGGCAAGTTCTCGGCCAGCGACAGCACCGTGCGGCCCCAGGCAACGCCCAGAACGTCGCCGTTCATCAGGATCTGATCGAGATACTGGGCGCCGGCCCGGCCGATACGCTCGCTCGGAGGCCGCATGCCGCCGTCAAAGGGAATGACCATGCATTCGGTAAGGCCGAAGGCGTGCTTGATCTGCTGGGCAAGGTCGATCGAGTTCAGAAGCTCCGGTCGCACAACCACCTTGATGTAATGCAGGTCACGCGCCTGCTGAAGGTAGTTCACCACCGTCGCTCGCGACACGCCCATCAGGTCGGCGATCTGGCTCTGCGTCATTTCGTCGTGATGGTAAAGCCAGGACGCCCAAAGGAGCGGATCGGCGAGGTATTCCCCTGGCCGCGGCAGTGGCGCCCGGTTGTCCCCATCGGCGGCCGTCGATCGGTCAGCCTTGTCCTTCGTCCTTGAGCGTGGCGCCATGATCTTCCCAACCCCGTCGCCCGAGTCCTGTCATCCCGGATCGACAATTGACAATCTGAGTTAACATAAGCACCCATTCGCGCCAAGTGCCATTGCTCGTCTGGCGTGTCGAACACGCCCTACCCGACCCCTCATCGAGGACATCAGAATGCCTGCCAGCCTTTCCGCCCTCTCCCATCTCGCCCTCCGGACCGAGATCATCGCCACCTGCCGCGAAATGAATGCCTCGGGCGTCAACCAGGGCACGTCGGGCAATGTCAGCGTGCGCATCGGAGAGGGACGATTCCTGGTAACGCCCACGGGTATTCCTTACGCCGGCATGACCGAGGACCAGATCGTCGAGATGACCTTCGACGGCACCTATTATGGTCCCTGCCGGCCGACGAGCGAGTGGCGTTTCCACCGCGATATCCTGCTTCATCGGCCGGACATCGACACGGTGATCCATACCCACTCGATGTTCTCGACGGTGATTTCCTGCCTGCGCCGCGACATTCCGGCCGTTCATTACATGGTGGCCGCCGCGGGCGGTGAAAACATCCGCTGCGCCGAGTATGCCACCTTCGGCTCGCAAGCGCTCTCGGACCACGCGCTGAAAGCTCTGGAAGGCCGTCTTGCCTGCCTGCTCGCCAACCACGGGCTGATCGTGCTCGGCGCCAATCTCAAGAAAGCCTATTCCCTGCTGGTCGAGGTCGAGACCATTGCCGCCCAATATTGGCGGGCGCTTGCCATCGGCGCGCCGGTGATCCTCGACAATGCCGAGATGCAGAACGTCTTCGCCATGTTCAAGGTTTACGGCCGACAGGACGCGGCCGATTCCGATCTCCGCTGCGGTGGTTTGGCAGCGCCAGCCGCCTGAGGTTGACGACAGCGTCAGACCGGCGTCGCGTGCACCTCGACGCCGGCGGAGTTGAGTCTGGACAGTTCGTCCGGCGTCATCAAGACGGCCGCCGTCGACAGGGCATCCGCAAGCGCGGCTTGCCCCGCCACGATGCTGACGGCCGAGAAAGCGGAGGCAACGGCGCCCTTCCGAGGGTGCAGTATGTGGCCAATACGGCCGGCAGCGTTGAGAAGAGTGCCGTCCATCATCGAGGTGGCAACCGCTCGGTCCTTGAGACGCAGTGTCGTTGCCAATGCGTCGCCATTCGGGCCGGCGGCAAGACCGACCTTCCAGCCGCCGCCGTCGCGACCGCCGCCGAGGGCCTGGATCTCGCCGATGTCGAGCAACACGTTATCGAAACCGCGTGCCCGCAAAAGATCGGCGACGCGGTCGGTGATGTAGCCCTGAGCAATCCCGTTCAACGTCATCGCCATGCCCGGTTTGGAAAAACGCACGACCTCTTCGTCGAACATGACCTGATCGAAACCAACGCGTACCAGACTGTCTCCGAGTTCGGCAGCGGGCAGCGCATCGGTCCGTCCGCCCGCGAAATGAGCGGCGTAGGCGGCAAATACCGGCTGCACCGTGGGATCGAACAGGCCGCCCGTTTCAGCGTGTACGCTGCGTACCAACGCCAAAAGGCGCAGGATGTCGGCCTCCGGTGCGTCGAGGCGGCCGTTGGCGTTCAGGCGGGATAGCGCGCTGTCGGTACGATAGAGGCTGAACAGGGACTCAAGGCGAGCGATCTCTTGCTCCACCGCGGCGAAGGTCGCGGTCGCAAGCGTGGCATCGGCGCCGACGAGTTCGATCGAGGCATGGGCGCCGAGCGCATTGCCGAACCAGCGGCGAACGGGCGCCGCTGCAAGAGTGGCGGGGACGAAGGCCATGGCGGCGAGCGCCGCGCCAATGCGGATGAAGCGGCGCCGAGCAATCGGCCGAACGAGAAGATCTGGCATGGCGGGCCTCACATCTGCATGTCGGAATGACTTGATGGGTCGGCACTGGCCGGACCGAGATATTTGTCAGGGATGTCGGCGAGGCTGACGATCGCGCCGCCTTCACGAGCGACGAAGTCGTCGGCGGCCTTACGGCTGCCGAAGGGGATTGCCTCGGGCATGCCCATCGCGCCGGCCTGACGGCTGCCGATCACGAACAGAGCCGCGTCGGCGTCGATCCAGTTGTCGCGGCCGGGCTCGGCCCAGCTCGGCGCCTTTTCCATGTCGGAAACGTAGACAGCGGTGACATCACCGCGCTTCTCGCCACCACGCAGATAGGTGACGGCGTCGCTCACCTGCGAGAACCATAGGGGATGCTCCTGCCCCTTTTCATGGATCTGCGCCTTGGGGCCTCCGTGGTCGGCAAGGTACATCTGACAGTAATAGCCAAGCGCCTCGTCGGTCATGGTGACGGCAGCCGGCTTGATGGCCGCTTCTTCCTTGCACGCGGCAAGCGGCAAGGCCAGGGCAGCGGAGATCACCAGGGCGGAGAGGAGACGGTTGATCATCATGGGCGGATTCTCCGGGTGAGGGCCCAGGCGATGGCAAGGCCTGCGACAAGCCACAGGACGAGCACGACGAGCGCACTGGAAACCGGGAAAGGAAGGGTCCGGGCGAGGCCATCGAGGCCAGCGATCGGTGCATTCGCTTCGATCAGCGCCAGATTGTAGAGGCGGAAGGCGTCACCAGGATTGGCGAGGACGAGCGCTGGAAACACCGTCTTGGTGAACGCGCCACCTTGGTCGACAATCACGGCGCCGAGCAGGGCGAGGTCGTAGAGCACCACCAATACCAGCCAGGCGCCGATGGCGAGCGCCGCGGCGGTACCGGTCTGGCGCGGCAAGCTGGACAATGCCATGCCCAAGGCGATGAAGACGGCACCCAGCAGAATCGCGGTGACGACGAGCCGGCCCCAGGCGATCAGGCCGGCATCATCAGCGCCATGAACGCCGGCGATCACCGCGCCGGCGATGCCGTAACCAATGGCAATGGCCATCGCCAGTACGGCAAGATGACCAAGGAACTTCGCCAGGACCAGTTCGCCGCGCTTCAGCGGCGTTGCCAGCACCAGTGCCAGCGTTCCGCGCTCGATTTCGCCGGCGATGCTGTCGTAGGAGACAAGCAACGCCATCAGCGGCACGAGGTAGACGGTCAGCGTCGACAGGCTCGCCGCCGTCAGCGTCAGCGCGTCGGCTTTGAGCGCACCGCTCGGGCCAGAACCGAGGAAGGCGAGCGCCAGCGCGAACAGCGTGAAGGCCAACGTCGACAGCAGGACCCAGCGGTTGCGGAAGGCGAGACGGAACTCGGTTGCGGCCACCGCCGCCATGCGGTCCATGCCGTTCATTGGGCGACTCCTTCCACGCTTGCCACGGAATAGTGGCGGTAGACGTCATCGAGGTCCGGCAGAGCGATGTTGATGTCGGTGACGTCGGAGCCGAGCGCGGCGAGGCTGGCGAGCGCACCCACCTTATCCTCAGCGCGACAGGTGAGAACGACGGACCGACCGTTGACGCGCTCGCCGCCGAGATGAGCATGCAAGGCATCGACCCGACCTTCCGCCGCTTCGACGTGAATGCGGATCGGCAGGCCGGCCCGGCGCGACAGATCGGCGAGCGCCCCCTCGGCGCGCAGTTGCCCCTTGGCCAAAATGGCGATGCGGTCGATGCGATTCTCGATTTCCGACAGGGAATGCGAGGAGAGGAGGACGGCCGTACCGGCCCGAGCGGAAGCCTCGAGGACAGAATAGAATTCTCGCCGGGAGACCGGATCGAGACCCGACGTCGGCTCGTCGAGCAGCAGCAAGCGTGGCGTTCCGATCAGCGCCTGGGCAAGACCGAGGCGCTGGCGCATGCCCTTGGAATAGGTGCCGACAGTCCGATTGGCGGCATCAGCGATGCCAACGGTTTCCAGGAGCGGCAGCGCCGCCTTCGGCGCTACGCCCTTGAGGCGGGCAAAATAGATGAGCACTTCGGCTCCGGTCAGGGCTTTCGGAAATACCACCTGCTCCGGTAGGTAGCTGACGGCGCGGCGCGCGGCGTTGGAACCAGGAGCGGCATCAACGATGGAGACCCGGCCGCCAGCCGGCTGGAGAAAACCGAGGACCGTCTTGAACAGGGTCGACTTGCCGGCGCCGTTGTGACCGAGCAGCGCCACCCGTTCGCCGGGTGCGACGGAAAGGCTAACCCCGTCGAGCGCCGTCACAGCGCCGAAGCGGATCGTGAGGTCCTCGACCGTGAGGATGGCGTCCGTCATGTCAGTTCTCCTCGGCGGGAATGAAGCCGACCGTCGCAGGGGTGTCCAGCGGGCGCGGGCCGGTACCCTCGGGCGACATCAGCGGGTGACTATCGACGACGCCCCCAGGCAAAAGGCCTGGGAAGCGCGACTGCGCCCAGCGGATAAGCTGTACCGCCGGCGCACCCAACAGAAGCCGGGTCATCGGTTGGCTCCAGGTCAGCAAGTCCACCGTGTCATTGGGCCGGTAGGGACTGTCGGCCATGCCGTCGCCATCGATGTCGAAGGCGACGTGGTCGGACCAGAAATTGCCAAGCGGGACTTTAGTGTTCTCGGCCGCTTCCGGAACGCCGCTCCATTCGAGCCAGCGGGTGCCGACGTATTTCACCTGCGTGCGGTTGCCGATGACGGCATTGCCGGTGAAGACGTTCTCGGCCGCGCCACCCGTCAGATGGACGCCGATGCCACACCCCTCGAGACGGTTGCCCTCGAACCGATTGCGCGTCGCGCCGTAGACGAACAGGCATTTCTCACCGCCGTCGCGCACTTCGTTATGGATGAGGCGCGAGTCGTTGACCGAATTGAGGAACAGGCCATGCGTGGCATCCCCCTCCGAAAGGTTGTCGGTGGCGGTCACGTTGCGGGAGAACATGAAGGCGAAGCCGAGCGTGTTGCCGCGCGATACGTTGTGCTCCAGTACAATGTCGTTGGCATACATCGAGTGAAAGGCGAAACGCAGCTCCCGCATCCGGTTGAAGCGGTAGCGCGCGTGCATCGATGTCGTGACGAAGATGCCGTCCCGGCCCCTGCGGATGTCATTGTGTTCGACAACCAGGCCCGGCGCGTTCCAGACATAGATACCGGAGCCCATTTCAGCCCGGTGAAGATCGGTACGGCCAACGATGGTGTTGCCGCTGACCGTGGCATCAATCGCCCCCTGGACGTCGACGCCGATCAAATTCATGACGATGCGGTTGCCCTCGACGCGGGCGCGGCGCGTGCCCTTAGCGAGCGCAACGCCGCTGTCGAGCTTGTCGAGCCGACGGCCGGAACCGGTAATGTAGAGATCCTTGACCGTCACATCGTCGGCCTGAACCGAGATGACGGTACCCTCGCCACTGCCAATAATCTGGCTGTCGCGGCCCCCGACCAGCGTCAGAGGCTTATCGATGACGATCGAACCATCATAGCGGGTTTCGCCGAGCCGGAGGACATCCCCCGGCGCGGCGGCTTCGATAGCCTTGCGGAGCGCATCCGGTCCATTGCCCACAGCGATCTCGGCCGCGCCGGCGGTGCCGGAGCAGCTGAGAAAGACAGCAACAAGAAGACGGAGCGCGCTCGTCATGTCATATCCTCAGGCGGACTTGGGCTTCACCAGCATGCGGCCGCGCATCTCCATGTGGAGGGCGTGGCAGAACCACTGGCAGTAGTACCAATGCACGCCCGGACGATCGGCGGTGAAGGTCACCGACGCCGTTGCCTGCGGCGCCACTTCCATCGCAACGCCGTAGTTGGAGATGGTGAAGCCGTGGGTCAGGTCATCGACGTCGTCGAGGTTGGTGACATAGACGGTGACCTCGTCGCCCTGGTTGACCTCGAAGCTTTCGAGGCCGAAGGCCGGCGCCACCGACGTCATGTAGACGCGCACCTTGTTGCCGTCGCGGATGACTGTGCTGTCACCCTCGATGTCGACGCCGTCGGCCTTGGCCTGCTTGACCGCATCGGCGAAGAACGGGTCGTCGCGCTTCCACACCGACAGCGGGTTGACGATGTCGGCCCGCACCACAATGCTGTCATGCGGCTCGGCGAAGGTCGGGCTGTCGTGCACCAGCTTCATTTCGTCGCCGGAGATATCGATCAGCTGCTCGTTCTCCGGCTTGAGCGGACCGACGTTGAGAAAACGGTCCTTGGAGAACTTGTTCATCGATATCAGCCACTTGCCGTCGGCTTCCTTGGTTTCGCCCATGGAGGTCGAGTTGTGGCCGGGTTGATAAGCGACGTCGATCTTCTGAACGATCGGATCGACCTTTTCGCCCTTATAGGCGCGGATCGCCTTGTCGATATCCCACTTGACGATCTGGCTGTCGAGGAACAGCGTCGTATAGGCATTGCCACGGTTATCGAAGGCGGTGTGGAGCGGCCCGAGGCCGAGTTCCGGTTCGCCGACGACGCAAGAGCGCGGATCGGCGTTGTCTGTGAACAGCGGCGCCACCTTGTCGACGTCGATGATCGATACCGTCGGCGACAGCTTGCCGTTGATCATGATGTACTTGCCGTCCGGCGAGGCGTTGACGCCATGCGGGCTGTTGGGAATCGGCACGTAGCGGGTGTACTTGGAGTTCTTGCCCTTGCGGCCGTCCAGCACCTTGACGCCGTTCAGCTCCTGATAATCGCCGGCGGCAACGCCCGCCTCGATCGCCTTGATGTCGAAGATGACGACATGATCGACCTCGTTGGCGGTCATCTCGGCGAGATTGACGCCCATCTCCGAGTTATAGGAGGTGGAGAAGGCGTAATTGCCCTTGTAGTCGGTGTTGGTGTTGTCGAGGTTGCCCGAGACGATGACCTGCCAGGACACTTCCATCTTGTCGCCATCGACGGCGGTGAAGATGTTCACATACTGCTTGGGATCGTCGAGGATCTTGCCATCGTTGACCAGCGGCGCCTCGTGCTCGCCATTGGCGAAGATGTAGCCGGTGCGCGGATACTTCTGCGGGCGCATGCCGTGGATGTCGGAGGCGTTGGGAATCTCGATGATCTTGTCGCACTTCATGACGTCGCAGCGAACACGGGCGATACGCGTGTTGGCCTTGTCATTCATGAACAGATAGCGGCCGTCGTAGGTGCCCTCGGTGAACGACATGTGCGGGTGGTGCAGGTCGCCGTTCTGGTAGGTCTTCATGCCGCGCTTGGCGAGGAATTCCTTGGTCGTCGGCATCAGGCCTTCGGTCAGGACCTTCAGGCTTTCGTTGGTCATGCCCCAGCCGGTGGCCGAGCAGCGGTTGAACACCGGCACGCGCATCAGCTCGCGCATCGACGGCACGCCGAGAATGCGCATCTCGCCGCTCTGGCCCGATGACCAGAAGCCATAGTATTCGTCAAGTTCGCCTGGCTTCACTTCGGCCTTGTTGGCCGGTTCGGCTGCCTTGCTGGCGCTGGTGGCCATCAAGCCGCCAACGGCGGTTGCGGCAACGCCGGCAAACATCGCGGTCTTGGCCGTGCCGCCTAAAAGCGACCGGCGGGACAGATTGTGGGTCTCATCAGTCATATTGCTCTCCTCGGTTGTTTTTTCAGGCTTGCGCTGAACCATCCACGTCGCTCCGCAAGGCATTCATGCCCGCGGATGCCGCTGCCCCCGTCTGGACGAGACCGTTCTGGCGTTCGAAACGCTCCCGCTTGCGCAGCTTGCTGATCACGACCGGACAGCGAGCCGTGCTCTGGTAGAGCACCTGGCAATGCAGGCAGGAGACGCATTCGTTGGGATTGATCTCACCCGACGGGTGGATCGCCTGCACCGGACATTCGTGGGCGCAGGTCTGGCAGGGATTGCCGCATTCGCGGTAGCGCTTCAGCCAGCGGAACATGTGCAGCCGGGCGGGGATGGCAAGGCCACCACCGAGCGGACAGACATAGCGGCAGTAGAAGCGCTCGATGAACAGGCCCGGCGTCAGCGCGGCGAGCGCGATCAGTATGTAAGGCCAAGGACGATCGAATTTCAGGATGATCGCCGTCTTGAACGGCTCGATCTCCGCGTAATGTTCGGCCATGTCGAGCGAGTAGAAGGACATGCCGAGGAGCCCCAGGAAGATCATGTACTTGATCGGCCAGAGGCGTTCGTGCAGTCCCCAAGGCAGGCGGATCTGTGGCACGCGAAGCCAGCGGGCGATCTGGTTCGACCACTCCTGCAGCGCGCCGAACGGACACAGCCAGCCGCAGTAGGCACCGCGCGCCCAGAACAGCAGCGCCACCGCCACCGAAAACCATAGGATGAAGATTAACGGATCCATCAGGAAGGTTTCCCAACGGAAATCGCTGACCAGAGCCGACAGCACGGCGAGCAGGTTCACCACCGAAAGCTGCGCGTTGGCGTACCAGCCGATGAACACCAGCGTGAAGGCCAAGTAAGAAAGACGGATGATCCGGAACACCCGCTCGTTCTTCGTCGCAAAGGTCTGGAAGAAGAAGATGCCGGACAACACCGCCAGCGCGGTGACGAGAATGGCGACCTCGGTGCGTTTGGACTGCCAAATGCGAAGCCACAGGCGGTCACGAGCCGGGGCCGCGTCGTCGGCAGAGGCATCCTGGGCTGGCATCGATGTGGGCGCAACCACAGCGAGCGCCGACCGTGGAGCAGCGGCGAGATAGGGCGGCGGCAGCGTATAATCGACGTCGTAGGTCAGGAACAGTTTGTCGATGGCGCCGACGGCTCGAGACACCAGCAGCTGTAGTCGCCAAGGCGCGGCCGCGTCGAAAACCGATGCCTTGGGGATGACGAAGAGGTCCATCTCGCTGAAGGTCGGCGCATCAGCAGGCGCCATTCGGACAACGCGCAAGTGATCCTTGTCGCGGAAACGAATCGTGCTCTCGCCCTGCAGCAAGGTGATGCGATCGAAAATGCCGCCGCGCACGTAGCCCGAGCCTTTGAAGGACCAGCGGCCAGTGCTGGCCACGAAGATTGCCTCGTCGCCCTCGCCGAGCCGGCTCTTCAGATTGGCATAGGCGGCGTCGCCAAGCAGAGTGCGGCCGATCGACGGCTGGCTGACCAAGCCGACGTAAATGTCGATGTAGGGATCGGTGTCGGCGCCCGCCTCGCGATGGTCGGCGGCACGCGGGTCGGCTAGCTTGCCAAAAGCGGCGTTGATCTCAGCCACCGACAGGCTGAACCGCCGTACCGAACCATCGCCGGTGAGTTTCGTCCAGTCCGCCACCGCATCCTTGCTGCGATCCACCACCTTCAGGTCGGCGACCGGACCGGATCCGGCGGAAAAGCCTTCAAGCCCCAGGGCGCGCGCGGCCTTGATGCCGGACCGGCGGATCGAATCGTCGATCACCATGATGGTGACGGTGGCGCCGGAAACGATGTCGAGATCGTGGGCGGAGCCGGCTGCTTCCCGCTTGAGATCGAGTCCGGTGTATTTCTCGATCACCGCCCTGATCTTAGCTTCGGGAATACCGACCAGCACGATGGGTTCGGAGTGCTTGACGAGGCGAGCACCGGTGATCACCGCCTTGTCGTCAACACCAATCACAACGTTGATCGGCTTGCCGGAATAGCCGGTCGTCGGCACGAAATCAGTGTTGAGGAACACCCAACCGACGCGAGTGCCCGCCTTGAGGGCCGGCGCAGCGGGCATATCGGAGCGAATGGCGCCGTAGGCGTCGGCTCCAGGCACCAGATCCGAAGGAGCGACTTTGCCGAGAAAATCGGTGAGGCTGGCCGCCTTGGACGGCGTCGCGGCGAGAACCAAGGCGATTGCCAGGCAAAATGCTGCCATCACCCTGATAAGGCCGTTTGCCGTTTTTCCTGCCGGTTTCATCCGCCCCTCCGGATCCGTTCAACATGAATTATGTTTTCATGTTTTCACGAGATGCAGAGGCGGACGTTGCGTTGGCACAAACTCGGCTTGACTTAGGTCAGTCCCGTCCGTTGGCGCGCGGTCCGGTAAGGATGCCGGCATAGCCCACGGCGAAGGTGAGGAAGGCCGCCGCCCACAGAACGCCGGCGCAGGCGAGGACGTGGAAATAGGCGTCGCCTGAGTAGGGTGCCGCCATGCGCAGAAGAGCCCCGGCCGACACCAAGGCGTAGATGGCAATCTCGAGCCGTCCGGCGGCGAGCGGCCGGCCGGTGTGGCCACGGCTCACCCGCGTCATGACGCCGAGCACGGTGAGTCCGACGCTGCCGGCCGTCCAGAGATGCAGCGCCGCCGTCGGGTCGACGATTTCTGGCCAAAGGATGGACAGCGCTTCGACGATGAAGCCGATAGCGATCGTTGCGATGGCAACATGCAGGACGAGAAGGAGTGGTTCGCTTCGGGTAGCCAGGCCGCGCCAGCGCGTGAGGCGAGCGGCCGTTGCCAAGCCGGCGAGCCCAAGAAGGACAACCGTGCCGACCCAGGCGGGCGCCACGGTCCATGCAACGAAGGCGAGTCCAGAGACGACCATTGCTGAGGCATCGAAACGATCGAAGGGTGCCGGTAGTCGGCTTTCGCCACGCATCTTCAGCCAGTTACGGGTAAAGGCGGGTATGATACGCCCTCCCATCAGCAGAATGAGCATCAGCACCGCCGACAGCGCCGCTCTGACGGACAGGTCGGCAAGGCCGCGTCCCATCGCCTCGGCGTGGAACCCGGCATCGGCGAGGGCCAGAAGGAGGACGAGACCGACGACGCGCAGATTGCGCCAGTTGCCGGCCAGGATCACTTCACGGCCGAGCACCGCTGCGAGCGCGAGGGGGAAAGCAAGATCAATGAGGGCTGCCGCGAAGGGCCCGATCAGTGCCGAGACGGAAACGGCAATCCGGCCGGCGACCCAGATCAGGACCAGAAGCGCCAGCGGCCGGCCGGTCATGGTGGGTCGGCCGGTCCAACTGGATACGGCGGTCAGCGTGAAGCCGGCGATGATCGCCGGTATGCCGCCGAACAGCATGGCGTGAATATGCCAATCGCGCGGAGCAAAGGCGGTAGGCAGCGCGGCGTGTCCCATGTAGAGGGGCACCCAGACGAGTATCGAGCCTGCCATCCATAACGCGGCCAGCAGGAAGAACGGCCGGAAGGCGCCTGAAAACAGGCGCCCCCACCGCGCGGTATCTGCCATATCAGAGGCCGCCAAGAAGTTCGGCGAACACCTTGCCGGCCTTGCCGGGATTCTTCGCCGCCTTGGCTGCCTCGAGGTTGACGGCAGGGTCGCCGACCACCACGGCAGCCACCATTCCCATGACGTAGTGCGGCTTGCACTTGACGCCATAGACACCCGGTTGGGTGAAGGTCACCGTGAGGTCTTTGCCGATCTTGCCTTCGAAGGGCTGGACACCATCCGGCAACATGCCGGGCACGCTCATGGCGTCATGACCGGGGTCGGTCGCAACGAAGGTGACGGTATCGCCCGGCTGGACCTTCACGAGATCCGGCTCGAAGACCATCATGCCCTTGGCGCCCTTGTTGAGCATCTTGACCTGATAATCGGCGGCAGTGGCGGGAAGGATGGCAACCGCGAGGGCAGCAGCGGCGAGGAGGATCGTTTTCATGTTTCAGCCTCGTTATGTGGATTCTGAGGTTCAATATAAAGAGCGCCGCGTCTCGGACGTTGCGAAAACGCAAACTTCTGTTCCGAGTTTCCGATTTCCGGACAGGGCATGTCTGGGGGTAGTCGGTGTCGCTTGCTCGACGATGCAATCTTAAGCCACCGAGTGCAGTGCACCGATTGATCTGCCTCAAAGACAACCTTGCGGGGTCCTGTCTATTGCAAACGCCTCTCAATGCCAGAAACATTCGCATACATAGGTAATCAAGCTTATAAACTTGATTTATTTATTCAACTTTTTTAGCCTCCGATTGATAGGCGATAATCGGATGGGAAAGAGGCGATGGCGACCGACTTTCGGCCACAGATGGTCAGCAGCATTTCCGGCATTACCATACGCAACGATCTGCGATGGCGCGCCTGGAGCGGCTGCGTCGCCGACCTCTGGGACGTCAGATGCGAGGCCGGAGCCTCAGGCACCTATGTATCGCAAGCACCACGCCTGTTCGTGCTGCTCGGCGAGATTGGCGACGGCGGCATCGACATTCGAGACGCCGTAGGAAGGCAACACCGGCTCGACGATGAGCGGCGTTTCTGCTTCGTGCCGGCCGGCTACCCGATCGAGGGTTTCATCGACCGGCTCGACGAACTCAGACACCTCGATCTGCATTTCGACATCGGGGCGCTGGCCGCGCAGTCCGGAGGTCGCATTCACCCCTGCCAGTTCCTTTCCCCCCGGATCGGCTTTTCGGCGCCAAGCCTTTCCGCTCTCGCTTCGCTGATTGCCAGCGACTGCGCCGAGAGCCGGCGCGACGATCTCTACGGGGAAAGCCTCGTGCTGGCGATGCTGGCCGATCTCCTCGACCTGCGTCAGGTCGCCGGGCCGCAGCCTGACACCGGCCTGTCGCGCTGGCAGATGAACCGCGTGATCGACCATATGCGAGCCAACGTCGCTCGCAACGTATCGCTGGCCGAGCTGGCGGCGCTGGTGGGACTGTCGCCGGATCATTTTGGGGTCGCGTTCCGGATGGCGGTCGGCAAGACGCCGCATCAATTCCTGCTCTATTGCCGCGTCGAAGCGGCGAAGGACATATTGGTGCGGGAAGAGGCCAGCCTGTCGGCGATTGCCATCGACACCGGCTTTTCCGACCAAGCGCATTTCACGCGCGTGTTCCGCCGGCTGACCGGCCAGACACCGGCTCTCTGGCGGCGCGAGCAACGCATCCAGCATTCCCTCGCGCAGGCGACCTCGGTGGAAAGAACCGAACTTCATCCCGCTTTCATTCCAAGCACCCCGGCTTCGTTCAATCGGCAGATCACGACTTGACCTATCGAGTCGGCTCAGGAACGACCGTGGCGCCTTATGCCGGACCGGCTATGCACGCGCCGCGGTCGACGTCACCGGAGAACCGATCGATGCCGTCCGACCGCAACGCCTTTACCCGCGCCTTGGCGCTGACGCTCGCCACCTTGCCGCTTGTCGGCGCGGCCCATGGCCAATCGACGACAACGACGGTCGAACTGGATGAGATCGTCGTCCAAGGCGAAGGTGGAGCCGGCACCGCACCGGTGAAAGGCTATGTTGCCAAGGCCACCACGGCCGGAGCCAAGACCGACCTGCCGATCGAAAAAATCCCGCAGTCGGTGTCGGTCATGGGGCGCGAGGAGATCGATGCCCGCGCTGCCGACAAGGTCGACGAGGCACTGCGCTACACCCCTGGCGTCTTCACCCAGCCGTTCGGAGCGGACAGTGATACAGACTGGCTGTACATCCGTGGCTTCCAGGCAACTCAAAGCGGCATCTACCTCGACGGGCTGCAGAACTACAGCTACGCCTTCGGTGGTTTCCTGGTCGACAGCCACGACCTGGAACGCATCGAGACGCTGCGCGGAGCCTCCTCCGTTCTCTACGGTGGCAGCAATCCCGGCGGCCTGGTCAACATGGTCTCCAAGCAGCCGACCGGCGAGCGCATCCGCAAGATCGAGACCAGCATCGACAATAATGGTTATGCCTCGCTCGGCTTCGATATCGGCGACAAGCTCAACGATACGGTCGCGGCCCGCGTCAGCGGTCGTATCGCCGGTGGCAACGGCTATACCGATTTCGAGGAAAATTTCCGTGGCACGGTGTCGCCATCGCTCAAGGTCGACCTCAGCGATACGACGCAACTGACGGTCCTTGCCAACTACACCCACCTTGACGGCGTGCACAACGGCAACGCCTTTCTGCCCTATGTCGGCACGGTGGTGGCGGCACCGTTCGGCACGATCGACCGGGACGCCAACTTCACCGAGCCCGACGTTGATGATTATGACCGTGAGCAGGGAGCGCTTGGCTACGAGCTGAAGCACAATTTCGGTGACGGCTGGAAGGCGACGCAGGCGATGCGGGTCGCCTACAGCGACGTCGAGGAGTCCATGCTCTATCCTTACGGTTACAGCGGCTATTCCGCCTCTCCGGCGGCCGGCACCGACACGCTCGCCCGCATCAACTTTGCCCACCACAGCAAGACCTTCGCCATCAACACGGATAATCGCGTCGAAGGCACGGTGGACACCGGCCCGCTCGAGCACAAGTTGCTCCTCGGCATCGACTACCGCCTGTATGACCTCGACCAGATGCAAGCGTCATCCAGCGGCACCGACATCTCGGCAACCAATCCGATCTACGGATCGGCCCAGTCCACGCCGGTCGCTTACATCGACCAGACGCTACGCCAGCATCAGTTGGGCTTCTACGCTCAGGACCAGATCGCCTTTGGCGGCGGCTGGCTTGCCACGCTGAATGGCCGCTATGACCATGTCTGGACCGATGCCGTCGGGACCCCCGCCTATTCGGGAGACGAAGGAGAATGGAGCGGTCGTGCCGGCCTTGCCTACGAATTCGACAACGGCCTGACGCCCTATGCCAGCCTTTCCACTTTCTTCAACCCAGTGCTCGGCGCCAACGGCAGCGGCGTGTTCCTGCCGGAGACCGGCTACCAATACGAGGCCGGCCTCAAGTACAGGCCCGATTGGGTCGACGGTCTCTTCACCCTCTCCCTCTTCGACCTGACCAAGCAGAATGTGCTGACCGGCCCTTGGTACGCCCAGTCGCAAATCGGCGAAGTCAACTCGAAGGGTGTCGAGCTGGAGGCCAAGGTCAACCTGACCGAAAACTGGAAGCTCACCGCCTCGGCCGCCGTCATGGACGTCGACATCACCGAGGATGCCGACGCCGCGCTCATCGGCAATACGCCCTACGTCATCCCTGAGACGATGGCATCGGTCTGGCTGGACTATGCCTTCTCCACCGGCGCGTTCGAGGGCTTCACGGTGGGCGGTGGCCTGCGTTACGTCGGCTCATCGTGGGCCGACAATGAGAATACGCTGAAAGTGCCCGACGTGCTGCTGGCCGATGCCAGGATCGGCTACAACCGCGGCAACTGGGGCGTCGATCTCAACGCCAACAATATCTTCGACACCGAGTATGTCGCGTCCTGCCAGACCGCCTATTCCTGTGGCTATGGCGAAGGACGGGTGGTCAAGCTGACCGGCCACTTCAGCTGGTGATCGGATATCCGAAAGACCTCCAATAGCCATCCGCGAATCTCGGCCTGCCGAGATCGCTGACGGCGCGCGTAACGGGACCTGACTTACCCCGGCCGGACAAGGGGCGCCGCCTATTGACAGACGTCGACCCAGGTGGCGCCGACGAGTTCGGCCAAGCGCTCGGTGCCGATGCGCACCGCCGCGTTGGTGGCGCCAGCCGCCGGCAGAACTTCGGGAAAGCGGCGCAGCGACAGATCGCAGTAGATCGGCAACGGCGATTTCAAGCCGAAGGGACAGACACCACCAATCGGATGGCCCGTCAGCTCGACTACCTCATCGAGACCGAGCATGCGCGCCTTGCCACCGAAAGCTTCCCGGGCCTTGCGGTTGTCGAGCCGGCTGGTACCACCGGCCACCAGCAGCATGGCCTGCTCGCCGACCCTGAGGCAGATGGTCTTGGCGATTTCCGCCGGATCGACACCATGGGCGGCAGCGGCGTCGGCAACGGTGGCCGATGACGCTTCCGTCTCGATCACTGCGATATCGGGCGCCTTCTCGGCGAAGAAGGCCTTGACGCTTTCGAGGCTCATCTCACCACTCGCCCAGCTTGATATCCGGCGTGTAGTCGACACCCTCGACTTCCTTGACCACCGGCTGGCCACAAATCACACGTCCCTGTACGGGATCGAAGGTGAGCGCCGGCGAGCCGGCGAGCTGCCAACCCTTGTTGAGTGCCTGGGTGACGCGATGGCAGAAGGCCGCGTCGTCGGGACCGGTCAAGAAACGGTAGAGCTTCATCAGATATTATCCTCACGGAACGGGTTGGATTGCAGGAAATAGGTCCGCCCGTCATAAGCTTGTCAAGGCAAGGCGCCGCCGCCGGAGTACGCTATGCCGCTCATTCCTTTTGGTGATCGCGCTGGCCGACAGGCTTAAAGGAGCGTTAAAGTTTGAGGGGCAGGCTTTGATTATCGGATTGTCCGGTCCGCCTCGGCGGCCGACGCGGGAGTGAATGCGCTGGCTACCCCTGTTTCCTCCATGCGTAGCTTCTGGGGGCTGCTCAAGGCCTATTGGGTCTCGGACAGGTGGCGCGAGGCCTGGGCGCTGACGATCGCGGTGGCGCTTCTGTCGGCGGCGGCCAGCAAAAGCGGCGTCTGGCTGGCGCAGGCTTCCGGCACTTTCATCGCCACCATCGCATCCTTTCACGACCTCGGTGTCTCGGCCATCACCGACGTACTGACGGCGGCCAGCGTTCTGGTTGGGCTCGCCCTTCTGAAATTCGCGGTGTTTCTCGGTTTCCGGCACTATTTCTCGAGCACGCTGCACCGCAGATGGCGCCAGTGGCTCGACGGTCGTTTCAATGCGGCGCTGCTGTCCGACCGTCGGCCCTATTATCATCTTCTGGTGATGGGCTCCGCCGACGAGGGATCGAACATCCCCGACAATATCGACCAGCGCATCCAGGAGTCGATCAAAGCGATGACCGGCAATGCGCTCGGCATGGCCATGGGTCTCATCTCGGTGGTGACGTCGGTCTATTTCGTCGGTGAAATGCTGCTCTCGACCTCGGTCGCCATTCACGGCCTTGATTTCCTGGGATCTTATGCCAGCGCCGTTTTGGTGTTCGCCCTCGCCGTCACCTATGTGCCGATATCGACGGCGATCGCCCTCAGGATCGGTCGCGCCATCGAGACGCTCAACATGGCCATGCTGCGCTACGAGGGCAGCTACCGCGCCGAGCTGTCGATGCTGGTGCGCCGCGTGCTGCCGATCGCCGCCGCCCAGGGCGAGAACGTGCAGGCGTCCATCCATCGCCGGCAATATCAATCGATTGATCGTACCTGGGGCGTTCAGAACAAGATTTCGGCCATCTTCCTCGCATTCAACGGCGCCTATACCTACATCACCCAGAAGGTCGTGGCCTATTTGCCGAACATGCCCGCCTATATGCAGGGCGGCATGACCTTCCGCACCTACATTACCGGTTCGGAGCTGGTCAGTGAGCTGATCAGCGACTGCTCCTGGGTCATCCAGGTGATGCCGGACATCGCCAACCTTCGCGCCAACGTCAATCGGGTGGTCGAGCTTGCCGACGCCATCGAACGGGTGCAGGACGCGCAAGCCTTCTATCGCGAGAGCGGCGTCTCGGAGTTCCGCTACGATCAGCAGCCGCCGGAGCGAGGCCTCTCCGTCCAAGGCCTCGAACTGATGTTTGCCGGCAAGGAAGCGCAACCCTTCCTGCGTGTCGCCCGTCTGTCGATCAAGCCGGGGCAATGGGTGTTCGTGCGCGGCCCGTCTGGCTCAGGAAAGTCCTGCCTCATCAAGGCGCTGAATGGCCTTTGGCCTTATGGGCGCGGCCGGGTGACTATGCCCGAGGGGATGAAGGCGCTCTATGCCTGCCAGGATACCCGCCTGCCGCAGGCCAGTCTCAAGCAACTGATCGCCATGCCCGAGGATGAGCATGAGCACCGCGACCTCGAGGTGGCAGCCATCATGAGCGCGGTCGGCCTCAGCGACTTCATTCCGTCGATGGGCAATCCCTATTATCGCGGCCGGCGCTGGGACGACGTGCTGTCCGGCGGCCAGAAACAGAAGGTGGTGCTTGCCCGCATCCTGCTGCATACACCGGACGTGCTGTTCCTCGACGAAGCGACCGCTGCGCTCGACCCCGAGGCGCGCACCGAGTTCCATCGCCTCATCCGCCAGTATTGCCCGAAGGCAACCGTGCTTTCGGTGATGCACGAGCAGACACCACCTGCCGACAGCCTCGGCCGTCCGTTTTATCATTCCATCCTCAACATCGAAAACGGACGCGCCGGCCTCGAACCGGTGGTCATACCGGCACCACCACCACCCCGCGACATGCGCGGCGGCCTCCGCTCCATGCTGTCGGTGATGCGCCATCTTCCCTGACCCCGAAGAAGCGGGGGAACCAAACGCGGACATCCGGACATGAAGAAGGACAAGGATTTCATCGACGGGCTACTCGGCCGGATGACCCTTTCGGAGAAGATCGGCCAGCTCAATCTCGTCACCCCTGGCGGCGAGACGCTGACTGGCACCGTCGTCAATACCGACGTTGCCGAGAAGATCAGGACGGGCCGCATCGGCGGTATCTTCGGTGTGAAATCAGCTGAGGCGGTGCGCGTCTTCCAGGACCTCGCCCAGGAAACGCGCCTGAAGATCCCGTTGATGTTCGCCGAGGACGTCATCCACGGCCAGAAGACTATCTTCCCGCTGCCGCTAGCGCTCGCCGCCAGTTGGGATATGGACCTCGTCCGCGCCACCGCCCGCGTTGCCGCCCAGGAGGCGGCATCGATTGGCATCGACCAGGTCTACTCGCCCATGGTCGACGTCTGCCGCGATCCCCGCTGGGGGCGGATCGCCGAGAGCCCCGGTGAGGATCCACTCCTCGCCAGCCGCTTTGCCGAGGCGATGGTCGAGGGCTATCAGGGCGGAGATCTTTCCAACCCCGACGCGGTGATGGCCTGCCTCAAGCACTTCTGCGGCTATGGTGGCGGCATGGGCGGCCGCGACTATGACGCGGTCGATCTGTCGCCCGCCACGCTGCACGACGTGGTGTTGCCGCCCTTCGTCGCCGGCATTCGGGCTGGCGCCGGCTCAATCATGGCGTCCTTCAACACGCTGAATGGTGTGCCGATGCACGCCAATCGCGCCGTCATCACCGAGTTGTTCCGAGAAAAGCTCGGCTATGACGGTCTTGTCGTTGCCGACTACACTGGCATCCTCGAACTCATCTCCCATGGTGTCGCGTCCGACCGAGCCGAGGCCGCCCGCCTCGGTCTGACGGCCGGCGTCGACCTGGACATGGTGTCGGAGACCTATCTCGAAACGCTCGAGGAGAGTGTCAAAGCCGGCCTTGTCGGCGAGGCCGAGATAACGGCCGCCTGCCGCCGCGTACTGGAAGCCAAGCTGAAGCTTGGCCTGTTCGACGATCCCTACCATCGGCTCGACTGGGGCCGCGCAGCGCAGCCCATCCTGACCGCCGCCAATCGGCAGCTTGCCCGGCAGGCAGTGGCGGCCGCGACGGTTGTCCTCAAAAATGACGGTGGCCTTCTGCCCTTGCCGGCGCCCGACAGCGGCAAGATCGGAACCATAGCTCTCATCGGTCCCTTCGTGGAGGACCGCGTCAACATGAACGGCACCTGGGCGGTAGCCGGCTCGCCATCCACCGTCGTTCCCATCGCCGATGGGCTGCGTGAAGCGGCGGGCAACGCATTGGGCATCATCACCGCCAAGGGCGCCAATATCGTCGACGAGCCATGGCTTGCCACACGCCTCAATGTCCACGACTGGAAGGATCTCTCCGTCGTCATCGACGTGCGGTCGCCAGAGGCGATGATTGCCGAGGCAGTCGCTGTCGCTACCGCTGCCGACATCACGGTGGCCGTGGTGGGCGAAGCGCGCGAGTATTCCGGCGAATCCTCATCGCGTACCGACCTTTCCATCCCCGAATCCCAGAAGAAGCTGCTTCGCGCCCTGAAGGCGACGGGCAAGCCGCTCATCGTCGTTATCATGACCGGCCGCCCGCTGGCGCTTGCCGAGGAATCGCTGCTCGCCGATGCGTTGCTGATCGCCTGGTTCGGCGGCACCGAGATCGGCCATGGTCTCGCAGATGTGTTGTTCGGCAAGGCCGAGCCATCCGGTCGCCTGCCGGCGACGTTCCCCTATAGTGTCGGCCAGGTGCCGGTGACCTACGCCCACCGGCCAACCGGCCGGCCGACGCCCGGCCGCTTCCAGAAATTTACCTCCGGCTACGTCGACCTGCCCGACGACGTGACGCAGAACAACGGTCTCTATCCGTTCGGCTTCGGTCTCGGCTATGGCAAGGTGGCCTACGGCCCGCCACGCGCTGACAAGACAAAACTGACCGGCGACGATCGGCTCGAAGTGACGCTCACTGTCACCAACCTCGGCGATCGCCCCACGAACGAGACCGCGCAGCTCTATATCGGCGACCCCGTGGCGAGCGTCAGCCGGCCGGTGAAGGAGCTCAAGGGCTTCCGAAAAGTGGCGCTTGGTGCCCGCGCCACCGAGACGGTCAGCTTCATCGTCACCGCCACCGATCTGGATTTCTCGGTGGCGGAGACGATCACCGACACACGCCGTCTCTCGGAGAGCGGCGCCTTCGATATCCATGTTGGTCCAAACTCCCGCGATACCCAGGCGGTGCGCGTAATCTGGAACGACCCTCAGTCTGAAGGGAAACGGTCATGACTTTCTCGCCCGCCGCCGTCGCGGCGATGAGTGACGACGCGCTGATGGACCTCGTACAGCAGGCGACGCTGAGCTATTTCTGGGACTACGGCCATCCAGTGAGCGGCATGGCGCGCGAACGAGATAACGACGCCTTCGGCTACTCCCCCGACAACACGGTGACCACCGGCGGCACAGGCTTCGGCGTGATGGCGTTGATTGCCGGCGTCGAGCGCGGCTTTCTTCCCCGCGACGAGGTCGTCGAGCGCATCGTCAAAATTACCAATTTTCTGGAAACGGCGGATCACTTCCACGGCGTCTTCCCGCATTTCATGAACGGAGAGACCGGCAAGGTCATTCCGTTTGGCGAAAAGGACGATGGCGGCGATCTCGTCGAGACCTCCTTCCTGATGGCCGGCCTGCTGACCGTACGCCAGTGGCTCATCCCGACACGGCCGGACCTCGCCGCCCGCATCGATCGGCTGTGGCGCGAAGTCGAGTGGAGCCATCATCTCAGGGCCGACGGCGCCCTGTTGTGGCACTGGAGCCCAACCCACGGCTTTGCCATGAACCATGCCATCACTGGCTGGAACGAATGCCTGATCACCCATGTGCTAGCCGCCGCCTCGCCAACGCATGCAGTGCCGGTCTCGACCTACCATCAGTCATGGGCCAAGGGTCGTGATTTCCTGAACGGTCGCAACTACGGCGGCGTGACGCTGCCACTTGGGCCCGACTACGGCGGACCGCTGTTCTTTGCCCACTATTCCTTCATGGGGCTCGATCCGCGCGGCCTGTCCGACTCCTATGCCGACTATTTTGCCCAGAATACGGCACATGCGCTGGTCAACCGCGCCCACTGCCTCACCAATCGCGGCAACTTCGATGGCTACGGCGCGGACTGTTGGGGATTGACGGCATCGGACACCTTCGACGGTTACAATGCCCACTCACCGACCAATGACACCGGCGTCATCACCCCGACGGCGGCCCTCGCTTCGATGCCTTACGTGCCCAAGGAGGCAATGGAGGCGCTTCGTGGCTTCCTGACGACTTTGGACGGGCGGCTGTTCGGGCCGCGCGGATTTGCCGACGCCTTTTCGCCGGGACGGAACTGGGTGGCATCAAGCCATCTTGCCATCGACCAGGGACCGATCGTCGTGATGATCGAGAACCACCGGTCGTCGCTCCTCTGGACGCTGTTCATGTCGGCCCAAGACGTTTTGGATGGTCTGACAAAGCTCGGCTTGTCGAGTCCGCATCTCACCAAGGCCGCCGTCGCATGATACCCGAAATCGTGCCGCTCGGCGTGTCGGCCGATCCGGACGCCGACGACGCCCGCATGAGCGTCGAGCTGTGGCGGACCAACGCGCCCTCTCCTCGCCTTGCGATCACCGCTCACGGGCGCAACGGCGCGGCGCGGGCCCCGCACATGCAAAAGCTGATCGACGCCTATCGCGCTCGAGATTATGTCGTCGTATCCCCTGATTGCTGCGCCTCGGCTTGGAATGACAGCGCCGGCAACGAAGCGGATTTCCTTTTGGAAAATCATGTGCGGGATGTGCGCCGTACCGTCGAGTGGGCCATTGCCAATGCTGCCTCCCTGGGCTGGAGCGGTGCCCACCTTGCCCTCTGTGGCCATTCCATGGGCGCTTATGCCGTTGCCCGGCTCGCCGCCAGCGACTATGCCGGCCAGATCGCTCACCTACTGCTGGTTTCTCCCTTCACTTCTGGCGTCCGCCAAATCGAAGCGCGCGCAAAATACCATCCGGACGGCATTGCCAATCTCCAGCGTGACGTGCCGCGCGCCCTCGACGAATGGCCTCGCCATGACATCTTCGCGGTGAGCGATCGGTTGACGATGCCGGTGGCTGTATTCGCCGGCGGCAAGGACATCGTGGCGCCGCCCGAAAATGTCGCCGAATTGGTGACGCGGCTACCGTCGCCACCGTTGTATTGGCTGTTGCCGGAGGCCTCGCATTGCCTTGAGGGGGGCGATTATCAGGTCGAACTCCTCGACGCCATCGACCGGCTCGATGCGGCCGCTCGCCCCCCCTGCATTGCACGCGTAATCCCTTCTGAGGCTTGACGAAGCTTCAGATCAACCGCCTCACATGCTAAGCATATAGTCGTATTTTCCCCTACACTTTATCGTTTCGCATCACCCATTGAGTGTTTTGTCTTTGACGACCCACCTCCGAGAAGGTACTTACGACTCAGGCTTTTGCTGCATGTTGACGTTAACGTCAACGTCAACAGATCGCGCCAAGGGAGCGTTCGTCTCCCACCTCATGAGGGAACATCATTCGATGGCCGACGCCCGCCTGGCGGCTTCCCGCCCGCTCTCGCCGCATCTCCAGGTCTTCCGCTTCATCCTGACCATGGCGATGTCGATCGTTCACCGCATGACCGGCGGCTTCCTCTACGTCGGAACGGTGTTCGTTGCCGTCTGGCTGATAGCGGCGGCGAGCGGCCCGGAATGGTTCGCCCGTGTCGACGGCGTCTACCAGAGCTGGATCGGTCGCTTGATCCTCCTCGGTCTCGTCTGGTCTCTGATCCATCACGCCATCGGTGGCGTCCGCCATTTCATCTGGGACCTCGGCTACGGCTTCGACAAGAAGACCGCCGATCGCATGGCCCTGTTCAATCTGGTGGCCGGCGTGGTGCTGACGGGTGTCGTCGCCATTGCCGCCTTCGTCTTTGCCTGAGGTCCGCCATGAGCAAGTCCTTTCGCTTCCAGACATCGCTGAAGCACGCCCGCGGCTTCGGTTCCGGCAAATCCGGCACCGGACATTTTTGGCAACAGCGGGTGACCGGCGTCGCCGCGCTGCTTCTGTCGCTGGTCTACGTCGTGCTGCTGATCAAGCTGCAGGGCGACGACTATGGAGCGGTGATCGCCACGCTCGGCAATCCCTTCGTCGCCGTGCTGATGCTCGCCTTCCTGGGTGTCAGCGTCTGGCACATGAAGATCGGCATGCAGGTCATCATTGAGGACTACGTCAATCAGCCGCTGCTCCGGATGCTGGCGCTGATGGCCAATTCCTTCTTCTCGGCGCTGGTCGGCATCGCATCGGCCGTGGCGCTCATCAAGATTACCTTCGGAGCCTGACCATGGCCGTTGCCTCAGAGACCACCGGCGGTAAACAGACCGCCTTCAATGTCGGCGGCCATGCCTATCAGTTCATCGACCACACCTTCGACGTTGTGGTGGTGGGCGCTGGCGGTGCCGGCCTCAGGGCCGTCGTTGGCGCCTCGGAAGCCGGCCTGACGACCGCCTGCATCACCAAGGTGTTCCCCACCCGCTCGCATACCGTGGCGGCCCAGGGTGGCGTTGCCGCCTCGCTCGGCAACATGGGGCCGGACGACTGGCGCTGGCACATGTACGACACCGTCAAGGGGTCCGACTGGCTGGGTGATCAGGACGCCATTGAATATCTGGTGCGCAACGCGCCGGCCGCCGTCTACGAGCTGGAGCACTGGGGCGTGCCCTTCTCCCGCACCGAGGAAGGCAAGATCTACCAGCGTCCGTTCGGCGGCATGACCACCAACTTCGGCGAGGGCATCGCCCAGCGCACCTGCGCCGCCGCCGATCGTACCGGCCATGCCATGCTGCACACCATGTACGGTCAGGCGCTACGGCATTCGGCCGAGTTCTTCATCGAATATTTTGCCATCGATCTGATCATGGAGAACGGCGCCTGTCGCGGCGTGGTCGCCCTCGACATGGAAACCGGCACGATCCACCGTTTCCGCGCCCACAAGACGGTACTGGCGACCGGCGGCTATGGCCGCGCCTATTTCTCCTGCACCTCGGCCCACACCTGCACCGGCGACGGCAACGCCATGGTGCTCCGCGCCGGCTTGGCGCTGCAGGACATGGAATTCGTGCAGTTCCACCCGACCGGCATCTATGGTGCCGGCTGCCTGATCACCGAGGGCTCGCGTGGCGAAGGCGGCTATCTCACCAACTCCGAGGGCGAGCGCTTCATGGAGCGCTATGCGCCGTCGGCCAAGGATCTTGCCAGTCGCGACGTCGTCTCCCGCTCCATGACCATGGAAATCCGCGAGGGACGCGGCGTCGGCAGGCTCAAGGACCACATCTACCTGCATCTTGACCATCTCGACCCGGCGATCCTGGCCGAGCGCCTGCCGGGCATCTCGGAGAGCGCCAAGATTTTCGCCGGGGTTGATGTGACGCGCGAGCCGATCCCGGTTCTGCCGACCGTCCACTACAACATGGGCGGCATACCAACCAATTATCATGGCGAGGTGCTGGCCAAGATCGATGGCGATCCCGACCGGACCGTGCCAGGCCTGATGGCCGTCGGCGAGGCGGCCTGCGTGTCGGTGCATGGCGCCAATCGCCTCGGCTCCAATTCGCTGATCGACCTCGTGGTGTTCGGCCGCGCCGTCGGCCACCGCTGTGCCGAGACCATCGACAAGGGCGGCCGCATTGCCGACCTGCCGAAGGATGCCGGCCTCAACTCCCTCGAGCGGCTAGACCGCGTGCGCCATGCTTCCGGCTCGACACCGACTGCCGAGCTCAGGCTGTCCATGCAGAAGACGATGCAGTCGAACTGCGCTGTGTTCCGCACCGGCGAGGTGCTGGAAGAGGGCGTCAAGCTGATCCACAGCTGCTGGGCAGCCGGTGACAATCTCAAGACCACCGACCGCTCACTGATCTGGAACACCGACCTCACCGAGGCTCTCGAATACGAGAACCTAATCGTGCAGGCCGTCGTCACCATGGAAGGCGCGTTCAACCGCAAGGAAAGCCGTGGGGCGCATGCCCGCGAGGACTATCCCAACCGCGACGACGGCGAATGGATGAAGCACACGCTGGCCTCGATCGATACCAGCGCGCGGACCGTCGGCCTCGATTACCGGCCGGTGCATGCCTACACGATGACCTCCGAGATCGAATACATCAAGCCGAAGGCGCGGGTGTACTGAGAAACGGGAGGTGGCGATGCCGGCAGGCTATTCCGGAACGCCGCTATCGCGGAAACTGGGACTGAGGGACGGCCAGCGCGTCGCCTTCATCGGGCTGCCCTCGGACCTCGGGTGGCTGACGTCGGCGGCGGGGTTTGCGGAGGTGGCGCTGGAGTCGGGCGTCGACGGATTCGGCCCGGCGCGGCCGCTGGACGTGATCCACCTGTTCACGGCGCGGCGGTCATCGCTCGAAGACGGGCTGCAGGACCTCATGAACTCGATCACGCCGGACGGCATGATCTGGGTGTCATGGCCGAAGAAGGCATCGAAGGTGGTGACCGACGTTACCGAGGACGTCGTGCGCGAACTGGCACTGCCGATCGGCCTTGTCGACGTCAAGGTCTGTGCTATCGATGAGGTCTGGTCGGGATTGAAACTGATGGTTCGGCGCGAGCTGCGCTGAAGCGACTGCGGCGAAGGAAGAGGCGACATGGTTCAGCTCACGCTGCCGAAGAACTCGAAGATCAAGGCTGGCAAGGTCTGGCCGAAGCCGGAAGGTGCGACGCATGTTCGCGAGTTCCGCATCTATCGCTGGGACCCGGAGGACGGACGCAACCCGAGGCTCGACACCTTCTTCGTCGATCTCGACGACTGCGGGCCGATGGTGCTCGACGCGCTCTTGTGGATCAAGAACAAGGTCGATCCGACGCTAGCGCTGCGCCGCTCCTGCCGCGAAGGCATCTGCGGCTCCTGCGCCATGAATATCGACGGCATGAACACCCTTGCCTGCACCAAGGGCATGGACGAGATCTCCGGTCCCATCAAGGTCTACCCGCTGCCGCACATGAACGTGGTGAAGGACCTCGTACCCGACCTCACCCATTTCTATGCACAGCACAAATCGATCGAGCCGTGGCTGCACACGTCGTCGCCGACGCCGGAGACCGAATGGCTGCAAGGCCACGACGACCGGCAGAAGCTCGATGGCCTCTACGAGTGCATCCTCTGCGCTTGCTGTTCCACCTCCTGCCCGAGCTATTGGTGGAACGGCGACCGCTATCTCGGCCCCGCCATCCTGTTGCAGGCCTATCGCTGGCTGATCGACAGCCGCGACGAGGCAACCGGCGAACGGCTCGACAATCTCGAGGATCCGTTCCGCCTTTATCGCTGCCACACCATCATGAACTGCACCCAGACCTGCCCGAAAGGTCTCAATCCGGCGAAGGCCATCGCCGAGATCAAAAAGATGCTGGTCGAGCGGCAAATCTGACCTTTTCTTCATCTTTTCAACCCAAAGGCGGCCCGGCTTGCACGGTGCCGCCTTTTGTCGTTGCCGCGACAACACCTTGTCCGCGACCCGCTTCCGTCGCCTTTCCTCCGCAATGCCGGCCGCTTCCCAGGGTCTAATGCCATCATTGCCGGGTTGTCCGGTGCCCCTGGAAGCTAAGATGATGTTCGTCCAGAAATTACTCGTCAGCCTCGTGTTCGCCGCCGTTTTCGCCGAGGCTCTCGCTGCCCTTGCCGAGCACGCCGTTGTGGAAAGCGCAGCCGCGACCACCACGGTCGGAACTATGGTCGCCGCTTCGGAAGCGCCGGTCTCCTGATCGCATTTGTGGCTGCACGATGCCCAGAAAGCCATCAACGGTAGCAGCAGCAGGCGGTCGATGGCGCCGCCTAATCTGGCGAAGCAATAGACTCGCTTCGCCCTTCGGCGGGCTTGAAGATACCCTCCAGAGACTATACCTCGCCATCCGTTGGTTAGTGTTGTGTCGATTCCGCTTTAAAGATTAATAGCTTAGACTTTTGTCTAGGTGGCTTATCCGAAAAGTGGGGCTTGATGGCGCGCTTTATGCATTTGCGTTTTCCGAGAGGCGCGTCATCAGCCTGTCTAGGAAACGTCATGGAGACTCCATCGGCGAGGCGCAGAGGAGTGCTCGCGGCACCACCACTCGAATGAGCGGCGGCGCCAGAGCATGACGAAGAGAGGCAGGACAATGGTTTTGGCGACACCTCCGAGCGTCAGGGGCTTGTTCACGATGCAGACCGTCGATGTGCTGTTTCTTTGCGAAACCAACAGCGCGACCAGCTTAATGGCCGAGGCGTTGCTCAACCAACGCGGCGACACGCGCATCCGCGCCTTCAGCGCAGGCAACCGACCAGCCTCCGCCCTGCTGCCGGAAGCCGCGCAGGCACTCAGCCAGCGCGTCATTGCCACCGATGGTCTGGAGCCGAAGTCCTGGACCATATTCGCCTTACCGGGGGGGCTGAGGCCGCACATCGTCGTTGACCTCGCCACCGTCACCTGGACCGAGCCCGACTGCGCCCGTCTAGCCGAATATGCGACGCTGCGCTGGCCGTTGCGAGATCCGGCGCTGGTCGAGCGCAAGGCAGACCGCCGCGCCGTCACCGAGATCGTCCTCAACGCGCTGGAGACTCGCATCTCCGGAGAGTTGATGCGGCGTATCGACAGTGTGCGTCAGGCCATTGATGGCGAGCATCCGCCGGCTTCCAAACTTTGGGCCTAAAAGCGCGGCTGTACGGACATCCGTGCTGTGCCACACCCGCCGACAACCATTGTCGGCGGCGTTGTTGAGATTTTTCTGGCGCGAGTAACGTCATAAAAACAAAAAGTTGGCACGCGATCCGGATGTTATTTGACAGACTTTTTCTCTGAGCCGTATCACCCTCTTGCGCTCCCAACGAACATCGCTATATTGCGCGGCCACGAGCCGGGGCGCCGGCCGTGTGGAGAGGTGGCCGAGTGGTTTAAGGCGCACGCCTGGAACGCGTGTATAGGGGCAACCCTATCGAGGGTTCGAATCCCTCCTTCTCCGCCATAAACCGCAAACCGCCCTAGCAACGACGCCACCCCAGGCAATGGACATGCATGGTTTGTGATTCGTCGGATACTCCGACGGGCCGACTGCGCGGCTGAATTCAACCCCTCCTCCGATTTCTTCTTCCGCCACCGCCATGGTGTTGCCGCGAGCACTCGGCAACAGCCTAAATGGTCTGAAACGGCTCGATCCGCCGACATGCCCGTCAAGCCGAGAGACTTGGTTCGGCTATCATCGGGATCAGCGCCGCCTGCTCAGGCTCAGGGCATTCCTGGATGTGATCATCCAGAGCGTCGGCAGGGCCTGAGCAGACCTCCGGGCATCACGCTATAAAGCCGAACTGCCTGTCAAAGCTCTCGGTTAGCATGGGCAGCTGACCGTTGCTTCCCGATGCGGGAGCATCAGCGCCCGACGAACCATCACTCTGCGGCGCCTGTAGTAAATCTGGATAATTGCGGACGGCATTTCCGCCAATAGACATTCTTTTCTGTCAAAAAAATGTATTGAACGAAATCGTAAAAAACAAAAAGAGCGCTGAAGCACGCTTAACTAAACGACAGGGATTATAGTTCAGCTTGACTACTTGCCATAACGGACGGTTCGGCAGCGCCGGTTGTGCTGTCGTATCGTTCTTGCGCTGGTGATGGGCGGAGGAGTCCGCGCCCCGGAAGCCATGGCTGGAGGCCTCATGTTCGATCGTCTACGCATCATTTCCCGTATTGCCCTGATCTGTGGCGTCATGATCATTCCGGTCCTCACTTTCGGAACGATTTTCTTTCAACAGTCGCAGGAACAGACACGGCAGACGACCTCCGAGATGAAGGGCATGGAGCATTACCGGCTTGGCTTCGCCCTGTGGGAAGCCCTGCTCGTCGAAGAGCGGGCGCCAGGGGCCGCCATGTCGCAGCCGGTGGCCGATAACCGCAAAGTCTACGCCGAGAGGACGGCCGCCTATGACGGGCTGCACGGCACAGACAAGCTCTCGAAGGATTTCATCTCAGCCGCCGAAGTTGGTCGTGGCAACGAAGCCAAGGTCAAGGGCCTGGACCTGCTCAACGTGGTGCGGAACGCGTCCGAACTGACGCTCGATCCAAAGGCAGCCAGCTATTATCTGATCGATGCAGCGACGTCGCAGATGCCGACGCTGTTGATGGCATCGAGCAATCTAGGCGATCTCTTCGATCTCGCCGACCGCACCAAGGGCTTCATCACGCCGCAGCAGCGCGTCGACATCGTCGGCGCCCTGCACGACATCGACCGAAGTGCCGCTGCCCTCACCTATGACTTCGAAATCGGCTTGGCCAATGTCACCGACGGCAATGCCGCCGACCTCAAGGCCAAGGTGGCGAATCTCACCAAGACGGCCACTGGGTTCGCCGATAAGCTCAGGCCGTCCGTGAAGGTACTGGCGACTGGTAAGTTCCCTCAGGATCTCAACGCCGGTGTCACCGACGCCAAGAGCGCCTTGCGCACCGAGACTCTGGCGCTCTGGCATCAGACGGCCGACGAGGTGGACGCCCTGCTCGGCAATCGTCTCGGCAGCCTCAGTTGGGCCATCTACAGCAACCTTGCCATCATCGCCGTGATCCTGACGATCGCTGGCGTGCTCGCCTATATCGTCACACGCTCCATCTCCCGGCAGCTCACACGCCTTACCGGCGTGCTTGGCGATATCGAGACCGGCCGGCTCGACGTCGACATCCCCTATGCCAACCTCGGGAACGAGATCGGTACCATGGCGAAGAGCTTCGCGGTTTTCCGCGATGGCCTCGCCGAAGCCGAACGCATGCGGCTCGACCGAGAAGATCAAGGCGCCGAGGCGGTCCGCGCCGCTGGTCGTCGCATGCAGCTGGTCGCATCCTTCACGGACCGGATGACGGCGCTGGCCAGCGCTTTCACCGCCTCGTCGGGCGAAGTGAACACCGCCGCCGACGGCCTGTCGGCCAATGCCCGACATTCGGCCGACCGCACCGACGTGGTCAACACCGCCGCCGAGGAAGCCTCGGTCAACGTCAACACCGTCGCTTCGGCTACGGAGGAACTGGCGGCGTCGATCGGCGAGATCGCCGGTCAGGTTCGCAAATCGGCCGACGTGGCGGCGACTGCCGTGGATGACGCAACCCTGTCCGAACAGAGCATCGGTGAGCTGTCGTCGGCCGCAGAGAAGATCGGCGACGTCGTCAGCCTGATTTCAGCGATCGCCGAGCAGACCAATCTCTTGGCACTCAATGCGACCATCGAGGCGGCACGGGCCGGCGAGGCCGGTCGTGGCTTTGCCGTGGTGGCTTCGGAAGTGAAGCAGCTCGCCTCCCAGACCGCCAAGGCCACGTCCGACATCTCGCAGAAGATCGTCGAGATCCAGACGCAGACCTCGACCTCTGTCGAGGCGATCGCCCGCATCGTCGGCACCGTCCGTTCGCTGGGCGAAATCACCCAGACCATCTCCGCCGCTGTCGAGGAGCAGGGGGCTGCCACGCGCGAGATCGCCGTCAACTGCCAACGCGCAGCCACAGGCGCCGGTGCCGTCACCGAGAATATCGGCGAGGTCGCGGCGGCGGTCGATCTGACGGGCACGTCGGCCGGCCGGCTGACCAATCTCGCGCATGATCTCGCCCACCGCGCTGAAGAGCTGAACCACGAAGTCAAAGCCTTCGCCGAACAGTTGGCGGCCGCCTGACAGGGCATGCGGTGAAACAACAAGGGATCGGCCTGTGGTCGATCCCTTGTCTTTCCTAAAAAGCCGTTCCACGCCCGTCCAGGCATCTCGCGCCGATATCCGCGCGCTCGATAGCCGAATGGCGCCTCTCGATCAGTATTCGTAGTACATGGTCTGGATCGCCTTGGTATCGGTGGTCTTGGTCAGCGCCAGCATGAGAAGGATGCGGGCCTTCTGCGGGTTGAGCGTGTCGGACACCACGAAATCAAGCTCGTCGTCATTGGCCTCGCCATTACGCGCCACAATGCCATTGCCGACGCGCGAGGAGCGGACCACGACGACACCCTTCTTGCGCGCTTCGATGAGGTCGGGCTTGATGCTGGCGCCCAAGCTTCCGTCGCCGACAGCCGCGTAGACGACACCCTTGTCGCCGGCGCCGACAAAGGCGTTGAGGGCGATCGGGTTGACGTTGGCATAGCCATAGACGATGTCCACCGCTGGCAGCTGCTCGAGGTTGCCGACGTCGAACTCGGCCTCGGTGGTGTGCTTGCGCAAGGACTCCCGATAGAAATGCGGGGTGTTGTTCTGCATGTAGCCGATGACGCCGAGCTCCGGCGTGCGGAACGTGCTGGTCAGCGATGTGTTGGTCTTGGTGACGTCACGGGCAGCGCTGATCTCGTCGTTCATGGCGATCATGACACCCTTGCCCTCGGCGTCCTTGGAGCCGGCCAGCACGACGGCATTATAGATGTTAACAGGGCCATCGGCCGAAATTGCCGTCGATGGACGCATGGCGCCAACCATCACCACCGGCTTTTCGGACTTCACCGTCAGGTCGAGAAAATAGGCGGTTTCTTCGAGCGTATCGGTGCCGTGCGTGATGACGATGCCGTCAATATCCGGCTGGGCCAGCAGAGCGTTGACGCGTTTTGCCAGCTTAAGCCAATGGTCGTTGGTCATGCTTTCGCTGGCGATCTGGAAAATCTGCTCTCCCCTGACGTTGGCAACCTTCTTGATTTCCGGGACGGCGTCGATCAACGCCTCGACCCCGACCTTGGCGGCGGTGTAGCCGACCGTGGTGGTGCTGGTGGCGCCGGTGCCGGCAATGGTGCCGCCGGTGGCGAGAATCGTTATGTTCGGCAAGTGACCGGGTTCGGCGGCCTCCGTGGCATAGCCAGACCAGGCCAGCGACAGCGCAAATACCGGCGCGACGGCAAACCTCGTCATGAACTCAATCTTGGTCATGCGTTCCTCCGCTTATGCTTTATCAATTCCGAGATCTCTCGGCGTCGGTCCGTCCTCCTTGGCAGCCCGACGCAAAATGGATTGAGCAAGCCATATGCCAGCGCGGATCATGTGCCACAGGCAATCTAAGTCCCTGAAATAATGCTTCTTTCTGAACGACCGAGACTTGTATGGCGTTCGGATCTCCGAACAACCGCTTTTGGGTGTTCGAGAAGCCGGATGCGACAGGATATCTACCCGCGGAGAATTCGAGGCGCTTATGCCGTCCGGGCATGCATCGCGGCGGAATGACGCGCATTTCCATCGGGCGCAGTGACGGGCGCCGCCTGAAAGGCGTCGATGAGGTGTGTTTTAGGGGACTGGAACAGCCGTTTAGCGCCGACATTGGCTTGGAAGCCGACAGCGTTCGGCTTTCCGAATGGCCCGCGCCTGCGTGGATGCGCCGCGAGCGACTGCTCAGCCGAGGTTGAGTTCGGCGAAGAAATCGTTGCCCTTGTCGTCGATAACGATGAAGGCCGGGAAATCGACAACGTCGATCTTCCAGACTGCCTCCATGCCGAGCTCTGGAAACTCTAGGAGTTCCACCTTCTTGATGCAGTCAAGGGCGAGTCGCGCGGCCGGCCCGCCGATCGAACCGAGGTAAAAGCCGCCATGCCGGGCGCAGGCATCGCGCACCGCACGCGAACGGTTCCCCTTGGCCAGCATGACCATCGAACCGCCAAAACTCTGGAACTGATCGACGTAGGAATCCATGCGACCGGCAGTGGTGGGCCCGAACGAACCGGAGGCATAGTTCCGCGGCGTCTTGGCCGGACCGGCATAATAGATCGGATGGTTCTTGAAATAGTCGGGCAGCGGCTCGCCCCGCTCCAATCGTTCGCGCAGTCTGGCGTGAGCGAGATCCCTTGCAACGATCATCGGGCCACTGAGGCTGAGGCGGGTGCGGATCGGATGGCGGGACAGCGCCTTGAGAATCTCGGCCATCGGCTGGTTAAGGTCGATCTCCACTACCGGTCCGCCGAGGCTGCGTGCGTCGATGTCGGGCAGGAAGCGAGCCGGGTTGCGCTCAAGTTCCTCAAGGAACACGCCGTCACGGGTGATCTTGCCGAGCGCCTGCCGGTCGGCCGAGCAGGAAACGCCGATACCGATCGGCAACGAGGCACCATGGCGCGGCAGGCGAATGACGCGCACGTCGTGACAGAAATATTTGCCGCCGAACTGGGCACCGACCCCGATCGCCTGCGTCGCCTTGAATACCTCAGCCTCGAAGGCAAGGTCGCGGAAGGCGTGGCCGGCTGGCGAGCCGGAGGTCGGCAGTCCGTCGAGCGCCTTGGTGGAGGCGAGCTTCACGGTCTTGAGGTTCATCTCGGCCGATGTCCCACCAATCACGATAGCCAAATGATACGGCGGGCAGGCGGCGGTCCCGAGCGTCAGGATCTTTTCCTTGATGAACGCCAGCATGCGATCGTGGGTCAGCAGCGATGGCGTGCCCTGGAAAAGGAAGGTCTTGTTGGCCGAGCCGCCGCCCTTGGCGACGAATAGGAATTTATAGGCATCCTCCCCCTCGGCGTAGATGTCGATCTGGGCCGGCAGGTTGTCACCCGTGTTGACCTCGTCGAACAGGGTCAGCGGTGCGAGCTGCGAGTAGCGCAGGTTCTTGGTGGCGTAGGCATCGCGCACACCCTGACCAAGCGCCGCGTGATCGCCGCCGGGTGTCCAGACGCGGCGCCCCTTCTTGGCCGAGATGATGGCCGTACCGGTATCCTGGCACATGGGCAGCACGCCGCCGGCCGAGATGCAGGCGTTCTTCAAGAGATCATAGGCGACGAAGCGATCGTTGTCGGTCGCCTCGGGATCGTCGAGGATCCCGGCGAGCTGAGCAAGATGGGCCGGCCGCAGCAGATGGTTGATATCGTCAAACGCGGTCGCGGCAAGAAGCCGCAGTGCCTCAGGCTCGACCTTCAGGATGGCTTCGCCCTCGAACGAAGCCCTGCTCACCAGATCGCCGGTCAGTCTCCGATAAGGCGCATTGTCTTCGGCGAGGGGGAACAGGCCGCTGTTGTCATCGGACATTGGATCATCCTCCACCTGAGGAATCGGCTGGCGCAATATCACCGCCGGGAAGTAGGTGGCGGCCTCTCTAGCGCGACGTCGCAGCGGGGCCAATACCGAGCGCCTCGTCCAATGGGATGATCGAAGCTGGCCACGTTTTTGCCGCCGTTCGCGACGTCGAACGCGCCAATCTCTCCGTTCGGATTTCCGAACGAACGACAGCCTGTCGATAAAATAGTCATTGATTACAATGATCTATCTATATGCACATAGGAACAGGTCGCAAGTAACTGCGCTGCCTAACCAACCCCAAGGCCACAATACGGCCACATCGTTCGGATTTCCGAACAACTCTCCAATATCGTCACAAATTATCGTTTTAAATCAAACGCTTATCTAGGCAACCCTTTCACCACGCATGGCACGCCTCTTGCCGATATAGCTCCGCCCTCCTGGGCTAAGGGGGCTGAAAACTGGGAGAGAGTGATGCCCACTGATAAAATAAGGATCGAACACGATCTGCTGGGTGACCTGGAGGTTCCCGACAGCGTCTACTACGGGGTTCATACCCTGCGCGCCGTCGAAAACTTCCCCGTCACCGGCACGCCGATTTCGCATTATCCAGACCTGGTCAAAGCGCTGGCCATGATCAAGCAGGCGGCTGCGCGCGCCAACGCCGAACTCGGGCTGCTGCCGCCGCCGATCGCCGACGCGATCGTCGCCGCCTGCCGCGAAATCCGGGATGGCCGGCTCAACGAACAGTTCGTGGTTGACGTGATCCAGGGAGGCGCCGGCACGTCGACCAACATGAACGCCAATGAGGTGATCGCCAACCGGGCGCTCGAAATCATGGGAGCCAAGCGCGGCGAGTACAAGCGCCTGCACCCCAACGAACATGTCAACATGAGCCAGTCCACCAATGACGTCTATCCGACGGCGCTGAAGGTGGCGACCTACGCCGGAATCTATCGGCTGGTCGATGCCATGGCCTATCTTCGGGCGGCGTTCCAACGCAAGGCCGACGAATTCCGCGACGTTCTGAAGATGGGCCGCACCCAGCTCCAGGACGCCGTGCCGATGACGCTCGGCCAGGAGTTCGCCACTTATGCGGTGATGCTCGAAGAGGATGAGGATCGGCTCAAGGAGGCTGCTCAGTTGATCCGCGAGATCAACCTCGGTGCCACCGCCATCGGCACCGGCATCAACGCCCATCCCGGTTACGCGGCGCTGGTCTGTCGCCACCTCGCCGAGGTCTCAGGCATTCCCGTGGTGACCGCGCCCAACCTCATCGAGGCGACGCAGGATTGCGGTTCGTTCGTGCAGCTGTCGGGGGTGCTGAAGCGCGTCGCCGTCAAGCTATCAAAGGTGTGCAACGACCTGCGTCTCTTGTCGTCCGGCCCGCGCGCCGGCTTCGGCGAGATCAACCTGCCGGCCCGTCAGGCTGGCTCGTCGATCATGCCGGGCAAGGTCAACCCGGTGATTCCGGAAGTGGTCAACCAGATCGCCTTCGAGGTGATCGGCAACGACATGACCGTGTCGCTTGCCGCCGAAGCCGGCCAGCTGCAGCTCAACGCCTTCGAGCCGATCATCGCCCACAGCCTCTTCAAGTCGATCACGCACTTGAGGCAGGGTTGCACCATCCTCGCCGACAAATGCGTCGATGGCATCACGGCCAACCGTGACCGCCTTGAAGCCATCGTTCGCGACTCGATCGGCATCGCCACCGCTCTCAACCCGTTCATCGGCTACGCCAACGCCACGGAAGTCGCGGTGGAAGCCCACCGCACGGGACGCGGCGTCGCCGAATTGGTGCTGGAACGCGGGCTGATGAGCGAGGAGGAACTCGCCGACGTGCTCCGTCCCGATGTTCTGACCCATCCTCGTCTCTTCAAGGCCAAGTCTGAAGCCTTTGCAAAATAAACAAAGTCGGGAACCCAAGGTACAAACAAATGCACGCAATCAATACGACACCGCAGAAGAAGTCGCGCCAGTCGACTTACATTCTCGTCGCCATGCTCCTCGGCATTCTCGCCGGCTACATTTGCAACAAGACAGCGGCAACCCCGGACGAAGCCAAGTCGGTCGCCAGCTATTTTGCGATGATGACCGATATCTTCCTGCGCCTCATCAAGATGATCATCGCACCGCTGATCTTCTCGACGCTGGTGTCCGGTCTCGTCAACATGGGCGACGCAAAGACCGTCGGCCGTATTGGCGGACGGGCCATCGGCTGGTTCCTGATGGCTTCGCTGCTATCGCTCACCATCGGCCTCATCCTTGCCAACGTTCTTCAGCCGGGCGGTAGCCTCAGCATTCCGCTACCCGACGTCAACGCCGCCGTCGACCTCAAGACGTCGTCGTTGAACCTCAAGGACTTCCTGACCCACGTCTTCCCGCGCAACATCTTCGAGGCGATGGCGGGTAACGAGATCCTGCAGATCGTCGTGTTCTCGGTGTTCTTCGGCCTGGCGCTCGGCAACGTTCGCCACATCAAGGCGGCCGACACGCTGGCCACCACCATCGAAGGCGCCGTGCCGGTGATGCTCAAGGTAACCGGCTACGTCATGCTGTTTGCCCCGATCGGCGTGTTCGCGGCCATCGCCAATGTCGTCACCACACAGGGCCTCGGCGTGCTGATGGTCTATGGCAAGGTCATGGGCGGCTTCTACTTCGCGCTGTTGGTCCTTTGGGCGGTGCTGATCGGCCTTGCCTACATGGTGCTGAAGAACAAGGTGTTCCCGCTGCTCAGCGCCGTTCGCGACCCGATGATCCTCGGGTTCTCGACCGCGTCCAGCGAGGCTGCCTATCCGCGCGTCATGGAAGCGCTGCGGCGGCTTGGCATTTCCGAGCGCGTCATCGGCTTCGTGCTACCGCTCGGCTATTCGTTCAACCTCGACGGCTCGATGATCTACACCACCTTCGCCGCCCTGTTCGTGGCGCAGGCCTATAACATCCCGATGGATCTCGGCACCCAGATCACCATGCTTCTGGTGCTCATGGTGTCGTCGAAGGGCATCGCCGGCGTACCGCGTTCGGCGCTCGTCGTCGTTGCCGCGGTGATGCCGATGTTCAATCTGCCGGAAGCCGGCGTGCTCTTGATCATGGGCATCGACGTGTTCCTCGACATGGGCCGCACCGCCACCAACGTGCTCGGCAATTCGATCGCCACGGCCGTCATCGCCAAGTGGGAGAATGCCTACGACGAGCAGGACAGCGGTGTGGAAATCGAGGCGGATACCGCCCCGGAAGCCGCCTGACGCACCGATGCGCCGCCTGTCGCAAGGCGGGCGGCGCATTCCGCCGACAAGCGCCGGCGCCGAGCCGGATCGCTTTAGGCGATGCGGGTCCTTCGTCGGCGCATCTGGACAAGCGGGCTGGCGGGTGCCAAGCAGAGATCGTCGCTCAGACGGAGCCGGCCGGAGGCCTTGCGGCCCATGACCCAACGCCACGCGCAGCGATCGCTCGCCCTCGTGCTGCCCGCCATCCTCGCACTGGCGCTGGCACTGAGCTTTGTCGGCTTCAAGGTCAGCGAGGGCACGAGCATTGACCATCTTGTGGAACGCGGGCGTCAGCGCCTCGACCTCTACGAGACCAGCCTGGAGCGGGAGATCGACAAATATGCCTTCTTCCCGGCAACGCTCGGCCTTGAGCGCGATGTCGTCGACCTGCTCGTCAACGGCGGCGAAGAACTGACGCAGCGGATCAACCGCTATCTCGCCGAACTCAACAAGCGCGCCGGCTCGCTATCCATCTATGTGCTCGATTCGCGCGGACACGTCATCGCTACCAGCAATTGGGACCAACCGGACAGCTTCATCGGCGAGGATCTGTCCTACCGGCCGTATTTCCATGATGCCATGGTCAAGCGGACGGGGCGCTTCTTCGGCATCGGCACGACGCGTGGCGAACCGGGTTATTATCTATCCTCGCCGATATTCGTCGACGACCACTCGGTGGGGGTGGCGGTCGTCAAGGTGAGTCTCGAGCAGCTCGAGCAGTCCTGGTCGACCGTCGAAGCGCCGGTGCTGGTCACCGACGAGAACGGCGTCGTCATTCTCGCCTCGGTCCCCTCCTGGAAGTTTACGACGCTGGTGCCACTCACCCAAGAGCGACGCGGGGAACTTGCGCAGTCCCTGCATTACAACGCTCGTCCGTTGCCGCCGCTCGGCCTGCGGTCGCAGGGCGCTGTCGAGTTTGACAAGGCCGAGATCGTTCAGCTCGTCCGACCTGATATCGAAGCTTCGCAGACCTTCCCTGTCTCCGGCCTGTTCCTGTCGCAGTCGGAGCCGCTCCGAGGTACCGACTGGCGCCTGACCGTGCTCTCGCCGTTCGGCGACCTGCGCACCATGGCATGGCTGAATGCCGCGCTCGCCGCGGCCGCCGGCGTCATCCTGTGCATCGCCGTGATCGCCCTCTATCTGCGACGCGTCCGCCTATGGGAAAGGTTGCGCGCCCGCGAGGCTTTGCAGCGAGCCCATGACGAATTGGAGCGCAAGGTCGAGGAGCGTACGCGTACGCTAAAGGAGGCGCAGGACGAACTGGTGCATGCCGGGAAACTCGCGGTCATCGGCCAAATGTCGGCGGGCCTTGCCCACGAGCTCAACCAGCCGCTCGCCGCTTTGCACACGCTGTCCGACAATACCGTGAAATTCATGCAGCGCGGTCTTCTTGAAGAGGCGGAGAGCAATCTCACGCTGATCTCCGAACTCGTGACCCACATGGGCACGCTGACCAGTCAGCTCAAGTCGTTCGCGCGCAAATCGACCGGCGCGCCGCGCCCCGTCGAGGTCCGGCCCTCACTGGAGAACGCCCTGTTCTTCCTTGACCGCCGCCTGTCACAGCGCTCCATCCGACCAGAGATCGACATCGATTCCGGCGATCTTGCCGTCCTCGCCGATCCCAATCGGCTCGAGCAGATCCTGGTCAACGTCCTCGCCAACGCCATCGATGCGGTCGATGGGGTCGAGGCGCCGCGCCTTAGTCTTTCGGCCCGCCGCGACGGCGATCGGGTACGCATCGAAGTGCGCGACAACGGACCAGGATTTAGCGAGAGCGTGCGCACCCGGCTGTTCGAACCCTTCTTCACGACCAAGGATTCGGGGGGAGGCCTCGGGCTGGGGCTTGCCATCTCCGCCGGTATTGCCAGAGACTTCGGTGGCTCGCTGTCGGCCGTCAACCTCGACCATGGCGGCGCGCTTTTTGTGCTCGACCTGCCGTATGCGGCCGCTTCGGAGATCATCGATGCCTGACACGTTCAAGGTCTTGATCGTCGAGGACGACCCCAATGTCAGGCGCGGTTGCCAGCAGGCGCTGGTGCTGGAGGGGATTGTCGCCGATGCCGTCGATAGCGCCGAGAATGCCTGGCGCTACATCGCCGACAACGCGCCGGCGGTGGTGATTTCCGATATTCGCCTGCCCGGCATGGACGGCATGGCGTTGATGGCGCGCATCCGCGCCTTCGATGCCGACCTTCCGGTTGTACTGATGACCGGGCATGGTGACATCTCGCTTGCCGTGCAGGCCATGAAAGAAGGAGCGCAGGACTTCATCGAGAAGCCGTTCTCTTCGATCCATCTCGTTGAGGTCACGCGCCGCGCGCTTGAGAAACGGCGTCTGGTGCACGAAGTCCGGGAACTGCGCAACCAGCTCAAGAATGGTCAGAACCTGGAGACCCGAATCATCGGCAAGTCTCCGCAGATCCAGATGGTGCGGCGACGCATCATTGATCTCGGCCAGGCCTCCGCCGACGTGCTGATCACCGGCGAAACTGGAACGGGCAAGGAACTTGTTGCCCAATGCCTGCACGATTCCAGTCCGCGCCGGAACGGCAACTTCGTAGCGCTCAACTGCGGCGGGATGCCGGAGAACCTGATCGATAGCGAGATCTTCGGCCACGAGGTCGGTGCCTTTACCGGTGCCGCCAAGAAGCGCATCGGCAAGATCGAGCACGCCAATGGCGGTACGCTGTTTCTCGACGAGATCGAGAGCATGCCGATGGCCATGCAGATCAAGCTGCTGCGCGTGCTTCAGGAGCGGACAATCGAACGACTGGGCTCCAATCAGATCATAGAGATCAACTGTCGGGTGATTGCCGCCGCCAAGGCGGACCTGCGCGAGCTTTCCGACCAGGGGCGCTTCCGCCCCGACCTCTACTACCGCCTCAATGTTGCAACCCTACGCCTGCCGCCATTGCGCGAACGGCGCGACGATATCGGCCTGCTCTTCGAGCATTTCGCCCATCAGGCAGCGGCACGCTACGGACGGCCAGTCCCTCGCGTCGACAGCGAGAAGCTGCAGGCGCTGATGGCCTACCAATGGCCAGGCAATGTGCGCGAACTGAAGAACGCCGCTGATCGCTGGGTGCTCGGCGACGTCGAAGGCTTCCCACTCGACGATCCGGACGGCGAAAACCGCAGGTCGCTGACGGAAACGCTGGAGGTGTTCGAGCGGCGGCTGATTTCCGAAGCGCTCCGCCGCAACGGCATGTCCCTGTCCCGCGCCGCCGAGGATCTGAAAATGGCCAAGACCACGCTGCACGACCGTATCAAGAAATACAAACTCTCGGTGCGCTGACGCGGTCCTCTTGCGAAAAACATCATTGAAATCACCGGTGACCGGGCTATGCATAAGCGGCGCAATTGAACCCCCGAGCCCAACGTGAAGCCGCGCACGACAATCCGTGATGTTGCCAGCAAAGCCGGCGTGTCCGTTGGAACGGTTTCGCGGGTCGTCAACGGCCATCCATCGGTCACCGAAGCCAAGAAGCGCATCGTCCTGCAAGTTATCGCCGAACTGGGCTTCCAGCCGGACGCCGCCGCGCAAAGCCTGAGGCGAGGCACCAACCGCACGCTCGGCGTGATCATCCCCGACCTGCGCAACCCTTTCTTTGCCGAGCTCATGCAGCGCATCGAACTGAGGGCCAAGGAGAGCGGTTATAGCGTATTGTTCGCCAGTTCCGACGAGCAGGCCGATAGCGAGGCAGAGCTGATCGCCAACCTTGCACGCCGCAAGGTCGAAGGCGTGGTCGTGGTGCCAAGCAATCGCGCCGAGACGATCGCCAATCCCGATGGCGTGCGCCTCGTTATTGTCGACCGCAGGATTGCCGGTCACCCCTTTGTCGGCGCCGACCACAGGGCCGGAGCGAGGATGGCGGCGAAATATCTGGTGTCGCTCGGTCACCGGCGCATCGCCTGCATATCGGGACCAGAGAATTCCTTTGTCGCCCGCGAGCGTCTCGCCGGCTTCATGGACGTCATGGCCGCCCGCTTCACCGAAATCGGACTTGACCCCACCTCTTGCGTCATCTCCGCGCCCTTCGATTACGAAGGCGGGCGTCAAGCGGCAGAAACGCTACTCGCCGAGGAAGGCCTGAAGCCGACGGCGGTATTCGCCTGCTCGGACCAGCAGGCTATCGGCGTGTTGCGCGCCGCCTTCGACCGGCGCCTCGCCATACCGGACCAGCTTTCGGTCGTTGGCTTCGATGGCATCCTGATCTCGGACCTGGTGGCGCCACGCCTGACAACGGCCGCCCAACCTCTTGCCTTGATCGCCAACTGCGCCACCGACCTGTTGATCGGTGGGAAACAACTCGATGGCGCCGCCAGTCACATCTTTCCTTGTGCGATGGTACTGCGCGAAACTTGCGCGCCGCTGCTCTAGGCGGCGAACCGTGCCAGCGGGCCTGACAAGCCACTGATAATACTTGCTTATCTCGCCCCACCTCGTCCTTTGGTCGTATTGCTGTCTCTCGCCTTGATGCCGCTATGCTATACTGATAGCGTCATTTGGAAACGTTTCATCGGGCCGGTACATTGGGTCCGGCTCAACGAAAACGTTCGCTTGGGAGGGTAAAATGACTTCATTTTCTTCGGACGGGCGGACTCTATCTGGCGTAAGCCGTCGCCAATTGCTGTTGGCTGGCGCCGCCGGTTCGCTGGTCCTGGTTTCGGGTGGCCTTCCTGTGCTGGCCGCGGGTAAGAAGCCCAAGGTCGGCCTGGTCATGAAGTCGCTTGCCAACGAGTTCTTCAAGCAGATGCAGGCCGGCGCCGAAAAATACGCGGCGGAAAACAAAGACAAGTTCGACTTCAAAGCCGTTGGCATGAAGGACGAGCGTGATTTCGCCGCCCAGGTCGACGCGGTCGAGAATTTCGTCACGCAGAAGTATGACATCATCGTCGTTGCTCCGGCCGATTCCAAGGCCATGGTCACCCCGCTCGCCAAGGCACTGAAAGCCGGCGTCAAGGTCATCAACATCGACGTGGAACTCGACGCCGGTGCAAAGAAAAGCGCGGGCATCGATCTGGCCTTCTTCGGTCCGGACAATCGCGGCGGCGCCAAGCTCGCCGGCGATGCGCTGGCCAAAGCGCTGGGTGCTGGCGGCAAGGTGGTCATCCTCGAGGGCAACCCGGAAGCTGACAACGCCCAGCAGCGCAAGGCTGGCTTCATGGATTCGATCGGCGAGGGCAAGCTCAACCTGCTCGACAGCAAGACAGCCCATTGGGAAACCGAGGAGGCCAACACGCTGATGACCAACTTCCTCACCCAGCATCAGGACATCCAGGGCGTGATGGCCGCTAACGACTCCATGGCGCTTGGCGTCGTCAAGGCGCTGGACGCCGCCGGTCTCGCCGGAAAGATCCTGGTGGTCGGCTTCGACAACATCCCGGCCGTGCAACCGCTGATCAAGGGCGGCAAGATGCTGGCCACTGTCGAGCAGTATGGCGCCAAGATGGCCGCTATGGGCGTCGACTATGGTCTGCGCGAAATGGCCGGCGAGACGTTCACCGGCTGGGTGAAGACCGACATCAAGCTGATCACCGCCGCCGATCTCTGATCGGTCGACGTTGCTTCATCCTCAGATCCGGCACGGGGTAACCTGTGCCGGATCCTCTGCCCCTGCCGCGCCACAGCATTCAGGGTACCTTCTCCCATGACCACAGACTTCAAGGAAACGGCGCCGGTCGCAATTGCGCAGCGCGATCAGACCGATGAGGCCGGACCGATCCTGAGGCTTCAGGGCGTCGGTAAGCGCTTTCCGGGCGTGGTCGCCTTGCGCAACGTCACGTTTGAGATAGAGCGCGGCGAGGGCCACGTGCTGCTCGGCGAAAACGGCGCCGGCAAATCGACGCTCATTAATCTGCTCGGCGGTCTCTTCCCGCCTGATGAAGGAAGTATCTGGTTCAACGGCGCGCCCTATCGTCCGGCCTCGCCGCTCGAAGCGTTTTCCAAAGGCATCCGCGTCGTTCACCAGGAACTCAATCTCCTCTCCAACTTGACTGTGGCCGAAAACCTGCTGTTCGAGCAACTGCCGAGCCGGCGCGGTCTGGTCAATTTCCGCGAAATGAACCGGCGTGCCGCCGAACTTCTGGCAGAAGTTGGCCTCGACATTTCGCCTTCGACGGTGGTGAGCCGGCTTGGCGTCGCGCAGATGCAACTGGTGGAGATCGCCAAGGCGCTCGCCCACGAAAGCAAGTTGCTGGTGCTGGACGAGCCGACGGCGACACTGACCTCCAAGGAGGTCGACCGCCTGTTCGAGATCCTGCATCGCCTCAAGAAACGCAAGGTCACCACGCTCTACATTTCGCACCGTCTGCAAGAGATTTACGAGGTAGGCGACCGTGTCACCGTGCTGCGTGACGGCCAGCACGTGACGACACGTCCGCTTCAAGGCCTCGGTATCCCCGACATCGTGCGTCTGATGGTTGGCCGTACCGTTGAGGATCAAGGCGTGTTCCGCGAGGACATCCAGCCCTCGGGCGAAGCGCTTGCCGTCGACAACCTTCGTTTGACCGAGACGAGCCCGCCGATCAGCTTTTCAGTGCGCAAGGGCGAAATCGTCGGCATTGCCGGCCTGGTCGGCAGCGGCCGGACCGAGGCGGTGCGCGCCATCTTCGGTGCCGACCCCAAGGCAGCCGGCACCATTCGCGTCGGAGGCCGCCCCGTCACCATCGCCTCGCCAAAGGACGCCGTCGCCGCCGGCATCTGCCTGATGACCGAGGATCGCAAGCAGCAGGGCCTGCTGCTCGATATGAGCTGCGCCGAGAACATTACCATTACCGATCTGAAGCGCTTGTCGCGCCGGGGGCTGCTCGACCGCGCCGCCGAGAACGTTGCCTCCGAAAAGCTGGTTGCGAGCTTACGCGTCAAGACACCGACCATCTTCCACAAGGTCGGCACTTTCTCGGGCGGCAACCAGCAGAAGGTGGTGATTGCCAAATGGCTCTATCGTGGCTCAAGCGCGCTGATCTGCGACGAGCCGACGCGCGGTATCGACGTGGGCGCCAAGGCCGAAATCTACGAATTGATGGGGCGTCTCGCCGCCGACGGCAAGGGCATCCTCGTGGTGTCCTCTGATCTGCCGGAGCTGATGTCCATCTGCCATCGCATCCTGGTCTTCTCCAATGGGCGCATCGCCGGCGAGGTGCCGCGCGCCGAGTTCGACCAGAACCGCATTCTCTCGCTTGCCTATGAGGAGTATGGACGTGCCCGAGGGAACTGAAAGCGCCGGCGAGCGCAAGACGGCTACCATGTGGGACAACTTCCTGCGCATCTCGATGCGCGAGGCGGGCGTTGCCATAGCGCTGGTGATCATTGTTGTGTTTTTCTCGGCGACCGCGCCCTATTTCGCGACGCCTGAGAACTTCCTGAAGATCTTCGTGCAAATTGCCATCAACACCGTGCTGGCAGCCGGCATGACCTTCGTCATCCTGACCGGCGGCATCGACCTGTCGGTCGGCTCGGTATTGGCGCTGTGCACGGTGGTGGGCGCCACCATCATGGTTCGCGAGGACCTGTCGCCCTGGGCGTCGATCCCGTTGGCACTCCTTGCCTGCATGGCCACAGGCGCGGCCTGCGGCGCCATCAACGGCTGGGTCTGCGAGAAATGGAAATTGCCGTCGTTCATCGTGACGCTCGGCATGCTCAACGTGGCGAGCGGCCTCGCCCGCGTGGTGTCCGATAACTCCACCATCACCGGCCTGCCGCAGCCCTTCGTCGACTTCGGCAACCAGATCTATTTCGGCGTCCTGCCCTCGATTTTCCTGATTGCGATCGTCGTCATCCTGATCGGCTGGTTCATCCTGCGCTTCACCGTATTCGGCCGCTTCATCTTTGCCATCGGCACCAACGAGGAGGCAGTGCGCCTCTCTGGCCACAATCCGCGCGTCTTCAAGATCGCCGTATTCACGATCAGCGGGCTGACCGCCGGCATTGCCGCCATGGTGTTCCTGCTGCGCCTCAACGTCGGCAGCCCGATTGCCGGCATCGGCTATGAACTCAACGCCATCGCGGCGGTGATCATCGGCGGCACATCGCTATCGGGCGGCAAAGGCTCGATCATCGGCACGATGGTTGGCGCCTGCATTCTTCAAGTGCTGGCGACAGGCCTGCAACTGCTCGGTGCCGAGGACAACGTCAAACCGATCGTCATCGGCACGGTGATCGTGCTCGCCGTGGTGCTCGACACCTACCGCAACCGCCTGCTTCGTAATCTTGAAGCGCGCTGACTGGTGGCCTGCTCCCGTCTGAAATGGGAGCAGGTTTACGCCCTGGCCGTCAACTCGCGACGTCGTCATTGGCTCAGCCAGTCATAATCGCCTGTCTCATGGACCCCACCAAGGGAGGCGGAACGATATTGAAGGCCTCGGCAAAGTAGGACGACAACATCGGCTTTCCTAAAAGGTAACCCTGACCTTCGTTGCACCCTTGGCGCAAAAGACTGTCGCGCTCCGGCTCCCTTTCGATGCCCTCGGCGATCGTCTCCAGATCAAAGGCTCTCGCCATATCCAAAATAGCCCGAACCACCGAGGCGTCTTTCTTGGAGGTGAGCATGCCATCGACAAAGGAACGGTCGATCTTGATGCGCGTAAGCGGATAGCGCTTCAGCAAGCTGAGCGACGCATAACCGGTTCCGAAATCGTCAAACGCAATTCCGACGCCATAGGCCCTGAGGTCTCGCAGCTTTTCCAGCACGACATCATCGTGATCCAGTACGATGTTTTCGGTGATTTCGAGCTCAAGGGAACCGGGAGGCAACCCATGCTTTTCAAGGGTGTCGATGACTTCCTTGGCAAAATCACTACTTCGGAACTGCGCGCCGAACAGGTTGACCCCCATGCGGAAGGCTTTCATGCCATTGCGCCGCCAAAGAGCCGCCTGAGCGCAGGCTTCGTCGAGAACCCATGACCCGACGGTCGCAGCCAGGGGACCGCGCTCAAGCGCCGGCAAAAAGGCGGCGGGTGCCAGAAGCCCGCGTATTGGATGCCGCCAGCGGATCAAGGCTTCCGCGCCGGTAAGCGCCCCGTCGCTCAAGCGAATTTGCGGCTGATAAACCAACAGGAATTCGCCTTCCTTGACTGCCCTGTGGATTTCCATGCCGTAGAGGCGCCGCGCCGCGGCCTCCATGCGAAGTGATGGTTCGAAAACAAGCGACCTGCCGCGCCGGTTCGTCTTCGCTCTGAACAGGGCAAGATCGGCGTTACCAAGCAGCTCCACAGGATTGTTCGTGTGAAGAGGGGCCAGCGCGACACCGCAACTTGCCGCGATGCGAATCTCCTGCCCATCAATGATGATCGGCTTGGCGATGGCGTCATTCACCTCGTTGGAAAATTCCAACGCCCGCTGCGGGTCGGTGACCTCATTCAGCAACAAGGCAAACTCGTCTCCACCGATCCTGGCCGCTGTTCCCGTATCTCCGACATAGGTCTCAAGCCGCTGAGCGACTTCCTGGAGAATGTGGTCGCCAACCGCGTGGCCCAAGGTATCGTTGACATCCTTGAAGCCATCGAGATCGATCATCACGACTGCGACGTCGAGGGGCCACGTCAGGGCCTCCTCCACCTGCCGGAAGAACCTGCCGCGATTGGCAAGGCCGGTGAGAATGTCGAAGTTGGCTAGCTTGTAAAGCTCCTTGGCATCGCCTTGATAGGCCGCGGCGTACCCAGGCGTACCCAACCGGACGGCATGTTCGGCAGATACCTCGATGCGACGCAACTCAAGCCTGTCGGAAGCCATATTTGCCAGCTCGCGAAGGCGGCTCTGATCCTCCGGAGAGAAATCCGCGTGTGGCTTGCTATCGATCACGCAGAGGGCGCCGAGCGCCAAGCCATTGGGAGAGAGAAGCGGAACGCCGGCATAGAACCGGAGCCCGGCCGAGCCTGTTACCAGCGGGTTATCGTGGAACCGCTCGTCGACGGCTGCATCCGGAATGACCATCACATCGTCCTGAGCGATGGCGTGCGCACAAAACGACGCGTCACGGCTCATGTCGACTTCGCCAATACCGGTACTCGCAGCGAAGAACACATGATCGCTGCCGATCATGTTCACGGCAGAGACAGGCATGCCGAACATGCGCGCCGCAATCCGAACCACGGAGTCCAGACTGGGTAGCGGCTGTTCATCGGCCAGCCCGTATTCTGATAGCGCCTTCAGTCTCTCCACTTCCGTCGGCAATATTGGAGGACACTTCATAGACCTCGCTCCCGAGCGCATTGATCAGAAAGCACCACGCCTGCGCGACTCTATGGTCGTACCTATTTATATCGCGTGCATCCGCTTAAGGCTTTCAACGGCTGGTCCGTATGCTGATGAAACATCGCCCATCTCTCAAGTAGCGCAATGGTCCTATTGTCGGATCTCTTGATCGACGAATGGTCCATCGATCGTCGGCGCCTCTGCTCGCGAAAGCCCGTCTCATTGCCAACAGGCTGGTGAGCGGCGCGAAAGCGGATCCGGCTCGCATGCGAGGGCACATTTCAGACGCACCATCAAAGCCGTGTCGCCGCAGAGCCAAACTTCAAAACAACCTCAGCCCTCTCCGAGCCAGTCGCGCATGCGCAGCTTGCGGGGGGACAGGCCGTATTGTCGCAGGATCAACCTGGAGAAATGGTTCGGCGTCTTGAAGCCGTTGCGATAGGCGACCTGGCTGATCGGCATGCCGGTGTGCCTCAGCATGAAGGCGCCGCGCCGCACCCGGAGATTCCACAAATAGTCGAGCGCATTGACGCCATAGGCGGCGCGAAACAGCCGGTTGATGTGCTGTGGCGTCAAGGCAAAGGCTTCGCTGAGTTCGCGCATGCCGAGAGCCTGCTCGAGATTGTCTTCGAGATAGCGGCCGATCACGGTGACACGACTCTCGCCTTTCGGCGCACGATCACCGGCCGCGCGGCGACCAACAATCTCCTGCGCCAATGTCTCAGCGAGACTTGCGACAAAATCAAGCATGCCGTCGCTGACGCGGAGTGGCAGCTCGGCACCGAGCCGAAACAGCGTCGAAGCCGCCTCTGACACCGCTATCACGCCATTGTGGACGCTCAGGCGCTGGACCAGCGCCTCACCAATCGACGGTCCTAGGCACTGACACCAGAACACGTCGCAGATATCATCGCCCCCATAGCGGTATTCGAGCTGTCGCCCAACGGCGACGAAAAAGATGGCCGGCGCAACGATGTCGTGGGATACGCCATCGGCAATGACCTCGACTTGTCCCGTGCGAAGGTGGACCATCTCGATCTGGCTGCCGTGTAGCGGGCCAAATCGCTCCCGATCCATATAGCGGCTCTGGCCGAAAACAAACCTGAGTTCATCAGGGAATAATTTCATTCCAGATACCTTTGTTAGGCTAGGCCATGCTGAAGCAATCCAGAAAAGCCAAAATCAGCCAAAAATTAGGCAATTTCCGTCCCCTACGCCTGCCCACTCAATCAGCATGGTTCATTTGGGACAAGTATTCACTTTGAAGACAAGTTTGCTGCCTTGAGCCGCGTGCCTCTCTTGCGGCATTCTGCAAGAAAATCGGGAGGGCAGCGTGAGCCTCAAGCAACTGATCCGTGCCGGGCATGGCAGCGTTAAGTCGGACTTGGTGATTGCCAACGGCAAGCTTATCAACGTTGCCTCGGCCGAGATCTATCCGGCCGACGTCGCCATTAAGGACGGGCATATCGTCGCAATCGGTGATGTCAGCCATTGTATTGGGCCCAATACAGTCATCCACGATGCCAGCGGACGCTATCTTGCCCCCGGTCTTATCGACGGCCATCTCCACGTCGAGTGTTCCAAGCTATCGGTCACCAGCTTTGCCAAGCTGGTGGTTCCCTTGGGCACAACCTCGATCGTCTCGGGCCTCGACCAGATTCTGGTGGTTGCCGGCCTTGAAGGATCGCGGCATTTTCTCGATGAGGCCAACGCCAGCCCGCTGACCATTCACTGGGGTGCCCCCTGCAAGACGCCCTACACCATGCCACGCTCCACCGTCGGCCATTATTTCAGCCCGGCCGACCACCGCGTCGCTCAAGAGTGGCCGGAGTGCGTTGGTGTTTGGGAAACGGTGCGCGAATTCATCCAGGAAGAGGACGCCGACGTCCTCGAAGCCCTGGAAATCGCGCAGAAGAACAAGCTGCCGGTCTTCGGCTGCGCGCCGATGTGCCGCGGCCACAAGCTGGCTGCTTATGCCAGCGCCGGCATTCGGCTCGATCACGAAAGCTACACCGTCGAGGAAACGCTGGAGAAGCTGCGCAACGGCATGTTCGTGGTCATTCGCGAGAGCTCGATCAGCCATTTCCTCAAGGAGAACATTCAGGTCGCGACCAAGCTGGCGCCCAAAGCGTCCCATCGCGTCAGCTTCTGCACCGACGATGTGGTGGCCACCGACGTTCTGAAGCGCGGCCACGTCGACAATATGGTTCGCATGGCGATCGCCGAAGGCGTGCCGCCGATCGAAGCGATCCAGATGGCAACCATCAATTCGGCCGTCGCCTATCGCATCGACCATAAGGTCGGCCTGATCGCGCCGGGGCGCCAAGCCGACATTCTCATCGTCGACAGCCCCGAAAGCTTCCATGTCAAAGAGGTGATCGCCAAGGGCGAGCTGGTGGCGCGCGGCGGCAAGATGGTGAAGACGCTCGTCCCACCGCTTCGCCCGGCTTTCCTGACCGATACCATCAAGGCCAAGCCGGTGTCGGCCGCCGATCTCGAGGTTCGGTCCGACGCCGGTGCCGTCAAGGTGCTGGCCATGAACATGTCGCTCGACGTGCCCTTCGTGCGCAACCGGCGCGACGCGGTGCTGAAGGTCAGCGGCGGGATCGTCGCGCCGGATGTCGCCCAAGATGTTCTCTACGTCACGGTGGTCGAGCGCTACGGCAAGACCACCAACAGGCCGGTTGCCTTCGTATCGGGGTTCGGCCTCAAGCGCGGCGCCATGGCGACCTCGACGGCGCCCGATGACAACAACATCGTCTGCATCGGCACCAACGCCGCCGACATGGCGGTGGCCATCAACTGGATCATCGAGAAGGGCGGCGGTCAGGCCTTTGTCGAGGATGGCAAGGTGACGGTGGGCCTGGAGCTGCCGATCGGCGGCATCGTCTCGGACATCGATCCCGAGGAGATGGCGGTGAAGGAAGACGCGCTTGACGCGGCGGCCCGCGCTGCCGGCTGCACGCTCGAATGGCCGTTCATGAACATGTTCGTGCTGTCGATCACCGCCATTCCCGAATATGCGATTACCGATATCGGCGCCATTGATTGCGTCGGCCTCAAGGTGTTCGACCCGATACTTGAAAACATCTGAGCGGAACCGCCGTGGGTGCCGGTACCAAGTCCGGGACGGCAAAAAAGGGGAACGGAACCATGAAACTCGCCTTCCTGGGGGCGGCTGCCCTCGCCTCACTGAGTCTTATCAGCGGAGCCGCGCAGGCCGGAGCGCCGACCAAGCTCGGCATCGGCATGATCCTCGCCACCGGCCCCGAAGCCGACTGGGACGCCACGCTGCTGCGCGACATCGATACTGTTACCAAGGAGGCCCCGCACGGCCTCAAGATTACGACCAAACACGTTGACGGCGTCGAGGGCGAGAAGGCCAAGGACGCCATGGAACTGCTCGCCAAGTCGGGCAAGTACCAGGTGATCTGGGCGCATAGCTCCTATTCCGATCAGGTGAAGGCGCTGAAGGACAAATATCCGGACGTGCTGTTCGTGGTGGTCGGCTCGGGCAACGAGGGACTCGGTGGCAACGTCTATTATGACTACAAGCGGGTGCACGAACCGTCGTACCTGCTCGGTGTGCTGGCCGGCCGGCTGACCAAGTCGGATACCGTCGGCGTGGTCGGGCAGTTTCCCTCCGAGGACGTCAACGATCAGATCAACTCCTTCTTCGCCGGCGCCAAGTCGGTCAATCCCGACGTCAAGCGGAAGGTGGCCTTCATCGAGAGCTGGTACGATCCGGCCAAGGCTGAGCAGTTCACCAACGCGCAGATCTCGGCCGGTGCCGACCTGATCTTCCAGCTCGCTGGCAGTTTCGAGACCTGCGAGAAGGCCAACATCAAGTGCTTCGGCAACTATGTCGACCAGGGCGAACGGGCGCCGGCCTCGGTGGTCGCCTCCTCGCTGATCTCCTGGGAACCCGACCTCAAATGGGTGATCGACGCCTGGTACGATCATGCCGCCAACGGCAAGCCCTATGAGGGCAACGTCAAGGAGCGCTGGTTCTCGCAGGCCGAAGGCGGCAGCAGCCTTTCCGGCTACCACGCCTATGATGACAAGATCCCGGCCGAAGTGAAAACTGAAGTGAAGGGGCTCGAGGCCAAGATCAACTCCAAGGAGCTGGTTATCCCCGTCGACCTCGCGGTTCCCACTTCGGACTGACGCGGGAAGTGCCCGGCGAGCCAGCGCCGGGCACCCATCCATCAGGACATGACGATGCAACGCCAGCCCGTGCTCTCGGTTCGCGGCCTTACCAAGGCTTTCGGCCCGGTCCGCGCCAACGACGCGGTCAGCTTCGACGTCGCAGCCGGCGAACTCGTCTGTCTGTTCGGTGAAAACGGGGCCGGAAAGTCGACGCTGTCGGCCTGTCTCGCCGGCCTCCATGCGCCCGACGGCGGCGAAATCGTGCTCAACGGCAAGCCGGTTCGCTTTTCAACGGCCGCCGATGCCATCGGCGCCGGCATCGCGCTGGTGCACCAGCATTTCGTGCTGGTCGACGATTTCACGGTTCTGGAAAACATCGTCCTTGGCCACGAGCGCGGCCTTTTCGTGAACTACCGAACAGCTGAGAAGAAGCTACAAGCTCTTTGCCGGCGCTATGATATTTCCGTTCAGCCGAATGCACGGGTCGGCGATCTCACGGTGGGCGAGTGCCAGTGGGTCGAGCTGCTGAAGGCGCTCTACCACGAAGCCGTCGTGCTCATTCTTGACGAGCCAACCGCGACGCTCGACCTCAGGGAATCGCGCAAGCTGTTCCGCATCATCGACGAGCTGAAGGCAGCTGGGGTCGCCGTCATCCTCATCTCGCATTCGCTCAACGAAGTGATGCAGTCCGACCGCGTCATTGTGCTTCGGCAGGGTCGGGTCGTCGGCGAGCGAGCCACGTCGGGCACCACGCCGCAGGAACTGACGCGGCTGATGATCGGCAGGGAAGTGGAGCGCAAACGCCGCGACAGCTCCCGTCCGGGGCGCCCCTGTCTTGATGTCGAACGCGTCACCATCCGCCGTTCTGGCGGCACGCCGATCCTCGACGAGGTCAGCTTTTCCGTCGCCGAGGGCGAAATCTTCGGTCTTGCCGGGGTTGCCGGCAATGGCCAGAAGCCGTTGATGGAGGCTATCGCCGGTGTCCTGCCACTTTCGTCCGGTCGCATTCTGATCGACGGCGAGCTTTTGGCCGATCTCGATGTTCACGGCATCCAGAAACTCGGCGTCGGCCATATTCCAGAGGATCGCCTGAGCGAGGGACTGGTGGGCGACTTCTCGATCGCTGAAAACATCGCGCTCGGCAGCCATCGGGATGTTTTTGCCAGCGGACACTTCCTCAATCGTGGCGCCATCCGGGCCGCCGCCACGGCAGCGATTGCCGATTATCAGATCGCCGCGCCTTCCGCCGAAACGCGCGCCCGAGCGCTGTCTGGCGGCAATGCCCAACGCGTCGTGCTCGCCCGCGAACTGGCGGCAGCGAGCCGAGTGCTTCTGGCCAACCAGCCGACTCGTGGGCTCGACGTCGGCGTGATCGAATATATCCACGCTCGTCTCGTCGAAAAGCGGGCCGCCCGCTGCGCCGTGATCCTCGCCTCGTCCGAGCTCGAAGATCTTCTCAACCTCTGTGACCGTATCGGTGTGATGTTCCAGGGCCGTCTGATGGGCATCGTCGATGCCCATGCTACCAGCATCGAAGAGATCGGCCTGATGATGGCCGGCCAAAAGCGGGAGGCGGCATGATCGCCTTCGAACGCCGCGAGAGCGCCGGCTGGGTCGCGCAGAGCGTAGCCTATGTCCTGGCCATCGTGGCCGGCCTTATCGCGTCGGTATTGCTGATCATGATCGCCGGTGCCGACGTTGCCGAAGGCCTGGGCGCGCTCTGGCAGGGGGCGTTCGGCGATGCCGAGGCAGTCGGCCAAAGCCTGGTGGCGGCCATTCCGTTGGTGTTCACCGGCCTGGCCACCGTCGTCGCCTTCCGGGCCGGCATCTGGAATATCGGCCAGGAGGGGCAGGTCTTTGCCGGCGCCATGGCCGGCTACTGGATGTCAATGCAACTTCAAGGTGCACCGGCGATTGTCGCCGTGCCGGCCGTCGTGATCGCGGCCATCGTCGGCGGCGCGGCCGTCGCCGCCGCTTGCGCCGTGCTCAAGACGCGTTTCGAGGTCAACGAAATCATCTCGACGATGATGCTGAACTACATCGTCGTCTATCTCCTGTCCTATCTCCTGGCGGGCGGGCCATGGATCGAAGCCGGTTCGACCGCCTACCACCAGACGCCACTGATCGCCGACAACTTTCACCTGCCGGAACTCTATGGCCTGCACCTCGGCGCTCCGCTGGCGCTGCTGGCAACGGCAGCGGTGGCGTTCGTTATCGCGCGCACGCCACTCGGCTTCGAATTGCGCGGGCTCGGCTTCAATCCGATCGCCATGCGTTACAAGGGCGTTCGGGTCGCAACGACCATCATCATGGCCATGGCAATCTCAGGCGCTCTGTCGGCCATGGCCGGTGTTTCGGAGGTGTTCGGGATCAACTTTCGCCTGCGAGCCGAAGTACTGAACGGCCTCGGCTATACCGGCATCATCGTCGGCATGATCGGTGCGCTCAACCCTTGGGGAACACTCGTTGCTGCCCTCGCCTTTGGCGCCATGGCCAACGGGGCGCTTTACATGAGCGTGCTGACCGACGTCCCGTCGGCACTTGTGCCGGCCATGCAGGGCATTCTGTTGCTGTTCGTGCTGGGAGCAACCGTACTCACGAGATACCGGCTTCGCTTCGGTCGCAAGGAAGGTCGCCATGGCTGAGCTTCTCACCCCGGCCATCCTCTTGTCGATCCTGAGCGCGTCTGTCGGCGCGGCCACCATCATCCTGCTGGCGGCGCTCGGCGAACTCCTCACCGAACGGGCCGGCATCTGGAACATGGGCGTCGAAGGCACCATGCTCTGCGGTTGCCTGGCCGCTTATGTCGCCATGTGCGAGACGGGCTCACCGGTTGCGGCAGCGGGGGCCGCGATGCTGGCCGGCGTAGCGGCAGGACTGGTCATAGGGCTCCTCACCGTGAGCCTGAAAGTCGACCATTTCGTCACAGGCCTCGGCTTCAACTTGCTGGCAAGCGGGCTGACGCTGTTCCTGTTCCGCAGCTACACCGCCGGTGGCAAGCCGGCCGGCTACGGCACGATCGACCGCTGGCCCATACCCTTCCTCTCCGAAATCCCCGGCATCGGCCCAATCCTGTTCAACCAGCATCTTCTGACCTATGCCGCCTTCCTCCTGGTGCCGCTGGTGTCGATCTTCCTGTCCCGGACTCGGCCGGGACTTGAGTGTCGCGCCGCCGGCGAGAACCCGGAGTTTCTGGAAGCCAAAGGCATCTCGGTGGCAAAGCGACAATATGGCGCGTTGCTGGTCGGATCGGCGCTGACGGCGCTTGGCGGCGGCTTCATGATGCTGGCCTTCGCCACCGAATTCCGACCCGACATCTCGGGCGGGCGCGGCTGGCTCGCCATCGTCGCGGTGATCGCCGGCAATTGGCGACCGCTCCGAACAATGATCGCTGTCATCGTCTTCGCCGTGCTCGACAGCCTCGCCATCCACGCGCAGGGGGTGGGCGTCGCCATCCCCTATCAGTTCTTCCTGATGCTTCCCTACGCTGCCTCGATCCTGCTACTCGCAGTGTTGCGCACGCGCTCCGGCCAGCCGGCACGGCTCGGCATTCCCTTCCTGAGACGCTAAACAACCGGGGTCGCAAGGCCGAAGTCCCTTTGTGAGGAGCTTGGGCTAACCTTGCCGGCGATCTCTATCAACACGCCATGGCAAGGCGTCGCTGAGACGGATCGGGGATCGGCACGGCGGCGATCAGGCGCCGGGTATAGTCCTGCTCGGGATTTTCGAAGACGGCACGCCGCGATCCGTGCTCGACGATCCTGCCCGCGTTCATCACCGCCACGTCATGCGACATACGCTCGATGACCGCCATGTCGTGCGAGATGAACAGATAGGCGAGCCCTTCGGTCTCCTGCAACTCCAGCATCAGATCGAGCACTTTGGCCCGGACAGATACGTCGAGCGCGGCGACGCTTTCGTCGGCGACGATCAGTTTAGGCTTCAGCGACAGGGCGCGGGCGATGCAGATGCGCTGTCGCTGGCCGCCGGAGAACTCATGCGGGTAGCGGCTCGCCACATCCGGCGTCATGCCGACGCGGCGTAGCAGCTCCGCCACGCGGTCGGTGCGATCCGACCGGTCGCCGATGCCGTGGATCGCCATCGGTTCGGCAATGGCGGCGCCCACCGTCATGCGGCTGTCGAGGGAGGCATAGGGATCCTGGAAGATCATCTGGGCAAGGCGCCTCACCGGCCGCATGGCCTTGACGGAAAAATCCATCAGTTCCTCGCCACCGATGGCGACATAGCCCTCATAGGGAATAAGGCCGAGCACTGCCTTGCCGGTGGTCGATTTGCCCGAACCGCTCTCCCCGACGAGGCCGAGGGTACGGCCGGCTCTCAGCTCGAACGACACGCCGTTAACCGCCGTCTGCCCGACCTTGCGGCCGAACAGACCAGCGCGGGCACCATAAGTGACTTTGAGATTCTGAACCGCGAGGACCGGCTCCAGCGATTTTTCGGCTGGTGGCGCGGCTTTCGCCGCTGCCGTGACGGCGGGCGGCCCGTCAGTACCGGCGCGGGCGCCGATGCGCGGCACGGCGGCGATCAGCTCTCGCGTGTACGTCTGCGTTGGCCGCTCGAACACATCGACCGTCGGCCCTATCTCGACGAGACGGCCGTCCTTCATGATCGCCACGCGGTCGGCCATCTCGGCGACGACACCCATGTCATGGGTGATCAGGATGATCGACGTGCCGAATTCACCCTTCAACTCACGCATCAGCTTCAGGATCTGGGCCTGCACAGTGACATCGAGGGCGGTGGTCGGCTCGTCGGCGATCAGCACTTTCGGCTGGCAAGAGAGAGCCATGGCGATCATGACGCGCTGACGCATGCCGCCGGACAATTCATGCGGATATTGGCTGAGACGGCGGGCGGGCTCGGTGATCTGCACCGCCTGCAGCATGCGGAGCGCTTGCGCCCGCGCCGAGGCTTCATCGCCGCCCTGATGGATCAGAATGGGCTCCAACAGTTGCTTGCCGATAGTCATCACCGGGTTGAGCGACGTCATCGGCTCCTGGAAGATCATGGCAATGTCGCGGCCGCGCACTTCCCGCATCGCTCGCTCGCCGAGACCGGTGAGGTCGCGATCGCCAAGCCGGATCGAACCGGAGACGATGCGCAGCGAGGCGCGCGGCAGAAGGCGCATGATCGACAGTGACGTCACCGATTTGCCTGATCCGCTTTCTCCGGCAAGGCAGAGCGTCTCCCCGAGACCGAGGTCGAAGCTGATGGCGTCGAGCACTCGCTTCGCACCGCGTTCGGTCAATGCATCGACGGTGAGCCCGTCGACGCTGAGAACCGGTGCATCCGCCTCCCTGAAATCTCCGCTCGCATCGGTCACGACAGCACGATCCTCGGGAAATAGAAGCTCACCACGACGTTGGGCATGTCGACGATCTCGGAGATTCGGAGATCGCCTGCGACCGAGCAGAGCATATAGGCATCGGCCGGTGTGTAGCCGTGTTCGGCAGCGAGGAGGTCGATCATCCGGCTGAGCGACTCGCGCGCCGCTGTCATGAGATCGGGGCCGACACCGGTGGTCACCTCATAGCCGGCGGCGTCGAGATGGCGCGTGACCGGACCGGGGGTGGTGAAGCGCGGGCTTTCGAGCTTGCGCCCCTTCAGCACGTCCAGCGTCAGCGTTACGTTCATGGCGCTTTCGATGGCGGTGCCGCAGACTTCGCCGTCGCCCTGGGCGGCGTGAGTATCACCGACCGAGAACAAGGCACCTTCCACCTCGACCGGCAGGTAGAGCGTCACACCGGCCGAGAGGTCGCGGATGTCGAGGTTGCCACCGACCCGACGCGGCGGGACGACCGAGTGGACGCCCGGCTCGGCCGGCGCGACGCCGATGGTGCCGGCAAATGGCTTCAGCGGCACGCTACCGCCCGGACCGAACAGCGAAGGCGCAAGCGTGCCGGGATCGTATGTCCAGATATGCAGCGCCGGATCGGTGAACTGATCGGCGAGCAGGCCGAAGCCGGGAATCACCGCCGTCCAGCCGATACCCGACGGAATGAATTCGCGGATCTCGACTTTCAGCACATCGCCGGGTTCGGCGCCTTCCACATAGACCGGACCGGTCACCGGGTTGACCTTGGCGAAATCGAGGTTGACCACATCGGCCGCCGTCGAACCGATACCAAGCTGGCCGCCGGAGCTATCGAGGCATTCGAAGTGGATGGTCGAGCCGGATTTTGCCAAGACGGCCGGCGTGAAGTCCCGGCTCCAGCCATAATGGTGGTCGCGGCGATGGATGGTGTAGTCGCAGGCAAGGCACATGGCGGTTCATCTCCCTGGGGCCGATCGGCGGGGGAGAATCTCTCCTCCCCCGCCTTGGCGCGGACTTACGGTCAAGTCCTTGTTATTGCTTCACATAGATGGCGTCGTAGTTGATGACGCGCGTCGGGTCGATGTAGAAGTTGCCCGGCCCGCCCATGCGCTTCGACTTGGCGACCACGCGGCGCTCGTTGAACACCGGGATCCACGGCGCGTCGGCCATCAGGTCGGTGAACACCGAGCCCCAGAGCTTGGCGCGCTCGTCCTTCTTGGCGGGATCGGACATTGAATCCGCCGCGATGGCGCGAGCATCGAGGTCCTTGTTGCAGTACCAGGACCAGTTCCAGCCGCCCTGCACCGCCCCGGCGCAGCCGAGAATGGGGCCGTAGAAGTTGGAGGGATCGGGGAAATCGGCGATCCAGGCCATGCCACCAGACCAGATCATTGGCGCCTCGCCCTCGGTACCACCGGCAGCGATGACGTTGGCGTTGGCCAGCGCCTTGATCTCCGCCTTGACGCCGATGGCGGCAAAGTCCTGCTGCAGCGCCTGGGCGATACGCGGGTTGGGATCGGTCGACGAGGCGTAGAGCGCCGTCTCGAAGCCGTTGGGGAAGCCGGCTTCGGCAAGCAGCGCCTTGGCCTTCTCAATATCGTAGGCATAGCCCTTGAAGTTTTTGTCATAGCCCGGCATCAGCGGCGGCAGCGGCTGGTTGGCCGGCGTGGCGCGGCCGTTGACGATGCGGGTGATGCGCTCCTTGTTGACGCCCATGTTGAGGGCCTGGCGCACCTTGACGTTGTCGAGCGGCTTGACGCGGGTGTTGAGCGCGACATAGCCGGTCTGCAGTTGCTCGCCATCGACGATGATGTCGGCGGCGTCCGGACCATTCTTGATCTCAAGGAACTTGGCCGGCGGAATGCCATCACCGGCGATATCCACTTCGCCTTGCTGCAAGCGCAGCAGCGCCACCAGCGGCTCCTGGCCGACCTCAACAGTGAAGCCGTCGATCTTCGGCGTATCCTTGACGTAGAAATTCGGGTTCTTCTCGAACACCAGCTTCTGGCCGATCACCCAGTCTTTCAGGACGAAGGCACCGGAGCCGACCGGCTTCTTGCCGAAATCCTGGCCTTCCGCTTCAACGACCTCCTTCGGCACGATCGAGGAGAAGTTGATGGCAAGCACGTGCAGGAAGGTAGCGTCGGGGCGGCTGAGCTTGAAGACCACCGTGTGCTCGTCCGGCGTCTCAATGCCGGAGAGTTCTTCTGCTTTGCCACCGGAGACATCGTCGAAGCCGGCGATGGCGCCAAAGAAGCCTGCGCCTGGCCCTTGCGTCTTCGGATTGACGGCGCGCGAGATCGAGTACTTGACGTCGGAGGCCACCACCTCCCGGCCGTTGGAGAACTTCACGCCTTGCCGCAGCTTGAACGTATAGGTGAGACCATCGGGCGAAACGGTGAAGCTCTCGGCCAGCGACGGCACCAGATCGGCGGTGCCGGGGGTGTACTCCATCAGGCGGGAAAACAGGCTCTTGATCATCGACCAATTCTGCCAGTCGTAGCCGATGGCCGGGTCGAGGGTGGCGATATCGTCTTTGTAGGTGACGGTGATGGTGGCGCCCTTGACGGGCGTCTCCTCGGCCAGCGCGGCGAGCGGCATCAGCGTAATCAGGCTGGCCAGCGCGGTTCTTTGCAGCCAATGGGTCATGCGGTTCCCCTTTTTGTTGGAGCGGTTCTTGTTATCGTTGGCCGGGCCGTGGCCTGGCGTCATCGGGGCTATCAACGGGCCCGAATACTTTTTCCCAGGCCCTAACGGGCCCGAATTCTGGGATCGATCAGCGGTGCCACGAGATCGGCGACCAAATTGCCGATCACGATGGCGAGCGAGGAGATCAGCGTGACGCCCATGATGATGGGGATGTCGACCTGCTGGATGGCCTGCCAGGCGAGTTGACCGATGCCCGGCCAACCGTAGACGGCCTCCACCACCACCACGCCACCCATGAACTGACCGATGTCGATGCCAATCATGGCGACGATCGGCAGGAGAGCGTTGGGCACGGCGTGGCGCAGCACGACAGAGCGCTCCGAGACACCCTTGGCGCGGGCCGTGCGGACGTAGTCCTGATTGAGTACGTCGATCATGGCCGAGCGCACCATACGTGCGTACCAGCCAGCCCCCAAGACACCGAGCGTCAGCGCCGGCAGCACGACATGGCGAATCGTTCCGAAACCGGACATCGGGAACCATTGCAGCGTCGCCGCGAAAACGTAGAGCAGCAGCAGCGCCACGACGAACTGCGGTGCCGACACCCCGATAAAGGAGACCGTCATTACCAGCCGGTCGACGAAACCACCCCGACTGAGCGCGGCGATGGTACCGAGCGTCAAGCCGATCGCCACCTCGATCACGATGCCGGCCACCATTAGGATCAGCGTCGCCGGCAGGCGGGCGAGGATCAGCGCCATCACCTCGGTTTTCTGGGTGTAGGAACGGCCGAAGTCGCCCTGGACGAGGTTGCCGAGATAACGGACGAATTGCAGAAGCAGCGGCTGGTCGAGGCCGAGCTGATGACGGATGTTGGCGACGGTCTGGGCGGTGGCGGAGCGGCCGGCGAGCTGTACCGCCGGGTCGGCCGGCAGCGCGTAGAGCAGCACGAAGGTGATGGCCGCGACGCCAAACAGGATCATCAACGCGCCGCCGAGCCGGCGCAGGATCAGCTCGATCATCTCACATCCTTCCGCGCTGGGTGGGGTCGAGGATGTCACGCAACGCGTCGCCGACCAGGTTGAAGGAGAGAGCCGTCAGCAGGATGGCGATGCCGGGAAACACCACCAGCCAGGGTGCCGAAGTGAAGAAGCTCTGGCTTTCGAAGATGATGTTGCCCCAGGAGGGCTCCGGTGGCTGCACGCCGACGCCGAGGAAGGAGAGTGTCGCCTCGAGCAACACCGTGGTGGCGATGCCGAGCGTGCCCCAGACGATGGCCGTCGGCATCAAGTGCGGCAGGATATGGCGGAAGATGATGCGACCGTGCCCCGCCCCCAGCGAGCGTTCGGCCAGGATGAAGTCACGCTCCACGAGGCCACGGGTCTCCGTGTAGACGATGCGCGCCACCTGCACCCAGTTGACCATTGCAATCACCATGGCGACGATCCAAAGGCTGGGGTGGAACAGCGCCGCCAGCACGATGGCGAGCAACAACGCCGGGAAAGCCATCATCAGATCGGTGAAGCGCATCAGCGCATTGCCCATGGGGCCGCGTAGGTAGCCGGCCAGCATGCCGACGCCAAGGCCAATGACGACGGCGGTGCCGTTGGCGACAACGCCGATGATCAGCGACGTGCGGGCGCCGAACAGGAGTCGGGTCAGAAGATCGCGGCCCAGCGTGTCGGTGCCCAGCAGGAAGGCGGCATTGGGGCCGATCGGCGCGCCTTCGAGCGTGAGGCCGTCGAACAACTGGTCATCAGGCGCATAAGGCGCGATCAGAGGCGCCACCAAAGCGCCGATCACGACCAGCAGCACCACAACAACGCCGAAGACGGCTGTGGGACGGCGCAGGAATTCGCGGGCGATGCGCATCAGCCGGCCTCCGACAGGGGAATGACGCCGGCCAGCATCTCGGCTGCGGTCTGTTCGATGGTGATGCGGCGCTTCATGGCCGCCCGGCGCAGGACGGCGTAGGCAGCCTCCTCGTCACAGCGCACGGCCATCTCGATGGCCCGAACGGCGGCATGCACCAGAGGCCGCATGCGAAGCCGCTCTTCGAGGCGTTCGATGCGGACAGCCACCTCGGTAGCGCGAGTATGGGCGGTGACGGCAAGCACCAGTGCCGGGTAAACCGCCGCCGGCACCACCGGTTTGGGCAGGATAGCGAGCGCGCCTTCCGAGATCGCCCAGGCCACGCGCCCTGGCGCTTCTGACTGCAGCAGCGCCACCAGCGGGACTGGTGCCGGCTCGCCCGACCAAGGTAGCAGCCCCGACCAGCCCTGATCGGCATCGACCAGCACGAACTCGGCCGGCGTCTCCTCAAGGTCTAGCGAAGCCCACTGCACATGAGCGTCGAGACCAAGCAGCCCGAGCTGACGGACGAGACGCTGCGTGTTCTCGTCGGGACGGTGGAGGATTGTTCGTCTGCGTTGTCTTAAGATGAAGGCGGCCTCTCCGGCCGGTTGGTTTGACGACCCCGGAGAGGCCGGTGGCAGGCGACCGTGCGGAGGATCGGGTTTTCACCCGTTGTCATCAAGGCTCCCTGCCATCTTCCATCATTCGCTTGGAGAGTTGATGGGGTCTCTGGGGGCTGACCCTTGCCGATCAGACCCACGCCCGAGAACAATCCGAAGCTCATGGTGGCCTAACTTGGGAAGGATAGCACATCATGACCTTTTTGCAGAAGGCTCCCGAGATCGTTCTGGGCTTCGATGTCTCCCAGGACACGCTGACGGTCTTCCAAGCCCTTTCCTCGTCTGCCTGTCCGAAGCCTTGCGTCATCGACAATACCGCCGCCGCCATCCGCCGCTTTCTGAAGAGTCTTGAGCGGATAGACCTTGCGGTCTGCGAGCCGACCGGTGGCCATGAGCATGTCCTTGTGGCCGAACTGATGGCCGCAGGCATTGCCTGCCACCGGGTGGATGCCTTGAAGGTAAAGGCTTTTATCCGCTCCTTCGGCACCCTGGCCAAGACGGACGCTCTCGATGCCGAAGCGCTGGCCCGCTACGGGCAGGATCGCTGGGATCGGCTTTCCCTCTTCCTGCCGAAAGAGGCCGACCAGAAGATCTTGACCGATCTGGTTGCCCGGCGCGAGGACCTGGTTGCCCTCAAGGTGGCCGAGCAGAACCGGGCAAGAGCGCCGGCCAGCAAGGTGATCAAGGCGTCCTGTGACGCCATCCTGCGGGCCATCGTCCGCCAGATCAAAGCCATTGAGGCGGAGACGAAGGCGCTGATCGACAGAACCCCGCAGCTCAAGGCTGCCTTCCGGGAAATGCAGAGCTTGCCCGGTGTCGGGTCGCTGACCGCGATCGCTCTTCTCGCCCACATGCCAGAGCTGGGCAGCCTGCAGCGAAGGCAGGCGGCCTCGCTGGCCGGCGTGGCCCCACACGCCAATGACAGCGGTCTGTTCAAGGGACACAGGACGATGCGCGGTGGACGCTCTGAGGTGCGTCGTCTCCTCTTCATGGCAGCCCTGGCCGCAAGCCACGCAAAGGGACCATTACGTGAGGTCTATCAACGCCTTGTTCAAAACGGAAAGAAGCCAATCGTCGCCATCGGAGCCCTCATGCGCAAGATCATCGTCATCCTCAATGCAAGACTGAGAGACCTCAATGCCCAACAGAGTTGATGACGGCCCGGCGGCCGACGAGGTCGGGGATCGCCGTCATGACACCACCCTCAGGCTGGAACGGCCGCCATCGCGTGAGGCCGTCATGTAGGGATCGGCAGCGATGGCGGGGCGGCTGGCGATGATGTCGAAGTCGCCGTCGTCGCGGATACGGCCAAGGTGGAACGGCAACGCGGCATGATTGGTGCGCGGATCGATGCGCATCGAGCCGTGCGGTGTTTCGAACAGGCTGGCATGGATCGCCGAGCGCACCGCCGCCGGCTCGTCGGAGCCGGCAGAGCGGACCGCGTCCATCAGCATGTGGACGGCAACATAGGCGCCCTCGACGAAGGAAGAGAGCCGGCGGGCTGGTCCGAACGCGGCGGCGGCGCGGGCGCGGAAGCGCTCGTTCTCTGGCGTTGCCAGCGTGCCGAAGTAGCTTGCCACCGACAGGTGACCGGTGGAGAGACCAAGGCCGATCTCACCGATCTCCGCCTCGGTGAGATCGCAGCTGACCACCGGCCGCACCTCCGGCCGAAAAGCGGGATCGGCATCGCCGAGCGCCTTGTAGGCACGCAGGAAGGCGTGGCTTGAAGGGCCGATCAGATTGTTGAGGATGAAGTCGGGTCGACGGCTCCGGATGTCGGCGATCAGCCGGTCGACGTCGGTTTCCTCGATGGGCAGATAGCGCTCGCCCACCACCTCGCCGCCAGCCTCGCGCAGAAGGTCGCGGGCGATGCGGTTCATTTCCCAGCCCCAAACGTAGTTGGCGCCGAGAAGATAGACCCGCCGCCCCTGGCGCGGCAGCAGATGCTCGAACAGCGGCATCAAGTGCTGGTTGGGACAGGTGCCGGTGTAGATGACGTTCTCGTTGGCCTCGAAGCCCTCGTAAGGGCAGATGTACCAGAGCAGACCGTCATGCTTTTCGATAAGCGGGATGACTTCCTTGCGGGCGAGCGAAGTGATGGTGCCGATGATATGCCGGCAGCCCGCATCGCGCAGCATGGCACGCGCCTGTTCCAGATAGGCGCGCGGTTCTCCCTCCGGATCGGCATAGACAGGCTCGAAGGATATCGCGTCGCCGGACTTTTGGGCGACTTCATCAAAGGCAAGAGCCGCCCCGTCACGACAGTCGCGCCCTATGGCGGCGTAGGGACCGGTACAGGAAAACAGAATCCCGACCTTGACGGTGTCGGCCATCGCAAACCTCAACACTGCGGGCGAAATGCAAAAAGCCCCACGACGCAGTCCGGATCGATCGCGCGATCACCGGAAGGTCATGGGGCCATGCTGCCCGTCGCTCTGGAAGAGCCATGTTAGCGAGCCAAGGGATATTATCCTGCGGCTCACTTATTAGGCATGAATGTTATCTGAGCTTTTTCGCGCCTGTCAAGGCGGGAGGTGAGGCAGGAGGGCGCCAAGGGAGGAATCATCGCCGCTTTTTTCGCCAGCCACACAGGCCCACTCGTTCGATAAACGCAGTTAGCGAACGTGTGAGATCACATGTCGTTTGCCGGGATTAAGCGGGATTAAGCGGGATTGTCCGGGATTTGGCGGGATAGAGCGATGAAGATCGCTTGGCACAGCCGCTACCTAAATCGATAGGGAAAATTTGCCCCAAACATTCCGGCTATTGAAAGCAGTTGCAGAATACGCAGCCAGGGGACATTTTGTCCGCGCGGCGGTAGAAGTCTGTGCCATCGCCACTGAGGGAGATCAGCGCCCTCCCGCCGCACCTTTCGCTAGGGCGTAGACTCATAAGCTCTGGCACCAGATCTTCGCTGCGACAAGCTTTACGGCAGCGAGGTAGTTTTCTGGCCGCTTGTCGTAACGCGTTGCGATGCCCCGGAACTGTTTGATCCGATTGAAGAACCGCTCCACGAGGTTTCGCTGCCGGTAGACCCAACGCGAGAACGAGAAGGTGCCCTTGCGATTGGTCTTCGGCGGAATGTTGGCCCAGGCCTTCCGTTCAGCCGCTTTGGCCCGAATGGCATTGCTGTCATACCCCTTGTCGGCCAGTAGGATGTCGCCTTCGCCGAGGTCATCGGTGAGGGCGTCGGCTTCGGTGCAGTCGGCAACCTGTCCGCCCGTCAGACGGAGGGTGACGGGGCGACCTTCAGCGTCGACGAGCGCGTGGATTTTGCTCGTAAGTCCACCGCGGGAACGCCCTACGCAGCCATTCCAGCGATCTTGCAGATCGCCGGAACCTTTGTCTGCTCCGCCCATGCCGCCATCGTATCCATCCCCCTTTTTCCCGTGGCGGCGTGCTGGTGAACGCGGACACAGGTCGAGTCGATCATGACGATGTCGCCGTCGTAGGCGGAGGAAACCGCTTCAAGAAGCCGATCCCAGACGCCGGCCTTCCGCCAGCGAACGAAGCGATTGTAGCAAGTGGTCGGCGGGCCGTAGCGCTCGGGGACTTCCGCCCAAGGCGATCCTGTCCGGAAGCGCCAAAGGATGCCGTTCATCACACGACGATCATCGACGCGAGGAACGCCACGCGGCTTGTTGGGCAATAACGGCGACAGGATCGACCATTCATGGTCGGTGAGTTCGTACCGGCGACGCGTCATCAAGGCTTCCCCTTTCGGAAGCCTTGAATCATGCGATCCAACAAACGCCAAGCGAATTTATGAGTTTACGGCCTAAGACTGTCATCGCGCTTCCAATGGCAGTATCGCGCAAAGCGCCCTAGGTGTACATGCTTGGACTGGGCGGCTGAAAGTCTTTGCCAATTGCACCTGAGGGAGATCAGCACCCTCCAGCCGCCTACTCACCGTACATACACAGGCCAACGGGTCGCATCGGCGCAGTTATGACCTATCGGCAGCCTCCCGCATGCGAATACCTGGCCTGTCTTCCGCGGAGCCAACAAACTCTACCCCCGCATCTTCAAGCGCAGCTCGGACCGCCGCGAGCGTCGCGGATCGACTTGGCGGGATGCCATCGACGAGCTCAAAACGCTTGATGGTCTGCTGTCCCACGCCGGCCACACGAGCCAGCTCAGCAGAAGACATCCTAAGCGCTGCGCGGGCCGCTCTGATTTGAGCCCCGGTGATCATTGAACTTGACTCATTGGTACATTTGGTACCACTATAGAAACCAAATGGATCATTTATCTGCCACTAACCGAGTCGCCACCTCGAATGCGCTCACTTGGCGCGAAGCCATAGACCGCCTCGAAGGAGCATACTCTGAACACACACTTCGAAGCTATCGCGCTGATTTCACGATCTTCGACAGTTGGTGCATTGCCAACAACCTTTGCTCATTGCCAGCTTCACCTAGCACGCTTGCCGCTTTCATCGCGGCCCAAGCGCCCGAGCTTGCAGCCAACACATTACGCCGCCGCTTGGCTGGCATACGCAAAGTTCATCGTTTGTTCCACCTACAGAATCCCGCTGACGACGAGGAAGTGTTGATTGCTATGCGCCGAGCGCTCCGGAGCAAGAAGCGCCGCCCTCGCCAAGCACTCGGCCTTACCAAGGAGCTCAGAGACCAGCTCGTCGCTGCCTCTGGCGATGACCTCGCCGGTCTTCGCGACCGAGCGCTCATCATGGTCGGCTATGACACCATGTGTCGCCGATCGGAACTCGCCGCCTTGCGGGTCGAAGACCTGACCCCGCTTGATGACGGGAGCATGCTGGCGTTGATCCGGCGAGCCAAGAACGACCCATTCGGCGACGGACGTGACGGCTTCGTATCGGCAGCTGCTGCCGAGGCGCTCAAAACATGGCTTGAAGCGGCGAACATTTCAGAGGGGTGGCTGTTTCGACGCGTGAATCCCGGATGGGCTGGGCTGGACGCCCTTCACCCACATTCGATCGGCCGCATTTTGAAGCAGAGGGCGGTCGCCGCAGGCCTTCCGGCCGAAATCGTCAGTCGCCTCTCCGGGCATTCGATGCGTGTTGGCGCCGCGCAGGACATGGTGGCGAACGGTGCAGATATCCTGCCGATCATGCGAAGCGGTGGCTGGAAGTCGATTAACGTGGTCGCACGATATGTACAGAGCGTGGAACTGGCGAAGCTCGCTAGTTGGCGACAGTGACCGAGAGGCGTTGCCGTTCGAGCTTGCTCGACACAAACACCTGCGTGAAAGCTCGAACGTATTGCAGTGAAGTAGCCATCAAGAAGCGGTGAATTCCTGAAGGAGTCAGCCTGCCGCAAAAGCTATCGTCGATGCGTGCGCTGGTGAAGAGGTGACATTTCCTAGCTATTTCAATTCTTTGCCTTGGCATATATCATTGATAGCTTTGGCTCTCCTAACTGTTCAGCTTCAAGCTTCGGGACGGGCGCGACCTTTCGCGGGTTGCCAATCTACGATCAGGGCTTTACCTTACTGGGAGATTTTAATTTGCGGCCGTTTCGGCCGAATTGCATATGTAATTCAAAATTGGAGGCGTCATGCGCACCCTTGGAATTCTCCTTGCGTCATCAGCCCTAGTTTTCGCTGCAAACGGGTTTGCGCAACAGAGCACCGCTGGGATATCCCAAATTGATATCAAGGCGCTGACCGACACAATCAAGTCGTCCCCTGCGTCGCCAGATGCAAAGGCTGCAATGGAACAGCTTCAGCAAGCCGCAGACAGCGGCAACGCTAGCGCGCTCTATCAGCTCGGCGATCTCTATACCCGTGGCGGTGCAATTCCCGTAGACGGAACGAAGGCAGTCGAGCTCCTGCAGAAGTCGGCAGACGCCGGCAATGCCTCTGCCTATGTTCGCCTGGGCGAACTTTATCGCGACGGTACCGTGGTGGCCGCCGACAGTGCCAAAGCTGCCGAATTGTTCCAGAAGGCGGCTGATGCGGGTATTTCCTCAGGAAAGCTCAGTCTTGGCCTTATGATGGCCAAGGGACAAGGCATTCCCGCCGATGCCGAGAAGGGACTTGCCCTCGTTCAAGAGGTTGCCGACAGCGGCAACGCCGGTGCGCTCTATCAGCTCGGCGATCTCTACACCCGTGGCGGTGCAATTCCCGTAGACGGAACGAAGGCAGTCGAGCTCCTGCAGAAGTCGGCGGACGCCGGCAACGCAGCGGCCTATGTTCGCCTGGGCGAACTTTATCGCGACGGTACCGTGGTGGCCGCCGACAGTGCCAAAGCTGCCGAATTGTTCCAGAAGGCGGCTGATGCGGGCATTTCCTCAGGAAAGCTCAGTCTTGGCCTTATGCTAGCCAAGGGACAAGGCATTCCCGCCGACATCGAGAAGGGGCTGGCCCTCGTTCAAGAGGTTGCCGACAGCGGCAACGCAGGTGCGCTTTATCAGCTCGGCGATCTCTATACCCGTGGCGGTTCAGTTCCCGTGGATGGAGCTAAGGCAGTCGAGCTCCTGCAGAAGTCGGCGGACGCCGGCAACGCAGCGGCCTATGTTCGCCTGGGCGAACTTTATCGCGACGGTACCGTGGTGGCCGCCGACAGTGCCAAAGCTGCCGAATTGTTCCAGAAGGCGGCTGATGCGGGTATTTCCTCAGGAAAGCTCAGTCTTGGCCTTATGCTAGCCAAGGGACAAGGCATTCCCGCCGACATCGAGAAGGGACTGGCCCTCGTTCAAGAGGTTGCCGACAGCGGCAACGCCGGTGCGCTTTATCAGCTCGGCGATCTCTACACCCGTGGCGGTGCAATTCCCGTAGACGGAACGAAGGCAGTCGAGCTCCTGCAGAAGTCGGCAGACGCCGGCAATGCCTCTGCCTATGTTCGCCTGGGCGAACTTTATCGCGACGGTACCGTGGTGGCCGCCGACAGTGCCAAAGCTGCCGAATTGTTCCAGAAGGCGGCTGATGCGAGTATTTCCTCAGGAAAGCTCAGTCTTGGCCTTATGATGGCCAAGGGACAAGGCATTCCCGCCGACATCGAGAAGGGGCTGGCCCTCGTTCAAGAGGTTGCCGACAGCGGCAACGCAGGTGCGCTCTATCAGCTCGGCGATCTCTATACCCGTGGCGGTGCAATTCCCGTAGACGGAACGAAGGCAGTCGAGCTCCTGCAGAAGTCGGCAGACGCCGGCAATGCCTCTGCCTATGTTCGCCTGGGCGAACTTTATCGCGACGGTACCGTGGTGGCCGCCGACAGTGCCAAAGCTGCCGAATTGTTCCAGAAGGCGGCTGATGCGGGTATTTCCTCAGGAAAGCTCAGTCTTGGCCTTATGATGGCCAAGGGACAAGGCATTCCCGCCGATGCCGAGAAGGGACTTGCCCTCGTTCAAGAGGTTGCCGACAGCGGCAACGCCGGTGCGCTCTATCAGCTCGGCGATCTCTACACCCGTGGCGGTGCAATTCCCGTAGACGGAACGAAGGCAGTCGAGCTCCTGCAGAAGTCGGCGGACGCCGGCAACGCAGCGGCCTATGTTCGCCTGGGCGAACTTTATCGCGACGGTACCGTGGTGGCCGCCGATGGTGCCAAGGCAGCCGAGTTGTTCCAGAAGGCCGCCGACGCAGGATCAAAGGCATCCTTTGTGAGCCTCGCCGATGCGGCCTTTCAAGGTATCGGCCAACCGCGTGATGCCGACAAGGCCGTGGCTCTCCTGGAGGAAGGTATTTCGCAGGGAGATACCGGCTCGATCCTTAAGCTTGCCGACGTTCTCTACAATGGCGAGTACGTCAAGACAGATCCAGAACGAGCCGTGCAGCTCTATCGGCAAGCCACCGACCAGGGAAATACCGCGGCGCGGTATCAGCTTGCCATGATCTACCGCGATGGCGGCAGGGGCATTCCCAGCAATTCCAAGCAAGCCATTAGCCTGCTGCAGCAGAACGCCGATGCCGGCCACGCACAGAGCCTTTTGGCACTGGCAGATGGGCATATCAACAAGCGGTTCGGTTCCTTGTCGAACGCCAAGCTGGGTCTCGCAGCACTCGATAAGGCGCTAGCGCTCAAGGTCGATGGAGCCGCGCCAGCTCTTGCTAACGTTTATATCTACGGCCAAGGCGGACTTGCCAAAGCGCCCAAGAAGGGCATTAAAATCCTGACGGATGCGGCGGAGAGTGGAAACCGCCAAGCAGCTCGGACCCTTGTCGCTATTTATAGGACCGGTCGCGGCGACCTGATTCGGAAATCTCCCACTACTGCGGCTCACTTGCTAGACCGTTACTCGGCTCTCTATGATCCGAACAGCCTATTGCAGGAAAAGCTGCTAATCGAGGCGGCGACCGCCACGGGACCGAAGGACTACATCAAACTAGCGAAGCTGGTGTGGGATGCACCAGTATCAATGCAGTCTGGACTCCTTAATGGCATGCGTTGGACTAATGAAAACGCCTTCGTCTACGTGCTTCAGGCTAAGATGAAATCAGGCGGGCTATATAACGGCCCCCTCAACGGCCTTCTTACGTCGGCGACTATTAAATCCTTGGCTGCTCTTTGCGACCAGGGTCCGGCGGGTGATCGCTGCCGACTGGGGCCCTTAAGCAATGGGGCCGTTCGCGTCCTTTCAATTCGAGCCACAGGTATGTGAAGTCGCAACAATCTAACACAGCATGAATGAGACACGCCATGGCTTGGTCCGCGCGATAATCTTCTGCTATACTTATCGATGGTGCAGCGCTTCGATCATCTCCAAAACGAAGGCCTCATGTAACCGTCCGGTGGGGGAGCCTTTGTGATTTCGGATTTCTCGGCTTAGTTACGGAATTAAATAGGTAATTAATTCTGTAACTTGGGTGAGAGATGACGCGGGTGGAGATTTTGACGGGGCGGGAGCGCCGCCGCTCCTGGTCGAGCGAGGAGAAGCTGGCGATCCTTTCGGAAGTGGCGTCCGGCGAGGGGATGGTCGCCGAGATCGCCCGGCGCCACGATATCCTGGCACCTCAGATTTATGCCTGGTGACATTGCCCCTTGCGCCTAATCCAGTTTGAAGTTCGTTCTGGCCCATTGAGAGGACCAGGACATGAGACGCAGTCGTTTCACCGAAGAGCAGATCATCGGCATCCTGAAGGAGCACGAGAGCGGCGTGCTTGCGGCACAGCTCTGCCACAGGCACGGCGTCAGCGACGCCAGCATTTACAAATGGAAAGCCAAGTACGGCGGCATGGATGTCAGCGAGGCCAAGCGGTTGAAGGCACTTGAGGACGAGAACGCCAAGCTGAAGCGAATGCTGGCCGAGGCCATGCTCGACAATGTCGCACTGAAAGATCTTCTGGAAAAGAAATGGTAGCGCCCGCTGCCGAGCGGAAGGCTGTCGCTCACCTGGTGGAGCACCACGGGATGAGCGAACGGCGGGCGTGTAAAGCCATCGGCTGTAGCCGCATGACGGTGAGATACCTCTCTACCCGACCCGACGACCGGGACCTCCGGGAGCGTATGATCGCGCTTGCCCACGAGCGGCGTCCCTTCGGCTACCGACGCCTGCACGTGTTGCTGCGCCGGGAGGGCTATGAGGTCAACTACAAGAAGTTGTTCCGCCTTTATCGGGAGGGGAAGCTGAAGGTGCGGCGGCGTGGTGGCCGGAAGCGGGCGATCGGCACACGGGCACCGATGCTGTTGCCGCTCGCCCCCAACGAACGCTGGAGTCTCGATTTTGTCTCGGACCAGTTCACCGATGGACGGCGATTCCGCATCCTCACGGTTGTCGACGACTGCACGCGGGAATGCCTGAGGCTGTTGGCGGACACCTCACTGTCGGGTGTCCGTGTGGCTCGCGAGCTCGATCGGCTGATCGCCGAACGCGGCAAGCCGAAGATGATCGTCTCCGACAACGGCACCGAGTTCACCAGCAACGCCATCCTCACATGGGCAGAAGGCGCTGGCGTCGAATGGCACTACATTGCGCCGGGCAAGCCGATGCAGAACCGCTTCACCGAGAGCTTCAACGGCCGCCTTCGCGACGAGTTGCTAAACGAGACACTGTTCTCCTCGCTGGCCCACGCAAAAGCTGCGCTGGCGAATTGGAGGGCCGATTACAACACGTCTCGCCCGCATTCCCAGATCGACTGGTGTACGCCGTCCGAGTTTGCGGCTACCTTCCCATCCCGTCGGGCTCTGGCGCTCCGCCAAATGACAGCTCCGCGCCGACGCCCGACACCACCGTCCGTCAGGACAAAGCCAACGCCGGAAACGAACTCAGAACTGGATAAAACTTGGGGGCAACGTCACCTCATGTGGGTCGAGACGAGAGCCACGACGCCAGCCCTGCGCTCTTGCTGACCACTCGCCCAGCTTCCGCCCGGCCGATCTAGCGGATCGCAGTCGATACGCCGAACCCGAACCGCGCGGCCGCCTGACGAGCAGAAAGCCCTTCTGATGTCGAAGCCTGCAAAGCACGTGATCGCAAAATCGTCGCTCAGCGCTCGTACCCCTCCGGAGAAGGCCGCCTTGTGAGTTTGGATTGTTGCGAAGAATCTCCGGCTGTTTTGATCCGGCAGTAGCGCCGGCATTAATGCTGGAGAGGCTGTTGTGGTTGGAGATGAGGTTTTCACCCGGCGCCGACGCTGGACGTGGGACGTGGGACGTGGGACGTGGGACGAGAAGCGGGCCGTTGTCGCGTAGGCTATGTCGACGGGCAACGTGCTTGGGGTAGCAAAGCAACACGGCATCCAAGCCCAGCAAATCTACTGCTGGCGGGATCGGCTTGCGAGCGCAAGAGACGCTGCAGAGTTCGTGGCTGTTTCGCTTGCCTCAGACAGTTTGGCCCTTCCGGCTCCGGATGGTGTGCCGTCCGAAGAGCCGGCCGATTGTCAGATGGGTTCCGGCAGCGGATTGGGTGAACGGGTGGAGATTGCGGTCGGGGACAGGCTGGTCATCAGGCTGACGTCCAGTTCGAACGCGGACTTCCTGGTACAGGTCGTGGCCGGCCTGATGGGGTGCCGGTTGTGATCCCGATGCCGGCCGGCGTGAAGGTGTGGCTGGCGACGGGCCATACGGATATGCGCAAAGGGTTTGCCGGGCTGTCGCTCCAGGTTCAGGAGATCCTGCGCCTCGATCCGTTTAGCGGCCACGTATTCGTGTTCCGTGGACGTCGGGGCGATCGTCTGAAGGTGCTCTGGCATGATGGCCAAGGGGCCTGCCTGTTCATGAAGCGTCTGGAACAAGGGCGGTTTCTGTGGCCGTCCGTCGCCGATGGCGTGGTGACGATCAGCGTTGGCCAACTCGGCTATCTTCTCGAAGGCATCGACTGGCGGAACCCGCAGAAGGTGTGGCGGCCCAGCCGGGCCGGGTAAGCGGATGGGGCTAAAATTATTGGTCAACGCACTGTTTTTGTGATTCAATCTGGCCATGGAAGACGACTTGGCCACGCCCGGGGATGACATCGACGCGCTGAAGGCGGCGCTCCGTATTGCACGGGCTGAAGCCGAGCATGCGGCTGCGGAACTCGCCGCCGAACGAGCCCGGCGGAGCGAAGATCAGGCCCTGATCGCCCATCTCAAACTGACCATCGAGAAGCTTAAGCACGACAAGTACGGCCCCCATTCGGAGCGGACTGTCCGCCTTCTCGATCAGTTGGAACTGCAACTGGCTGATCTTGAGGCTGCGGCGACGGAAGACGAACTGGCAGCCGAAGCGAGTGCCAGGCGCACGACGACGGTGTCGTCCTTTGCACGCCAGCGGCCCTCGCACCGGCCGTTCCCTGCCCATTTGCCGCGCGAGCGTGTCATCGTGCCCGGTCCGACGAACTGTTCCTGTTGTGGTAGCAATCGGCTGCGCAAGCTGGGCGAAGACATCACCCAGACGCTGGAGGTCATCCCCCGTCAGTGGAAAGTGGTCGAGACGGTCCGCGAGAAGTTCACCTGCCGCGACTGCGAAGCCATCAGTCAGGCGCCGGCGCCGTTTCATGTCATCCCGCGCGGGCATGTCGGGCCGAACCTGCTGGCGATGATCCTGTTCGAGAAGTTCGGTCAGCATCAGCCGCTCAACCGGCAGAGCGAGCGTTACGCCCGCGAGGGTGTCGCTCTCAGCCTGTCGACGTTGGCCGATCATGTCGGAGCGGCGGCCTTCGTTCTGAAGCCCTTGTTCGAGCGGTTGGAATCCCATGTGTTCACTGCCGAGCGACTGCATGGCGATGACACCACGGTGCCTGTTCTGGCCAAGGGCAAGACGATCACCGGGCGGATGTGGACCTACGTGCGGGATGATCGCCCCTTCGGCGGTCCCGAACCGCCGGCAGCCGTGTTCTATTACTCGCGGGATCGTGCCGGGGAGCATCCGGAGGCGCATCTTGCAGGCTATAGCGGCCTATTCCAGGCGGATGCCTATGGTGGGTATGCCGGGCTCTATGCTCCAGACCGTAAACCAGGCCCGTTGCTGGAGGCGGCCTGCTGGGTTCATGCACGACGTCCGTTCTTCCTGATGGCCGACATCGAGGCGGCGGCGCGCCGGAAGGTCCAGTCCAAAGGCCGGGTGGCGCCGGTTGTCTCGCCGATCGCTCTCGAAGTCATCAGGCGGATCGATGCCCTATTTGCCATCGAGCGGGATATCAATGGCAAGCCAGCCGAGGAACGACTGTCAGCTCGCCAGCAACTGAGCCGACCGCTTGTCGACGATCTCCATGACTACATGGCGGCGGAGCGCGCCAAGCTCTCGCGCGGCAGCGAAGTTGCCAAAGCCATCGACTACGTGCTCAAGCGCTGGCCTGCCTTCACGCGCTTTCTCTCCGATGGCCGGGTTTGCCTCAGCAATAACGCCGCCGAACGCGCGTTGCGTGGCCTCGCCCTTGGCAGGAAGTCGTGGCTGTTCGCAGGTTCCGACCGAGGCGGGACCCGTGCTGCCATGATGACCAGTCTCATCGTGACCGCCAAGATGAACGACATCGATCCACAAGCTTGGCTCGCCGATGTCCTTGCCCGGATTGCCGAACTGCCGCAGGGCCATATCGGCGAGCTTCTGCCGTGGAATTGGAAAGCCTCCACCGAGGAGCCCCTGGCAGCATGACGCGCTCACCGAGATCGACAGGCACGGCCACTTCCGTTGCAAGATTGAAGGTTGTGCTCGACGACGTCGAGCCTCAAGTCATGCGGCGGCTGGATGTGCCGCTCAACATTCGCCTCGATCGGCTGCACGAGGCGCTGCAGGCCGCCATCGGCTGGTCCAACAGCCATCTCTACGAACTGGTCTTCAAAGGTGTCGGCTTCGGCCTTCCCGACGACGGCTGGGGCGACGGTCCAATGGATGCCCGCAAGGCGAGGCTCATCGACATCGTTGAGGATACCGGCGCCAAGTCGTTCAAATATCTCTACGACTTCGGCGATGGCTGGGAGCACTCGATCAAGATCGAGAAGATCATGCCGGCGATCGATGGCGTCTCCTATCCTTGCCTGATCGAAGCCTCAGGAGCCTGCCCGCCCGAGGACAGTGGCGGTCCATGGGGATTCATGGAAGCGCGACAAGCACTTGCCGATCCTAACCACGAGCGCCATCAGGAAATCCGCGAATGGTGGGGCATCGAAACCTACGACCCAGCCGCCGTGGACATCCCAGCCATTGAAGCGTCCCTCGAAAAACTCGCCAAACGATGGACACCAAGGCGAAGAGCCCCGAAATAAGCGCGAACAATCGCCTCTGCGGCCTTCGGCGGAGGGTTACGGATTTTGCGCCACACCTCCAGTTGGTCGTGGACAAAGTCCATCGCCCGGGGCCGGTTGCCACGCGTCGGTGGAAACGGTCCTCGCGCAGTTTTACCTTGACCTGCCGCTTCGGTACCGAGGATTGCCCAACCGCTGCCCCAACTCCTTGTAAAAATCACAGACCTGCTTGGGATTGAACGCCCAGCCGTCACGCCGCAAAAGCACGTGAACACGCCGGTAGAGGTAGCGGACACGGGTTTCGCAGATCTCCTTGATCCGCTGTGGAATGGCTCATCGGCATCCTCGACGACCTGAGCCCCAACTCCCTGAAATTCCAGCTATCGCTGGACCAAAGTCGGAGAGCGATTCAAAGCAGCGGATCGTAATTTGGCAGCAAGAGTCCACACCGATGTAGCCGAATGCACGCGCAACGTTTATAATGTCGACGTTGACCAACCCTTTGTTGACTATATCAAGTAGCGAATGATTGACGGCAACGTAAGAGCCGCGACTGCCCGAAGCATCTGGATTCAGGCTAATGTCGGCCTAGAGTTGAGTTGGCGAGCAATATATGAAATAATGGCGACGATGAACAATTCATGGCGATAACTGGCCGAAAATGGAGAGATACATTGAAGCGCACCTTTGTCGCATTGGCGTTTTTTTCATTCACCAGCGGACATGTATTTGCGCAGGAGATCTGTCCACAATTCCCTGAACCGCTCGCGGTTAAGAAGCCTTCGACCGATCCGATGGTGGCATCTAACGGCCAGTCAAGGACCTCAACGGATTTCAACTTTTTCACAATGCAAGGCGTTGGAAACGAACCGGGTATTATTTTCGTTGGGGACAGCCTAACGCAAGGCGATGGTGCAACCTCAAAGGAAACATCTTATCCCAAGCGCGCCATTGAAGCGCTAGATAAACCGAGGAAATTTGTTGTATACGCCGCTGGCGGCAAGACGTCGACCGCCATTGCAGATGTGTTCTCAAAAGAAACCGTTGGCGCTTATGATATTGGGGTGATTTGGGTAGGAAGAAACAATGTTTCGCAACGCGAAAAGATTGTTGAAGATGTGAAGCAGATCAGCCAAAAATTTGAATCTAAAAAGGTTCTAGTTTTAGGCGTACTTAAGGGCCTGCGTATGAGCGAACAAAAAGGAAAAATTGGTCAGGACATAGACCAGATCAATAATGATCTACGCTCGGCCTTCCCAAATGCGGTGCTCGACGTTCGCACTGTGCTAGCGTGCGATGACTATAGAGACAATATCCATCTGAATGATCGGGGATACGCCAAGGTTGGCGCGCTTGTTCAGAGCGAAATCACGTCGCGCGGGTGGTGAGTCCTGATTCGGCGCAATCGAGAACCAGCGGTGCGGTCATGCCGCTCAGCCGCAAGGTGCCGGTCCTCCAATAACCATGGGGTGTCGCCCGGCTGCGCTCACCGCGCAGAGACCATATGTGAAGGCGCGACATCTTCGTCCAAAGCCCAGCCTCGTTGATAAAGACCTGACGGGCCGGATCAAGATCGCGTGGTGGTACGGCAGCCGCGCGTATCTCTACGCCAAGCGCCTGGATACGTCCGCGTTTTTCTGGCCACGGCAAATAGCCAGACGGGCCCCATAGAGCGCTTAGCAGATGATGGCCTCAACTGGGGGCGCGTTCATCGACTCGATGTCCGACGACCCAAGAGGCCAAAGATGCCGCTCAATCCATTGGAAAGACGTGTATTTTTGTCTGCCCTATAGTGTGATTTCGGTAATAAGCGATCCGTCGCCCCCCTCTCGATGATCTTGAAGCGCTCAAGGCGTTCGCCCTGGCAATGGCAGAAGAGGTGGCCCAGGTTGATAGTCTCGAAGTAGAAATCACCGCGCTCAAAACCCTGAACATAGCTGTCAAGGCGGGCTCGCTCGGCTGACGTCGCGCTCCTGAAGTCTCTAGAGCGAGCCCGCTACGGCAAACAGCCCGAGAAGCTTGGGCCAGAGACGCAGGCGGGCAACAGAACTTGGTGTTCGAGGAGATCAAGGCAAGTTCCGACAAGCCCACGCGGGCGCCGCGTCCGCGCAAGGGTTTTGCCGTTAACCACGAACGGTCGAAACGATAATCGAGCCGAGATCCCGCTGAATACCTCGGCCTTGCGAAGATCACGACTGGCGAAGACGCCAGTGAACGACTAGGCCGTAAACTCATAAATTCGCTTGGCGTTTGTTGGATCGCATGATTCAAGGCTTCCGAAAGGGGAAGCCTTGATGACGCGTCGCCGGTACGAACTCACCGACCATGAATGGTCGATCCTGTCGCCGTTATTGCCCAACAAGCCGCGTGGCGTTCCTCGCGTCGATGATCGTCGTGTGATGAACGGCATCCTTTGGCGCTTCCGGACAGGATCGCCTTGGGCGGAAGTCCCCGAGCGCTACGGCCCGCCGACCACTTGCTACAATCGCTTCGTTCGCTGGCGGAAGGCCGGCGTCTGGGATCGGCTTCTTGAAGCGGTTTCCTCCGCCTACGACGGCGACATCGTCATGATCGACTCGACCTGTGTCCGCGTTCACCAGCACGCCGCCACGGGAAAAAGGGGGATGGATACGATGGCGGCATGGGCGGAGCAGACAAAGGTTCCGGCGATCTGCAAGATCGCTGGAATGGCTGCGTAGGGCGTTCCCGCGGTGGACTTACGAGCAAAATCCACGCGCTCGTCGACGCTGAAGGTCGCCCCGTCACCCTCCGTCTGACGGGCGGACAGGTTGCCGACTGCACCGAAGCCGACGCCCTCACCGATGACCTCGGCGAAGGCGACATCCTACTGGCCGACAAGGGGTATGACAGCAATGCCATTCGGGCCAAAGCGGCTGAGCGGAAGGCCTGGGCCAACATTCCGCCGAAGACCAATCGCAAGGGCACCTTCTCGTTCTCGCGTTGGGTCTACCGGCAGCGGAACCTCGTAGAGCGGTTCTTCAATCGGATCAAACAGTTCCGGGGCATCGCAACGCGCTACGACAAGCGGCCAGAAAACTAGCTCGCCGCTGTTAAGCTCGTCGCAGCGAAGATCTGGTGCCAGAGCTTATGAGTCTACGCCCTAGTGGATTGACTCCAACGCTTGGAACCCTCGGTTTCTGGCTGCGATGATTGCCTGTGGGTAGGCTCGCCAGACGAATGGCTTGGGTGCTTGGTTGTGTTCGTCGATGAACCGGTTGATCGCGGTCTGGAGATCGACAACCGATCTGAAGACGCCGTTTTGCAACCGACGGCGCGTCAGGATGGCAAAGAAGCCTTCGACAGCGTTCAGCCATGAGCTGGAGGTCGGCGTGAAGTGGAACGTCCGCGTCTCAATTTCTACCGATCGATACCGGCGTGCAGCGTCATTCATCTCCCTCAGTCTGCGCCCATTGCCGGGGGCGCCGGTAGAATTTTGGCGGGGACACCTACTGCAACATGCCCCGGTGGAACCGCTGATAGCACGACTGCATTGGCGCCTACGATAGCTCCACTTCCGATTTGCACAGGCCCGAGAATAACGGCACCCGAAGATACAATAACCCCATCACCCAAGACGGCAAAATTGCCAATTTCGTTAGCCTGAGATGTATATTTTTTACCGATTGTTGCATTTTGAAGTATAGTCGCCCCTCTCCCAACCCTAGCTGCCCCAATGACAATCCCTGCAGGGTGCGGCATATAGAGACCTGGGCCGATTACCGCGTGGGGAGATATATCACACGAATTTAGTAGAACATTCGCCCGCCAGAATAATTTCGATACCATTTTTCCTAGAATCCCATATTTTAACGCCCCACTTGATATCCTGTAGAAGAGCGCAGCAAGGAAACCTGGATAGATAAATATCCCAACAAATAACAATATATAACGCCGCTTAACAGAATATCTCCCAATATCAGAACATACGTCACTTCGGAAAGACCCATTCATCTTCTCTGGACCCTCTTGTTGAGAGAAACAATATATTTTAATAACGCACAATAACTCGAAACAACCATTTTCAATGCGACTCAAACACAGATATTTTCTGTAATTCTATTTCTGCAATAATATTTACGTATTTGTATTGTATTTTATGTATACGTGAATTTATTACCATCTTTTTTGATATTAAGATTGAAAAATTACTTACTTCGAGTAAGTTTTGTTTAGCGTTTCAAATGATTTCTCAATTGAAAATCCGCTCTCGGTAATCCGGTCATAGGCCTCGGCAGGTGTCACGGGGTAATCACTCTCGATCAGACGCACTATCTCCCCAGCCCAGGCTTCAATGCCGTCGCTCAGCTCCAGCCGTGTGACCAGCTCGGGGATGGCATCCACTTCGTGCGTTATGCTGTTCGACAGTAGGCACTTTCTCCCCGAAGAGAGCGCCTCGAGAACAACCAAAGGCAGCCCTTCATAAAGCGAAGGCAAAATGAACAGGTCGAAAGTCTGCAGCAGAATATTGGCGTCAGACCGCGCCCCAAGGAACTTCACCCGATCCGACAGCCCCTTGTGCACCACATAATCCTCGAGCTCTCTTTGCCGCTGGTCGTCGCCTCCGCCAACCAGGACAAGGTAGGCCTCGGGAACGGTCATCGACACTCGCTCAAATACGTCGATCAGAAAGGCGTGATTCTTCTGCGGATGAAATCTTCCGACGTGACCAACGATCTGCGCGGATGGAGCCAGCCCGAGAAACTCGCGCATGCTTGCCGCGCGCTCTGGAATGTATTTGTAAGCCTCAAAATCTCTTCCACAATAAGCAAGCGAACTCTTCTTGCTTTTTTTCCAGTGCTTTCCATACACCACCTCGCCAGCAACGTTGCTGACCGCGAAGAGGTGGGTGCTGAAAACTGGTAAAATGCACCTCATGGTGGCGTTGTAGGCTGCTCTCGGCAGGCTCTCTTCTTTCATGACAGGCGCGTTGTGACTGTGGCTGATTCTGACAGGCACGCGGAGAAATAGGCCGATCAGCATAACTAGGCCATTCTGGAAGGAGTTATGGGCGTGAATAGATTTATAGCCACCGCCCGCGCGATTCACCCTGGCCAGAGCGGACAGAAGGCTAAATATACTCCTGTGCGATCTGACATAATACACGTTGGAGCCGCAATCTCTGGCTACCTTCGCGAGCGGCTGTTCGACTGCATCATAAGTAAGAATGTCCATTTGGACGCCTCTCTTATTCGCAATCTTGATCAGGTCGATCAACCATGTCTGGATTCCGCCGTAGCCCATGGATGCGACGACATGCAGTACTTTCCCACCAGCCATAAGAGCTACCCGTTGCAATTGGTGTGAATCTCGAAATTTGAAAACCTGTTTACTTAAAATATTAAGTTCGACCCGACCAGAATTTTTAGCGAAGCCTATGCCACCGAGACGGCGGTATTCTTCCGGCAAGATCGACTGTCGGTTCGGACCACTTCAAGTGGCCAGCTTGCTTCGTGTCACCCGCCCGCGCGCACCGACCTCTGACAATTTAAGGTTCAGGGCCGCGCATCCGCGCACCATCGGCGAGAGCGCCTTGGCTGCGGAGAGCCGCCGGTGCCGCCCCGTCACTGGGACCTGCCGAGCAGCACTCGCGCTGAGAAACGCTAATTCGGATCGCGAAGGCAACTCGGCCTGGCCTTGGTCTTCTCGGCAAGGCGCGAAACGCCGCATCGGCACCGAGGTGATACTTGTTCTCTCAAAACTCTCGGCCTCGGCCCGCAGCCCTATGTCAAGCATTTGTCAGGCTGTGCCCGGCAGGCGGGATTGTCATGCCTCATACCGCCGTTGTCCATCCGCAGGCCGGAGCGTTCCGACCATCATGTCTTTTTCGTTTTCAACACGAACCGATAGTACATTTTTACCATTACGAGCGGGCCCACGCCATACCACACAATATTTCTGATAATCTGCTGCAGCTCTGAACGCGGGTAGAAGGTTATAATTGCACATATACAGGCCCAATAGGCAAAGGCGATCGGAAAATGATTGTTTTTTACCTTGATCGCGCCCCGGGCCAACGCATATCCCAGGATAGCACTGACAATGACGACGCCGACCCACGAGAAATTCAAGTAGGCTTCTCCAACGTAGGAAAAGCCGAAGCCTCCTCCAGTAACAGCCCACTCCGGCCTGATCATCGTGGTGATCCATAGCGAGAGTTTGCTCGCGTCCGCCAGATTTTCACCGCCACCGAGATGCGGCACCAGAATAGACAGTGCAATGGCGTAACTCTTGCCTAAATCAAACGGTCGCGCCTCGGGCACGATTTGATAGACCCAGGAGACGATCCGGATTCCCGACCTCCCCATTTCGTCAAGTATCTGGATCGCGGGGTTATTAATACTGTTAAACGCCGTAAGCAAAGATTCTACTGAGTATCTGTCGGCTGAGTTTGACTCTCGCGTCGCGGCGATAATCGGGAACACGACGAACAAGACGATCAGACCTGAGGTAGCCGCCCACACTTTCGGGATTGGAGATACTCTTCGATGCCAGGTCCAGGCAACCGCCAAAATCGGCATAATCGCGTGCCCTCGCGTCCCCACATAGAAGTTGAGGCCTGCATACATTAACGTTATGAGCGCACCTACATATGCGGGCTTCCTTCGGCCACTAGCGATCAGGAAAATCGCCGCGGGAACAATCAGTTCCATCAGAATGAAGGAAATACGAACCGTCGTTGACTGGATGTTTCCGGGTTCATATATGGCGGCGTAACCTCCATCACCAACCACGCTGGAATACCAGGAGAGGCTGTTGATAAACGGCACAATCGATATGGCCAGCAAAATATAGCCAACGTGAACAAGAGCTTTTGCCTCTCTCTCCACACGTCCGAAATCGACGTTTGCTGGATCCGCCTTCCCACTGGCCGAGTGCATCGCCAGAACCATACCTAGACCGAATGTCACCAAAGAAATCAGGATCATAAAGATGGCCATGTTGGCGACATCAAGGTTTACCAAACCGTTGACCATACCCCCCACCGCCTCGATGCCACCAAATACATAAAGCATCTGGTGCCCGGCCAAAAACAACGCCTGTGACAGCAGAAACAGGGTCAAAATATCAAAATAGCTTTTTGTATGAGCCCCCCAAACCATAAACGACGCCAGCTGCACAAATATGCACAGAAGCGACAGGTAATATGTCGTCTCTGGCGATGAGATATCGCCGAGGTTCACCACATACACCCCGTATATTACACACAGTGCCATTGACACTATATAGAAAATCCGCATATCCCCACTACTATCTTAAAAGCAAATGCACTCCGCATCCGCTTGACCTGCAATCTTCATTTTTTCGGCTTGACGTCAGACAGCCACCGACAACGCCGCACCAACAGTAACATCCAAGTCGCGTCTCGATACTAGCGAACTCTATTGTATGTGGACATAAGCACAGAGACCCGTTTGGGGTAATCCGGCACCGACCCAGAGACGCAGGCGATGGTCAGCTAACAGACCCCAATCCAACCCGACCAACACCCCACCGTCATCTTGAGACCGCCTCGGGCGGTCAGCGAGAGTGGCTCGGATCATGCTCTCAAGCCAGCTCCAACGCATTACAACCACGTCGGGGAGAAACACATTGCCGCGCCCCTCAGGATCAAGCTATCTGCTCTTCGGCCTTTTTCACTATTATCCTTGCACGCTGCCCGATAGCCGTGGATCCCTCCGGCATACTGTCAAGCACGACGGTTAACGCACCAATCTTGCAGTTGTCTCCGATCGTTATGCCGCCAAGCACTTGCGCGTATGCCCCGATCTCCACGTTATCACCTATAACCGGCGCGACTTGGTCGTTATATCGATTTCCGATAGTAACGCCTTGTCTCAGAGTGCAGTTTTCACCCAATACAGCATTTATATTAACGAATATTCCGCCAAAATGCCAAATCCGCAAGCCTTTACCGATCTTGCACTCAATCGGAAGCCTAATGCCGGTCGAAGTCTCCACCATCGTCGAAAGTATCTTGTAGATAATATATTTTATTCTTTTAACAACTCCGCTACGTCTCTTGCGGACTCGTTGCCCGAATCTGTAAACCCAAATTGCCCACAACGACTGCTCGCGGAAGAAAGCCCACCTTCCGGGCACTCTCGCTTTGTCAGCAAGCCAGTCTTCATCCATGCTACCAAACATTGTCACAGCTCTCACGTGAATACGCTTTTACCTTTGCCATCTCTCGCTGCGACGCCCACAGGAAAGTTCGTCGCCGCCTCAAGAAATACACACCCACCTAACCCGGCACACACGCCTAGGGCGTAGACTCATAAGCTCTGGCACCAGATCTTCGCTGCGACGAGTTTAACAGCGGCGAGCTAGTTTTCTGGCCGCTTGTCGTAGCGCGTTGCGATGCCCCGGAACTGTTTGATCCGATTGAAGAACCGCTCCACGAGGTTTCGCTGCCGGTAGACCCAACGCGAGAACGAGAAGGTGCCCTTGCGATTGGTCTTCGGCGGAATGTTGGCCCAGGCCTTCCGTTCAGCCGCTTTGGCCCGAATGGCATTGCTGTCATACCCCTTGTCGGCCAGTAGGATGTCGCCTTCGCCGAGGTCATCGGTGAGGGCGTCGGCTTCGGTGCAGTCGGCAACCTGTCCGCCCGTCAGACGGAGGGTGACGGGGCGACCTTCAGCGTCGACGAGCGCGTGGATTTTGCTCGTAAGTCCACCGCGGGAACGCCCTACGCAGCCATTCCAGCGATCTTGCAGATCGCCGGAACCTTTGTCTGCTCCGCCCATGCCGCCATCGTATCCATCCCCCTTTTTCCCGTGGCGGCGTGCTGGTGAACGCGGACACAGGTCGAGTCGATCATGACGATGTCGCCGTCGTAGGCGGAGGAAACCGCTTCAAGAAGCCGATCCCAGACGCCGGCCTTCCGCCAGCGAACGAAGCGATTGTAGCAAGTGGTCGGCGGGCCGTAGCGCTCGGGGACTTCCGCCCAAGGCGATCCTGTCCGGAAGCGCCAAAGGATGCCGTTCATCACACGACGATCATCGACGCGAGGAACGCCACGCGGCTTGTTGGGCAATAACGGCGACAGGATCGACCATTCATGGTCGGTGAGTTCGTACCGGCGACGCGTCATCAAGGCTTCCCCTTTCGGAAGCCTTGAATCATGCGACCCCACAAACGCCAAGCGAATTTATGAGTTTACGGCCTAGCATGATGGATCAAGGCACCGACACACCAATTCGATAACCTAAGAGCCGCTAAAGCTCTGGGCTTATGTTTTATTCAGCGACCGCGGAAATTTCTTCGATAGATAAACAGTAGCACTAACGGCGCCAGCACCGACATAGCCGAGGCTACAACCAGTGAGTAAGCAGCACCCAGTACTCCATACTGAGGAACATAGACCAAGGCAGCAACCAGACCTATCAAGGCGGCCAAGCCAAAGGCCGGCGCCTGCCCAGCGAATATCTTGGCCGACGTCACCGCAACGCCAAGCACATTACCTACATACCCGATGATCGCAGCAACAACAATGACCGGAAACACGTCCGCCTTGCCCGCGAAACGCTCTCCATATAGAAGCCTGATCAACTGTCCACCATAGGCGTATGCGATCAGAGTGCAAATGCCGCCGGCAACAATAACAACAGCCAAAATGGACAGCGTAAGTGTAAAAAACTCTCTATGTCTTTTGGCTGCATGCTGCCTTGATAGGATAGGAATTAATGCCTGCCCTATAGACATGATGAAAATATTTCCAAGAGCAACAAAGTATGCCATGCTAGAGTATAGACCTAGATCAAGTGGTCCATAGTATTTTTCTAAAACATATCTTGGTATGTTCGGCCCAAGCAAGCTAAACAGCGTTGTAATACCCAACGGTATTCCTGACCTCAAAAACCTCATGACCTTTTCTGATCGCACCACTCCGTTCACGTCAAAATGCTCTACATTTCGCACGTCGTAAAACACCAAAACAGCAAACCACGTCACCGTATATGCGAGCAGAGTTATTTGCATTGTTAAATCTAAAAAGAGAAAGATGACAATTGTGAGCGTACTTATCACGCCCCTCACGAACAAAGATAACGATATACTGTTTAGTTCTCCGGATTTTTGTGCGTAACCATAGCAAAAATCGGAAAACGATTCGATGACCTTGGAGGCAGCCACGATCCAAATGATATCGCGAACTTCAGCCCTGAAAATGAATGACGCGCCGATGCACACTGCAAATGAAAATATCGACAAAGCAAGCTTGATGTACAAAAGCGTCTTCACGTCGAATGTCGAGGTGTGGTCCGTGGCGATGATGGTTCTGATGCCACAGTTGAAGAACATGATGATCGGCGCGGTCACAGCCAGAGCAAGCGTGAAGTCGCCGACTGCCTCAGGCCCCTTGAGCCTTGCTATGCTGATTAGAACCACCCACTGGCAGGCGGCGTAAATCGAGTTGCCAAATACCATCCAGATTGCATTTCGCTTCAGCCCGCCCTTTTTTACCTGACTATCACTCATTCCAAACTTCTTTCACCATTCGCGCCGGCTGTGCTCGCTGCTTGCCCCGTTTAGTTACAAGTCGGTTCGCTTTTGACTCTCTTGTCGTTCGGAAGGAATATCGGTGCCGAGCAACCTGCTTCCGGCTCCGGCGGGAAGGAGAGCGCGCCCTTTTGCCTGGGCAAGCGGCCTATATGGGCAACGGAAGGGTCATTCACCGGCGGCGATCAGATCAGCATACATCTGCCGTCGGCGAGCACTGACTTTGTCCTTGTGATAGTCGCGGGCAATTTCAAGATTGGTAATCGACAGCCTGTTCATTCTCTCCGGATCAGCGACCAGCTTCTCGATCTTTTCAGCCAGATCATGTTCATCGCCGGAGGTCACCATCTCAGACAGCGGCAACAACTCGCCGACGCCGCCAACATCGGAGGCAATGCTCGGCAGACCTCGGGCCATTGCCTCAAGAAGCGCGCGCGGCAGACCTTCCTGACGCGAGGGCAACACAAACAGATCCGCGTCATCCAACGCCTGGTGAATTGCCTTTCCCTTCGGCAGGAGGCCGGCGAACTCGACGACGCCCGTCAGGTTTAGTGAGCGCGCCTGATTCTCGAACTCTTGACGGTTGTCACCGTCTCCAACCATCACCAGCTTTAGTTTGACGCCCTTCTCGGTCAGCCGGCTGATCGACTTCAGAAGAACGTCCTGCCCCTTGATGTTCTGGTGCATCATTCCCACCGTCACGAGCTTCGTAGGCTCGCCGGGCCTCTTGTCGAAGATTTTGGGCGAATCAACAAAGTCGACATTTTCCAGGTTCAAGGACGTGTAGTGGTAGGTCGGCTTGCCTTTCCCGGGCGGATAACGCCTTTGAAGCGCGGACTCCGTCACATAGGAGCTGACAGCGGCTGACAGGCACTGCGACTTGGTTGCCCAGACCTGGAAGACCTTCAAAACGGACCTAAGCGGCAGCGTGCCCGCGCCCTTCTGCAGGTTGTCAAGTGGGTCGGCCACGACCTCGATACCAAAGGGGATTCCACGGAGACGAAGGATCATCCAAGCAATGGTCGCGATGAACCCAGGGATGCGGAGTATATAGGACGATTTCCGCGGAAATCTGAAGAATATTCCTAGCAGCTGGGGCAGATAAACCACCATCTGCGACAGCTTTCTGATGTTGGGGAGTTCCAGTACCCTCACGTTCGGTCCGGCGAGCTTGTAGCCGTTTCTCGCCTCCCAGTCGCCTACTCGGGTGACGACAACGACTTCATCGAACATCTCGGCGTAGCGCGACCAGAAATTTTCATAGCTGAGATGGTTTGACGCCGGTTGTCCATCCAAACGCCCAAAGTACCCATCCAGAATAACATGCACCCTCTTCATTATACGAAGCCTTTTCAATTGTAATATGCGTCTGCTTTCCCAGATTACTTGATCAATTTAGGGCTGAAGCCCCCTTTATAATTCTGCACGCATATGCCTTTGATCCTTGCTTAGTCTAAGGCACTTGGGTACCGGATCAGTTAGCCGCTAGGGACTTTTCATCTTGCGGTGAACCAAGGGGTATTCCGGCGCGCGCACCAAAGGACGTCTTCATGCGGTCCGGCCCGAGCTACGCTTACGCTCACGCGCCTCAACATACATGTCGCAAGTTCTCTCGTTCATTTTCAACGAAGTGAACTGCTCTTCGAAGCGAAGCCTCGCCTTGATCCCCATGTCTCGCACATCGACGCGAGACAGCCTGTCGAACGCCGCGACAATCGCTGTGGGGCTGTTAGGCTCGAAAAGAATCCCGGTCACGCCATCAACGACGATCTCGGACAACCCGCCAACGCCTGAGGCCAGCACGGGACGCCCTGCGCGCATGGCTTCGATCGCAACCAGGCCAAACCCTTCCCAACGGGACGGCATCACCACCACATCAGCGCTCGCCATCGCCTTCGCAACAAAAGCCGAATCCTGCCAACCCCAGTCCTTGATATAGTCTAGGAGCTCAGCCGACCCTCCTCCATCAACCACATGGCCACCGACGATATCCAACTCATATCCCCGTTTTTCGAGCTCCTTCATCGCTTCGATCAGGATGTCCAGCCCCTTCTGCTTGTCGTAGCGTCCGACAAACAGCAGCTTTTTCGGTCGGGTAGCCTCAGGCAGCGGCATCCAGTCCTTGTCTTTGACACCATTGTATATCATCCGGCACTTTGTCTCGCTTATGCCGGCCTCAATGGCGATACTCTGTTCATGGTTGGAGATATTGACGACAACATCGCTTCTCATCGCGAGAACGGACTCGATCAGCTCGTATACCTTCTTCTTGTATTTCGAGATACTCATCGAGAAAGACCAACCATGCGCGCAGTATACACATGCAACAGCCTTGCCGCTTCTCCCGACTCTACCGACGAGGCCGGCAAACGTGCTGTGCAGGTGGAGAACATTATGAGGCACCGTCTTCTTGATGCGACTGTAGTCGAGGAACAATCTTGCGACGCTGCCTAGGCTTCGAGAGTTGTAGTCAACGGGGATAACCCTGACTCCCTCGACCTTTATCAGATCCACCTGGTTCCTGGGGCAGATGATTGTGACCTCGCCGCAGCTCTGGACCTGATACTCGAATATTTCATTGAGGAATGACGCCACACCTCCCTGAAGGGTCTCAGCAAAATGGAGTACTTTTAATTCTCTCATTGCTTTCGCCGAATTTTTCATTTTTAGCTCAAGACAAATTATTTAATTTTACTGTTCATATTTTCGGAATTAAATACCTCTGGCCACGAATGGCCGCTTCTTTCCTCACGCATTATTCCAGGTCCTGTACCATTCGACGAAGTTTTTGACGCCGTGTGGCACGTCGGTATCCGGAACATATCCGGTGAGGGCTTTGAGGAGATCGGGTGCGGCGAAGGTCTGGGGCACGTCGCCCTTTTGCATGGGCAGCAGGTTGCGGGTGGCAGGCTTGCCGAGCGCCTGTTCGATGGCTGTGATGAAGTCCAAGAGGCCGACCGGCTGGCCACCGCCGATGTTGACGATGCGGAACGGCGCCTGTTTGGACAGTGTATCGATCACGCCCTCGGCGGTGACGCGGTTGTCCTCGCTCGGTGCGACCGGAACGAGCCGGACGATCGCCTCGACGAGATCCTCCACGTAAGTGAAGTCGCGCCGCATGTTGCCTTCGCCGTAGACGTCGATCGCCTCGCCCTTTTCGATGGCGTCAACGAACTTGAACAGCGCCATGTCCGGCCGGCCCCAGGGACCGTAGACGGTGAAGAAGCGGAAGGCGGTGGTCGGGATCTTCCATAGGTGGGCGTAGGAGTGGCCCATCGCCTCCATCGCCTTCTTGGTGGCGGCGTAAAGCGTCAGCGGCTCATCGGTCTTGTCGGCTTCTGCGAAGGGAACCTTGTCATTGGCACCATAGACCGACGACGTCGAGGCCAGCATCAGGTGCTTCACTTCGCACGCCTTGGCCAGCTCCAGCACGTTCCAACTGCCGACGAGGTTGGCGTCGACATAGGCGCGTGGGTTCTCGAGGCTGTAGCGGACGCCGGCCTGGGCGGCGAGGTGGATGATCACCTCGGGCTCGGCCAGCTCAGCCGCCTGCTTGAGCGCTTCAGCGTCTTCCAGTTGACCGATCACCGCCCGAAAGCCGTTCGATCGCTCGAGGAGAGCGTGCCGCGCCTCCTTGAGGCGGACGTCATAATAGGGCGTCATGCCGTCGAAGCCGACCACGAAGTGGCCGGCGTCGAGAAGACGCCGGGCGAGATGGAAGCCGATGAAGCCGGCGGTGCCGGTGATCAGGAAGCGCATCACTCGGCCGCCTGGGCTACGGAACCGGCGATCGGCGAGCCGCGCCCGACGCTGGTATAGCTGAAGCCGTGCTTCTCCACTTCCTCGGGCCGGTAGATGTTCCTGAGGTCAACCAGCACCGGCGCCTTCATCACGGCCTTGAGGCGGGGGAAGTCCAGCGCCCGGAACTCGTTCCACTCGGTGACGATGCAGACCGCGTCGGCGTCCTTGGCCGCCTCGTAGGCACTGCCGACATAATCGATGTTGTCGATCAGCTTCCTGGCGTTGTCCATGCCCTCGGGATCGAAGCCGCGCACCGTGGCGCCGGCGTCCTGCAGCGCCTGGATGATGGAAATCGCCGGACTGTCGCGCATGTCGTCGGTCATCGGCTTGAAGGTGAGGCCGAGCACGGCCACCGTCTTGCCACGGGCGTCGCCGCCCACCGCCTGAATGACTTTCCTCGCCATCGCCCGCTTGCGGATGTCGTTGACGGCAACGGTGGTCTCGATCAGGCGCACCGGGCTGTCATAGTCCTGAGCGGTCTTGACCAGAGCCAGCGTATCCTTGGGGAAGCACGAGCCGCCGTAACCGGGGCCGGCATGCAGGAACTTCGCCCCGATGCGGCCGTCGAGACCGATGCCGCGCGCCACCTGCTGTACGTCGGCACCCACCTTCTCGCAGAGATCGGCGATCTCGTTGATGAAGGTGATCTTCATCGCCAGGAAGGCGTTGCCGGCGTACTTGATCAGCTCGGAGGTGCGGCGCTTGGTGAACAGCAGCGGCGCCTGGTTGAGATAGAGCGGCCGGTAGACCTCGGTCATCACCTCGCGGGCCCGTTCGTCCTCATAGCCGATGACGATGCGGTCGGGCCGCTTGAAGTCATCGATCGCCGCGCCTTCGCGCAGGAACTCGGGATTGGAGACGACGGCGACGTCGGCGGCCGGGTTGGTCTCGCGGATGATGCGCTCGACCTCGTCACCGGTGCCGACCGGCACCGTCGACTTGGTGACCACCACGGTGAAGCCCTTCACCGCCGCGGCGATCTCGCGGGCGGCCGCGTAGACATAAGACAGATCGGCATGGCCGTCACCGCGCCGCGACGGCGTGCCGACGGCGATGAACACCACGTCGGCTTCGGACACCGGACCGGCGAGGTCGGTCGAAAAGGTCAGGCGGCCTGACTTCACGTTGGCGGCGACCAGTGCGTCGAGCCCGGGCTCGTAGATGGGGATCTCGCCGCGCTCCAGCGCCTCGATCTTCTCCACCGCCTTGTCCATGCACACAACGTCATGGCCGAAATCGGCGAAACATGTCCCCGAAACAAGGCCAACGTAGCCAGATCCTATCATCACGATCTTCAAAATCGGTGCTCCAAAATTAAGGTGGTTTTCAAAGGTTCTTCAAATCTACTTCAACACTCGACAATAGCATGCAGCGGTCCATTACTGTCCGGAGAGCTAATAGAGAGCAATCAACTTGGCCAGCCGAGAAGTGATAACTTCTCACCCTTGGCGACTGGGCTCAAAAAGCGACACTATTCGCAACTACAAAGGCCTTGTATGCTGAGGCGATGCCATCCTCGAGGCGGATGATTGGCTTCCATCCAAGTGACCGGATCTTGTCGGCGCCCATCAGCTTGCGCGGCGTGCCGTCGGGCTTGGTGAGGTCGTGGACAATCTTGCCCTTGAAGCCGACAACCTTACAGACAAGCTTGGTGAGGTCGAGGATGGAGATATCCTCACCCGAGCCGACGTTGACGTGTTCGAAGTCCGAATAGACCTTCATTAGGTGCACGCAAGCGTCGGCGCAGTCGTCGACATGCAGAAACTCGCGGAGCGGCTTGCCTGTGCCCCAGACGGTGATTTCCTTATCGCCCCGAAGCTTCGCCTCGTGCGCCTTGCGGATCAACGCCGGCATCACGTGGCTGGAATTGAGATCGAAGTTGTCGCCGGGGCCGTAGAGGTTGGTTGGCATGGCCGAGATGAAGTCGGCACCGTGCTGCTTGCGGTAGGCCTGGCAGAGCTTGATGCCTGCGATCTTGGCGATCGCGTACCACTCGTTGGTCGGCTCCAGTTCGCCAGTGAGCAGCGCGCTTTCGACGATCGGCTGGGCCGCGAACTTCGGATAGATGCAGGACGACCCTAGGAAGCAGAGTTTCTCGACGCCGGCTCGGAAGGATGCCTCGATAACGTTGGCCTCGATGATCAGGTTGTCGTAGAGGAAATCCGCCGGATAGGTGTCGTTGGCGAGGATGCCGCCCACTTTGGCGGCGGCCACGAACACTGCATCGGGCTTTTGCTGGCTGACCCAGGTGCGGACCGCTGCCTGATCCTTGAGGTCAAGCTCGCTACGATCGGCGGTCAGGATTTCGCAGCCCTCGGAGGCTAGCCGGCGGGCGATGGCTGAGCCGACCATGCCACGGTGTCCGGCCACCCAGACCTTCTTGCCCTTGAGATCGTAGGAAGCCATCTCAGGCCTCCTTCATCACGGTCGCGGTCTGCATCACCTTGAGATCTTCGTTGACCATCTCGCGGCAGAGTTCGCGCACGCTCGTCTCATGTTTCCAGCCGAGTTTGGTTTGCGCCTTGGTCGGGTCGCCAATCAGGAGCTCGACCTCGGTGGGGCGGAAGTAACGCGGATCGACCTCGACGATCACCTTACCCGTGAGGCTGTCGATGCCCTTTTCCTCGATCCCTTCGCCCTGCCACTCAAGGTGAATGCCGACATCCTCGAAGGCCCAGGTGACGAACTGACGGACTTCGGTGGTCTCCCCGGTGGCAAGCACGTAATCGTCCGGCTGATCTTGCTGCAGCATCAACCACATGCCGCGCACATATTCCCGGGCGTGCCCCCAGTCGCGCTTGGCACTCAGGTTGCCGAGATAGAGCTTCTCCTGTTTGCCGAGCCGGATGGCGGCGGCGGCGCGGCTGATCTTGCGCGTAACGAAGGTCTCGCCTCTCAACGGACTTTCGTGATTGAACAGGATGCCGTTCGAAGCATGAAGACCGTAGGCTTCGCGGTAGTTCACCACAATCCAGTAGGCATAAAGCTTGGCAGCGGCGTAAGGCGAACGCGGATAGAAGGGCGTCGTCTCTCGCTGCGGAACTTCTTGCACCAGACCATAAAGCTCGGAGGTTGATGCCTGATAGAAGCGCGTCTTCTTTTCCATCCCGAGGATGCGGATCGCCTCTAGAAGCCTAAGGGTCCCGATACCGTCGGCCTGGGCGGTGTATTCAGGCGTCTCGAAGGACACTTGAACGTGCGACTGCGCGGCAAGATTATAAATTTCGTCCGGCTTAGTTTCCTGGACGATGCGGATCAGGTTGGTCGAATCCGTCATGTCACCATAGTGCAGGTGAAAACGGGCATTTTCGACATGCGGGTCCTGGTAGATGCTTTCGATGCGACCGGTATTGAAGGATGATGACCGCCGCTTGACACCGTGGACGGTGTAGCCCTTGTCCAACAAAAGCTGAGCGAGATAGGCGCCATCCTGACCGGTGATACCCGTAACGAGAGCCGTTTTTCCTGAAGACACCAAAACCACCTATAAAAACAGCCGAAGCGAGCAACATGGGGCTCAGCTATGGCCGGACTGGCAACGATCGAGATCCGTCCTCGATAAGCACTGACAGTCAACTTACATCAAGTTCGATAAAGCCACATCTCAAGCACGTCAGTCACTAGACGGGACCAAACTCCCCGCTAGACAAAAGCTACCGCACTCCGGGTGAAATCACTCACCACAGACCAAACGGCACCACCGTCGCGAATGAACAGCCAAAGACCGCCCTCACGCCTCAACCGGAGGCTATCAACGCACCCATACCTCACACCCAAGCGGCGATCACGCCACCTGGAGAATCATATCGCGGGAAACGCCCGCCCGCACCTGACTACCCATCAAGCTCATCAATAGAACCAGACGATTACGCCCATCAAGCCGCTCGATCACGCCGAGCTGCTCGGCAAACGGCCCCGCTCTGAGGCGCACCGTCATGCCGGGCTGCAGTGGATCGACGAACTCAAGAATTCCGTCGGCACCGGTCGACGCTACCAACGTCTCAACGATACCGCGCTTGATCGCGACGGGAGCATCGCCGTTAGTCACCAGCGATCGCACCCCCCGCGTTCCGTTGATCGACCGCCAACGCGCCTGCGCCGGATCTAGGCGCACAAAAACATAGCCGCGAAAAACGGGTGCCGTCGTAGCTATCGTCTTGCGAGCGTGACGACGCACCACCTTTTCAAGCGGAGAAAACGTAAAAAAGCCCTGACGGCGGAGGTTATCGACCGCGACACCTTCACGCTGCGGCTGTGTCATGGCAGCGAACCAGCGCTCACCATCTTGAGGCCCCTCGAATATGACCTCAGACACCCCAGCAGCCTTTTGGGAAAACAAACTTTCCATAAGGCCCCTTCTTACGCCCAACACAGCCCCGTCTCGAAATCAGTCCGTCAACACACCCCGAGAGCCACAGCACATCTCATCGTTGAGCTGCAATTATCCTGCCAGTTTATACACCCACACAACATAACCAGCCTAATCGGCCCCGGCGACGAAAGCGTGACGTTCGGCAAGCACCCCACTCAACGCGACGAGAAATCGCGGCACCCCTTTTAAAACAACAACCTAATTACAAATCCAACAGCCTTGAAGCTTAGAAAAATCAAAACTCAACTCGTAATCTGGATGGAGCGAACACCCCTAACCATCCGCAAAATCCATTAGTCAACGGTACTTTCGATTGAGTGAGGCTGTCAACCACCGCCTTGCGGGAAGAGAGTTTCAAATCCATCCAATGGTAAATCTGCATCGCCAGGGACGCCGTCCCTGGCGTTAGCGCCAGTCGAAGGATGGACGGAGAAAGAACGAAACAGCTTGGCAATTGAGCACCAAAGACAGGCGCGCCGGAGGCTCCGCTCTACGGCAGCCATTGCGACTGCATCTCGATGCTGTCGCAAATAGCGACACTGAGGAGGCGTTCGCGGCTCCTGCGACGCTGCCGTTTCTGCCGCTTTTATGGGCAGCGGCGGCCGTACTCTTTTACTGCCAGTCCCAACACCAAGCGCAAAGCCCGTTTTGATGGACAGCCGGTCTAGCGGGGCTTGGCCGTTTGTGGAAGTCCCGCAAAGCCCCGAGACTCTGGCTTCCGCCAGAGCCGGCTGGCCAGATGTTTATGCTCAGCCCTTCACTGCCGGACGGCGATGCAGCGGTTCGGCTCGGTGCCAGTTTTCGAGGATGCGGCCGTCGGTGTGGGCCTGCTTCACCCAGCGAATACCGTTGGAGATCACCTTGTGCACCATCGGATCATGATAGATCGGGAACGTCTCGTGGCCGGGGCTGAAGTAGAAAATACGGCCACGCCCGCGCTGGAAGGTGCAACCGGAACGGAACACCTCACCGCCTGAATACCAGGACATGAAGACGATCTCGTCGGGCTGCGGGATATCAAAAGGCTCGCCATACATTTCCGAGGCCGCCACTTCGAAATAGGGCGGCAGGCCCTCGGCGATCGGATGCGATGGATTGACCACCCAGACGCGCTCGAGATCACCGTCCGGCATTTCGCGCCAGGACAGATTGCAGTTGGTCCCCATTAGCCGCTTGAACAGTTTGGAGTGATGGCCCGAATGCAGCACGACGAGGCCCATGCCCCTGAGTACGCGCTGCTGGACACGATCGATCAGGCCGTCGCTGACATCGTCATGGGCCATATGCCCCCACCAGAGCAGCACATCGGTGTCGTCCAGCAGGCTCTGCGGCAGCCCCTCATTGGGATCATCGAGCGTACCACGACGGATCTCGAAGTCGGCGTGCGCGATGCCCTTGGCGATCGCGCCATCGATGCGGTCGGGATAGATGTCGCTCACCGCTTTGTGGAGCTGCTCGTGGCGGCCCTCGTTCCAAATGGTTACCTTGATGGGCATGTATTCCTCGTGCGTCAGACAGCCTTGGCGGAACGGAGAATCCGCCCATCTGGGCTGAAGATGTGACAGGCAGCGGTCTCTGCGGCGAACGGCACCCGGTCGCCCGGGCGAAAGGTGACGTCGCCCTCGACGCGGACGACGATTGGCTGCTCGATCGAACCGACGGTGAGATAGGTCTCGACACCCAGTCGCTCGACGATCGCCACCTCGGCAACAAAGTGGGCGGCTTGGATATCGACGACCTTGATATGTTCGGGCCGTACGCCCAGCCGAGCGGCACCTTCGGCAAGCGAAGTATCGGCAAGCGTGAAGGTCAGGCCGAGCGGGCCGGCGATATGGGCGCGGTCGGCGCTCTCTCGCGTTACCGCAACCGGCAGGATGTTCATCTTCGGCGAGCCTATGAAGGTGGCGACGAACTCGTTGTCAGGCCGGTGATAGAGGTCCATCGGCGGACCGACCTGAGCGACGGTACCCTGGTTGAGCACGACTATCTTGTCGGCCATGGTCATGGCCTCGACTTGGTCGTGCGTCACGTAGACGACGGTGGCTGAGAGTTCGCGATGAAGCCGCTGCAATTCGGCGCGCATCTGCACACGCAACGCGCTATCGAGATTGGACAGCGGCTCGTCGAACAGGATCAGCGCCGGCTTCTTGATGATGGCGCGGCCTATGGCGACCCGCTGGCGCTGGCCGCCGGACAGAGCCCCAGGTCGGCGGTCGAGCAACTCGCGCAACTGCAGTATCTCTGCCACCTCTTCGACCTGACGGCGGATATCGGCCGGCGCCACCTTCTTGAGGCTGAGCGAGAAACCGATGTTCTCGGCCACCGTCATATGCGGATAGAGTGCGTAGGACTGGAAAACCATGGCGATGCCGCGCTTGTCCGGCGGCACATCGTTGATGCGCGTGCCGTTGAGCACGAGATCGCCACTGTCGATGCCTTCGAGGCCGGCGATCATTCTGAGCAAGGTCGACTTGCCGCAGCCCGATGGCCCCACGAAGACGGCGAACTCGCCATCTTCGACGGTGACGTCGACGCCCTTGATGACTTCCAGCGCGCCGTAGAACTTGCGGACGTTATTGAGGTGAATCATTGGCTCGAACTCTTGTTTTATCTCACCCCTTCACGCCGCCCGAGAAGGTCTGGACGAGGAAGCGGCGCGCGAAGCCGAAGGCGACGACGGCAGGAACCAGGTAAATGAAGGCGAGGGCGGTCAGCAGGCCGTAGTCGATCTCGTTGATGCGCAGGAAGGCGCGGAAAAGGCCGAGCGGCAGCGTCTGCAATTCCGGCGACGACAGCAGGATCAGCGGCAGGAGGAAGTCGCCCCAAGCCGACATGAAGGCAAACAGGCCGGACGCGGCGAGGCCAGGCAAAGCCAACGGCACCAGCACGCGACGGATGCGCTGGATCATGGTGGCGCCGTCCATCAGGGCGGCTTCCTCATAATCGCGCGGCAGGCCGTCGAAGAAAGTCTTCATGATCCACAGCGATAGCGGCAGCTGCATGGTGGCCAGCACCAGGATCAGGCCGAGATAACCGTCGATGAAGCCGGTCCAGCGCATGATGTCGCGCGTTGCGCTGCCGAAGATCGGCCTGAGGAGGGCGCCTTCGACGTTGTTCAGCGTCAACAGGAACTTGTAGAGCGGCACAATCAGCGCGGTCGATGGCAGCACGCGGATGAGCAGGATGGCGTAGAGAAAGGGCAGCTTCCACCACGCTCGGGTCCGCGACAGGGCATAGCCACCGAGGCCGGACAGCACCATCACCAGGAAGGTGGCGGATCCCACGACAAACAACGAGTTGAACAGCCACTTGGCACCATCCTCCTTGGCGAAGACGCGCATGTAGTTGGCAAAGGTCCAGGTCTCGGGCCACCGCAGAAACAGCTGGGCGTTGCCGTCGAAGGAAGCGAGCAGCAACCAGAAGAATGGAACGGCGCAGAAGATCGAGATCAGAGACAGGCTCGCATAGGCCATCAGGTCGCCACGCAGGCGGTTGGCGGATTCGCCGGGAGGGACCACGGACATGTCAGATCTCCACCTTGGCGGCGCGAACGTAGGCAATCCCGAGCACCAGCGACACCAGCAGGGCGATCACCGCCACCGCCGCGCCATAGCCGAGCTGGTAGGCCGTGAACGACTGGTTGTAGATGTAGATGCTGATCAGCTCGGTGGCGCCACCGGGACCGCCGCGGGTCAGTGCATAGACGAGACCGAACACGGCTATGGTCGAGACGGTCGAGATCAGCATGTAGAGAAGAATGGTCGGCATCATCAGCGGCAAGGTGATGCGGCGGAACATTTGTGCCGGCGTGGCTCCGTCCATCCGAGCCGCCTCGTAGATTTCCTGGGGAATGGTGCTTAGGCCGGCGGTCAGCAAAATCATCGCCGTGGCGATGCCTCGCCAAGTGTTGACGACGATGATCATCGCCAGAGGAAACACCTGCAGCCAGTCGGCGGTCGGCAGGCCGAAGAAGGAAACGATGCGGCTCAGCGTGGCGTGATCGCCGCCGGCCAGCATCGAAATCCACATGAAGCCAGCCACAACCTCCGGCGCCGCGTTGGGCAGCAGGATGATCGACGAGAACAGGGTGCGGAAGACGAGGCGACGGCGGAGCGCTATCGCCGAGACAAGGCCGAGCACAAACTGGCCGATGATCGCCGACCCGAGCACGAAGACGAAGGTGACGAACAGGGCGTTCCAGAACTTGGTGTCGTTGAAGAGGCGTGTGTAGTTGCGCCAGCCGACGAAGCGGGGCGCGCGTGCAGCAGCGCCGGTCAACGCCTCGTTGGTAAACGACAGATAGACCGAATAGATGGCCGGGTAGATGACGAAGGCGAGAAGCAGCAGCAGCGACGGCAGGAGCACGATCATCAGCTGCCGTTCGGCGCGCCGTTCCTGGAGCGTTTTGGCCATGGGGCTCACATCAATGGATCGAAGACCGAGGGGACGTAAGGCAAGCCCCACGTCCCCCTATTCATCGGCGCTAACCCGGGATTACTTCACCGCCTCTTCGCCGAGCGTTTCCTTGACGTAGTCGACGAGGATCTTCTGGGCACCGGCGGCATCAACTTCCTTGCGCAGCAGAGCGTCAGTGGCGCGGGCAACACCTTCGGCGACGGTGCCAAAACCGGCGGCCTGCTTCAGGAACGTGCCGTTTCCAGCGGCGGCGTGAATCGGGACCAGCTCGGTGAGTTTCTGGAACTCGGGATTGCTTGCGGCATCCTTGCTGGCCGGAATGTTGCCGATGCGGGCAGCGTAGGACACCTGCGTTTCAACAGAGCCGATCTCGAGAAGCGCCTTCTTGGCGAGCTCGACATTGGCCGACTTGGCGTTGACCGCCCAGGGCGCAGCAAGGTTGGCGAGCACGAACTGACCGCTGGTTTGTCCGGGGACAGTCCAGGTACCGACCACCTTGGTCACATCCGGGATGGGGGTCTTGCTCTCGCGGCCCCAGTCGAAAATGTAGCACCAGGAGCCGCAAGTCGTGGCGACGAGCTTGCCGGCCGGGAACAGTTCGTACTTGGGAATAACCCAGGGCTCCGGCCCGAGCAGCGGCTGCACCGGCATCAGATCCTTGTCGATCAATGTCTTGTAGACGTTGAAGACATCCTTGACGCCCTCGCCGTTGAGATCGAGCTTGCCGTCGTCTGTGACGATCTGCGGCGTCTTGGAGCCAACGATCAGGTGCTGAAAGCCTTCGTCGAACGCGCCCGAACCCCAGCTGATGCCGGCAGGGAAAAGAAGGCCGTAGGCGCCGGTCTTGGCCTTGATCTCCTCGGCGCGGGCGATCAGGTCATCCCAGGTCTTCGGCTGCTCGGTGGAAATACCGGCCTTTTCCAGCACATCCTTGCGATAATAGATCTCCTGGATACCCAGCATGTAGGGCATGACGTAGGTTTCGCCGTCCGGGCTGACCGCCAGCTTCTTGGCCACATCGTAGAAGTTCTTGTAGCCGTCCCAGGCATTGATCTCGGTGGTTACAGGCGCGAGATAGCCGGCCTCCACCATATCGGCCACGGCGGCTGTTGATGGCATGGAGAACAGATCGGGGCCATTGCCGGCGCCGAGCTCGGTCAGGAGCTTGGAAAGATAATCCTTGTCGGGGGCGGGGTATTCGACCACCTCGACCTTGACCCCGAGCTTCTTCTCGATGCGCTCGACCGTCGACTTCATCGCGTCGATACCGGCCTGGCCGTGATTGGCCAGACGAAGCGTCTCAGCCTGCGCGAACGTGGACGCGCAGCCAAGCAGGATGGCGCATAGGCCACCAAACACCGTCTTCTTCAACGGACAACCCTCCCATAATGGATGCCTGGCGCCCTCCAGCGCCGGCCGTGAGAAGTGTACACGTTTTCGCAACCTCGGCAAGTCACCCTATCCTTTCGTCTCATATGCCGCGCAACACTCTGAAAAATACAGTTTAAAAATGGCTTGTCAGGAAAAACGCGACTGTGTACACGTTTGCACAATGGAGGATAGGAGTTACACAAATGGTCGCGCGGTTGAGGCTGGGAGTTATCGGTGCCGGCTTGAAGGCCGCCGAATACGCAGCGAGCTGGGTGGCGATGCCGGAAGTGGAATTCGTGGCGCTCAGCGACACGTCGCAGACCTCGCTCAATAGACTTGCCGACATTTGCACGAAGGCTGGCGCATCGCGCCCGCAATGCTTTGTCGACTATCGCGACATGCTCGCTACCTGCGGCGACAAGCTCGATATCGTCTACGTTTCGACACCCCACGCCTTCCACGCCGAACAGGCCATCGCCGTTGCCGAGCGCGGCATCGACATGTTCCTTGAAAAGCCGATGGTGACGACGGTGGCCGAGGCCGAAGCGCTGACCGCCGCGCAAAAACGCGGCAAGGGCACCATCGTCACCGCCTTCCAGGGCGGACTGTCTCCTCTGGTGCTCGACACGCGCCAGCGATCGCTGGGTGGCGAGTTCGGCGATCTCGTCGCCATCTCCGGCATGATCTGGGAAAGCTGGGCCACCAATTATGCCGGTCACTGGAAACAGAAGCCGGAGATTTCCGGTGGCGGTTTCATGTTCGACACCGGCGCCCACCTGATGAACACCGTCTGCCTGCTGGCCAATTCCGATTTTGCCAGCGTCGGCGCCTATATGGACAACCGTGGCGCTCCGGTCGACATCGTCACCGCCGTTTCCGCCCGTCTCGCCAACGGTGCGCTGGCGACGCTCACAGCAGCCGGTGAAGGACCGAAAGGCTGCGCTTCGTTCATCTCGCTGTTCTTCACCAAGGCGATCGTCCGCATCGATGCCTGGGGCGGTTGGCGCGAACTTATCCTGGACGGGGTAGCTCAGCCCCGCGAGACGGCTGAAATCCTCGACAATCCGCTCAAAAGCTTTCTTGCCATCCGGGCCGGTACCATGGAGAACACCGCCTCGGTGGAGATGGGGTTGAGGTTTGCCCGGCTTTGGGATGCCATCAAGGCATCGGCGGCAGCGAACGGCGCCCCGGCGCATATCGGTAAAGCCGAGGGGCGGATAGGTCGATGAGCAGGAAGCGCATTACCTCGAAAGAGCTTGCCGAACTGGTCGGTGTTTCGTCGGCAACCATTTCGCGGGCCTTTTCGCCGGATGCCCGCATCGGCGAAGAGACGCGCAGCCGGATTTTGGCGGCGGCGCGCAAATACGGCTATCAGCCGAATGCCATCGCTCGCTCGCTCAACAACCAGAGATCACGCCTTGTCGCCGTTGTCGTCAACGCCATCGGCAACCCTTGCGAGGCGGAAGAACAGCAGTTGCTCGTCCACGCGCTGCAAGCACGGCAACTGCTTCCAATCATCCTGTGCTGCGGCGATCATAGCGACCGGCTGCAACTAATGCGTCTTGCCGCGACCTATCAGGTCGATCATGTCGTGATCTTCTCCGACATGGTGTCGTTGCGCGATGCCGTTGACATCTTCCCGACCACCAAGCCGATCATCGTTTCCTTCGAGCCGCTCGAGAACGAGGACGTGTCGACCATCCGTATCGATGGTTCGGCGGCGGCCGACGAAATCGTCGACAGGCTGGTCGCCAATGGCAAGAGCCGCTTTACTTATCTCTCCGGCACCAGTTCGAGCTGGATCGACAAGCTCCGGCGCAAGTGGTTCGCCGACGCGCTCGCCAGGCGCGGTCTCGCCTTCGTGGCCGAAGCCACCGGCACCTATTCCTATGATAGCGGCTTCAAGGAAGCCGTGCCGCTGGTTCATCGTTCCAAGGCCGACGCGATCATTTGCGGCAACGACGTGATGGCGATCGGGGCTCGCGACGCGGTCAAGCGGGTGCTGGGCAAATCGGCACCCGAGGACGTCGCCATCGTCGGCCAGGATGGCATCGCCATGGCCAGTTGGGACTGCAACGACCTCACCACACTCAGCCTCGACCACGTCGCCTTCATTAACGCCGTCGTCGAGCTCATCGAACGGCATGAGGCCGGCGACGACAAGCCCGACACCATTACCCTGACGTGCTCGACCCGATGGGGCGCCACCGCCTGACGCACCCGGGCCGACCTAATCCCCTGCCATACCGACTGGAATTCAGATATGCGCCCCTATCGCGACCGCCAGAGAACCCTGGAGCAGCTCTCCCGCCACGTTGAAACCTGGGTGGATGAGCTGGAGGCTTTCGAACTGCGGGTCCGGCGGCATTTGGGGCCTTTTGTGGAAACCGGTCCCGATGGAGCGCGGCGACAGATCGATCTCGGCGAAGGCTGGGGCGACCGTCACGGCATCCACAGCTTCGAGCTCGACGAGCCGGTGACGCTGCCTGAAGGGTCGGGCGTGGAGCTGCGCTTTGATTTTGGTGGCGAATCGCTGGTGCGCCTTATCGGGACTGACGGAGCGCTCATCGACAGCTTCTCGGCCAATCCGCGCCATCGCCGCTTCGAAGCGCCACGCGGCGTTCCCTTCCGCATCGTGGTCGAGGCGGCTGCCCGCACGCTGTTCGGCATCCCCAACCGCGAGCCACGGCTCAGCATGGCCGAGATCTACGAGTATTACCCGGAAGTTCGCCATTTGCGGCGGCAACTGGCGACGCTCAAAGAGACAGCCGATGCGGTCGCCGACAAGGAGCTGGCGCGGTCGCTGTTCGAGGCGGCATCGATCGTCGTCTCCGGCTTGCGCCTGCCAACGGTGACCAGCGAGATCGGGCCACGGCTCGCCGACCGAGCCTGGGCGCGTGACATCTGGGAGCGCAGTTTCGAGCCGTCGGCGCAGCCGGCATCCCTGCCGGAGGATGCCATCGCTTCGGTGGTGGAAGCGAGTCGTCGTTTCGACGACCTCATTGCCGAGTTGCGCGCCGCCTATCCCAAGCAGGGCAATGTTCTGGTCAGTGGCCATGCCCACATCGACTATGCCTGGCTGTGGCCGCAGCCGGAAACGGTGCGCAAGATCGTCCGCACCTTCTCGAGCGTCAATTCGCTGATGAAGCGTCATCCGGACTTCCGTTTTCTGCAGTCGTCGTCGATCTTCTACGCCCATGTCGAAGAGGAAGACCCTGCGCTGTTCGAGGAGATTCGTCGCTGGGTCGCCGAAGGACGCTGGGAGCCGATCGGCGGCATGCTGATCGAATGCGACACTAACATGCCCTCGGCCGAGGCTTTTCTGCGCCAGTTCGTGCTGGGGCAAAGCTATTTCCTGAAGCATTTCGGGCGCATCAGCCAAGTGGCCTGGTTGCCGGATACCTTTGGCTTCACCGGCGCTATGCCGCAGATCATGCGGCACGCTGGCATTGAGGCGCTGGTGACCATCAAGGTGACGTGGAACGAGACCAATCGCCTGACCGACAACCTGTTCCGCTGGCAGGGCAACGACGGATCGCAGGTGTTCGTGCATACCTTCGATGCGTCGGAGCACGAAGGTTACAACATGACCATCTCGCCGCCTGCCCTCTTGGAGGTCTGGCGCAACCACGGTGGCAAGGATCTTTCCGATACGGTGATCGCCTCCTACGGCTGGGGCGACGGCGGCGGCGGCCCCGATCCCGACCAGATCGAATCCTTGCCGTTCCTCAATGCCATGCCAGCCATTCCCTCCGTCAGTCACGGCGCGCTTGAACCACATGTGCTCAATCTGGCTAAAAACCTGGAAAACGCCGCGCTGCCAGTCTGGCAGGGTGAACTCTACCTCGAGTATCATCGGGCCACGCTGACGACGCAGGCACGCGTCAAGCAGCTCAACCGGCGTGCCGAAGCAGGCCTCGTCGCTGCCGAGGCGCTGTCGGTGCTCGATGCGCTCGACGGCGGATCGTCCGAGATGTCCGATCTTGCCGCCGACTGGACACTGCTTTTGCGCAATCAGTTCCACGACATCCTGCCAGGCTCTTCGGTGCGCGAGGTCTATGAGCAGACCGAGAAGGAGCTTTCTGGTGTCGTCGACCACGCTTCTTCCCTCAGCGGACAACGCCTCGCCGCCATCGCTGCCCGGCGGACAGGCCCGCATAAGGGTGTGCTCGTCGCCAACATCTCGGGATCGGCGAAGACAGCGCTCCAGCTCGAAAGCCGCGATCCACTGCCGGCTGCGCTCAAGCCGCAGCGGATCGACGGTGGCTATGTCGCGACTATCGACCGCCCTGTCGCGCCGCTGTCGCTGGCGTTCGTCGGGTCGGCAAGCACCCGAACCGTCGCGACCGACGGCACCGTCCTGGAGAATGACTTCGTCCGGGCAACGCTCGACGAATTCGGTCGCCTTGCCAGCCTCTTCGACAAGCGCTGTGGCCGCGAATTGCTCGATGGCCCTGGCAACCGGCTGATGCTCTACCGCAACGACTTGCCACGACAGTATGACGCTTGGGATATCGAGGCCGGCTTCGAACTCGGCGAGGAGGAATGGCTGTCGGTCGAGAGCCGCCACGTGACGGCGGAAGGGCCGCATCTCGCCGAAGTCGAGATCGTCCGCCGCCATTCGGCCAGCACCATCCGCCAGAAGCTGCGCCTGTGGGCCAACAGCCCACGTCTTGAGATCGTCACCGATCTCGACTGGCACGACCGCCGCACCTACTTGCGCGCCTTGTTCCCGGTGACCGTACTGGCCGAGGAAGCAGTGTTCGATCAGGCCATCGGCGTCACTCGCCGTCCAACCCACAATAACACCACCTGGCAGCGCGCCCAGTTCGAAGCCTGTGGCCACCGCTTTGCCTCGCTGTCGGAGACCGACTGGGGCGCGGCGCTGCTATCGGCCGACAAATACGGCTTCTCGGCCAAAGGCAACCGGCTGACGCTGAGCCTCATTCGCGGGCCGATGTATCCCGACATGCTGGCCGACGAGGGACAACACCACTTCGTCTATGCCCTTTTGCCATACGATGGTCGCTGGTGGAGCGAAGCGGTGCAGGCCGAGGCCGATCAACTCGCCACGCCACCGACCTTCGTCAACGCAAGCGGCGAGGCCGACTACGACATCGCACCGATCGGCATTACCGGGCAGCAGGTGCGCCTGCACGCCCTGAAGCCGGCCGAAAACGGCGATGGCTATGTGGTTCGCCTGTCGGAGGCGGCTGGACGACGCGGGCCTTTCTCTCTCGCCTTGCCTGAGGGAAAGATCGCGACGCCGGTGGACGCCCTCGAACGCGCACAGGAGGAAGAAGCCGCCCTCGGCCGCCCCTTTGGCCTCGCTAGCTATCGCTTCTGATCCCAGACGATGCATGTACGCCGGCGCGGTGAAACTTCATGGCAGTGCCGGCGTCTAGACTTGAATGACGAAGTTGACCCGGTTGCTGGGCGTCAAGAGCAGTGAGCGTTGCAGCGGCGTACCCGACTGGTCGAACACCGTCTTTTCGACTTCGAACAGTGGCTCACCGCTGCGGCAGTTGAGCCGGTCGCGTTCGTCGGGGCCGGCGAGCCGCACGTTGATCACCCGGCGCGCATGACGAACTTCGCGGCCATATCGGGTCTTCAGCAATTGATAAATCGAGCTAGCACCGGCGATCTCGGCCGCGAGATCGGGGAACAGGGACAGCGGAAAGTCAGAGATTTCAATGGTCATTGGCGCATCGGCGGCCATGATCAGCCGTCTGATGGTCAGGATCGGCGCACCTTTGGCAATGGCGAGCTTCTGGGCAAGGGCGCCGTCAGCCGTGCCTTCGGCGACCCCCAGCAGTACCTTGCTCACCTTGTAGCCTTGCAGAGAATAGGTCTCCGAGAAGCCGGCAAGATCGACGAGGCTGGTTTCCATGCGGCGGAAGGACACGAAGGTGCCCTTGCCATGCCGCTTCTCCAATAGCCCCTCCTCTTGCAGCTCGCTGATCGCCCGCCGCACGGTGATGCGGCTTACCGCATATTGCTCACAGAGCTGCGTTTCGGTCGGCACCGGTTCGCCGGGTGCGTAGCGTCCGCTCCGAATCGCCTCGGTCAGGCTGTTCTTGAGCTGGAGATACAGCGGCGAAGCGTCCTGTCTCGTGAGGCTGTCGGTGGACTGGGACAAGACGACTTTTCTCCTCGGTTCCGGATGGAAGCGCCATTCGAATTTGATAGTGACCGTGCCACAGAACGTCCGCCAAGTCACCGTTGCAGCCGTCGGTGCAACCGGCTTTGCATAGGCCGTTGGCGCAGGTCGGGGCCTGTTTAGCTTTGCCTCGAGAATGGCGTTGACAGACCGAGACCAGCCATACTAGCGTATATGACGTCATAGGACGTTATCAAGGAATCAATCATGACGGAAGTGGTGAAGAACGTCGAGTCGGCGGTGAAGGCAGCGGCCGCGCGCGCAGCGGTGACGGACATCTTCTTCGTAGCCTGCGGCGGCTCCAACGCGCTGCTCATGTCCGGCCATTACGCGGTCGAACGCGAGGCCGAGAAAATCGCCGGTTTCTCCTATACCGCCGCCGAGTTCCTGGCGCGGGCGCCGAAGCGCCTTGGCAAGAACTCGATCGTCATCCTGTGCTCGCACTCAGGCAACACGCCGGAGACGGTGGCCGCCGCCAAGTATTCTCGCGAAGCCGGTGCACTGACCATCTCGTTCACAAACGTCGAGAACTCGCCCCTCGACCAGGCGTCAGAGGCGGTCATTCTCTACCAGTACAATCCGCTGGCCGTTTCCGAGGATCACGCAGCGCCCATGCTGATGCGCCTCGTCTTCGGCATCCTTGCCGCCCGCGAGGGTAACGGCAAGCTTGCCAAGGTCGAGAAGGCGCTGGCTGGCATGTCGAAGACCATCGAGAGCGTCATTGCTCACCATAAGTCATCGATCGCCGCCTGGGCCGAAAGCTACAAGCGCGAGCCGGTGATCTACACCATGGGTTCGGGCGCCAACTGGGGGTCGGCCTATTCCTTCGCTATCTGCATCCTGCAGGAGATGCAGTGGGTGCATTCGGCGGCCATCCATGCCGGCGAGTATTTTCATGGTCCCTTCGAGGTCGCCGACTTCGACGTGCCCTTCATCATCCTGAAAGGCCTTGGCAACGCCCGCAAGATGGACGAGCGAGCCCTTGCCTTCACCGAAAAATACTCCAAGCGCCTTCTCGTGCTCGATGCCGCCGAATTCGGCCTCGAGGCGCAGGCTGGCGATGCGGCCGAGTATCTGACACCAATGCTGTTCACGGCGCTGCTGCGCGCCTATGCCGTGGCGCTTGCCGATAGCCGCGGCCATCCGTTGACCGTTCGCCGCTACATGTGGCGCATGGAATATTGATTGCTTGAAGGGTGGGGCGGAACGCCGCCCTACCCACCTTCCGTGTGGCGTTGGCCGTGCAGCGACGGCCGAAAGGATGAGTGATGGTTGCTTCGGTGTCCTCGTCGGCCCTGCTCGGCATCGGCGACAATGTGGTGGACTTCTATAAGGACCGCGGCGAGTTCTTTCCCGGTGGCAACGCCGTCAATGTGCCTGTGCTGGCCAAGCGCGATGGCCTTGCCCGCGCCGGCTACATCGGTCTGATCGGCAACGACGCCGAGGGTGCCCATGTTCGCGACAGCCTGACGCGCGAGGGTATCTGGATCGACCGGCTCCGGCAGGCGTTCGGCCCGAACGGCAAGGCCGTCGTGTCGCTCGACGAAAAAGGCGACCGCGTCTTCCTGGGCTCCAACAAGGGTGGCATCCAGCGGGCGCTTGCCCTGCGGATGGATGCCGAGGATATCGAGGCCATCGAGAGCTTCGGCAACGTCCACACGTCGGTGTTCAGCTATATCGAACCCGAACTACCGAAGATCCGAGCGCATGCCCAAACACTGACTTTCGATTTCTCGACCCACCGCGACGCTGACTACATCGCGTCGGTCGCACCGCATATCACAGGTGCGTTCGTGTCCGGATCGGGCCTTTCCGACACCGACATCGACGACCTCATCGGCTATATCTCCGGTTTCGGAGTCACGACGGTCGGCGTAACACGCGGCAGCGATGGCGCCTTCTGGCTGGCCAACGGCCGGCGCTACCGCCAGGGCATCAAGCCGGTGGAAGTGGTGGATACGCTTGGCGCGGGCGACTCCTTCCTTGCCGGCTATCTCACCGGTGTGCTGACCGGCCGGCCGATCGAAGCCGCCCTCGATTTCGCGGCCGAATGCGCCGCTGCCACCTGCGCCTATTTCGGTGCTTTCGGTTACCCCCACCCCGCCAGCGACTGAGGCCCACCGTGCCCGCCAGGACGCCCCACCCAACACACCCGGCAGCGAACCGGCAGCGGTCAGGTGGTGGCCATCATGCGGCGTGGCGCGCCGATCGAGCCCCGCTCGATGAAGCGCGTGGGCAGGATGCACTGGCGGGCGGGTGGCGAGTCACCGTTAATGCGGGCGATCAAGAGTTCGGCGGCCTGGGTGCCCATGTCATAGACCGGCTGGTCGATGACGCTGATCGGCGGCGTCGTCACAGACGTCCATTCCGCGTCGTAGAAGGACACCAGCGACAGCTCGTCGGGAATGCGCAGGCCCCGCGCCTGCATTACCTTGAAGATCTCGAAGGCGACCAGACTGTCCGAGGCCAGGATGGCGGTCGGCGGCGCGCTGGCAAGCAGCAAGCGTTCGACCGATGCTCGCTGCTGACCGCCAACGGCGCCTCCGGCCAGACAAACGCCGCACTCGGGCTCCTCGATGCCGGCGGTGCGACAAGCGGCGAGAAAGCCGTCGATGCGCGCCTTGACCGAGGATGTGTAGAGCTGCTCCGGGCCGGTGAAGACCGGTGGCTCGGCATTGAGCGCCGTGACGTAGGTAAGACGTCGGTGACCGGCCTCGATAAGGCGCATCGTGGCAGCGAAAGCCGCGTCGCGATCGTCGCTGGCCACCACATCGGCAGCAAGGCCTTCGATCGGCCGATCGAACAGGACCAGCGGGCGCCGCGATCGGACGATATCCCGGAGATGAGCCACGTTGCGGTTGTCGGCCGGCGTGACAATCAGGCCATCGACCCGCTTGCCAACCAGCACCTTGAGCGCCGCCCTCTCCGCCTCCACTTCTTCGCCCGAATTGGCCAGAATGACATTGAAGCCATGCCGATGGGCAGTGTCGGAAATGCTCCGCACCGCAATGCCGAAAAAGGCATTCTCGATGTCGCCGACCACGATACCGATGGTGCCGGACTTGCCGGTGCTCATCGAGCGCGCCAGTTCGTTGGGCCGGTAATCGAGCGCCTTGGCGGCTGCCTGGACGCGCAACTTCACCTCTTCGCTGACCGGGCCATAACCGCCGAGCACGCGGGCGGCGGTCGCCTTGGAGACCTCGGCGCGCCGCGCCACGTCGGCCACCGTCACCGGGCGAAAGGGAGAAGTTTTCCTATCCATAGGCTGTAGCACTACATAGCGATTGACGTCACGTCAATGTCGCAATAACCTCCGAATTGAGACCGGTCTCACACTACATCTGAACCGGCATCAATGTTGATAATAAGCGTGCTGCACATGGCACAACCAACATCGCTCGCCGATGATGGACAATCATAGGTTCTATCACCGCGTCGCAGGGATACGGCGCGAATGGAAGCTTGTTTGCGCGAAGGTGAGTTCTTTTTACTTCGCCATTCGAAGAAATCCGGACAGGGGCCCAGTGGGATGTCCGTTCGGAACAATGGTTGCCGCCACCAACAAAGGGCGCGGCAAAAGCAGATGACAGAAGACTAAAAACAAGGAGAACAGCACATGATCAGCAGGGCACTTAAAGGGTTGGGCCGTCACATCCGCACCATCGGTCTGATGGCCGTTCTTGCCGGCACCGGCGCTTCGGCCGCGGTGGCCGCCAGCAATAATCCCTATGATCTGATTGACCCCGCGACCATCAGTGTCGGCACCATGGGGGACTCCAAGCCCTACGCTTTCGTCGACGCCAACGGCCAGTTCAGCGGCTTCGATATCGAGTTCTTCCTCAACGTCGTCTCGCGCATGGGCTTCGACAAGGATCACGTCACCTTCACCGGCCAGGACTTCTCAGCCCTGATGCCGTCGGTGGCCAACGGCCGCTTCGACGTGGCCGTCGCCGCCATCGGCACCACCGAAGCCCGCAAGAAGAACGTTGATTTCTCGGACGGCTATCTCGCCGGCTATCTGACGGTGCTGACACCCGACGCATCGATCACCACCCCCGAAGGTCTCAAGGGCAAGCGTCTCGGTGTCGTACAGGGCACGCTGCAGGAGATCTATGCCGAGAAGAACTTCGCCAGCTCGGATATCGTCAAGTTCCCCGACAACAACTCGGCGGTTTCCGGCCTCAATAACGGCACGGTGGACGCTCACTTCCTCGACTACGAGGCTGCCAAGCAGTATGGCGAGACCTATCCGGCGCTGAAGCTCGCCGTGAATATTCCCTCCTTCGACGCGCCGGCTGGCTTCGTCGTCCGCAAGGGCAATGACGCCTTCCGCAAGGCGCTCAATGAAAACCTGCACGCCGCGATGGAAGACGGTACGTGGCAGAAGCTCTATCAAAAGTGGTTCCCGGGCTCGCCGATGCCCGACCAGTATCTGCCGTCCAAGAAGTAAGACGGCCATCCGCGCCTGGGCATCGCTCCGGGCGCGGCGACCGGTCCCCGAGAAAGCCGTCTGGGCACTCCTGCCGGACGGTCCCCTTGACCGGGACGCTCCATCGCGTGCCCGGTTTCTTTTTGTAGCGCTCAGCCGACTTGGAAAGTCTTTCCCAATGGAATGGTTCGAGAACGTTCGTCGCAGCTTTCTGGACTTCGATGCGATGGCGGCCGTGTTGCCGAACATGCTGTTCATCGGCCTTAAGAATACGCTCATTCTAGCCTTTGCCTCGACGATCCTCGGCGTGCTGGTCGGTATCGTTCTCGCGGTGAGCGGCATTTCCCGATCGGCCTGGGCACGGCTACCGGCCCGCCTCTACACAGACGTTTTCCGCGGTCTGCCGGCCATCCTGACCATTCTGATCATCGGCCAGGGTTTTGCCCGCATCGGCCGTGAGATTTTCGGGCCATCCCCTTATCCGCTCGGCATCATGGCTCTTAGCCTCATCGCCGGAGCCTATATCGGCGAGATCTTCCGCTCCGGCATTCAGAGTGTCGAGCGCGGTCAGATGGAAGCCTGTCGCGCGCTATCCATGAGCTACGGACAGGGGATGCGCCTCATCGTCATTCCCCAGGGCATCCGCCGCGTGCTGCCGGCGATGGTCAACCAGTTCATAGGCAACGTCAAAGACTCGAGCCTCGTCTATTTCCTCGGCCTGCTCGCCTCCGAGCGCGAGATCTTCCGTGTTGGCCAGGATCAGGCGGTGGTGACGGGCAACCTGTCGCCGCTGTTGCTTGCCGGCATCTTCTACCTCGTCATCACCGTACCTCTCACCCATCTCGTCAACTACGTCGATAACCGGCTCCGAACCGGCCGGCGACCGACGGCGCTGGTCTCAGGTCTTGAGGAGGTCGGCGAACTGCAGGGTAGCATCGGGACGGCCAAAGCTGCCGAGAAGCTCCCAACCTTCAAGGGCGGAAGCCTCACGGTGCGTGGCCTCGGCATGGCCTATGGCGACCTTGAGGTCCTGAAAGACATCGATCTCGATGTGAAGGCCGGCACCGTGACCTGCGTCATCGGTCCGTCGGGTTCCGGCAAGTCGACGCTCCTGCGCTGTCTCAACCGATTGGTGGAATTGAAAACCGGCGACGTCAAGATCGATGGAACGTCGATCCTGACCATGAAGCCAGAGACGTTGCGTCGGCGCGTCGGCATGGTGTTCCAGCAGTTCAATCTGTTCCCCGACCACACCGCTCTCGAGAACGTCGTGCTGGCGCTCACCAAGGTGAAGAAGATGCCACTGGCCGAAGCCCGGCGCATCGCCGAGGCGCGTCTCTTCGACGTCGGGCTGGCGAGCCGCATGGATCACCGGCCCAGCAGCCTTTCAGGCGGCCAGCAGCAACGCGTTGCCATTGCAAGAGCACTGGCCATGGCACCGGAGGTTATCCTGTTCGACGAGGTGACCAGCGCCCTCGACCCGGAGCTGGTCAAGGGTGTCCTCAACCTGATGTCCGACCTCGGCCGCCGTGGTATGACCATGGTGGTGGTGACCCATGAGATGGGCTTTGCCCGCAAGGTCGCCGATCAGGTCGTCTTCATGGACGAGGGACGCATCGTCGAGTCCGGCACGCCCGACGACATTTTCGATCGACCGAACAGCCCACGTCTCAAGCGCTTCCTCAACGAAGTGCTGTAGGACCATCTGGGTGAGATTGCGAAAGCGGTGGGGTTCGAGATCCGTCGAACGGTTAGAGTAGCGGCCCCACCAGCCGCGCGAGATTTTCGGCAAGCCTCATCGCCATGGGCCGGCGCCGCCAATGCTGGAGATCGAGACGGTCGCTCAAGGCCATGCACTTGGCCTGCTGGGCGACCAATTCCGCGACTTGCGCCGGCTCATAAAGCAGCAAGCTGATCTCGGCATTGAGCATGAAGGATCTGAGGTCGGCATTGCCCGAGCCGATGACGCCCACCCTGCCATCGACGGACACATGCTTGGCATGCAGGAGATGGCTGCGATAGCGGTGGATACGCACGCCCATCGACATCAACTCATCGTAGAAGGAGCGCTGGGCGAGGCGTACCAATCTCTGATCAACCACCCGGGAAACGATGAGGTCGATGGTGACGCCCCGATAGGCCGCCGTCTGAAGGGCGGCAAGCAGTGCCTCGTCGGGAATGAGATAGGGGCTGACCAGAGTCACCTGCGTCTTGGCGGCGTGGATAAGGGCAACGAGAAGACGCTCGAAGCCCGGTACGCCGTAGTCCGGGCCGCTAGGCATCACCTGGACCGGGGCAACGGCGGCCGCGGGCATCGGCGCCAGGGAAAGCGCTTCGCGTGTCTCAAGATACCAGTCGCTGGCGAAGACGGCAGCCACCGCGGCCGCGACCGGCCCCTCGACACGGGCGACCAACTCATCATTGACGACACGGCGACGAAAATTTCGGTCGACGATGTTCTGCGAGCCGACGTAGGCGAGGCGGCCGTCAATGACGGCGATCTTGCGATGATTGCGCAGATCGGCACGGGCTCGTCGCACCGTCGTCCACCAGCGCACAGGCAGGGCCAATTTGCACGGCACGCTTTCAGCAGCGAGCAGGGCAAGCGTTCCTCGCACCCATGGGCGCGAACCGACGGCGTCGATCAGCACGCGGACATCAACGCCGCGACGAGCGGCTCGACCCAGCGCGGCCGCCACCTTCTGGCCGGTGGTATCGTCTGCGAAGATATAGGTCAGGAGGTAGACGCTGGTCTCAGCCTCGTCGATGTCCGACGCGAGACTGTCGATCGACACCTCGTAATCCGACATCAGAGAGAGGCCGGAGGCGCCGGTCACAGGAAACTCACCCAACCGTTCGGCAAGCTCGGCAATGCCTGGCGCCTGCCGCTCGGGCCGCGGCAGGGACGTTGCCACGCCGCGGCGAAGAGTGGCCGCCTCTGCGAACCGCTGTTGCCGCCAGGCGGGAAAGCGCGATCGGCCAATCAGCCGATAGAGCACGAGTGCCGGTACCGGCAGAAAAAACACCAGAAGCAGCCAACTGCGGGCCGCCTCCGGCGGGCGTCGCAGAGGGACGACCACCAGCATGACGAGCCTGATCGACCATTCGACAAGCAGGTAGATGAGCGCCAGATGTTCGGTCCAAACCAACCACACGCCCTCCGCCGGTCCGATCCTCTCTCTATGGCCGAAATGGCGGCGCTTATCCAGTGCCGGCATGTCGTCGTCGCAACCGAACAAGTGGCAGCCATAAAAGGCGGAATTCCGCTGTCCGTTGCGCCTCAAAGCGGATTGGTGAATGGAGACGGGCCGCCTATGATCGGACCGGTTGCGAAGGCCCCCAACGACGAGCGATCCACGGGGGCGCCGAAGCGGCTCACAAAGACGGAGGACGGCATGGACAAGGTTGATCAAAACGGCACCGGCAAATGCCCGGTCATGCATGGGGTCAGTCCTAACGCGATTTCCGCTGGTCGGTCCAATCGGGACTGGTGGCCGAATCAGCTCAATCTTCGCATTCTCCATCAGCATTCAAGCCTTTCGGACCCAATGGGGCCGGACTTCGATTACGCGAATGCATTCAAAAAGTTGGATCTCAAGGCGGTCAAAGCCGACCTTTATGCGCTGATGACCGACAGCCAGGATTGGTGGCCGGCTGACTGGGGCCATTACGGGCCGCTGTTCATCCGCATGGCTTGGCATAGCGCCGGCACCTATCGGCTCATGGACGGCCGAGGCGGCGGCGGCTCCGGCAACCAGCGGTTTGCTCCGCTCAACAGCTGGCCGGACAATGTCAACCTCGACAAGGCGCGCCGGCTGCTGTGGCCGATCAAACGCAAGTACGGCAACAGCCTGTCCTGGGCCGACCTGATCATTCTAACCGGCAACTGCGCTCTCGAATCGATGGGCTTCAAGACCTTCGGCTTTGGTGGCGGCCGTGCCGACATCTGGGAGCCTGAGGAGGACGTCTACTGGGGCGCCGAAACCGAGTGGCTGGGCGACAAGCGCTACAGTGGCGACCGCGACCTCGAGAACCCTTTGGCGGCCGTGCAGATGGGTCTCATCTACGTCAATCCCGAGGGGCCAAACGGCAATCCCGATCCTGTCGCCTCAGGCCGCGACGTGCGCGAGACCTTTGCCCGCATGGCCATGAACGACGAGGAGACGGTGGCGCTCGTCGCGGGCGGCCATACTTTCGGCAAGTGCCATGGCGCCGGCGATCCGACGCTGGTCGGCCCGGAGCCAGAGGCGGCGCCGCTCGAGGCGATGGGACTTGGCTGGAAGAACACGTTCGGCTCCGGCAAGGGCGTGCACACCACCGGCAGCGGGATCGAGGGCGCCTGGAAGAAGAACCCCACGAAGTGGGACATGGGCTATCTGAACACGTTGTTCGGCTACGAATGGGAACTCGTGAAAAGCCCGGCCGGTGCCCACCAGTGGCTGGCTAGGGACGTCGCCGAGGAGGACTTGATCCCCGACGCCCATGACCCCTCCCTCAAGCATCGGCCGATGATGACCACCGCCGACCTGTCGCTGCGCTTCGATCCGATCTATGGGCCGATCGCCCAACGGTTCCGCGACGATCCGGCCGCCTTCGCCGACGCCTTCGCGCGTGCCTGGTTCAAGCTGACCCATCGCGACATGGGGCCGAAGGTGCGTTATCTCGGACAGGAAGTGCCGGCCGAGAACCTTGTCTGGCAGGATCCGGTACCACCTGTCGATCATGAGCTGGTCGACGCCGGCGATGTTGCCGCGCTGAAGACGAAAGTACTCGCCTCGGGCCTCACCATCTCCGAACTTGTCTCGACCGCTTGGGCGTCCGCTTCCACATTCCGGGGGTCCGACAAGCGCGGTGGCGCCAATGGCGCCCGCATTCGTCTCGCGCCACAGAAGGACTGGGAAGTGAACGAGCCGGCACGGCTCGCCCGCGCGTTGTCGGTGCTGGAAGGCATTCGGCTGGCCTTCAACGCTTCGGCACCTCGGCCGATATCGCTGGCCGACCTGATCGTTCTCGCCGGCACCGCGGCCGTGGAGGAAGCGGCGAAGAAAGGCGGCTACACTGTCGACGTACCCTTCTCGCCTGGCCGTACCGACGCGACCCAGGAACAGACGGACGTTCCCTCCTTCGTCGTGATGGAACCGAGCGCCGATGCTTTCCGCAATTATGCCAAGGCCGGACGTCCGGTAGCCATCGAAGAACTGATGGTCGATCGAGCGCAGCTCCTGACCTTGACGGCGCCGGAGATGACCGTCCTGGTCGGCGGCTTGCGCATGCTCGGTACCAACTGGGGCGGGACGCAGCACGGCGTATTCACCGAGCGGCCTGGCGTACTCAGCAACGACTTCTTCATCCATCTCGTGGACATGGGCACCGAATGGCGGCCGGTCTCCGAGGGAGAGGAGACGCTGTTCGAAGGGCGTGATCGGGCGACCGGCGCAACAAAGTGGACCGCGACCCGCGTCGATCTCGTATTCGGTGCCAATTCCCAGCTCAGGGCGCTGGCCGAGACTTACGCCCAGGACGACGCCGGGGAGAAGTTCGCGCGCGATTTCGCCAAGGCCTGGACCAAGGTGATGAACGCCGATCGCTTCGATCTCCGTTAAGGACGAAAGCCGGCCCCGAGGTGAAACGCCCCGGGGTCGGCTGCCATGATTTGCCTTCAGCGGCCCGACTGCGATGACGCGTGCAGGAGCCGTTACCTGGCAACTGGGCGCAGGCGAACGGCAAGAGGCAGTGCGCACGCCTGAACAGGCCCGAGCCATCGCCAGAAGGCAGGCCAGACATCATCTGGCGGGACGATCACTCACCAACGATCGAGGAACCGATCCTCCGCGGATGCGGCCAAAAACTGGCCAGCACCGAAGCTTTGCCGCGCATCAATCACCCTTGGTAAAAATACTTAATCAAAAGGGAGCTGCTGGTTTACACTTTACATCTCAACATCACTTTCGTAAAGTTTCGCCATCACGCACGGTGACGGCGAGCGGGCGAGGTTGCGACAGTATGACTAGCAGAGAGCGCCCTGGCCACCACAAAGATGCTGGAACTCGTGACCATACGGCAGCTGCGGCACATATTCGTATGTTGCTACCTGCGCTATCCCAAGGGGAGCAGAATGTTGCCCTCTGGTTGTTGGAACGCGGAAATTTGACGAATAACCCAAAGATCGGTGAAGTTTCCGCCGCGCTGGGCATTTCGGAAGCCATGGTTGTCAAGGTGTCGCGCCGGCTGGGATACGGCGGCTTCAAGGAGCTGCGCGCCGACCTCATGGCCTATTACGCCAACCTTCGCGTGGAGATCGACGAAGAGCTGTCACGCGAGGATTCGGTCTCTCAGATCGTTCGCAAGGTTTTCGCCGCCGAGCGCTCGGCGCTGGAAGAGGTTGAGAGTATCCTCGATATCGACGCCATTGCGGAGGCAGCGCGCGTCTTCATCAAGGCGCGTCATCGCGATCTCTACGGCGTAGGTGGCTCGGCTACCGTTTGCGCCGATGCCTCCCACAAGTTCCTGAGGATTGGCATACGTTCAAGCGTCTTTTCCGACGCCCATCTGATCGCTATGTCGGCGAGCCTTCTGGAAGAAGGCGACGCGGCGCTGGTGGTGTCGCATTCGGGCGAATCCAAGGATGTGATTCTCGGCGCGGAGGTTGCCCGCGCCGCCGGCGCCAAGGTGATCACCATCACCAACTCGATCGCTTCGACGCTGGCCCGCAACTCGGACGTCGTGCTGTGCGCACCGGCCAAGGAATCTCCCTTGATGGGGCAGAATGCCGCCGCCCGTATCGCCCAGCTCGCCATCCTCGACACGATGTTCATCTGCCTGGCGCGCGAGGACTATGAAACCGCCGAGCGGAACCTGAACAAGGTGCTGACCTCGGTCGCCGTCTATTCGACGAACGACCGCGGCCGGACCGAAAGACGCGGCACGCCCCGCGCAGACAAAAACTCGCCGGACGGCGTCCAGCCGGCGAAGGAAACCGCAAGGAAAAGGGTGGAGTTATGAAAATCAGAGGCTTGCTCATCGCTACCGTCGCCGCCGCCGGCATGCTGGGCTTTTCCGCCAGCGCCATGGCCGCCGACTACGCCGTCGTCCTCAAGACGCTGTCCAACCCATTCTGGGTGCAGATGAAGGATGGCATTGAGGCCAAGGCCAAGGAACTGGGCGTCGAAGTCGACATCGTCGCCTCGCCGTCGGAGGAGGACTTCCAGGCCCAGTTGCAGCTGTTCGAAGACATGCTGAACCGCGACTACAAGGGCTTTGCGTTCGCGCCGCTGTCGCCGGTCAACCTCGTCAACCCGGCCGCCGCCGCCTACAAGAAGGGTAAGCCGATCATCAACATCGACGAGAAGGTCGACATGAAGGCCCTTGAGGCCGCCGGCGCCAACGTCGAAGCCTTCGTCACCACCGACAACGTCAAGGTCGGCGAAAAGGGTGCCAAGTTCATCATCGAGAAGCTCGGCGCCGAGGGCGGTGAAGTCGCCATCGTCGAGGGCAAAGCAGGTAACGCTTCGGGTCTCGCCCGTCATGATGGCGCCAAGGCCGCCTTCGACGCGACCTCGAACGTCAAGCTCGTCGCCAGCCAGCCGGCTGACTGGGATCGCCTGAAGGCGCTCGACGTCGCCACGAATATCCTGCAGTCGTCGCCCGACCTCAAGGCCTTCTACTGCGCCAACGACACCATGGCGCTCGGCGTCATGCAGGCGGTGCAGAATGCCGGCAAGGCCGGCAAGGTGCTGGTGGTCGGCACCGACGGCGCTCCGGAAGCCCGCGAGATGGTGGCCGCCGGCCGCCTGACCGCCACCGTCGCCCAGGACCCGGCCAAGATCGGCGCCACCAGCCTCGAGCTGCTGGTTGAAGCCGTCAAGGCCGGCAAGCTGACCGCTGTCGGCGCCGAGCCCAAGCAGATCGCGGTGGATTCGGTCCTCGTCACCAAGTGATGGCTTAGCTGAGGTGAGGCAGCCGTTGCGCATGCGGCCGCCTCCCTTCTCCTCCGTCCGGCGTGTCACTCCCCCGGCGCGCCGGACGATTTCTTGAGCAAGAGCCGATCAATCTGAAACGGGCTTTTGCTTCATCCCCTGCTTTCACGCACCCGTCTGATTCCGAAAAGCTTGCAAGCGTTCGGGCGGATGCTCTGGACAGCCAACCGATCGGACGACCTAAGCGAGATCGACATGTCAAACCTGGCTCCGAACACCGCCGGTTCAGCCGGCACCGAAGCGGCCGCCCCGATCGTCCGCATGGTCGGCATCGAAAAGCACTTCAACAACGTCGCTGTCCTCAAGGGCGTCAACCTCGACATCCACGCCGGCGAAGTCCATGTCCTGCTTGGCGAGAATGGCGCCGGCAAATCGACGCTGATGAAAATCCTGACCGGCATCCACGAACCGACCGGCGGAGAGATCGCGATTGACGGCGTGTCGCATTCGCTGGTGACGCCGCGCCAAGCGAGCGATGCCGGCATTTCGATCATCTATCAGGAACTCTCCGTCATCAACGAGCTGTCGGCGCTCGAGAATCTGTTCGTCGGCCGCCTGCCGGTGAAGCGTCGCCTCGGCGTGCCGATCGTCGACTGGAAGCTGATGGAAGCGGAAGCAAGGTCGATCATCGGACGGCTCGGCCTTGGCGGCTTGGATCTTCACAAGCCGGTCGGCGAAATGCCGATCGCCCACCGTCAGATCATCGAGATCGCCAAGTCGCTGATGAAGAACGTCCGTGTGCTCGTCATGGACGAGCCGACGTCTTCGCTGACTTCGGTGGAAACCGAGCGGCTGTTCGCCCTCGTCCGCCAGCTCAAGGCCGAGGGCACGGCCATCCTGTTCATTTCCCACAAGCTCGATGAAGTGCGTGAAATCGGCGACACCTTCTCGGTGCTGAAGGACGGTGTCTCCACCGGCCACGGCCGCATCGCCGACTTCACCAACGATGACCTCGTGAGGATGATGGTCGGGCGCGTGGTCAAGCAGCGTTTCCTGGCGGAGGGGACGATCGACCGCACGTCGATGCCGGTGCTGAAGGTCGAGAACGTGACCAGTGCCGACCGCAAGCGCGTTCGCGACGTCAGCTTTGAAGTGCACCATGGCGAAGTGTTGGGCTTTGCTGGCCTCGTCGGCTCCGGCCGGACCGACCTGATGAACTGCCTGTTCGGCGCCGAACCGCGCGCTGCCGGCAAGATCATCCTCAACGGTGCCGACATCACGCCGAAAAGCCCCGTCGAGGCGGTGAAGTCTGGCATGGCCTATCTCACCGAGAACCGCCGCCAGACCGGTTTCACACCCAATTTCACCATCGAAGGCAACATCGCCGTCACCAAGTCGGTGAAGGACGCACCGCTGCGTGGCATCTGGGGGCTCGTCGACCGTAAGGCCGAGCGCACCGTCGCCGAAGAGCAGCGACGCCAGCTTTCCATCCGCTGCGCCGGCATCGACCAGAGCATTCTCGAACTCTCTGGGGGCAATCAGCAGAAGGTGCTGGTCGGCAAGTGGATGTCGATCACTCCCTCGGTCATCATCTTCGACGAACCGACGCGTGGCATCGATGTCGGCGCCAAGTCGCAGATCCACGAAATCATCCGGACGCTCGCCAACGCCGGCAAGGCTGTGATCATGGTGTCGTCCGAACTCCCCGAAATCCTGGCCGTCTGCGACCGCGTCGCCGTGTTCCGCAACGGCCGCATCATGGACGTCCTCGACGGTGCCACGGCAACCGAGGAGTCCATTCTGAGCGTCGCAATGAGGGACGGCAAATGAGCCAGCGCGTGAAACTTGGCAAACTCTGGGACATCTACGGGACGCTCTGCATCCTGCTCGTGATCGTGGTGCTGTTCAGCGCCCTGTCGCCTACCTATTTCACCCGTCCCGAGAACATCGTGCAGATCTTCCTGCAGAGTTCGATCACCATCCTGATCGCGCTCGGCGAGTTCTTCCCGATTTTGATTGCCGGCATCGACCTGTCGGTCGGCGCCGTGCTGGCGCTCACCGGCATGATCACCGCCCAGTTGATGGTGGCCGGCTTCGATCCGACGCTCGCCGTGCTGCTCGGTGGCGTGGGCGGCGGCCTGGTGCTCGGCGCGATCAACGGTCTGCTGGTCAACTTTACTGGCCTGCACCCCTTCATCATCACGCTCGGCACCAATGCCATCTTCCGCGGCGTCACGATGATCATATCGGGGGCGAGCCCGGTGTTCGGCTTCTCCTACGACTTCGTCAACACGGTGACCGGTTTTGTCGGCTTCGTGCCGGTGCCGGTGATCTTCGCGCTGTCGTTCGCCGTCGTGCTCTGGTTCTTCACCGCCAAGACGCGCCTCGGCCGCAACATCTATGCCGTCGGCGGCAACAAGGAGTCGGCCTTCTATTCGGGCATCGACGTCAAGCTGCACACGCTGATCGTCTTCATGATCTCCGGCCTCTGCGCGGGCCTTGCCGGCGTGCTCTCCATCGCCCGTCTCGGCGCCGCCGAGCCGGCGGCCGGTACCGGCTTCGAGACCTATGCCATCGCGGCGGTGATCATCGGCGGCACCAGCTTCTTCGGCGGCAAGGGACGCATCCCCTCGGTGGTGATCGGCGGGCTGATCATCGGCACCATCAACAACGGCCTCAACATCCTGCGCGTTCCCACCTTCTACCAGCTCGTGGTAATGGGCGGACTGATCATCTCGGCCGTGGCGCTCGATCGCCTGATCGGCCGCATGCGCTGACGCAGCGCTTGATGGATAACATATGAAGAGCCCCGTCCCGCCGCCCTCCCCGGCGGGGCGGCCCACCCCCGCCGCTCCTCCCACGGTGGGGGGCTTGCCGGACCGCACCGGCCCAGACCAGGACGACCCGATGAAGATCAAGATCTCCCCCTCCCTGATGTGCATGGACCTCCTGCGCTTCAAGGAGCAGCTCACCTTCCTCGACAGCCATGCCGACTTCCTGCACATCGACATCATGGACGGCCACTACGTGCCGAACCTCACGCTGTCACCCTTCTTCATGGAGAACGTCGCCAAGGTCTCCAAGCTGCCGATGGATTGCCACCTGATGACCACGGATCCGTGGATGTGGGTGCCGATCATGGCCAAGGCGGGCGCCGGCTACATCTCGCCACAGGCCGAGACCATCAATGCCATCGCTTTCCGCATCATCGCCAAGATTCGTGAACTCGGCTGCAAGCCCGGCATCGTGCTCAACCCGTCGACCCCGCTCGATACCCTGCGCCACTACATTCACCTGATCGACAAGATCACCATCATGACGGTCGATCCCGGCTATGCCGGCCAGCCGTTCATCGAGGAAATGTTGGACAAGATCGCCGAAGCCAAGCGTCTGCGCGACGAGCGCGGCCTCAACTTCCTGATCGAGATCGATGGCTCGTGCAACAAGCGCACCTATGCACGCCTTGCCGCCGCCGGCGCCGACGTGTTCATCGTCGGCACCTCGGGCCTCTTCCATAACCACGAAGACATCGCCGAGGCCTGGAAGATCATGACAGCCGATATCGAGGCGGCACTCGGAGCGGCGGCATGAGCGTGTTTGCCGGCATTGACCTCGGCGGCACGCATACCCGTTTCGCCGTGATGGCGGACGGTGCGTTCGTGCTGTCGGAGAAATATGTGACCGCCGACCTGATGGCAGCCGGGCCAAAGCTTGCCGGTGTCATTCCGCGCTATCAAGAGGTCGTCAGTCGTGCCGGCCTCAAGCCGCAGGCGTTGGGTATCGGTTTGCCGGCAACGCTGGACGCCGACCGCCGTGTCGTCCTGTCGGCCCCCAACGTCGATGGTCTCGACGGCCTCGACGTGGTGTCGCTTCTGGAAGGTGCCTTTGGGGTGCCGGTGACGGCCGAGCGGGACGTCAATTTCCAGTTTTTCCACGACATGAAGGCCAGCGGGCGGACACCCAAAGTCGCCCTCGGCGTCTACATCGGCACCGGCGTCGGCAATGCGGTGTGGATCAACGGCTTCTATACCGGCGCCCACGGCTCGGCGGCTGAACTCGGCCATATCCCGGTGCCCGGTGCGACCGGCATTTGTGGCTGTGGCAAGGTCGGTTGCCTTGAAACGGTGTGCTGCGGCCGCTGGCTGAAGGGCTGGCAGGAGCGGAACGCGCCGGATACGCCAATTGCCCAGATCTTCGCCTGCCATGGCGATCATCCGGATATCCGCAGCTTTGTCGAGACGGCGGCGATGAGCGTCGCCACCGCCGTCAACATCATCGATCCCGAGCTGGTCTTCCTGGGCGGCGGCGTGCTGGAAATGCCCGGTTTTCCCTTCGATACCCTGAAAACGCGGCTTCTCGCCCATACCCGCGCGCCCTTCCCGCGCGATGTGCTCGAGGTGCGGCTTGCCTCCAATCTTGGCGATAGCGGCGCGCGCGGCGCCTGCCTTTATGTCGCCGGCAAATTCGGAACCGTCCAATGACCGGTAAACTCAAGATCGTCATCTCGTCCGACCATGTCGGCATCGATCTGCGCAAAACCGTGGCCGCCCATCTCGCGGCGCAAGGCCACAGCGTGGAAGACGTTGGTCCTGTTACGGCCGAGCGGACCGACTACCCCAAGTGGGGCGAGAAGGCTGCCCGCATCGTTCAAGCCGGCGATGCCGATTTCGGCGTCGTCATCTGCGGTACCGGCTTTGGTATCTCGCTCGCCGCCAATAAGCTCAAGGGCATCCGCTGCGTCGTCTGCTCGGAGCCCTACACGGCCCGCCTGTCACGCCAGCACAACAATGCCAACATGCTGGCCTTCGGCGCCCGGGTGGTTGGACAGGATCTGGCGCTGATGATCGTCGATGAGTTTTTCACCGCCGAATTCGAGGGCGGCCGTCATGCGCGTCGTGTCGAGATGATCGGCGAAATCGAAACGCGCGAAGGCGCCGACTGATAGCAATCCCATTTGATTGTCCGCAGCAAGCCAAGCCGTGCGCCCATCAGGACGCACGGCTTTTTCTATGGCAAATCCAGCAATAGTGAATTGCGGTTTGCGCTCGTAACTGTGTCTCGGCAAGGAACTGGATCGATTGCCATGAAGGTGCTGCCATCGAAACGCTCTGGAAAAGCGTCTGACTTCTTGAGCTTTCGGCCGGCATCGTTGTATCGCTAGGGTTCCATCCGGAAAGCGGTGTTTCGAACCGGTGGAAAGCGAGGACCGAGGACAAGGCGATGGTGGGAAATCCCAGGCCGATGACGACGCGCCTTCGGAGAACACCGTCGTCCCCCAAGGACGGTCCGGGCATCAACCACGGCGACATTGCAGATCACAACTCCCGCATTGTGCTGGAGCTTCTGCGTGTGTTCGGAGCTCTCACGCGGCGCGACTTGTCGCAACGGCTCGGACTCACCGAGCCGGCGATCACCGGCATCCTCAGGCGCCTTGAGGGACGTGGCCTCGTCACCTCGCGGAGGCAAGCCGGTGCAAGCCGCTATCCGGTTACCGAGTTCATGATCAGGCCACAGGGGGGCATGGCGCTCGGCCTGAGGCTAGCGCGTCGGGCGGCGGCGGCCGTGCTGATCGATGTGGCCGGAAATGTGATTGCCGAGCGGCGGGACGTGCTTCCGGATGAATTGATCGCTGTCGGCAAGGCACTGCTCGACCTGAAGCCTACCGAAGCGGAAGTTTTGGGCGTCGGCGTCGCCCTGTCACCCGATGACGGGGTCAGCGTCGAGGCGGTGCGAGAGGCTTTCGCGCCGCTCACCGTGCTGGCCAACGCCGATAATGCCACCGCGGCCACAGCCGAGCGGCTGATTGGGGCCGGAGACCGGGATGGCGGCTTCGTCAGCATCCTGGTTACGCGCTCGGGCGTGCGGGCGGGGCTATCGATTGGCGGCCGGCCTTTTCACGGCATGCATGGATTTGCCGGTGGCATTGGGGCCATGCGCACCGGACAGGATCGCGCACCGCTGGCCGAAGGCCTGTCGCCTGACCGGCTCGACGCGGCAATTGCTGCCAGCGCCAACCACGAGGCGGCCATCGTCGAATGGGCGCGCGAGGCAGCCGATCACTTGCTCGACGCCGTGGTGGCAATTTCCGGCGTGGTGGTGCCTGGTCTCATCGTCATCGGCGGTGACCTGCCGGATGTAGCCATCGACGCAGTGGTTGCCGAGATTCTGGCGGCGCCGGTAGCGATCGGCGGTCGGCCGACAACTACCTCGTGGATGCCGCCGCTCTGCCGCTCACAATTGCCGGCTGGCGGTGTCGCCCTCGGCGCAGCGCTCCTGCCGATCGTCGAATTCCTGCTGCCGGATCCCAGACCACTGCGGGAAACGCCGGTTCAAACCGAGGGAGCGGCGGCGCGGGTGTGATCGCTTCGAAGAGGTACGCGCTTCAACTGCCCCGCATCGGCCGATGGAAGGCCCAGTCGGTGAGCTAGCGGCATGGCCGCCGCGCCGAGAGCGGCCGCGTCCTCAGAACAGACGGCGCGGTGCAACGTCACTGATGGCAGGCCCGCGCGCAAAAATTCCTTCTGCGCCTGAGCAATCAATTCGTCGATAAGGCGCACCGGCATACGGCCACCAACCAGCACCGCCTCTGGATCAGCGATCAAGGCAATATGCGACACTGCCTCGGCCAGCCAGCCGGCGGCTCGGGCAACCCAATCAGACACCAGCGCCCGGCCACGTCCATCCAGAGCGGCGAGTTCGGCCGGCGTACGAACGACGATGCCGTGGGCGCGCAGATGGTCGTAGAGCAGGAACATAGAGAAAAGCTCGCCGAGTTGCCGAATGCGCCCGGCGCCGTTCGTATCGAATTCCCGCACCGGCAGGCAGCCGATCTCGCCATTGATACCGCCCGCCCCCTTGTGGCGGACGCCGTCGATGACGAGGGCGCCGCCGACACAAGCGTTGGCGAGGATATAAAAGAAGCTGCCGATTTCCGTGCCGAGGCCGTAGTCGATCTCGCCGAGCGCGGCGGCGTTGGCGTCGTTGTCGATAAAGACGGGATGCGGGGTTATCGCCTCGACGGCACCACGCAGATCGAAGTCGGTCCAAGCGGCATAGGCGTCCGGTCGGCCAATGACATCAATCTCGCCGAGCCAATCGGGAACGGCGAGGCCGACGCCGGCAAGGCGCCCCTCGTCCACCAGCTTGCGGCGACGGAACGTCGACAGTGCGTCGGAAAACAACGCGATGAATTCATCGGGCAGGAAAAAGCTCTTCTCGTGATGGACGCGGCCGCGCACCGTGCCGGTGGCATCGACCACCACCACCGTGAGATGGTCGCGGTCGATATTGGCACCGACCGAGAACATGCCTTCTGGGTCAATCTCCAGCTCGATGGCCGGCTGCCCCCGGAGACCATGCCGGCGGCGCGCTTCCATCACCAAGCCTTCATCGACCAGACGATCGACGATCCGGGCGATGGCCTGCTTGGTCAGGCCGCAGCGCTCGGCAAGCTCGGTGCGCGAGATCGGCGCACCGCGATGAATGGTCGCCAATACCAGCTGGCGATTCTTCGCGGCAGCCTGTTCGGCGTTCGATCCGAGAAAACTCACGGGCGCTCCCTCCCCATCCGCCGGAAGACCGGCGGATGGCAAGAGATTAGCTCGGGGCCTCACGCCTTGCAAAGCCGCCAGCTTTTCACCTCGAAGGGCGTCAGACCGCGTGCCGGCACATCCATCGGTTCCTCGAGAATGGTGACGGGCTGGTCGATGGTCCAGCCATCCTTCAGCGACAGTCCGAAATCGCCGCGCCGGCCGGCTGGTTCCCAAACGCGCAGGATCAGGCCATCGCCCTCCTCGGCTGGCTTGAGGACCGACAGCGCCGCCGGAATGCCCTCGGCGACGACTGGCTGGAAGACGCCGGCCGCAAGTCCGCTCACCGACCGAACGAGCAGCGGCTGGTTGAGATCGTCGGCTTCCTCGCGGACGCCACCGTCGTGCCAGGGACCGGCGTGCGGCACCAGGGCATAGGTGAAGGTCTGCTCTCCTTCGTCGGCCAACGGGTCGGGATAGACCGGCGAGCGTAGCAGGCTGAGACCCAGGACGTTCTCGTGGACGCTATGCCCGTACTTGGCGTCATTGAGCAGAGCGACGCCGAAGTCCGGCTCGGACAGATCGAGGAAGCGATGAGCTGCCGCCTCGAACATCGCCGCGTCCCAGGAGGTGTTGGTGTGGGTCGGGCGGGTGACCACGCCGTACGCGCATTCGGCCGTGGCGTTGCGGGTTCGGGCGTTTACGGCGGTGAGCGTCCTCAAGAAGACGCGGCGGTCATGCCAGTCGAGCGTGGTGTTGATGTCGAGACGGCGGGCACCGGCGGCAAGGCTCAGCACTTGCGTAATGGTCGACGAGCGGAAGCGGCGAACCAGCTTGATGGCGACGCGGTGCACCCCTTCTTCGACCACCTCCAGGCTTTCGAGACCGGTGATCTCCTCGCCGCGCTCCGCATAGTCGCCCTCGATGTCCCAGGCGTCCCAGTTGCGCGGCTTGTCGACCGGGTAGGCCATCAGCCGGTTGCCGTAGCCGTCGAGCGCTTCGCGGCCGGTCGGCTTATGCAGGATCGAGGCGATGGAGCCGTCGGCGGCAAGCGTCACGCGCAGCACATCGTTTTCGAGATGCGTCCGGCTGACCGACAGCGTGCCGGCCGGCTTCAAATCGCCGGTGTCGATGACGGCCGCTGCGAGCGGCGGTAGCGTCTCCGCCAAAGAGATGACGGCGCCATTTGCCAGCGTCAGATGGATTGGCCGAACATCGAGCGATGGATTAACGACGAGCAGACGCTCACCGGCTGCCTTAGGCAATACCCCGGCGATGGCATCGAGCGCGGCCGCCTGCGCCTTGAAGCCGGTATCGATCACGCCCCCCAGTTCCTCAGCGGCGTCCTCGTAAACCTCATGGATCGACGAACCCGGCAGGATGTCGTGGAACTCGTTCTTCAGCACGGTCCGCCAGGCAGGTTCCAGGCTTTCGGGTTTCGGCGCGCCGAGGAGATGGGCCAGCGAGGCGGCCGTCTCGGCGGTAATCAGCGCGCGCTCGGCCTTGCGGTGCAGGCGCTTGACGACGCTCTGGCTGGTCAGCGTGCCGCGATGCAGCTCGAGATAGATCTCGCCCTGCCAGACTGACAGCTTCTTGTCCTTTGCCGACTGATGGGCGCGCTCGAAGAAATCCTTGACGCGCGTCCATCGAGCCTTGGGTAGCGTCGGGAAGACGCGTAGCTGCTTCTCGCGCGTCACCATTTCCGGCGTCGGTCCGCCACCGCCATCGCCGTAGCCAACGCAGAGCAGCGTTTCCGGATGAAGCGCCTTCTCGCGGAAATTCCGCCAAGTCGGCACATGGCAATCCGGACGGACGAAGCCGTTATAGCCCTGCATGGGATTGTCGAAGGTATGAGCCAGCACGCGGCTGCCGTCGAGACCTTCCCACCAGAACAGGTCGGACGGGATGTGGTTGGTCTCCGACCAATTGACTTTGATGGTGAAAAAGCTGCGAATACCCGCCTGCTTCAAGAGCTGTGGCAGGGCACCGGTAAAGCCGAAGCAATCCGGTTGCCAACAGATGTCATGACGGATGCCGAAGGTCTTCTGGAAGAAGCGCTGGCCATAGAGATATTGGCGCGTCAGACTCTCGCCGGTGGGCATGTTGGTGTCGGGTTCCACCCAGCTGCCGCCGAGCGTTTCCCATTCGCCGGACCGGACCCGCGCGGCGATCTTCTCGAACAGCGCCGGGTCGTCCTCGGCCACCTGGGCGTAATAATGAGCCGTCGACTGGTTGAAGCGGAAATCCTTCGAATCTTCCATCAGCGACACGACCGTCGAGAAGGTGCGGCGTGTTTTGCGGCGCGTCTCGCCATAGGGCCACAGCCAGGCAAGATCGATGTGGGCGTGGCCGGTCAGGCCAATCTCGCCTTCCGGCGGGAAGCGCTGCTGCAAGGCTTCCAGGCGGGCGATCAGTGCATCATAGGCCGCTTCGATCGTTGCCCGTTCGGCCTGGTTGAGGGCGGCGGGCGCCTCGGTCAGTTCTGGCAACTGCCAGATCTTCTGCTGGCTCTCGCTCACGGCGGTACGGGCAACATAGTCAGCCGTTGAGGATGGCCAGTCGAGACCGCGCAACGTGTCTTCGGCAGCGGCGATTAGATGCGGCACCACATCGTGGCCCTCGAGCACACTCACCGCCTCGATGACCTGGGTGACCAGCAGCCACAGCGCCTCGACGGACGGCTCGGACAGCCGGAGCTCGGCACGGTTGACGTGCGGCCGCCGCACCGGTTCGCCGAACGGCAGACGGGCGACGGTTTCGGTCGTGACCGTGAAGGCGCGGCCAGTGAGGGGGAAGCTCTGGTGGTAGGGATCGAGACCGTAGGAAACCGGCTCACCGCCATCGCAGGCAATGGCGATCAGGCTTTCACCGCCGAGATCGAGGCTGAGGGAAGTCTCGGCAAGCGGCCAGCCAGCAGGAACATGTCCTTCGAGCGCGAAGCGGACGACACCGTCCTTACGCGGCCAGGGAGCACCAATTTCAATGGTCGTGCCCTCGAAGGCGATGGCGGAAAGCGGCGCCGTCTCGCGTACCTTCCAGAATTCCAACTCGGCGACACGTACCTTGAGGCGATCGAGACGTTGGGCAAGAGTCAGGGACATGGGAAACATCCGATTCAAATTGGGAACGGGGCGAATCTAGTGCGCCTAACCCTTGACGGCGCCGGCCGTCATGGCGCTCAGGATGAGCCGCTGCAGGGCAAGGAAGGCGACGATGGCCGGCACCACCGAGATCAGGCAGGCGGCGGCGAGGATCTGGATCGAACTGTCGTTCTGCGTGCCGGCGTATTGGAAAATGCCGACGCCAATGGGAACCAGCGAATCCTTGGTGATCAGAAGGAAGGGCACCAGGAATTGCGACCAGCCGGCGATCACGGTGATGATGAAGGCCGAGGCGACGCCCGGCGTCGACAGCGGCAGGATGATGCGGATGAACACCGAAAGCCGGTTGCAGCCATCGATCAGCGCCGCCTCGTCGAGGCTCTTGGGGATGCCGTCCATGAATCCCTTCAGCAGCCAGGTAACCATGGGCACGCCGAGGGCGATGTAGACCATGACGGTGCCGAAGTGGCTGTCGATCAGGCCAAGCCGGCTCATGTAACGATAGAGCGGCACCATGATGACTAGCGGCGATATCATTTGAAAGGCGAGAATGCCGAGCATCCAAGCACCCTTGCCCTTGAACTCGAAGCGGGAGAAAGCATAGGAGGCCGGCGCGGCGATGATCAGGCAGCCGACGGCGGACAGGCAGGACAGCTTCAACGCATTGATCAGGTAGACCGGGAACTGGCTGGAGGTCAGCACCGCCACGAAATTGTCGAGCGTCGGGTATTTGGGGATCAGCCGGGCAACGCCAAGGAACACCTCCTTGCGGGTGCGCAGCGCCATGGACAGAAGCCAGATCAACGGCCATGAGAAGAAGACGAACATCAGCGCCATGAAGGCGTAGCTGAGGATGTCGCCGAGACGATCGCGGGTGCTGAGTTTCATGCCTTTTCTTCCTTCGGCAGGAAGGCCGCGTAGATGAGTGCCAGCCCCAGGCTGATGGCCAGCATCAGGATCGACAGCACGCTGCCGGCCGCGAGGTCATAGTTCCTGAACACCACGTTGAAGGTGTAGAGCGACAACACCTCGGTGGCCCGACCGGGACCGCCGCCGGTCAGCGAGATGATGGCATCGAAGGTGTTGAGCGTCTGGATGGTGACGAGGATCATATTGACCAGGATCGCCGGGCGGAGCTGCGGCAACGTCACGAAGAACAGCTTCTGTCGCGCACTGGCGCCATCGACCTCGGCCGCCTCGTAAAGCGAGGGGTCGATCGCCTTCAGAGCCGCGTACATCACGACCATCGAAAAGGCCGTACCGCGCCAGATGTTGGACAGCACCACCGACCACATGACGACGTCGGGATCCGACAGCCATTGAACCGGCGCCATGCCCGTGAGGCGCAGCAGCGAGTTGAGGCCACCAAAGGGCGCCTCGTTGAACAGCATCTTCCAGATGATGCCGCCGGCAATGCCCGGCACCACCCAGGCGATCAGCGCCGTGGTCCGCAAAATGGTGGTACCGAACAGGTGCCGCTTCTCGGAGCGGACCACGACCAGTGCCATGGCAAGGCCGATTACCTGTTGGCCGATCACCGAACCGGCGGTGAAGATGAAAGTCACCCAGAGGATCTGCAGCAGCTCGGGCCGCGTCAGAACATTGGCGAAGGTCGAGAGCGTGTAATGGCCCTCGCCACCCAACAGCGTCAGGTCGGTAAAGGCGTAACGGAAAACGTCAACCACCGGATAGAGATAGAACAGCCCCATCACCAGGATCACCGGCATCAGCCAGGGATAGGGGGACGGAACGCGGTTGTGCCGGCCTGCCGCCCCGAAAAAGGGCAGTTTCGACGTCACGGCGCGTGCAGACATGGGCACCTCGGTATCAGTGGTTCAGCGAAGCGAAAGCGGCCGCCACATCGGGCGGCCGCCCGCGGCGGGACGACTCCGCATGGTTTATCGGAGCCAAGATCCTGCCGGAAGCCGCCCGTCGGGAGGAACGACGGGCGGATAGATTTCAGAGCCGGCCGTAGGCGTCCAGCGTGGCCTTGAAGGCCTCGTCGACAGCGGCATCAGTGGTCGCGGCGCCGGTCAGCACCTTGCCCATCATGATCTGGATCTGGTTGGAGATCTCCGGATAGACCAGCACGCCCGGGCGAGCCTGACCGACTTTCAGCGCCTTGGCGAAGGTCTGGTTGGCCTCGCTCTTGAAGACGTCATACTTGTCGTAGAGGTCAGCGCGGGTGGGCAACTGCTCCTGCAGGGCGTTGGCCGGGCCCATGTAGACCTCGCGGGCGAGCGCGGCGCACATCTCGACCTTTTCCGGCTCCGCGGAGAAGGCGGCAACCGTCCAACCGCCGGTGCCGGTCGACCGCTGATCGGCGGTGATGCCGGGCAGCATCGAGAAGGTCCACTTGGCGAACTCTTCAGGCTCCATCGAGTTCTGCAGCTGGCGATACTGCCAGTTGCCACCGACGAACATCGCCGTGGTGCCGGCGGCGGCGGCGGCATTGAAGTCGTCGTAGTTGCCGATGGTGGCGACGCGCTTGGGGGCAGCGCCGGATTCGACGAGATCGCGGTAGTAGTTGACGGCCTTGATGAACTTGTCGCGATTGGCAGCGTCGGCGAAGATCGGCTTGCCGGCGTCGTCAACCAGCTTGCCGCCCTGACCCCAGAAATTGCCCAACCAGTCGAAGGCCGTGCCCTCGTAGCGACTGCCGTTGAACAGCATGCCTTCCATGCCGGCCTTCACCGACGCGAGCGCGGCTTCCTTGGCGTCAGCCCAGGTTTCCGGTGCGGTCGGGACGATCTCCTTGTTGCGATAGAGCACACGCAAATCGGTCGACCACCACCATGCATAGATCTGGCCGTCCTTGGCGGTAATACCGTCACGAACGAATGGGAAGAGCTGGTCGATCTCTTCCTTCTTGAAATAGGGCGACAGCGACTTCAGCACGCCGGCCTGCTTGAACAGCGGCAGCACGAAGCTGTCGATGGCGGCGCAGTCAGGGGCATGGCCAGCCTTGGCCTGCTCCAGCATGCGAGCCTGTTCCTGGCTGATGTCGCCGGTCATCATCTGCAGCTCAAGCTGCCAGCCAGGATGGTTGTTGATGAAATCGGTATAAAGCTTGGTATAGCCAGCCGCCCAAGTCGGGTCGGTGCTGGACGGACCGTCGCCGGTCATCCGGAACACCATCTTCTTCGGCGCGTCTGACGGGCCGACGCGATCGCTGGTGATCAGGCTCTCAGCGGCGACAGGCAGACAGCCGAGCGCCGTCGCGGCGGCAAGCGCCGCCAGCAGGGATTTCTTCATCGCTTTCTCCTCCCAGGATAAGCGGAAGCCGTTTGTTGCAAAAAATTCGGCTTCCCAAACCAACGCCAATTAGATTAAATCACTTTGTTTTGTTGTCAAGCCGGTGTCTGGGAGGTTCGTATGGCCACCGTCGAAATCAAGAATCTGCGCAAGGCCTATGGCGCGCTCGACGTGCTGCACGGCATTTCCATCGACATCGCCGACGGTGAGTTCGTCGCCCTTGTCGGCCCTTCCGGCTGCGGCAAATCGACGCTGTTGCGGTCTATCGCCGGCCTTGAGACCATTAATGGTGGCGATATCTACATCGACGGCAGGATCGTCAACGACCTCGCCCCGAAGGATCGGGACATCGCTATGGTGTTCCAGAATTATGCGCTCTATCCGCATATGAATGTGGCCGCCAACATGGGCTTTGCCCTGAAGCTGTCCGGGCGCTCCAAAGTCGAGATCGAAGATCGCGTCGGCAAGGCAGCCGCCATTCTCGATCTCACACGCCAGCTTGCCCGCAAGCCGGTGGCACTATCCGGCGGCCAACGCCAGCGCGTCGCCATGGGGCGGGCCATCGTTCGCGATCCCAAGGTTTTCCTGTTCGACGAGCCGCTCTCCAACCTCGACGCCAAGCTGCGGGTGCAGATGCGCGCCGAGATCCGCGAGCTGCAGCAACGGCTTGGCACGACGACCATTTACGTGACGCACGACCAGACCGAGGCCATGACCATGGCCGACAAGATCGCCGTGCTCAACGCCGGCCGCCTTGAGCAGGTCGGCGCACCACTGGACCTCTACCGCTCGCCGGCCAACCTGTTCGTCGCCGGCTTCATCGGCTCGCCACAGATGAATCTCATCACCGGCGATCTCGCCCGAAAGGTTGGCGCCGACACCATCGGCGTCCGTCCGGAGCATCTTGCCGTCAGCCGCGACGGCGACGGCTGGCACGGTCGGGTGATCTCCGCCGAGCATCTCGGCAGTGATACTTTCGTCCATGTCGAGGTCGCGGAGACCGGCCGTCTCACCGCCCGTACCGTCGGCGACATGCCGGTCGCAGCGGGCGACGACGTCGTATTGACGCCGGCCCAGGGACACTTGCATCGCTTCGGCGCCGACGGCAAAGCCCTCTGAACTCACCGGACCGACGAGGAGACGGCAGGATGTATATCGGGATCGACTGGGGCGGCACGAAGATGGAAGTGGTGGGGCTCGATGCCCTAGGCGTCGAACTCTGCTGCCATCGCATACCGACGCCGCGCGAGGACTATGACGCCTCGATCCGGGCGGTCCTGGAACTGGTGGACCATGTCGAGACGGCGACCGGCGAGAGCGGCAGTGTCGGCATTGGCCTGCCCGGCAGCCCCAACCCGCTGACCGGCCTCATCCGCAACTCCAACGCCTTCTGGCTGAACGGCAAGCCGCTCGGCCGCGACCTTGAGGCTGCCCTCGGTCGGCCGGTCCGGCTCGCCAACGACGGCAACTGCCTCGCCGTTTCCGAGGCGGTCGATGGCGCCGGCGCCGGTCTCGACGTGGTGGTCGGCATCATCCTCGGCACCGGCCATGGCGGCGGTATCGCGCTCAAGGGCAAGAGCCACGCCGGCTTCCAGGGCCTCGCCGGCGAGATCGGCCATTATTCGCTGCCCTGGCCGAAAGAGGGTGAGTATCCCGGCCCCAAGTGCTGGTGTGGCCGGCATGGCTGCCTGGAGATGTTCTGCTCGGGCACTGGCTTCGAGCTCGACTACCGGACGACGACCGGCGTTTCCCGCAAGGCGTCGGAGGTGATCGACCTCAAGCGATCCGGCGATCCGGTGGCCTCGGCGGTCTACGGCCGCTACGTCGATCGCCTCGCCCGGTCGCTGGCGCTGATCATCGACCTCGTCGACCCCGACGTCTTCGTGCTGGGCGGTGGCATGAGCAATGTCGATGAACTCTATGACGATGTGCCGAAGCACCTGTCGACGCGGACCAATCTTTGGGACGGCGAAGCGGCCGGATCGGGCGATGGTCGGCTGGTGTTCTCCGACTCCGTGGCGACGCCGATCCGCAAGGCCAAACACGGTGACAGCTCCGGCGTCCGGGGCGCTGCCTTCCTCTGGAAAGAGTGAGCGACGCTGAAATCGTGCGACGCGCACACCTTCCAAGACACAGCATTAATGTCTTGACAAGAATTCGCAGCAATGGCACTGGGTAATCGATAACTCACGGACGCAAGCTAAAGCGGTCGAGGAAGCCGTCTTTCGGAAAGCGTCCGGCCCTGGGAGGGGAACTGCTCGTGACCGTTTCGCTGCACGATATCGCCAGCATCGCCAAGGTGTCGGTCAAGACCGTCTCCGGTGCGCTGCATGGCGGCTCGGCGCGCATGGCCGACGAGACCCGCGACCGGATCCGCAAGATCGCAGAAGAGCTCGGCTATGTTACCAATTTCGCCGCCCGCAGCATGCGGCAAGGTTGGATGCCGCTGATCGCCATCATCGGCGACGAATTGCTCACCTCGCCATTTGCCACCGAAATCATCCGCGGCCTCGACAATTCCGCCCGCAAGGCCGACCTCTCGGTGTTCTTCACCACCATCGGCGGCGACCGCGATATCGCCAAGGTCTACGACGACGTCAGTCGCTTTCGGCCGCGCGCCATCGGTTACGCGGCGATGTACCACAAGGAAGTTACCCTTCCTGCGGAACTCATCGACCGCATCGGGGTGATGATCAACTGCCGCGATTCCGCCGGGCGGGTGACGTCACTGGTGCCCGACGAGGAGACGGCCGGACACACCATCGCCAGCCATTTGATCGACGCCGGCCGGCGCAGGATTGCCTTCATCAACCTGCCGGGTCTTCTGGCCGGCGAGTTGCGCGAACGCGGCTTTCGTACCGCGCTCGACGAGGCTGGGCTTGAACCGGTTGCCGTGCTGCCGGCGGTAAAACGCGCCCTCTATGCCGACCGGGCTCGCAGCCTTGTGGTCCAACACGTTACCGATCTGATGGCCGGTCCCAACCGGCCGGATGCCATCCTCTGTGGCAACGATCGCGTTGCCATGGAGGTCTATGCGGCGCTCCGCAAGGTTGGCGCCGGCATTCCAGACGACGTCGCAGTGGCGGGCTTCGACAACCAGATCGATATTGCCACGCGACTCGACCCGCCGCTCACCACCATGGCCCTGCCTCACCGGGCAATGGGCCGAATGGCGGCGGAGATACTTCAGGCGGCTGAACCGCCGGAGAGGGGGCTGAAACTGCTCCCATTCCAGCTCGTGGAGCGAGCTTCCGTCTGAGCTGGTGAGGAACCAACGAGTGGAGGAGATTTTCAAAATGGGTAATCGTTTACTTAGGGCTCTTGTCGCCACTACCGCGCTGGTGGTGGTCGCCTCCGCCGCCGACGCCAAGACCGTCGTGCGCATGATGCATCAGGGCGATCCAGGTTGGGTGGCGCTCTATGGCAAGGTCGCCGAACGCTTCGAGGCAGCCAATCCGGATGTCGACATCGAGCTGATCTATGCGCCGCACGACGCCTATAACGAGAAATTCTCGTCGGCGGTGATGTCCAAGCAACTGCCTGATATCATGGAGCTCGATGCGCCCTTCCTCGCCAACTACGTCTGGTCGGGCTACCTCAAGCCGCTCAAGAGCTATGTCGATCAGGATCTTTTGGACGACATGACGGCGTCCAACATCGCGCAAGGTACCTACCCGATCGACAAGGAGCTCTATGCCATCGGCCTGACCGACAGCTCGGTGGTGCTCTACGGCAACAAGAAGTACCTTGAGAAGATCGGTGCCCGCATTCCGAAGTCGGTGGATGATGCCTGGACGCGCGCCGAGTTCGAGGACTATCTCGGCAAACTGGCCAAGGTGGACGGCGTCAAGTGGCCGATCGATACCTTCCGCGGCTACGGCATCAAGACCGAATGGGTGACCTATGCCTACCAGCCGATCCTCAATTCCTTCGGCTGCGACCTGATCGACCGCAAGACCTGGAAGGCCGAGGGCACGCTGGACAGCCAAGCATGCGTCGACGCCCTCACCATGATGCAGACGTGGGTGAAGAACGGCTGGGTCGTGCCGATGTCGTCGGGCACCAACCAGTTTTACGCGGAGGGAGAGCCGGCTGCGCTTGCCTGGGGCGGCCACTGGTTCTACGCCGAGGCCGCCGCCAAGATGAAGGACGACGTCGTGGTGATGCCGCTGCCGAAGTTCGGCGACAAGAGCGTCAGCCCCGACGGCACCTGGATCTGGGCAATCACCAGCCAGTCCGAGCACCCCGATATCGCCGGCAAGTTCCTGAGCTTCCTGCTGAAGGACAAGGAGTACCGAGATTTCGCGGTGAGCCAGAGCGCCTACCCGGGCCTGAAGAGCTTTGCCGCTCAGTCGCCGCTTTATGCCGAGGGCGGGCCTATGGCCGTCGCCTTCGAGCAGGCGTCGAAGGTTGCCGTGCCACGCCCGCCGCATCCGGCTTACCCGACCATCACCTCCGCCTTCATGCAGGCCGTCGACCAGATCTTCAACGGCGAGGACACCAAGAAGACACTGACGGCCGCCGCTCAGAAGATCGACGAGGACATTGCCGACAACGACGGCTATCCGCCGTTCGGCGGCAACTGATGTCTTCCCGTTAGGTTTCCCGTTTCCCCGGAAATGAGAAGCCTCCGGCCGGAATGCTGACAACGCTCCCCCGCGTTTGCCGGCACGGCCTGTCGGCGCGCGCCCGCCCTCCCTTCGGGTGCGCGCCCCTTCCGCCCTCCATTGCCCGGCGAGGGGCCCATGTCCGCACTCACAACCGTTCCCAAGCGGCGACGTCGTTCCGTCATTGCCCGTATCGGCTGGTCACGTTTCCTGCAGGAAATCGGCATGCTGGCACCGGCGGTCCTGCTGATGACCGCCTTCCTGATCACGCCCTTTCTCCTATCGTTCTGGACGGCGATGACCAACCAGCCTTTGGTGCCCCGGCCGACGCCGGTGCGCTTCGTCGGCCTCAACAATTTCATGCGCATCCTCAGCGATGACCTGTTCTGGACATCGCTCTGGAATGTGACGCGCTTCACAATCTGGATCCTGCCAGCGCAGTGCGGGCTAGCCTTTGTCACGGCATTGATCCTGAACCAGAAAATACCGTTCCGGAACGTCTTCCGCGGCATGTTCTTCCTGCCGGCCATCACATCGATGGTAGTGGTCTGCGTCATCTGGGGCACGCTGTTCCAGTATCCGACCGGCCCCCTCAACCAGATCGTGGTGTCGCTATCGGGCGGATACATCCAGCCGATCGACTGGCTGGGCGATCCGAACTGGGCGATGTTCTCGATCGTGTTGCTGTCGGCCTGGCAGGCCTACGGCTTCCAGATGATTATCTACCTCGCCGGCATGCAGGGCATTGCCGACGAGCTTTACGACGCGGCCCGCATCGACGGCGCTGGTCCTTGGGGCCGCTTCTGGCATGTCACCATGCCTGGCCTCAGACCAACTCATGTCTTCGTGCTGGTCATCACCACCATCCAGGCCTTCAAGCTCTACACGCAGGTGGCGATCCTGACACAGGGTGGGCCGAAATCGTCGACCGAGACCGTCGTCCACTACATGGTGCGCGCCGGCTTTGAGGAGCAGAAGCTTGGCTATGCCTCCGCGGTGTCGGTGATCCTTTTCCTGATCGTCCTGGTCATCGCGCTCATCCAGCGCAGGCTCATGAGGCGCTTCGATGTCTGATCTCGCCCTTTCCCCCCGCAAGCCGACGACCTCGCTGAATGGCTACCGCGTCGTCCAGTCGATCTCGGTGTTCGTCATCGCGCTGGTAATCATCTCGCCGCTGTTCATGCTGTTCATCGCCTCGCTGAAGGACGATCGCTTTCAGATCCTCGCGGACATGGGCTCGTTCCGGGCCTTCTGGGTGGACAATCCCACCCTCAATAACTTCCGCGAGGTCGGCAACTTCGCCGGCGAACTGGCCTTCGGCCGCTATCTCGGCAATTCGCTGTTGATCCTGTTCTCGACGGTCAGTTTCGGCCTGATCATCAACTCGATGGCCGGTTTCATCCTCGCCTGGGGCAGCCTGCCGGGGCGGGCGCTGATCCTGTCGCTGATCATCGCGCTCTATGTGATCCCGCAGGAGAGCATCATCATGCCGCTCCTGATCATCGTGTCGCGTGCCGGACTCTCCGATACCTTCACCGCCCAGATCCTGCCCTTCGTGGCGAGCCCCCTTTACACCTTCCTGTTCTACCAGTTCTTTGCGCAGTTGCCGAAAGAGCTCTACGAGGCCGCTTCCATCGACGGCGCATCGATCTTCCGCACCTGGTGGTCGATCTTCATGCCACTCAGCCTGCCGGCGCTCGCCACCGTCTCCATCCTGATGGGTATCGAGGCCTGGAACCAATATCTCTGGCCGATCCTGATCACCCAGACCGACTATGCCCGGCCGATCTCGGTGGCGATCGCCACTTTCTTCGGTCAGGACAGCATCTTCTGGGACCGGGCCATGGCCGCCTCGGTGCTGATGATGATCCCGATCCTGATTTTCTATCTCGCCTTCCAACGCTGGTTCATCAGCTCCTTTGTCGGCTCGGCGGTGAAAGGTTGACCATGTCCCAAGCCTTATCTTCGGCCGGTCAGTCGGGCCGGAAAACGATATCCTTTGCCCCGGTGGCCACCGGCGAGACCATCGAGCTGTTCCTGATGGCCAACGGCCCAGAGCCGGCCGTCGTCGCACTGCCTGGCGCTGGTGAGCTGACCACCCGGCGCACCGATTCATTCGACCGGCACTGTCTTGTTGCTGCGGCACCGGTTGATCACCTTAGCTATGACCCCGCTGTCACGACCCTGTCAGCTGTCTACGCTTATGACCCAGCCACCGTGCTCGACACCGGCATCCGTGTGCTGCACGCCGGGCCTGCGCCGACACCGCCTGAGCTGACCGGGTACCATTTTCGGCCGCCGTTCGGCTGGATGAACGACCCCAATGGCTTCGGCCGCTTCGATGGCCGTGCTCACCTCTGCTACCAGCACTATCCGCACAGTCTTCGCTGGCACGCCATGCACTGGGGTCACGCCGTCTCCGACGACCTCCTGCGCTGGCGTCACCTGCCCGTCTTGCTCGAACCGGGGGATGCGGTGTTCGCGGCAAATGGTGCCGGCGGCATCTTCTCCGGCTCAGCGATTTCCATACGGGGGGAAGCTGGCTTTCGTGCCTTCTTCACCGACCATATCGAAGGTCGTGAGCCGGAGATGGAAGTGCAATGCACGGCGAAAAGCACTGACGGCTTCACGGTCGACGCCCCGAAGGTGGTGCTCGCGGGCAGGCCCGAAGGGTTCGGCCTCGGTGAGGACAACCGCGACCCCTACGTCTTCCGTGGGCCAGACGGGCGCCTGAAGATGCTGCTCGGTGGTCGCGATGCCGAGGGCGGCGTTGTCATGCTCAACGAGACGGACGACCCGACCGGGGTATCCGGTTGGCGCTTCGTCGGTCTTGTCCACCGCGAGCGTGAGTATGGCCGTACCGTCGGCGAATGCCCTGCCATGCTGCCGCTTGACGGTCCGGCGGAAGATCCCAATACCCGCTGGCTGCTGATTGTCGGTTTGCTGCTCAGCCGGGAACCGGCGACACGGCGGCGCAACCTTACCTTCGGCATCGTCGGCCGCTTCGATGGCCGGACGTTCACGCCGGAATTTCGGCAGGAACTCGATTTCGGCACCGATGCCTACGGCTTCCAGGCTTTTGTGGATCAGAGTGGTCCGGTCGGCATCGCCTGGCTCGCCAACTGGACGGACATCGTCAAGACCGTCGACTGGCCGACAGCGATGACGCTGCCGCGCCGGTTGCTCCTGAGGGACGGCGCGCTGCTGACGCCGCCGATCGAGGCGGCCACCACGCTCCGGCAAGCGCTCGTCGACGACCATCGCCTCGCCAGCGGCGAAACGGTCAGACTTGATAACGGTGCGGCTGAAATCATTATCGAGTTCGATGAGACAGGAGCTCCGTTTGAACTCACGCTGTCGCATCCGACGCTGAAGCTTGCCATCACCGCCGGTTCGGACGGTCTCGCGATTATCCATGAAACCGGCAATGGCCCGTCGGCTTTGCCGCACTATCTCGCCGCCAGCGCGCAGGTACGTTCCATCCGCGTCTTCCTCGACCGGGGATCGATCGAAGTATTCGCCGACGACGGCCGTTACGCCGGCACCAAACGGCTCGCCGACCCCGCCCCGATTACCGCCATCCGCCTCGAAGCCCCGCAAGGACGCATCGCCTCCGCGCGCGTCTGGCGGCTCGGCCTCTGAACTCGATCAAGGGAGGAACACCATGGCAAGCGTTTCCATCGACAACGTCGCCAAGTTCTATGGCGGTCACCAGGTCATCCACGGCATCGATATCGACATCGCCGACGGCGAGTTCGTGACGCTGGTTGGTCCGTCGGGCTGCGGCAAATCGACGCTGCTCAGGATGATCGCCGGCCTTGAGGAAATCTCGGACGGCGACATCCGCATCGGCGACCGTCTCGTCAACGACGTGCCACCGAAGGAGCGGGACATCGCCATGGTGTTCCAGAACTATGCGCTCTATCCGCATATGACCGTGGCGCAGAACATGGGCTTTGCCCTGAAGCTGAAAGGCGAAAGCCGCGCCGCCATCGACGCCCGCGTCAAGGAAGCGGCGGCCGTCCTGGCGCTTGAACCCTATCTCGACCGACTGCCCAAGCAGCTGTCGGGCGGCCAGCGCCAGCGCGTCGCCATGGGCCGGGCGATCGTGCGCAGTCCACAGGTGTTCCTGTTCGACGAGCCGCTTTCCAATCTCGACGCCAAGCTGCGCGTGCAGATGCGCGCCGAGATCAAGGATCTGCATCAGCGCCTGGGCACCACCACCGTCTATGTCACCCACGACCAGATCGAGGCGATGACCATGGCCGACCGCATCGTGGTGATGAAAAGCGGCGTGGTCGAACAGATCGGCCGGCCGCTCGAACTCTATGACCGACCTGTCAACCTGTTCGTCGCCACCTTCATCGGCTCGCCGGCCATGAACCTCATCAAGGGCAAGCCAGGAAACGGCGGCTTCGTCACCGAAGGCGGCGTTGTGCTGCCTCTGCCCACCGAGGCCGTTGCCGGCGCTGTCACCTATGGCGTCCGCCCCGAACATCTGACGCTCGACGAAGCCGGCTTCCGCGCCGAGGTGGTGGTGGTCGAACCCACCGGCGCCGAAACGCAGGTACTCGCCCGTTGCGGCGGGCAGACGCTGGTCGCCGTATTGCGCGAGCGGGTCGAACTCAACCCCGGCGACAACATTGGCCTCAAGCCGACCCTCTCAGCCGTCCATCTGTTCGGTGAGGACGGCCGGCGGCTCTAGTCTCCGATGTGTTTCAAGCGGCGGCGCGCGTCTTGCCGCGTCCGCCCGCTCGTCGCTCGGCCCGGAAGGCGGAAGGCGTGCGACCAATCAAACGCAGGAAATTGCGGTTGAAGGTCGATAGCGTCTCATAGCCAACGTCCATGGCAATTGAGGTCACCATATCCTCGGTCTCCGTAAGCAGCTGGCAAGCCTTATAGATCCTGAGGTGGTTGATATACTCGGCACAGGAGCAGCGCAGGTGCCGCTCGAAGAGGCGCGAAAAGGCCGGCAAGCCCATCCCTTCGGTTGCCGCCACCTCGCCACAGGTAAGGCCAGGCCGGTTGAAATTGGCAGCGATATAGGCGAGCATCCGCTCCAGTCGGCGCGGCTGGGCGCATTGGTGTTCCATACCCTTCAGTGATAGCGACCGGCGCTCGGCATCCTGCTCCAATACGCGCATCAGCTTGAAGAACAGGGCTATCCGCTCGAATCCATCGGCGCCGAGCAGGCCTTCCATAAGGCTGGCGGCCTCGGCCGCGGCGGAGGGGGAAAATTCGATGCCCGCCCGCGTCGCGTCCAACAAAGAGGAAAGGTTGGCGCAGTCGGAAAACTCGGCCATGCAGCGCTCGGCGAAGCCGGCGCCCATTTGAAGCACCAGATCACGGTCTCGAATGCGGCCATCCCCATCGCGGTCGATACCGTCCGACACCCACATATGGGGCAGGTTGGGGCCGGTCATGACGAGATTGCCGGGGCCGAACTCGCCGGCATAGGTGCCGACATAGAACTGACCTGAACTTCGACGGATCAAATGCAACTCGTATTCCGGGTGGTGATGCCAGCCCGAATAAGCGAAGGGGTAGTCGTGCGAGTAGACGCGGAACGTGCGCTCGAGCGGCGCCTCGATCACTTCCAAAACGGGCTTTGTCTGACCCACCTTCGCCTCCCTTTGGTGGATAGCGGGACCGCTCGTAGCCAGCCAACCTTACCAGACCTGGCCGGAAACACCGAGATTGGTTTTCCCAGGCCTCAGGCGCTGGAAGCCGCTCAGAGCGGCTTCCAGCATGGTCCTGTCCTCAGAACGTGATTTGAACCTTGACGTCCGAGGGGTTCTGCTGGGAGGCTCGTTCGAAAGCCTCGATCGACTTGTCGAACGGGTAGCTTGCCGAGATCAGCGGCTTCAGATCGATCTTGCCCGAGCCCAGGAGCGCCAGCGTGCGATCCCAGACATTGGCGTAGCGGAAGATGCCGGTGAGGCTGATCTCTTTGACTTCCAGCGCCACAACGTCGAGCGGGACCCGATCCTGCGGCATGCCGACCAGAACCACACGGCCACCCTGGGTGACCACGTCCAGCATGTCGTCGAATGCCTTGGGGCTGCCGCTCGCCTCGAAGAACAGGTCGACGCCCTTGCCGGCCGTCCGCGCCGCCACGACGTCGGCGAGCTTCTGCTTCGTCAGATCGACGGCGATGACGCCGGGCACATTGGCGATGATGTCGAGCTTGGCCTTGGCGACGTCGCTGACGATCACTTCCGAGCAGCCGGAGGCCAATGCTGCGAAGGCGACCATCATGCCGATGGTGCCGGCACCGGCTACCACGGCGATGTCACCGGGGCGGATAGCGCCCTTGGCGGCGGCGTAGACGCCGATCGCCAGCGGCTCGACCATAGCGCCTTCGGCAAACGATACGCTGTCGGGCAGCTTGTAGGTCAGCGCCGCCGGATGCACCACCTCTGGCGTCAGGCAGCCGTGGATCGGCGGCGTCGCCCAGAAGCGCACGGCCGGATCGAGGTTATAGTGGCCTTCCAGCGTCTGGCGCGAACCGAAATCGGGAATGCCGGGCTCCATGCAGACGCGATCGCCGACCTTGAGGTGGACCACCTTGGCACCGATCGCCGTCACCACGCCCGACGCCTCGTGGCCGAGCACCATTGGTTCATTGACGATGAAATCGCCGATGCGGCCGTGCTTGTAATAGTGGACATCGCTGCCGCAGATGCCGACCGCCTTGATGGCGACCCGAACCTCATCGGCCGCCGGCTTCAAAGTGCCGGGAACCTCGATATCGCGAAGCGCGATGTTGTTGACGCTTTCCAGAACGACTGCTTTGATTTTCATGCTTTTCCTCCTCCACGCCGGCTTGGCGCGGGTCGACCGGATCTCCCATCCGGTAGTGCCCGAAAGCATGCCTGCTCCCACCGTCCGGGACAAAGCACAGGAGGCCAATGTTTATGCATAATTTTACATCGGTCTATACGGCCACACTGTCGGCAGCCATTCTCACCCGTCTTTCGGCAAGCATATTGCCTTCATCATGATATAAGGATCTCTTTATGTCGTGATTGCACCGAAAGCCGACTTCTCCTATAAGGCGCTCACCGGCGGCCGTTTGCCGTCCTCTGTTGGCTTTCAAAACCAGCGTACCCTCATCCCCCGCACCCGGAGATCCGCAAATGGTCGCCAAGGAATACATCGTCAAGGACATCTCGCTCGCCGACTGGGGCCGCACCGAACTCGACATGGCCGAGATCGAGATGCCCGGCCTGATGTCGGTGCGCGCCGAATATGCCGCTGCCCAGCCGCTCAAGGGCGCCCGCATCGCCGGCTCGCTGCACATGACCATCCAGACCGCGGTGCTGATCGAGACGCTGAAGGCACTCGGCGCCGACGTGCGTTGGGCCTCCTGCAACATCTTCTCGACGCAGGATCACGCCGCCGCCGCCATTGCCGCCGCCGGCATTCCTGTATTCGCGGTGAAGGGCGAGACCCTCAAGGACTACTGGACCTATACCGATCGCATCCTCGACTGGGGCAACGGTGAGACGGCCAACATGATCCTCGACGATGGTGGCGACGCGACGCTCTTGGTGACGCTCGGCGCCACGGCCGAGAAGGATCCTTCGGTGCTCGCCGATCCCAAGTCCGAGGAAGAGGAAGAGCTCTACGCCACCATCAAGGCGCGCCTTGCCAAGGACGCGACCTTCTATTCGCGCGCCAAGGCCAACATCCGCGGTGTCTCCGAGGAGACGACGACGGGCGTGATGCGCCTCTACCAGATGGAAACGCGCGGCGAACTCCCGTGGCCGGCCTTCAACGTCAACGACAGCGTCACCAAGTCGAAGTTCGACAACAAGTACGGCTGCCGTGAAAGCCTGGTCGACGCCATCCGTCGCGGCACCGACGTGATGATGGCCGGCAAGGTGGCCATCGTCTGCGGTTACGGCGACGTCGGCAAGGGTTCGGCCCAGTCGCTGCACGGCGCTGGCGCCCGCGTTCTGGTCACCGAAGTCGATCCGATCTGCGCCCTGCAAGCCGCTATGGACGGCTTTGAGGTGGTCACGCTGGAGGACGACATCCATCGCGCAGACATCATCGTCACGTGCACTGGCAACCTTCACGTCGTCACCGTCGACGATCTGCGCAAACTCAAGAACATGGCCATCGTCTGCAACATCGGCCATTTCGACAATGAGATCGACGTCGCCGGGCTCCGGAACTTCAAGTGGAAGAACGTCAAGCCACAGGTCGACCTCGTCGAGTTCCCCGACGGCAAGAAGATCGTCCTCCTCTCCGAAGGCCGGCTCGTCAACCTCGGCAACGCAACGGGGCACCCGAGCTTCGTGATGAGCGCCTCCTTCTCCAACCAGACGCTGGCCCAGATCGAACTTTGGACTCGCGGCGACAAGTACGAGAAGAAGGTGCACGTGCTGCCCAAGCATCTCGACGAGAAGGTGGCCCAGCTGCATCTTGCCAAGCTCGGCGCCAAGCTCTCCAAGCTGACGCCTGAGCAGGCCGACTATATCGGCGTTAAGTCGAACGGCCCGTTCAAGTCGGCGATGTATCGCTACTGACCCGTTTCGGTCTTCGGCTTCCGCCGTGCTTTGCGTCGGAAGTCGCCCACGGCGTTTTCGGAACCGCCCACGCTCCAAGCTGAGCGCGGGCGGTTTTTTCTTGCCGGCAAAGCCTTATCCACAGGTGTTCCACATATGCGGATTTTTCCGGGGAACATTGCTGCTCTGTGCGAGGGAGCGGGAAAGGGAAGGCGGCCGAACCGCATAAGACGAGTCCGGTCAACCCTCTGGCCACCCCCTGCCGATAGTTATCGACTCCGCCCACAGGATACCTCGGTCACTCCGGATCACTGAACGTTCCGTGAACATGACGACTGACGGGGCACGCTTATCTCAGATGAGCCGAAGGAGGCTGCCTCGACTCTTTTTGCACCCCCTGAAAGGCAGTATTTTGGGGTGATTCGGAACGGCGGTGGGGCACGCGTCGGTCCGGGGCGAACCTCTCCTCAAGGAAGCGGTCGCCATTTCTGAATGCGGCCGAAAGGGGACAAATACATGCCGGGGTTGAACCGGACACGATTGCCGTTTGCTGGGCACGTCGGGAAGATCGCCCTGCTCTCGACCATCCTGTCACCGGTCGGTGTCAGCCCGGCGTTTGCCCAGGCCATCAAGTTCGGCTCTGACGGTTCGGTCTATTTCGAGCCGCTTCAGGTCGCCGCGCTGTCCGCCTTCATATCGGCCATCTGCATCGCCGTCGTGTCGGCCGCCGCTCTGATCCGGGCGCGCCGCATGGCCGAGGATGACCGCGAACGCTTGCTGCGCGAAAATGCCGACCTGAAGCTTGCCGCCGATCGCACCGAAGCCGCTCTCAATGCCGATGATCAGCGTACCGTCATCTGGGGCTCTCGTGACGAAGCGCCGAAGGTGATGGGATCGCTGCCGGAAGCTTCGGGCGTACCGCGCAGCCAGGTCGGATTCCTTGCCTTCGGCCAATGGCTGGAGCCGGCATCGGCCCAGCTTCTGGAGGCCCGCACCCGCGCCTTGCGCGCCGAGGGCGAGGCTTTCCTCGACGTCCTGACCACCACCAGCGGCGTCCACATCGAGGCGGCTGGCCGGGTCAACGGCTCGCGATGCTTCATCCGCTTCCGCAACCTGACGCGAGAGCGGCAGCAGTATGCCGAACTCGCCGAGCGCTTCGAACGGCAACGCACCCTGGTTGAGACCTTCGAGGTGCTGATCGACAAAGCGCCAATGCCAGCCTGGACGCGCGACAAGACCGGCCGGCTCGTGTGGGTCAATGCGGCCTATGCGCGCGCCGTAGAGGTGGCAAGTGCCACACAGGCTGTCGCCGTCGGCGTCGAGTTTCTCGATACCGCCGCTCGCAAGGCGATTGCCGACAGCCGGCAGCAGGCGCCTGTGTTCGAAGGACGCCTGTCGCTGGTGGTGGGCGGCGCCCGTCGGGTTTTCGATGTTATCGATGTCGAGACGGCCTCCGGCAGCGCCGGCATTGCCACCGACGTTTCTGAACTCGAGCAGGCCCAGGTGGAATTGCGCCGCACCATCGAAAGCCACGCCCGCACACTCGACCAGCTTGCCACCGCCGTCGCCATTTTCGGCGCCGACAAGCGGCTCAAGTTTTACAACGCCGCCTATCGCGCCCTGTTCGACCTCGATACCGCTTTCCTCGAGACCAGTCCGGACGACGCCGGCATCCTCGATCAGCTGCGCGTTTCCCGCAAGCTGCCCGAGCAGGCCGACTTCCGCAGCTGGAAACAGGAGCAGCTTGCCGCCTATCAGGCGATGGAGGCCCGTGAAAGCTGGTGGCACCTGCCCACCGGACAGACGCTACGCGTCATCGCCAACCCACATCCTCAGGGGGGCGTCACCTACGTCTACGAGAACGTCACCGAGCAGATCGAACTCAAGAGCCGCTACAATGCGTTGACACGCGTGCAGGGTGAGACGCTCGACCATCTCTCCGAAGGCGTCGCGGTGTTTGGCTCCGACGGCCGGCTCCGCCTCTTCAACCCGGCTTTCGGCAGCCTGTGGAAACTGTCCGAAGATACGCTGGCCAGCCGGCCGCATATCAACGAGGTCGTTAGCCATTGCATGGCCGCCCATGGCAACAGAGATGCCTGGGATCAGGTCCGCCTTGCCGTCGCCGGTCTCGCCGACAGCCGCAACCGGCTTACCGGCCGGCTCGACCGCCGCGATGGGGGCGTCATCGACTTCACCACCGTGCCGCTGCCGGACGGCGCGACCCTGATTACCTTCGTCAACGTCACCGACTCGGTGAATGTCGAACGAGCGCTCACGGAGAAAAACGAGGCGCTCGAAGAAGCCGATCAGCTGAAGAACGCCTTCATCCAGCATGTTTCCTACGAGCTGCGCTCGCCACTGACCAACATCCTCGGCTTTGCGCAACTGCTCGCCGACGACAACGCCGGCCCGCTCAATATCAAGCAGCGGGAATACACCGGCTACATCATGGATTCGTCGACGGCGCTGCTCGCCATCATCAACGATATTCTCGATCTCGCCACCGTCGATGCCGGCATCATGGAACTCGACCTCGGCGAAGTGGATATTCCATCGACAGTAGGGGCGGCGACCACTGGCCTTCGCGATCGCATCGCCGAGGCGCACATCAACCTGAAGCTCGATGTGCCCAGCGATATCGGCTCCTTCGTCGCCGACGAGAAGCGCATTCGTCAGGTGCTGTTCAATCTCCTGTCCAACGCGATCGCCTTCTCGGACGACGGGAGCATCGTGTCGCTTTCCTGTCGGCGAACGGACGAGGAAATCTCGTTTACCGTTGAGGATCACGGGCGCGGCATCCCCGACGAATATCTCCAGGCGGTCTTCGAGCGCTTCGAAAGCCGCACCAACGGCGCCCGCCGACGTGGCCCAGGTCTCGGCCTTTCCATCGTCAAGAGCTTCGTCGAGCTGCACAAGGGCAGCGTCGAAATCACCTCCGAGATCGGCGTCGGTACGCGGGTCGTCTGCAGGCTGCCGATAAACCCTAGCATCGCTCAAGCGGCCGAGTGAGCGGCACCGCGATGAGCCTCCCCTTCCGCCGCACGGTCAGCGTTGCCGACGAAGCCGGCACGTTCCGTCTCGCCGACGACATCGCCGCCATCGCTCGGGCGGGTGACGTCATCGCCCTTCACGGCGATCTCGGCATGGGCAAGAGCGCTTTTGCGCGAGCCGTCGTCCGGCGCCTTGCCGGCAATCCGGATCTCGAAGTGCCGAGCCCCACCTTCACGCTGCTGCAAAGCTACGAAACAGCTCGCTTTCCCGTCCATCATTTTGATCTCTATCGCCTCGCCGACCCGGACGAACTGATCGAGATCGGCTTCGCCGAGGCCGTCGGCGAAGGCCTCTCGTTGATCGAGTGGCCCGATCGGGCGGGCAACGAGCTGCCGGCCGAGCGGCTTGACCTCGTCATCTGCGAAGGCGACGGCCTCAACGGTCGCCGCTTCTTGCTGGAGGCCCGCGGAGACGGCTGGGCCGAGCGGCTCGATGAAACCTTTGCGGCCCGCGACGTTCTGAAGCGGGCCGGCCTTGCCGATGCGACCCGTGCCCATGTTCAGGGTGACGCCTCGACCCGTCGTTTCGAACGGGCGACAGGCGCGAGCGGCAGCGTCATTCTGATGCACTGGCCATCGTTCGGCACGCTGCCGGTTCACGCCGACGGCCTCTCCTACGAGGCGCTGGTGCATGCCACCGATCGTCTCGATGCGTTTCTCGCCATCGGCGACACGCTCCGCCAGCGCGGCTTCCGAACGCCTCGCCTCATCGCCATCGACGAACCACGCCGGCTGATGCTGATCGAGGATCTCGGTGCCGGAAGCATTGCGCCGGGCGGCATCGCGGATTCCGAACGCTATCTTGCCGCCGCCCGCCGGCTCGCCGACATGGCAGCCATCGCCTGGCCCGAGGTGGCGACTGCCGACGATGGTCGCACCTTCCCGTTGCCCGCCTACGACCGGCGAGCGCTGCTGACCGAGGTGGAACTGTTCGCGAGCTGGTATGCACCAGACATTATTGGTCGGCCGCTCAGTGAGACCGAGGCGGCCGAATGGCTGGCTCTGTGGGATGGCTTGCTCGCCCGCTTCGATGACGACCGCTCAGCCTGGGTGCTGAAGGACTATCACTCGCCCAACATCCTCTGGCAGGAGAGCGGCGACCCGATCGGTCTCATCGACTATCAGGATGCCCTTCTCGGCCCCGCCGCCTACGACCTCGCCTCGCTCATCACTGACGCGCGTGTCGATATTGCCGATGATCTCGCCGTGGCGATGCTCGACGCTTATTGCCTTCATCGGCGCAAGGTGGCCGGACCGTTCGACGAGGCGAGCTTCCGTGAAGCGGTCGTCGTCATCGGTGCCCAGCGCAACGCCAAGATTCTCGGCCGCTTCGTGCGCTATGCCAAGCTCACCGGCCGCACTCATCATCTCCGCTTCTTGCCGCGCATTCGTCGCAACTTCGAAAAAGCGCTGGACGACAAGGTTTTCGCCGGGGTCAAGCTCTGGTATGAACGGCTCGCGCCGCCGGCCTCCCGGCCGTGAACCCTTTTCCGACCGCCGAGATCCCGATCGTTCCAAGATGACTGATGCTGCTTTTCTCTCCGCCTTTCGCCCTCGCCGGGCCATGGTGCTGGCCGCCGGTCGCGGCAAGCGTATGCGCCCGATCACGGCAACCACGCCGAAGCCGCTGGTGGAAGTGCTTGGTCGCAGTCTGATCGACCGGGTGTTCGACCGCCTGGCCGAGGCCAGTGTCGAGACGGCGATCGTCAACGTTCACTACCTCGCCGATCTCGTCGAGGTGCATGTCAGCAAGCGGCGCGATCTTTCGGTCATCGTTTCCGACGAACGCGACAAGTTGCTCGATACCGGAGGCGGCGTCGTCAAGGCGCTGCCGCATCTCGGCAGCGATCCGTTCTATCACCTCAACTCCGATTCCATCTGGATCGAGGGTGTCTCTGCCAACCTGCCGTCGCTGGCCCGGACCTGGGATGGCGAACGCATGGATGGCCTGCTGCTGCTTGCCCCCACGGTCGGCTCGGTTGGCTATTCGGGCGTCGGCGACTTCGAAATGGCCGGCGACGGCCGCCTGATCCGGCGGCGTGAACGCACCGTCGCTCCCTTCGTCTATGCCGGCGTCGCCATCTTCAAGCCGGACATCTTTGCCGACCGCCCGCTTGCGCCTTTTTCCCTCAACCGCATCTTCGATGAACTGATCGGCAAGGGCCGCCTACACGGTGTTCGGCTCGAGGGCACCTGGCTGCATGTTGGTACGCCCGAAGCGATCGGACAGGCGGAGCGGACCATCCGGTTATCGGCGGAGTAGGCAATGACCGGGCGCGTCTTTACCATCCATCCCGGAGCGCCCTTCCTTGCCACGCTGGCCGAAGCCTTGCTCGACGGTCGCCTGATCGCCGGCAGCGGCTATCGCGATCAGCCGCTCGACCTTGCGGACGTCAGCATCTACCTGCCGACCCGTCGAGCTGGCGCGTCCCTAAGACGGGCCTTTCGTGACGCTTTCGGCGGCGGGGCGGCGATGCTGCCGCGCATCCTCGCCATATCCGACGTTTTGGAAGCCCAAGACGACTTGCTGGCACCGGAAGCGCTCGATCTGCCGCCGGTAATCGCCGCCGCTGAGCGGCGGCTGATGCTGGCACGCCTCGTCAGCCGCTGGCGCGAACGCGTGACGAGCGACCGGCTGCTGACACCCTCCGGCCAACCGGTGGCCGTACCGGGCTCGCCGGCCGAAGCACTCAATCTTTCCGCCGACCTGCTGGCTCTCCTTGACCAGGCCGAACTCGAAAGCGTCGACTGGAAGAAACTCGACGCCCTGGTGCCCGACGACTATGCCGCCTGGTGGCAGCTGTCGCTCAATTTCCTCAGGATCGCCACCGAGGCGCTTCCGGCCGCCATTGCCGAGCGCGGTCAGATCGGCGCCGGGGCCTTCCACCGGGCGATGGTCGAGGCCACCATTGCCCGCTGGCAGACCCGTCCGCCGCCAGGACCGGTCATCATCGCCGGCTCGACGGGCTCGGTTCCAAGTACCGCCGATCTGATGGCGGCCGTGTTAGCCCTGCCCGAGGGCGCCGTGGTGCTGCCGGGCCTCGACATAACCGCGCCGGGCGATACGATCGCCGCGAGTGTTTTCGATTGCGCGCACCCCGAGCACACCATGAACCGCCTTGTGGAGCGGCTTGGCGTCGAACGGGAAGAGATCGAAGAGCTGGGGGCGCCAAAGCCGGCACTGGCCACTCGTGCCGACATCGTCCGACGGGCGCTGGTGCCGGCCGCCGTCACCGATCAATGGCCCCAACATGCCGCCGTCCTTGATGCCGATACCGCCGCTACGGAGGCGGCGCTTGCCGGCGTTTCCCTCACCGTCGCCGCCAGCGAGGCTGAGGAGGCGCTCGCCGCCGCCATCGCCCTCCGAGAGTGCCTGGAAAACTCCGAGGCGAGGGCGATCCTCGTCACGCCCGACCGAACCATCATTCGCCGCGTCGTCGCCGAACTCGATCGTTTCGGCATCGAGGTGGAAGATACCGCCGGCCAGCCGCTGCCGCAAACACCCTACGGTCAGCTCGCTCTGCTCCTCGTCGAAGCGGCGACTGAGGATTTTCCTCCGGTAAAAGTAGCGGCCATCCTCGGACATCCCGAGACGCGTTTTGGCTGGAGTCCGGCGCGTGTCCGGCCAGCCGGCCGGTTGATTTCCCGCAAGGTCCTGCGCGGGCCACGCCTTGCCGGCGGCGTCGCCGCGATCTCGGACGCCTTGCGTGCTCTGAAAAGGCAGACCGAGACGAGGGACGACGGTGCGGACGCCATCCTTTCGGACGCGGAGGCTCTGGCGAATGCCTTCGGCGAGGCCATGGCGCCGCTCGTCGTAGCGGCGGCCTTGCCGACACCGACGCTTGCCGATTTTCTCGGCGCGTTGCGCGAGACTCTGAGCCACGTCACCCGCCGCTCCCAGGAGGACGAGGACGAGCCGACCCAGGCGGAGCGGCAGCTTTTATCGATTCTTGACGACCACACCGCTGCGCCCGATGCCGGTTTTTCCCTCACTGGCGGCGATTTCGCCCCGGTGCTGAGGGCGCTGATCGGCAACGTGCTGGTGTTGACGCCAAGCCGCCAAGCCCGTGTCATGGCCACCGGCCCGATCGAAGCGCGCCTTCTGCCAACCGATCGCCTGGTACTGGTCGGCCTTGATGAGACCGTCTTTCCGCCGGTTACCGACACCGGCGCCTGGCTATCGCGACCGATGCGTGCCGGCCTTGGCCTCAGCCCGCCCGAGGTGCGCATCGGCCTTTCCGCGCATGACTTTTCCGCCGCCCTCTGCGCTCCTGATACGGTGCTGATCCGCGCGGCGCGCCGCGGCGGCGCGCCGACCGTGCCGACCCGCTTTCTGCAGCGCCTGACAAGCCTAATCGGCCCGACCCGAACGGAAGCGATGGAGGCGCGCGGCGGCCGCTTCCTCGACTGGGCGCGCCGGCTCGACGACCGACCGGCCTTGCCGCGCGTCGCCCGCCCCAATCCGGCGCCACCGCTGTCGGCGCGGCCACGCATGCTGCCGGTCACCGATATCGAAACGCTGATCCGCGATCCCTACGCCATCTACGCCAAGCGCGTTCTGAGGCTGAGGCCACTCGACAGCTTCGGCGAGACACCCGACTTCGGCACGCGGGGCACACTCGTTCATGACGTCCTTGCCAATTTCGCGGCGACCTGGACCGGACCTTGGGACGAGACGGCCGTCGTTGCGTTGACCGAATTCGGCCGGGGGCGCTTTTCCGAGGCACTCGCCGCCCATCCGGAAGTGCACGCGCTCTGGTGGCCGCGCTTTCAGGCGCTCGCCCGTTTCATCGTGCTCGAGTTCGAGGCCAAACGCGCGCCGCTTGCCCGGCATACGGAAATCGAAGGCAGCCTCGAGTTGACGGATCGCTTCACACTGACCGGCCGCGCCGACCGCATCGACGTCGAAAAAGACGGCCGCGTCACGGTCATCGACTTCAAGACGGGGCGGGCACCGACGGCGGCGCAGATCGCCGCCCAGCTGACGCCACAGTTACCGCTCGAGGCGGTGATCGCCCGTCACGGTGGTTTTTCGCGCCTGTCGGGGCCGCGGGAGGCGGCCGAGCTGGTGCATGTGGTGCTGCGCGGCCTGGAAGGCCGCGACGAGATCGAGAGCTATACCGGCCACGAGCCGCGCGGCAGCGATCCGGTGACGCTGGAGCAGACGATCGCCGAGGCGGAAGCCCGCCTGCGCGGCTTGGTGCGGGCCTACGCCGATCCAAATCGCGGCTACCTTTCGCGCGCGCGGCCTTTCCGTAAGATCGACCACGGCGACTACGATCACCTTGCACGGGTGAGCGAGTGGAGCATCGAGGACGATGGAGGTGAGGAATGAAGATTCCAGCCGCCACCCGCCAGACCCAGCTCCTCGCCACCGATCCCAGGGCTTCCGCCTTCGTTTCGGCCAATGCCGGCTCGGGCAAGACATGGGTATTGACGCGGCGGGTGATCCGCCTGCTGCTCGACGGCGTCGATCCCGGTCGCATCCTCTGCCTTACCTTCACCAAAGCGGCGGCGGCCGAAATGTCGGGTCGCATCTTCGACGAACTCGGCCGCTGGGCTGGACTGACCGATGAGGGACTGGCCCGCGTTCTCTCCGACCTCGAAGGAAAACCGGTGCCGTCCGACCGTCTGGCGCCGGCCCGACGGCTGTTCGCGCGCGCCATCGAGACACCGGGCGGCCTGAAGATCCAGACGATCCATGCCTTTGCCGAGGCGCTCTTGCAGCGCTTTCCACTTGAGGCCGGTCTCGATGGCCGCTTCCGGGTGCTCGACGATACCCGCGCCGCAGATCTCTATGCCGAGGCGCGGGCCGAACTTCTATCCGCCTGCGCGGCCCACCCCGACAGTCCGGAGGGACAAGCGCTTTCGGATCTGGTGGCGATTGCCGGTGATGAAGCCCTCGACCGGGCGCTTCGCGCCGTTGTCGCTGCCCGCGACGATCTCGCCGCTTTTTTCGCCGGCAGTCCATCGATCGATCTGGCGCTCGCTGCCCTGCCCCAAGCGCTCGGCGCGCCGGTTGGAACAAGCCGGGAAAGCCTTCTTGAGGAAATCGCTGCCTCACCCGATTTTTCAGGCCCGTTCCTGAGTCGGCTTATCGATAAGCTCGATACCTCGAAATCCAAGTCGATGCCGGTGCTCGCCGACGGCTTCCGCGCGGCGCTCGCCGCCTCCAGCGCCGAGATGCGCCGGCCACTGTGGCGTGGCCTGTTCCTGACAGGCAAGGGCGAACCGCGCAAGCGCCCCTTCACCAAGGATGTCATCGACGCGCTGCCGGAAGCGAATGAACGCTTCGAGCGGGAGGCTCAGCGGCTTCTCACCCTCGAGCGCGCGTTGTCGGCGACACTCTGGGGGACGCGGAGCGCTGCTCTTCTTCGCCTCGCCGATCGGCTGATCGGCCTGATCGAGGCAAGGAAAGCCAGGCGCGGCCTCCTCGACTTCGATGACCTGATCGAACGAGCCGCCGCGCTTCTGTCGCGTTCGGACGCCGCCGAGTGGGTACAATACAAACTCGACGAGGGCCTCGATCATGTGCTGGTCGACGAGGCGCAGGACACCTCGCCGCGTCAATGGCAGATCGTCGAGGCGCTGACCGGCGAGTTCTCAGCCGGCGAAGGGGCACGAGCCGGGCGTCGGCGGACCGTCTTCGCGGTGGGCGACGAGAAGCAGTCGATCTATTCGTTCCAGGGGGCGGCACCGCACCTGTTCGGCCTGACCCGTCAGACGCTGGGACGACGCCTCGCCGGGGCCGGCCTGCCGGTTCACGATCTCCGCCTTACCCTGTCCTTCCGCTCGACGGCGGCGGTTGTCGGCGCCGTCGATGCCGTATTCCGGAACCCGGCGGCCCATGCCGGCCTTTCCACCGACGCCGGCCCCACCGTGCACGAGACGGTACGCGGCCGCGAACCTGGTCATGTCGAGCTATGGCCGGCGGTCGAAAAACTGCCAGCACCGCCGCCTGGCAACTGGGAGGATCCGGTCGACGCCACCGCCATCGCCAGTCCGGCCGTTCGGCTTGCAGGCCGCCTTGCCGACGAGGTCGCCGGATGGTTGCGCTCGGGTGCGCGCATCGCCGCCACCGGAGCGCCGATCCGGCCCGGCAACGTGCTGGTGCTCGTTCGCAAGCGCGGCGCTTTCGTTGAGGCGGTCAACCGCGCCCTGAAGCAACGCGGCGTGGCCGTGGCCGGCGCCGACAGACTCGACGTGGTGGGCCATATCGTTACTCAGGATCTGCTGTCCGCCGCCCGCGTCGCGCTGTTGCCCGAGGATGACCTTGCGCTCGCCACCGTCGCCAAGTCTCCTCTCGTCGGTCTCTCGGAAGAGGCACTGTTCCGTCTCGCCCATGGCCGGCCGGGCCGCCTTTGGGATGCCGTCAAGCACCGGGCAGCCGAGGGTGACGGCGATGCCGAGACTCTGCGCGCCACCGTCGCGCTGTGGATGAGCCGCGCCGATCGAGGCGAGCCCTTTGCCTTCCTGTCGCACCTCATTGGACCGGACGGTGGGCGGGCCGCCTATCGCGCCCGCTTCGGCCGCGAAGCCGACGAAGTGATCGACGAACTTTTGACGCTGGCACTCACCTATGAGGGCGAAGAGACGGCTGGACTCAACGGCTTTATCGACCGGCTCGCCAAGGGCGGCGAACTGATCCGGCGCGAGCTCGACGCCGAGCGGGACGAAGTCCGGGTGATGACGGTCCATGGCTCGAAGGGCCTTGAGGCGCCGATCGTGTTCCTGATCGACCCCGGCGACAAGCCAGCCAGCGAGAAGAACCTGCCCGATCTGCTGGCGGTCGGCGACGGTCCGCATCCTCCGATCGTCTGGCGGCAGGGCGGCGCCTTCCGCCCGGCACCCGTCGAGACCGCGGCGGCGGCCTTTATCGCCGCGCAGGAAGAGGAATACCGGCGCCTGCTCTATGTCGGGCTGACGCGTGCCCGCGATCGGCTGATCGTCGCCGGCCTCAAGGGCGCCGATGAGGGGGCTGACCGCCGCTGGCATGGTCTCGTCGAGGCGGCGCTCGGCACCGATGCCGAGACGGTGAAGGATGCCGACGGCACCGTCGTCGCCTGGCGCTGGACCGCAAAGAACGAAGATCCGCCGGCGCCGGCGCTGCCAGGCCGCCTCCCCGCGGGCGAGGCGGAGCCGTTGCCCGACTGGCTGACTCGCAAGGTGGCCGGCACAGGCTCAGGGCCTGCCAGCGTGACACCATCGCGGGCTGCGACGTTCGATAAACCCGGTGCGCCGGCAACCGCGTTCGACCAGGAAGCGGCGACCCAGGGCACCGTGCTGCACCGCCTCTTCGAACTATTGCCGGACTTGGAACCGGCAACCCGCGCTCTGGCAGCAAATAACTACCTGGCTCGCCTTCTTCCCAATCTTCCGGAGGGCGACAGGTTAGCCCTCTCCGACGACATCGTCGCCCTCATGGCCCGGCCGGACCAGGCGCTTCTGTTCTCCCCCGCCGCCCGTGCCGAAGCCGCGATTGCTGGCAGCGTCGTAACGCCCACCGGTCGGCTCATTGCCGTCACCGGCAGCGTCGACCGGCTGTTGGTCGAACCAGAATTGGTGACGATCGTCGATTACAAGACGGCGGCGCGCCCATCGCATGTGGTGCCGCGGAGATACGTTCTGCAGCTCGCCCTCTACCGGGCGGTGCTCGGTCGGCTCTGGCCGGACCGGCCAGTGCACGCGGCGATCCTGTGGACGGCGACGGCGAGGTTTGACGAGGTAAGTCCGGCGGCTCTGGATATGGCGCTCGCCGCCTACCTTGAGGCCGTGGATGCCGGCGCCATTTCGGCCGATCACGAAAGCGAAATCGACAATCGATCCTAAAGCAAAAATCCGTTGGAGCTTTTGATCTAACCTATTGTTTTATCAATAACCGCCTATCGGCGAGGATCGATGGCACGCTGTGCCCATGCTTCAGCCATGCTTGACGCTGAAGGGTCCGCTCCTTAGCTTTCGGGCAACAGGCGCGGCCCGGCCATGAGTCGGTGCCGCGTTGCTCATCTCGAGAGGTCCGCCATGTCGACCATGAAAGTCACCGACCAGTCGTTTCCCACCGACGTGCTTGCCTCGTCGACCCCCGTCCTCGTCGACTTCTGGGCCGAATGGTGCGGCCCCTGCCGCATGATCGCCCCGGCGCTTGACGAGATCGCCGGCGAGCTGAATGGCAAGATCACCATCGCCAAGCTCAATGTCGACGAGAACGGCAATACGGCCATGAAATACGGCGTTCGTTCGATTCCGACGCTGATCATCTTCAAGGATGGCGAACCCGCCGCCATGAAGGTGGGCGCTGCCCCGAAGAGCGACCTCGCAGCCTGGATCAAGGCCGCTATCTGACAGATTTGCCTTCAGAAAAGAAAACCCCGGCTTCGCGTTGCGGAACCGGGGTTTTTTGTATGGAAGGCACTCTTCAGCTCGCCAACTGTCTTTCTCCGACCCACTCGAAGATCTCCTCGACCTTGCACGCGCAGCCGCATGTGCCGGCCTTCGAGCAGCCGGCGCCGGCCGCTAAGGCACGCACCTTACCCTTGGCAATCCAGAGACCGAGAGCGGCGCGGACGGCATCCTCGCCGGCATCGAAGTGCAGCGCAACATCGGTCAGAGGAGCTCTGCCGCGTTCCCTCAGATAATCGCGAACGGTTGACGGCGTCATCATGGGCATTACTCCGCCGGCTGCGCGGCGAGCGAACGCCCCCGCGCCCGGCCGGCCATCCACATGGCGGCGATACCGCCTGCGAAAATAACAGCGGCTGTCACCAGCCAGCGAGTGGAGCTGGCCGGATGGGCCGCAAAGGTCGCTGCCTGATAGAACGAGACGGCGGCGAGATAGCCAATGACAGTCGTCCACACGGCTGCGAACGCCGTCCACTTACCACCAATCTCATGGCGCATGGCGCCCAGAGCGGCGACGCAGGGCGTGTAGAGCAGGATCAGCAGCATGTAGGAGAACGCCGCGGCGACCCCGCCGAAATGCGACTGCATAGCGCCGAACACCGAACCATCGACTTCCAGCTCCTGGGCGGCGGCGGTGCTGTCGTCGACATAGCCGACATTGAGCCCCAAGGGATCAGCGAGGCTGCCGCCGATAGCGCTGAGGTTCTTCGGGATCGTGGCGAGCGCCCCAAGCAGCTTGCTGCCGAGGCCGACTTCCTCCTCGACAGGGCTGGCCGTTCCGACGGCTGGCGCCGTCGTGTCCTGGCTCACCTGCTCGTAGAGGGCATTGAGCGTGCCGATCACCGCCTCCTTGGCAAAGATACCGGTGAACAGGCCGACGGCGGCCGGCCAGTTGTCGTGGGTGACGCCCATCGGCTCGAACACCGGCACCAATTCCTGGCTCACCACCGCCAGCACGCTGTCGCGGGTATTATCGCGGCCGATGCTGCCGTCGGTGCCGATGGCCGACAGGAAGGACAGCGCCATGACGATCGGCACGATCACCTGGCCGGCGCGCAGAATGAACTCGCGGAGGCGCTGCCAGGCTTGGACGACAACCGAACGGATGGTCGGAATGTGGTAGGGCGGCAGCTCCATGACGAAGCGCGTCGGCTCGCCATCGAGAAGCGTCGACTTCAGGACAAGACCGGTCAGCACGGCGAAGGCGAGACCGATAATATAAAGGCCGAAGATGATGTTCTGGCCACTCACCGGGAAAAAGGCGGCCGCGAACAGGGCAAACACCGGCAAGCGGGCACCGCAGGACATGAACGGCGCCATCAGCGAGGTCATGATGCGGTCGCGGCGGCTTTCGAGGGTGCGCGTCGCCATGATGGCCGGAACGTTGCAGCCGAAGCCGACGATCAGAGGCACGAAGGACTTGCCCGGTAGGCCGATCGCCCGCATGGCACGATCCATAACGAAGGCGGCGCGGGCCATATAGCCGGAGTCCTCGAGGAAGGACAGGAACAGAAACAGGCAGGCGATGATCGGCACGAAGGTCGACACCGTCTGGATGCCCGAGCCGAAGCCAACCACCGCCGCTTCGATGATCGGCGGTGTGCCGACGGCGGAGAGCACCTGTCCGAGACCATCGACGAAGACGGCGCCGAAAGCTTGATCGAAGAAATCGATGAAAGCCCCGCCCACCGAGATGGTGAACAGGAACATCAGGTACATGGCGAACAGAAAGATCGGCACGCCCAGCACTCGGTTGAGCACGACGCGGTCGATTATCTGCGACAGCGGCGCGGACAACCGTTTGGTCTGGTGGCAGATGCCGGCCATCAGCTCGCCGACGAAGATGTAGCGGCCATCGGCGATGACGATGTCGGCTTCTTCACCGGCAGCTTCCTCGATTGCCCGGCGGGCAGAAATAACGTCGGCCACGAGCCCTGGACCGGCGAGGCTCTCGGCCATCGTATCGCCCTCGATCAGCTTCAGGGCAAGCCAGTTTGGATCGGCCTTGGCGGCACGGGCGGCGTCGGCAAGGTGGGGAGCCAGCTTGGCCACGGCGGCGGCAACTGCTGGGTGCTGCACGGGACGGGCAACAGGCGCCCGCTTCAGAGCGGCAGCTTCGAGGATCGCCGCTTTGACCGCCTCACGGCCGGAAGCACGACTGGCTACCGTCGACACCACCGGGCAACCGAGGCGCTCAGACAGCGCCGTCACATCAATCTCGGTGCCGGCCACCTTTGCCATGTCCATCATGTTGAGGACGATCAGCATCGGCACGCCGAGCTCGATGAGCTGGGTGGTGAGGTAGAGGTTGCGCTCGAGGTTGGAGGCATCGACGATGTTGAGGACGAGGTCGGCCTCGCCGGACAAGGTAAAATCGCGGGCGACACGCTCATCTTGCGAGCCGGCGTCGGCGCTGCCGATCAGGTACACGCCGGGCAGATCGACGAGATCAACTGTCCGACCGGCATGCACGAAGCGGCCAACACGCTTTTCGACGGTGACGCCCGGCCAGTTGCCGACCCTTTGCGTCGCACCGGTCAACGCGTTGAACAGGGTGGATTTGCCACAGTTGGGATTGCCGACAACGGCGACGACGAGAGGCTGCTCAGCGGCCATTACACGGCCTCCAGCTCGAGAATGGCCGCTTCGGATTTGCGTAGGGTCAGTGTGAAGTTGCGAATGGAGATCTCGATCGGATCGCCAAGCGGTGCCTTGCGCCGCACTTGAAACACCGCCCCTGGGGTGAGCCCCATGGCAAGAAGACGCTGGCGGTAGCCCCGATCGCCGGCCACCAGGCCGATGACGCGGGCGCTGTCGCCCGGCTTCATCGTCTCGATCGAAAGACTCATTCTCGCGCACTCCAGCAAGCGACACGCCCAGCCAGGCGGCCGGACCGGCTGCATCGAAACTGCAACTCAGTCTCAACTGTATAGGCCCGACTGCAGATGCCTCTCAATTCGTATTCGACCTTAGGCTTAATAAACGCCAATGAAAACGCTGGATAGCCGGCGGGAATTCTGCGGGTAAGCCATTAAAAAAGCAGCAGTACAAACCGTTCTCGATAGGCGGGGAGACTATCCGACGCCGCCATCGGAAGGCGGAACGATGTCGAATCCTCACTGGAAAACGCAAACCGACCGGATTAAACTTTCCCAGCGAGGTGGACTTTTATTTTCCAGGCCGAGGAACGCATCCCGGCTGAACAATACCGCATAGATAAACCGATTAATCTGTCGATGAATACTGTCTGGTGTATGGCAACAAAAATTGCCGGACGCCAGACCAGATCGACCGACAGAAGCCGCCCGCGATACCGGTTGGTCGGAATTCTCACATTAGGAGCAGCGGGTTGCACGAAATGGCAGCCGAAGAGAACAGCGATGCTTTGGGGACGGTGCCCTGCAAAAAACGCATAGCAGTAAAACCTTCGCAGTTCCACGTAGTCCCCGGTTGAGTACTTACGACAAACTTCCGCCGTGCTTCTATAACGGCAGAAGGGTCCATCGGTAACAACACCGAAGCCCAAGTAAGTTTCGTATAGTTTTGACTGAAATCAAGGTCAAAACTCCATCGGCAGCTGAACATCGGCATATCATTGTCCAAACCTCCGCCAGTGACTGATCGGACGGGGCGGGCAGGAACACCAGATGCAGCAGGACGGATGCAGCAAATGAGCGCGAAATATCCAGGTCTTTCCACGGTCATCAACGGTAACGGCGCCGTTGCCCATGTTATGGGTCACGTATGCGGCGGCGTCATCGGTTACCCGATCACGCCCTCGACCGAAATTTCCGAAATCTATGAGAGCTTCCGCGCTGGCGGTGGTTGCAACGTCTGGGGCCGCCACCCCTTCTTCTACGAGCCGGAAGGTGAGCATTCGGCCCAGTCGGGCGCCCTCGGCGCGGCGCTGACCGGTGGCAAGTTCATCTCCAACGCCTCGTCCTCGCAGGGCATCCTCTACGGTCTCGAGTCGCACTATGTGACCGTCGGCAAGAAGGCAGGCGGCTTCGTGCTGCAGGTTGCCGCCCGCGTGGTGTCCAAGCATTCGCTCAACGTCATGGCCGGCCATGACGACGTCTACTCGCTGCTGCCGACCGGCTACACCATCCTGTTCGGCGCCAACCCGCAGGAAGCAGCCGACCTCGCCGCCATCTCCTACAAGGTGTCCGCGCTGTCGCTCGTGCCGGTCGCCAACGCCATGGACGGCTTCGCTACCTCGCACATGCTGTCGGAAGCCAAGATTCCGGAGCCGGCTCTGCTGAAGGAATTCCTCGGCGATCCCACTGGCCGCATCAAGTGCCCGACCGTTGCCCAGGAAATCCTGTTCGGCGCCAAGGGCCGCTCCTATCAGCTGCGCCAGTGGCTGGTGCGCAAGAAGGACACCTTCACCGCCGCCGACGCGACCGCGCTCAAGGCCTACGTTGACGCCAACGAAGACGCGATCGAAGCCGACAACGAAGGCAAGCTGATCGACGCCGCCGCCAAGTGGGTTCCGGCCGAACTCAAGGGTCAGTTCAAGCGCCAGTGGTTGAACGCCTGGGAGAAGGGCACCCGTCAGCTCGTCCCGGCGCTGGTCGACATTCACAATCCCGGCCTGACCGGTGGCGTGCAGAACCAGCCCGACTTCCAGTCCGGCGCTGCCGACCATCGCACCCACTTCGTCGTGGACGTGCCGAAGTTCGTCAAGCAGGCGATGGACGAGTACGGCGAACTGACCGGCCGTCACTATTCGCCGGTGCAGTGCTACAAGACCGAGGATGCCGACTACGTCATGATCGGCCTGGGCTCGGTTACCGACGACGTCGAAGCTGTGGTCGACTACCTGCGCTCCACGGGCCGCAAGGTCGGCTCGATCGCCATCAAGCTGCTGCAGCCCTTCCCGGCCGCCGAACTGATCGCCGCCATCGCCGGCAAGAAAGCCGTCACGGTGCTCGAGCGCTCGGACGACACGGCGCTCACCAGCTTCGTCACGCAGGCGCTGTTCAAGGCCCGCGAGAACGCCGACGGCGGCCGTCACGAGGGCATCCCTGCCATCGACAAGCTGCCCAAGGTCACCACGGCTATTTTCGGCCTCGGTGGTCATGACCTGCAGTCGCGCCATCTCGTCGCTGCGTTCGACAACATGGAAGCGACCCGGAACAACCCGTTCGTCTACCTCGGCTCGCAGTTCTTCTCGAAGAACCCGAATGCCCGCATGAGCGAAGTCCAGGCCAAGCTCAAGGCTGCCTATCCGCAGACCGAGTTCATGGCGCTCGAGACCGGCGAGAACCCGCGCCTGCTGCCGGAAGATGCTTTCCGCGTCCGCTTCCACTCAGTGGGCGGCTACGGCACCATCGCTACAGGCAAGCTCCTGACCGACATCCTGGCCGGCGCCCTCGGTCTCTATTCCAAGGCCGCCCCCAAGTACGGCTCTGAAAAGTCCGGCGCACCGACCAACTATTACATCACGTTGTCGCCGGAGCCGGTGAAGATCACCAATGCCGAGATCGAGGACGTCGAGATCGTCATCTCGCCGGACCACAAGGTCTTCGCGCATTCCAACCCGCTGCGCGGCCTCATCAAGGGCGGCACCTTCATCCTGCAGACCTCGATGTCGCCGATCAACGCCTGGCTCGACTTGCCGGCTTCGGCTCGCAAGACAATCCGCGACAAGGAGATCAAGTTCCTGGTGATCGACGCTTTCGCCGTCGCCACCAAGCACGCCCCGTCGCCGGAACTGGCCACCCGCATGATGGGCATCGCCTTCATCGGCGCGCTCTGCGGCCACGAGAAGCGCATCACGGCCGGTGCCGATCGCGCCGCCATCCTGGAAAAGGTGCGTCAGCAGATCGCCAAGAAGTTCGGCGCCAAGGGTGACGCCGTCGTTGCCGGCAACATGGCAGTGATTGCCGAGGGTGCCGAAGCGACCCACGCGATCTCCTATAACGACGAAGCCTTCAAGGCTGCCGAGGCCAACGCCCCGGTGACCCAGGCCCGCTCGGTGTCTATCTCGGCTTCGATCTGCGGCCTCGACACCAGCTCGCCGTCCGGCATCTTCGACAACGAGTATTACGAGGACGTGCTGGCTGGTCCGTTCAAAGACGGCACCATCGGCGAATCGCCGGTCCTGCCGGGCACCGGCATGTTCATGCCGGCCGGCTCCGCCGCCATGAAGGACAAGGGCCTGTTCCGCCGGCAGGTGCCGATATTCGACGCCGAAAAGTGCACGGCCTGCCTTGAATGCACGCTGGTCTGCCCCGACGCCGCCATGCCATCGACGGTGCACGAGATCGACGATCTCGTCGCCACCGCCGCTCGCCAGATCGATGTCTCGGAAGCCCGCCGCGCCGAGATCACCGGCAAGGTGCCGGCGATCGCCACTGCCATCCGCGAAGTCTACAAGGCTCAGCCGAAGGCCCGCGCCTTCCATGAGATCTTCGCCCAGGTAGCACCGGGCGTTGCGGCTGGCGACGCGTCGCTTGCCCTCGACTTCGGCAAGATGACGACGCTCCTCGCCAACTTCCCGGTGGCGCGTACCCGCCTGTTCTTCGATCAGGCCGAGAAGAAGGTGCCGGGTTCCGGTGCCCTCTACTCCGTCGGCCTCGACCCATGGAAGTGCTCGGGCTGTCTCGAGTGCACCACCGTCTGCGGCTCCGACGCCCTGGTTCAGACCGAGCAGGACGACGCGTTGCTCGAGACGCTTCAGGCTCGCTTCGAGTTCCTGACCAAGACGGCAAACACGCCGTCTCGCTTCACTGAGCAGCTCACTGGCGCCAACGCCAAGCGCCTCATCCTCGACCGCGACAATTACTATGCCATGACCGGTGGTCACGGCGGTTGCCGTGGCTGTGGCGAGGTCACCGCTCTCCGCCTGATCATGGCGGCGAACAATGCTCTCCAGGGCCGTGCTCGTAAGGAGCACATCGCCGAAGTGGACGCGCTGATCGGCAAGCTTGAAGCCAAGCTCGCCACAGTGACCGACGAGGCGCGCACCACGCGCATCAAGTCGTCGCTCGAGACGATCAATCACCACCTCTTCCTGCTGGAGAGCGGTCCGACGGGCGAAGGCCCGGCCGCCGCGGTGGTTGCCAACTCGACCGGTTGCTCGAGCGTCTACTCGTCGACCTTCCCCTTCAACCCCTACCGTGATCCGTGGGTGAACAGCCTGTTCCAGGATGCCCCCGCGCTCGCCAAGGGCATTTACGAAGGCATCGCAGCGGACGTGCTGGTGAACTTCAAGGCCATGCGTATCGCCGAGCTGGAACTCGACGACAAGTATGACCCGGCGGTGCACGACAAGATGTTCCGCACCTTCGGTTGGGAGCAGTTCTCCGAGACCGAGCTCGGCCGTCTGCCGACCGTGTTCTCCATCGGTGGTGACGGCGCCACCTACGACATTGGCTTCGGCGCGCTGTCGCGGCTCCTGTCGACCAAGACGCCGATCAAGGTGGTCGTGGTTAACACCGGTGTTTACTCCAACACCGGCGGCCAGGCCTCGACCTCCTCGCTGATCGGTCAGGACTCCGACCTTGCCCGCTATGGCGCGGCGCATGCCGGCAAGACCGACAACCGCAAGGAACTCGGCCTGATCGCTGCCTTCCACCCGTCGGTGATGGTGGTGCAGACCGCCACTTCCATCCAGGGGCACTTCCTGAAAAACGTCCTCTCCGCCCTTTCGCGGACGACCTCGCCAGCCGTCATCGACGTCTATACGCCCTGTCAGGGCGAGCAGGGCATTGGTGACGACGTGTCGAGCGAGCATGCGCGCCTCGCCGTAGAGAGCCGCGTCAGCCCGGTCTACGTCCATAATCCGGACGGTGGGTCGGTGCTGAAGGAACGCTTCTCGGTGGATGGTAACCCCGACGTCGAGCAGGATTGGACGACCCTCGTCCTCACCTACAAGGACGCCGACGGCAACGAGCAGACGAAGGAAGTGCCGCTTACCCCGGCTCACTTCGCTCACCAGGAAGGCCGCTTCAAGAAGCAGTTCACCGGCAAGCCGCTTGCCGATGACGTCAACAACGCCGTGTCGATCGAGGACTACATCGACCTCAGCGACGAAGAGCGGGTCGGCAAGATCCCGTTCATCTGGGAAGTCAAGAAGGGCAAGCTGATCCGCTTCCCGGTGCCGGCCCAGATCGTTCTCCTGGTCGAAGGGCGCCGCCGCTTCTGGCGCACGCTGCAAAACCTCGCCGGTATCGACGCTGCCAAGCTCGACGAAGCCCATCAGGCCGAACTCGATACCCTGCAGAGCCGCTACGACGAAGCTCTCGCTGAGATCGAGACGCTGAAGGGCTCGGCCACCAGCGCTGCCGAGTAATCGGCCTCTGGATCCAAGCTAATCGGGCCGCCGGGCAACCGGCGGCCCTTTTTTATTTCTGGGATGGTCTGTGGTTGAAGCAGAATGTCGCCGGCTTCATCGCCACGCTGAAGTCCGCCTAAGCCCTCAACATGACAAATGAAAAGGGCGCCCGCGAGGGACGCCCCTTTTTGTTACGCTTATTGCTCGAAGCCAACACTCAACCGACGAAGGCACGCTCGACGACGAAGGTGTTGGGAGCGTTGTTGGCCCCTTCGACAAGGCCGAAATGCTCCAGCCGGTCCTTGGTGTCCTTGATCATCGCCATCGAGCCGCAAATCATCGCGCGGTCGGTTGACGGATCGAAGGGGGTGACGCCGAGGTCGGAGAATAGCTTGCCGGAATCGATGAGATCGGTAATGCGACCTTCGCGCGGATACGGCTCGCGCGTCGCCGCATCATAGAGGCGGAGCTTGCCCGCGGCGAGTTCGCCAAGGAATTCGTGATTGACCACCTCGTCCTGGAGCTCACGCGCATAGGCGAGCTCGGCAACCTCGCGGCAAGTCTGGACGAGGATGACCTCATCAAACTTCTCGTAGACCTCGGGATCACGGATGAGGCTGGCGAAGGGAGCAAGACCGGTGCCGGTCGACAGAAGATAGAGCCGTTTGCCGGGCAACAGCGCATCGATCACCAGCGTTCCCGTCGGCTTCTTGCGCATCAGGATGGTGTCGCCAACCTTGATCTTCTGCAGATATTCGGTGAGCGGACCGCCCGGCACCTTGATGGAGAAAAACTCAAGCTCATCGTCCCAGGCGGGGCTGGCAACCGAATAGGCCCGAAATACCGGGCGTTCGGCATTTGGCAGGCCGATCATCACGAACTCGCCGGAACGGAAGCGGAAACTGGCCGGGCGCGTCGTGCGGAACCGGAACAGCCGCTCAGTGTAATGGCGAACCTCTGTCACCGTTTCGGCATAGACGTTGTCGGGAATTGGGAAGGCCTGCGCGCCTTCGGCGCCGGTCGCAACGGTGGAGGTATAGGCGTTCAAAATCGGCTTCCTCTGCCAGTGCATATGCAGCCAACCGACACGAGTCCGCATCGATAGGCCTCACCGCGTGCAGGTGATAACACCCTCTGCCTTTCTAGATGAAGCAAACGAGTTGCAAATTCCAGTCATTCCAAGGAAAAAACCGCCGAAAGCTGCCGACCGGACTGCATGGCAGGATTGCGTCCCAGGCGACTGAAGACTGGCAACGGGGCGTTACCCCCTTCCAACTTAGCTCGCACGCCACTCAGTGGGCGGCTGTTGCACCGGCCCGAGCCGGCCGAGCCGACTTGGCGCTCGCCTTTTGCGGCTCGGTGACGGAACGCGACAGGCCGACCCGTACCGACAAGGCGGCGAAAGCGGCAAGCTCGAATGCGGTTACGGCAAGCACGATCGAAAGAGCGATCTGCCATCCGGGCAACGCCAGCGTGGTGGCACCCACTGCTGCGCCACAGGCCACGACCGCTGCCAGGAAGATAAGTGGGACCAGGCGCACTCTCACACCGGCGACAAACCCTACCAAACCCGACATCGCGATAATGAACAGCATGGCCATACTCCGGACAAAGCCCAATACCCGGATTATGGCAGCTCGCGCTTAGGACCAGCTTACAACAATAGCTCAATTTTGATTGAATTTGCCGCGAGCTGTTGTCACGAAGCTATGATGTCACGGCAGACTAAACTTCGGCCAGGCGTGCAAGAGCAGCGCGCGGGTCGAGGCGACCGTCATAAAGCGCTCGGCCGGTGATGGCACCGTTGAGGACCGCGGCCTCCGGCTGACAGAGCGCCTCGATGTCCGCCATCGAGGCGAGACCGCCTGAGGCGATCACAGGAATCGACACGGCACGGGCGAGTGCCAGCGTCGCGGGAAGGTTGAGCCCTTTCAGCACGCCATCGCGATCGATGTCGGTGTAGACGATGGCGGCCACCCCGGCATCCTCGAAGCGGCCGGCCAGTTCAACAGCGGTGAGCTCAGCACTTTCCGCCCACCCTTCCACAGCCACCTTGCCACCTCGGGCGTCGATGCCGACCACAACGCGGCCTGGAAAGGCTTTCGCGGCGGTCTTCACCAGCTCCGGATCGCGCAAGGCCACCGTTCCAAGAATGACGCGGGAAATGCCCTTGCTCAGCCATGTCTCGATGGCCGCCATATCACGAATGCCGCCACCAAGCTGGACGCGCATGCCGGATGCCACGGCCGCGAGAATGGCATCGACGGCCTCACCATTGACCGAACGACCGGCAAAGGCGCCGTTGAGATCGACGACATGCAGCCACGGAAAGCCGATATCGCGGAAGGCACGAGCTTGGGCGGCCGGATCGGCGTTGTAGACGGTGGCGGCGTTCATATCGCCAAGCTTCAGCCGAACGCAGGCGCCGTCCTTGAGATCGATGGCGGGGTAAAGGATCACGGGCGCCACCTCAGGAAGTTGGCAATAAGGCCGAGGCCGAGCGTCTGGCTCTTTTCGGGATGAAACTGAGTACCGACGATGTTGTCGCGACCAACCATGGCGGTAACCGGACCGCCGTAGTCGGCAACGGCAACCAGGGCGTCGGCTTCGCGCAACGTCATGTGGTAGCTGTGAACGAAATAGGCATGGAGGCCTTTCTCGCCGGTCGGCAGCCCCTCCAGCAGAGCATGGGGCCGAATGAGATCGATGGTGTTCCAGCCCATGTGCGGCACCTTGAGCGCCGGATCGGCCGGTCTAATAGGTTCAACGTCGCCATCGATCCAGCCGAGACCCTCGGTCACCGTCTTCTCGAGGCCGCGTCGCGCCATCAGCTGCATGCCGACGCAAATGCCAAGGAACGGCCGCCCTTTTTCGATGATCGTCTCGGTCAACGCTTCGATCATGCCTGGAACGGCGGCGAGACCTGCCTTGCAATCGGCAAAGGCCCCGACACCCGGCAACACGACGCGGTCGGCGGTGCGAACGGCATGAGGATCGGCCGTGACCACAATCGTCGCGTCATTGGCGTCACGGGCAGCCCGCTCGAAAGCCTTGGCAGCCGACCGCAAATTGCCTGACCCATAATCGATAATGGCAACACTCATGGCCGCGCTCCGCTTTCGGGGAAGAGGCCGAGGACGCCCGGTGGGACACTCCTCGCAGGATGAAGAACGGGCGGTACCGGCGGCGAAGTCGGACGAGGCTGGGCAAGCCAAGTATCGAAGAAGCGTCGTTCGGCCGCCTCACGGTTCGGCCCTTCGACAACGACGCTTTCCCGGAACCCGCGCAACGCCAGTGTCAGACGGCGGATGTCATTGGCGGCGACGCCGGTGGCAAGCGCCAGGATCAGCTCGAAACCACCGCTGGTCACCGGCCCGAGCCAGCGTTCGGAAACGGTAATCAGCGTGGCGAGCACCAGCCAGCCAACAAGGCCGAGCCATTCGCGATATCTGAGGAACCACAGAGGTCCAAGCAGCAGAGCCCAGAAGGCAAAGCCATCGCGCACGAAGATGGAGCGGTCGGCTGCGACGTCCGGCGCGGCGTTGCGCGGCAGGTGAACACTGTAGATGGCCATCAATGCCTCCGTCAGGCTTCGAGCACACCCTTGGTGGACGGTACACGACCGCCCTGAGCCGGATCGACGGCAACGGCGAGGCGCAGAGCGCGGGCCAGTGCCTTGAAGCAGCTTTCAGCAATATGGTGATCGTTCGATCCGTAGAAGGTCTCGACGTGCAACGTCAGGCCAGCCTGCATGGCGAAGGCGCGAAACCATTCCTCGACGAGCTGTGTGTCGAAGCTGCCGATTTTCGGCGCGTGGAAGACAGTGCGGAAGACCAGATACGGTCGGCCGGAGATATCGACAACCACGCGGGACAATGCTTCGTCGAGCGGCACCGTCACATCGGCATAGCGGCTGATGCCCGCCTTGTCGCCCAGTGCCTTGCGAAAACATTGGCCGAGTGCGATGCCGACATCCTCGACGGTGTGGTGATCATCGATGTGAAGGTCGCCCTTCGCCTTGATTTCAAGATCGATCAGACCATGGCGGGCGATCTGCGTCAGCATGTGGTCGAAGAAGCCGACACCGGTCGAGATGTCAGCCTCGCCGCGACCGTCAAGGTCGAGGCGGACGGAGATCTCGGTTTCGCGGGTCGAGCGGCTGAGGCTGGCCGTGCGCATGGCTCGCTGTCACTCCTGCGGCGGGAATAATGGGCTTCTATCAGGGGCAGGAAGAAATGAAAACGGGAAATGCCGCCCTTGGGGGACCGTGCCCTCCTAACAAGAGCCCAGGTTGCATTTCACCGAACAGTGAATAGGACATGCCGGATCCGGCCTGTCCTTTTAGCACTCGATGCCGCATGAGAAGTGCCGATGCCGCTACGCGCGGCAACCGCCTGGACAGCGGACGTCCGGTGGCGGTTGGCTTCATCGTCCGCCTTTTCGTTTGCCCTTTCCGATGACTGATACGCCTGTCCTTCCCGCTGTAGCTCTCACCCGTTATTCGCCGGCGATCGCGCTTACCATGGCGGCGATCGGCTTCATGCAGATCCTCGATAGCGCCATCATCAACACGTCACTCCCGACGATGGCGCACGCCTTTGGCGTAACGACGATCGATTTATCGCTGGCGGTTACCGCTTACGTGCTGGCGGCAGCCGCCGCTTCGCCCCTCGCCAACTGGCTGTCGGACCGGTTTGGAGCGCGCGACGTACTGGTGGCGGCGCTGGTGGCCTTCACGCTGTCATCAGTGTGGTGCGCGCTCTGTCAAACATTGCCGGAACTGATCTTCGCACGGGTGGTGCAAGGGGTCGGCGGCGCCCTGTTGCTGCCAGTCGGCACGGCGGTGGTGATGCGTCGAGCCGCCAGGGCGGACTTCGTGCGCGCCACGGCACTGATGGTCTGGCCAGCCCTGATGGCGCCGATCGTGGGGCCGGTGCTCGGCGGCTTCATCACCGAGCATCTGAGCTGGCGTTGGAACTTCTGGCTCAATCTACCCCTTGGCGTCTGCGGGATGCTGGCAATTCTCCGTCTGGTACCGAACGAGCGCGAGACGAGCCCCCGGCGGCTCGATGTCGTCGGCTTCCTTCTGTGCGCTACTAGCCTGACGGCGCTGCTGTCCGGCTTCCAGCGCTCGGCAGAGACTGGAAGCGAGCGGACCATAGCGCTGACGATGATCGGCGTCGGCGCTCTCCTCGGTATCGCTGCCATCCGCCATCTGAGGCGCCATCCGGAACCGCTGCTGTCGCTTGCCGCGCTGTCGCGGCCCAGCCTCAGCTATGCCTTTCATCCCGGTGGTCTTTATCGCGTACTGTTCTCGGCGGCACCGTTCCTGCTTCCCTTGTGGTTCCAGCTTGGCTTCGGACTATCGCCGGCATCGGCCGGACTATGGGTGCTGGTTTATTTCGTCGGCAATCTCGGCATCAAGTTCATTACCACGCCGCTGATGCGGCGGTTCGGCTTCCGCCGATTGCTCATCGGCGACGGCGTACTGGTGGCTCTGTCGATGGTGGCCTGCGCCCTGGTCGGCTCGCTTGACCAGCCTTTCTTGGTGGTGCTGATCCTGCTGTTTGCCGGCAGCGTTCGCTCGGTGCAACTGACCACGCTGACGGCATTGGCTTTCGCCGACGTACCCGGTGCCGAGCGCGGCAATGCCTCCAACCTGATCGCCATGATGCAACAGGCGACGCAAGCCGCCGGTGTCGCGGTTGCCGCGTTCAGCCTATCGGCCCTGCAAGCCGCCATGGGTAGTGAGGAAATAGGCCTCCGCGAACTTCAGGGCACGTTCTGGATCATGGCGGCGCTGGCGCTGGTCGGCACCCTCACAGCGCTTCGAGTACCCGACGCTTTCGGCCGAGAGGTCAGCGGAGCCGGCGATCGCTAGCGTCCAGCGGGAGAAGGCGATCCTGCGCCCATCTTGCAGCCTCAGCGACAATCGGATCGAGATCTTCGACAAGTGGCGCCAACGCCGGAATCAGCGCCGGGTCGCCGGAGTTGCCGATGGCGATCGCGACATTGCGGACGAAGCGATTCCGGCCGATGCGCTTTACCGGCGATCCGGCGAACAATGCACGGAAGGCCGCGTCATCCAGTGCCGCGAGAGCGGCGAGCGACGGCGCCGTCAGCTCCGGGCGCGGTCTCAGCTTCATCTCGGCAGCTTCGCTCGCAAACTTGTTCCAGGGACAGACGGCCAGGCAATCATCGCAGCCATAGATGCGATTCCCAATCAGCGGTCTCAACTCCTCCGGAATGGGGCCAGCGTGCTCGATGGTGAGATAGGAGACGCAGCGCCGCGCGTCGATCTGATAGGGCGCAGGCAGAGCACCCGTCGGACAGGCGTCAAGGCAGCGGCGGCAGGCGCCGCAATGGTCCGCGGACGGCTCGTTCGGCGGCAGATCGGCGGCCGACAGGATCACCCCGAGAAACAGCCAGGAGCCAAAGTCGCGCGAGACGAGGTTGGTGTGCTTGCCCTGCCAGCCCATCCCCGCCAGCGCGGCAAGCGGCTTTTCCATCAAGGGCGCGGTATCAACGAAGACCTTGACGTCGGCGCTTGTATCGCGGGCGATGAGGCCCGCCACTTCCTTGAGGCGCCCCTTCAGGACGTCATGATAGTCGCGATGGCGGGCATAGACGGAAATGTTGCCAACGCTGGGCCTTGCAAGATTGTCCAACGGATCGCCATCCGGGCCATAATTCATTGCAAGCACGACGGCTGATCGTGCCTCCGGCCATAGGACGCGCGGGTCAGACCGCCGTTCGATGGTCTCTTCCATCCAAGCCATCGAGCCATGGCGACCGAGGTCAACAAACGAGCGCAATCGGCGCGCGGCGTCTCCGAGCCGATCGACCGGCGCAACACCGATCGCCGAGAACCCGAGATCGCGAGCGCGGGCTCGCCAGTTCACGAGAGCGCTCCCTGGCAAGCAGACTCAGAAATCGAGATTGGTGTAGATCGGCGCGGCCGGCAAGCCAGCCAGGCGATCGGCCAGCAACGTCCGGAAGGTTGGGCGCGACTTGATCCGGGCATACCAATACTTGGCATTGAGATCCTCGTCCCAGGGAACGTCGCCGACGTAGTCCACCACCGAAAATTCGGCGGCGGCGGCGAGGTCGGCAAAGGTGAGCTGCTCGCCGGACAGCCAGTTGCGCGAACCGGACAGCCAGCCGATGTAGTGAAGGTGATGCTTGATGTTGACGCGGGCAACCCTCAGCACCTGATTGTCGGGCGAACCACCACCCAACTCCCGTGGCAGCTCCAGCTTCATGATCTTTTCGTGCTGGAAATACTGCACCGCTTCTTCGTGCGTCTTGTGCAGAAACCAGTCGACCAGGCGGCGCATTTCGGCGCGCGCCTCTGGATGGTTGGGCATCAGGCGACGGTCACCAAGGGCATAGCCCCGCGTTTCGTCGACATATTCCATGATCGGGCCAGGACCGATGATCGGGGGGCCGTCGTTCTCGACCAGAACAGGCACGCCGCCGGCGGGATTGAGCTCAAGAAATTCCGGCCGCCGTTCCCACGTCTTCTCGACGACGAGTTCCACCTTGGCGTCGTGTTCGGCCAGCATCAGCCGCACAAAGCGCGAGGTGGTAGAAAATGGATGATGATAAAGCTTGAGCATCGTGAACCCAGGTCGTCGGCGGTGCCGACGTCAAGACAGAGGGTGGTAATGGAGCGCCAGGGTTATCCAGCGTCGCCCCGCGCCTTTCCGATTCGGACCGGCAGCGGAGCCGCGAGGCTGGCCTATAGAACCGACGCCATGTATGAACAACTGGTTATCAACTCAACCATTCGCTCCACCCATTTTTGACCGAAAGCTTCGCGACATGGATCTGACGGGCCTCATTCAAGCGCTTCTCCTCGGTATCATTGAAGGTATCACCGAGTTCCTGCCGATTTCCAGCACCGGCCATCTCATTATCGCCGAACAATGGCTCGGCGCGCGTTCCGATATGTTCAACATCGTCATCCAGGCCGGTGCCATATTGGCGGTAACGGTGATCTACTGGCAGCGGCTCCTCGGGTTTCTGACCGGCTGGCGTGACCCAGAAACGAGGCTTTATCTCGGCAAACTGATCGTCGCTTTTCTCGTCACGTCCGTGCTGGGTCTTATTGCCAAGAAACTCGGCTTCAAGCTGCCGGAAACCGTGGTGCCGATCGCCTGGGCGCTGGTGATTGGTGGCTTCTGGATGATACTCGCCGAGCATTATGCCGCCAAACGGCCGGAAAGCCGCCACATCAGCTGGACAACCGCCGTGGTGGTCGGCATCGCGCAGGTGGTGGCCGGCGTTTTTCCCGGCACGTCGCGCTCGGCTGCGACCATCTTCGCAGCCATGCTGCTCGGCACCGGCAACCGGGCAGCGGCCACCGAGTTCGCTTTCCTGGTCGGCATTCCCACCATGTACGCGGCGAGCGCTTTCGAGATCATCGCCACGCTGAAGGACGGCGCCGCGACGGCCGGTGAGAATTGGCTCGCTCTCGCCATTGCCTTTATCGCCTCGGCGATCACCGCCTTCGTCTCGGTGAAGTGGCTGCTGGGTTACATCCAGACCAACCGCTTCACCGCCTTTGCCGTCTACCGCGTGTTGTTCGGTGGGCTGCTGTTCGCTCTGATCCTGACCGGCTGGGTCAACTGACCCGCTGGCTTCAGGCCGGAAGACCATCTCGGTCGTATTGACCGTGCGGGCGGAAACGAACGGCATATTCAGGCAATACGGCACCGAGCGATGTCGGTGCGATGCCTAAGGCTTCGAGTGTGCGGCCCTCGCCGATGGCGGCGGCCGACACCACGCTTCCCACCTTCAGGAGCTCGACCTGGTCCGGCGTCAAAGGTGCGCCGGGCAGCCAGGCCGAAAGACGGGCAGCCAGCGTCGCGAGACCGAAGGGAATCGTCAGCAGATGCGGCTGGCGACCGGTTTCGGCGAGCAAACGTTCGATAATGGCGCGGAAGGTGAGCACCTCGGGTCCGCCCAATTCATAAATGCGCCCCCCCGCTACATGTCCTTCGACAGCGCGCGCAACTGCCTCGGCCACGTCACCGACGAATACAGGCTGCAGGCGCGTCAAGCCGCCACCGATCAGCGGCATCACCGGGCTCCGCGCGGAAAGCCCGCCGAACATATTGATGAAATGGTCCTCGGGTCCGAAGACTACCGACGGCCTCAACACCACCGCGTCCTTCACGACATCGAGCACCGCTGCTTCGCCGGCCGCCTTGGTCCGTGCATAGACCGAACGGGAGGCAGCATCGGCGCCGATGGCCGAAACATGGACGAGACGGGTGATACCGGCGGCGGCCGACGCCTCGGCGACGGCGCGGGCGCCGAAGGCCTGCACGGCGGCGTAGGTTTGGCGGCCGGAAGCGGAAAGGATGCCAACGAGGTTGACGACGGCGTCGGAGCCGCTGACCGCCCGGTCCACCGAGGCGCGGTAGCGCAGATTAGCCTGCATCGGCATGATCTGGCCGACACCGCCCAGTGGCTGCAGATGCGCGGCGAGGTCCGGCCGCCGACAGGCCGCGCGAATGCGCCAACCGCGCGCGGCCAGCGCCCGCACCACGTGACGGCCGATGAAGCCGGAGGCGCCGAAGACGGTAACGACCGGCGGTTCTTCTCGAACGAGGGGCATGACGATCCCTTCCTGCGTATTGTTGCAACGGACGATCCCGGACCTCCGGGGTGCCGGCCGCGGCGCAGCGGGCCGAGCCAGTAAAACCAAGTTATTACGGCAGGATGCTGCGCCCTGTACAGACCGGACAGCGTAGCATTCCGTAACCGGCGCAATTTGTCGATGAGGATCGAAATGGCGGTTGACAACACGGCGTCGACCCCGTATTCAGCCGCCAGCCGACGACCCCTGTGCCCAGGTGGCGGAATTGGTAGACGCGCACGGTTCAGGTCCGTGTGCCGCGAGGCGTGAAGGTTCGAGTCCTTTCCTGGGCACCATCGTCGATCTCTGAGATTGGCGAACGTCTGGTTTCTTATTTCTGGATCCAATGAGCAACCTGCCATCCGGCAGGTTTTTTCATGTCTGCGCCCATCGCGGGACAGCCTTGCAGCGTATCGTTTTAGAACCGTTCCAGACTTGTCGAAAATCGTGAATTTGACTAGTCCCTTACGGGTAGATCGACAAGCGTCGGCGCGGTTTGGAGCCGCGACGAAGGCCTTACCCGAGGACAGTATTCAATGATTGCCCAGCGCATTACCGACGACATCCATTCGCTTCGTGCCATCGATTGGGATCGCAAGCTGTTCGACGAGCTGGTGCCGCTGCCTGAGGGAACGACTTACAATTCCTACCTCGTCCGTGGCCGGGACAAGACTGCGCTGATCGATACCGTTTATCCGCCCAAGGCCGAGGAACTGATCGCCGCATTGAAGGCAACAGGCGTCGACCGACTGGATTATATCGTCGCCAACCACGCCGAGCAGGACCACACCGGCTCGATTCCGGCGCTCCTCGACCTCTTCCCCGAGGCGAAAGTCGTAACGAATGCCAAGTGCAAGCGCTTCATCCTCGACACGCTTCCAGTCGATCGCGACGCCTTCGTCACCGTGCGGGACGGCGACAGCCTCGATCTCGGCGGCAAGACGCTCTCGTTCCATCTGACGCCTTGGGTGCATTGGCCGGACACCATGGTGACCTTCGCTGTCGAAGATCGAATCGCTTTCACCTGCGACTTCCTCGGCGCCCACCTCGCCACCACCGAGCTGTTCGCCCATGACGAGGCCCAAGTCGCCATATCCGCCAAGCGCTATTACGCCGAGATCATGATGCCCTACCGCGGCTTCTCGGCCGAGGCGCTCCAAAAGGTCGAGGCGCTTGGTCCGTTGTTTGTGGCACCCAGCCATGGCCCGGTGCATGACCGCCCGGCTTTCATCTTCGATCTCTATCGCGGCTGGACATGCGACAAGGTCAAGCCGCTGGTGGTCATTCCTTATGTGTCTATGTACGAGAGCACGGCAAAGATGGTGGCCCTGTTGGTCGACCGTCTCACGGAGCGTGGCGTCGCCGCGCAGCCGATCAGCGTCGTCGACCTCGACAGTGGCGCGCTTGCCATGAGCGTGATCGACGCCTCCACCATCGTCTTCGCGTCCCCGACCGTGCTATCCGGTCCGCATCCCAGTCTTGCCGCGGCGGCCATTCTGATCAATGCACTGGCTCCCAAGACGCGCAAGGTGGCGGTGATGGGCTCCTTCGGCTGGGAGGGCAACTTGCCTGATCAGGTGATTGCCCTGCTGCCTCGTCTCAAGGCGGAGGTTTTGGCGCCCGTCATGACCAAAGGCTTGCCGCGCGAAGAAACACTCGAAGAAATCGCCCGACTCGCCGACGACATCGCGGGGCTCAGCATCGCTGAAGCGGCTGCGGCCTGATCGCGCGAACGTTAGGCGGCCACGACATAATTTCCTTGCACTGTGTCGCCTGCCGTTCGCATATACGGCGGATGTTTCCTGGACCGGCGGCCGCGCCGCCGGTCTTTTTTGCGCGTATCCGTTCCTTCGGAAGGTCGAACACCTTTTCGGACGGACGTGCCAGCTTGCAGAGTTTCGCCATGACCATCCGCCTCCATACCGGCGATCTTCCCGACCTCGATGCTTACGGCGACGTCATCGCCATCGACACCGAGACTCTCGGCCTCAACCCGCATCGAGACCGGCTCTGCGTCGTGCAGCTGTCGCCGGGCGACGGCTCGGCGGACGTCGTGCAGATCGCCAAGGGCCAGACGGCCGCGCCCAATCTTGTCCGGCTGCTCACCGACCCCCGGCGCATCAAGGTTTTCCACTTTGCTCGCTTCGATATCGCCGTCTTGAAGCGGACTTTCGGCATAACCGTCACGCCCCTGTTCTGCACCAAGATCGCCTCGCGGCTCACCCGCACCTATACCGACCGGCATGGCCTGAAAGACGTCACCAAGGAACTCCTGGGCATCGACATCTCCAAGGCGCAGCAGTCATCGGACTGGGGTGCCACGACGCTCAGCCATGCGCAGCTCGAATATGCCGCCTCCGACGTGCTCAATCTCCACGCTCTCCGTCAGCGGCTTCTGGCCATGCTCGAGCGCGAAGGTCGTCTGGATATGGCCGAGGCCTGTTTCCGCTTCCTGCCGACACGCGCCGATCTTGATCTTGCCGGCTGGGGCGAAGAGGACATCTTCGCGCATAGCTGATTTCAAGCCGCGGAGGTGGCTTTCTGTGCCAAGGGCACGGCGCGGGCAGAGAGATCGCCAGCGTTTGGAGTAAAAGAGAGCGGAACAAATGCCTTCCAGCGATTGCCTTAATGTGATCGCAGCCCACTCGCGGCGCGGCAAGCGTTAGTTTATCTTTTGCGCCTAGAGTCTGCCTAGTAAAACAGGAAACTGGCTGCGCGCGAAGCAGCACCGATAGGCTTCACTGAGTTGAAGACGGAGGTTCCGTCTGCAAACGGGTACGAAAGATGACTGGCATCGCGGCAAACCGTGCTTTCGGTAGCGGCGGCATGGAACCGTTTGACGGATCCGCCGTGCGTGTGCGGCTGTTTGCAACGGCGGCGCGAGAGAGTCGGCGGGTTCGTCGTCTACGCTTTTGGCTGCCAGCTCTCGGCGCGCTACTTTTTGCGTTGGTGGTTGGGGCAACGGTTATCACCCGCATCTCCATCAGCCTCAGCATTGGCGATCTGAAGATAACCACCGATGGGCTCGCTATGGACGCGCCCCATCTGTCAGGCAGCGATGGCAAAGGGCGGACCTACACGGTGAATGCGAAAAGCGCCGTGCAGGATCTTAAAGACACTCGGATAATCCGCCTCAAAGACATCGAAGCGAGCGTGATCCAGACCGATGGCAGCCGGGGCAAGCTCCTGGCCGACAGTGGCATCTATGATTCCGCGGCTCAGACGCTGGTGCTCAAGGAAAACATCCGGCTGGCCAATTCCGATGGCTCTGGCGGCACACTGAGCCGCGCCGCGATCGACCTCAACACCGGTTCTCTAACCTCGGACAGCCCCGTCGCGTTTTCCTCCAACCTCGGTAAGATCAACGCCGAGAAGATGGGTGTGGAGAAGAAGGCGGGAACCGTGACCTTCTCCGGCGGCGTCCACATGACCGTCGATCCGACCGCTCGTCAGAGCGGCGCCAGCAAAACAACGCCCGGTCAGCCCAAACCGGCTGATCAAAAAGAAAAAACGCCAGTTTCAACCCCTTAAGTATACCGGATGGCTCGGAGCGCACCGGCCCGAGCCAAACAGTTCTAGCCGCCTCGACGAGGCAGAAGGCAACTGAAGATGACGGTCCGCATGCCCCGCTCCAGCCTCCTCCGCCGGGCCGCCGTAGCCGGCCTGCTCACCACGCTTGCTTTCGCCCCAGCATTTGCCGCGGAACAAACGGCCAAGCTGCCGGCAACGACGTATCAAGGGCTAGGCATGTCCTCCGACCAACCGATCCAGTTCGAGTCGGAACAGCTTGAAGTGCACGATCAGGACAAGACGGCGGTGTTCACCGGCCACGTCATCGTCCGGCAGGGGACGACCGTGCTGAAGACCGATCGCCTCACGGTATTCTACCAGGGGTCACCGGCTGGCGAAGGGCCGCAACAGGTCAGCCGCCTAGAAGCAAAGGGCAATGTGCTCGTCACTTCGCCCAACCAGACGGCAAGCGGCGACAATGGCACCTTCGATACCGCTGCCAACACGATCCTGCTCACCGACAACGTCGTGCTCACCCAAGGCGACAATGTCATTCGCGGCCCGAAGCTTCTGATCGACATCAACACCAGCCAGGCCAAAATGCTCGGCGGCAGCGGCCGGGTACAGATGCTGATCGCGCCGAAGTCGCTCGACACCAAGCGCTGACCCCTCTTATTCGCCGGATTGGATAGCCTTGCTGAAGCACTTCGCCCAGACCGAGAGCCTGCCGCCGCCCCAGGCTGCCGACACATCCGACCTCGCCGTCTTCAATCTCGTCAAGACCTTCGGCCAGCGGCCGGTGGTGCGTGGCGTGTCGATGCAAGTGCGGCGTGGCGAGGCAGTCGGCCTCCTAGGCCCAAACGGTGCCGGCAAGACGACGCTGTTCTACATGATCACCGGGTTGATCCCGGCCAATGGTGGCAGCATTTTCCTCGATGGCCACGACATTACCGGATATCCGATGTTTCGCCGTGCTCGGCTCGGTATCGGCTATCTGCCACAGGAAGCTTCCATTTTTCGCGGCCTCACAGTCGAGAACAACATCCGCGCCGTGTTGGAACTGGTCGAGCCGAACCGTGATATACGCGAGGCCGAACTCGACGCGCTGCTCGACGAATTCCATCTTGCTCACTTGCGCCACCAGCCGGCGATCGCTCTTTCCGGCGGCGAGCGGCGCCGTGCCGAAATCGCACGAGCGCTGGCCAGCCGACCGATCTTCATGTTGCTCGACGAGCCCTTCGCCGGCGTCGATCCGATTGCGGTCGGCGACATTCAGGCACTGGTGCGCCATCTCACCGCGCGCGGCATCGGCGTGTTGATTACCGACCATAACGTGCGTGAGACGCTTGGCCTCATCGACCGCGCTTACATCCTGCATTCCGGCATGTTGCTGGTTGAGGGTACTCCCGACGACATCATCTCCGACGCCGATGCACGGCGCGTTTACCTCGGCGAGCAATTTACCCTTTGATGCCGCCCCCCGCCTAGGTTATGAAGCAAGAAGCGGACCACCTTCGGCCGCCTCAATGACTTTCATGGCTTCCGCTTCGGCGCGGGATGGACGGGGGTTGCTCGATGGCGCTGTCGGCGCGGCTCGAACTCAGGCACAGCCAGTCGCTGGTGATGACGCCGCAGCTGATGCAAGCCATCAAGCTGCTTCAGCTCTCCAACATGGATCTCATCACCTATGTGGAGCAGGAGCTCGAACGTAATCCGCTGCTCGAGCGCGCCGACGACGGCGAGGGTGACGCGCCGATCGCTGAACCGGTCGATGCCGACATACCGGAACGGGCCGATACGTCGGACTGGTTCGAGACCGAGGGCGCACCGAGTTCCGAGCAGGTGTCCAACGCGCTCGATACAGACATCGGCAATGTCTATCCGGACGATACCGGTCAGCCGGAACGGCCGGCGCTGGACGTCGGCGCGCTTGCTGGCGGCGACTGGTCGTCGGTCGGCCGCGGCGGCACAGGCGAAGACTACAGCCTCGAGAGCTTCGTCGCCGGTGAGATCAGTCTTACCGACCATCTCGCCGAGCAACTGGCCGTCACCATCACCGATCCAGCCTTGCGTCTCATCGGCCACGACCTCATCGATCAGGTGGACGAGGCGGGCTATCTCCGGGCCGACCTCGTAGCCACCGCTGAGCGGCTGGGCGCCTCGCTTTCCGACGTCGAGAAAGTGCTCGGCGTGCTCCAGACTTTCGAACCAACCGGGATTTGTGCCCGCAATCTTGCAGAATGCTTGGCGTTGCAGCTTGCCGAGAAGGACCGACTCGACCCGGCGATGCAGAAGCTGATCGAGCACCTAGACCTTCTTGCCCGGCGTGACCTACCCTCTCTCAGGCGTCTCTGTGGCGTCGACGATGAAGATCTCGGCGACATGATCAAGGAAATCCTGGCCCTTGATCCTAAACCGGGTCACGCCTTTGGCTCGACACAAGTCCATACGGTCGTGCCGGATGTCATGGTCCAGCCGGCCGCCGATGGCGGTTGGACGGTTGAACTCAATACCGACACTCTGCCGAAGGTTTTGGTCAATCAGACCTATTATGCGGAAGTGTCGAAGACGGCTCGCGAAGAGGAAAAGACCTATCTGGGTGAATGCTTCCAGTCGGCCAACTGGTTGACCAAGAGCCTCGACCAGCGCGCCAAAACCATCATGAAAGTGGCGACGGAGATCGTTCGCCAGCAAGATGGCTTCCTGACCAATGGCGTCGCGCATCTCAGGCCTCTGAATCTTCGCATGATCGCCGATGCCATCGGTATGCACGAGTCAACCGTGTCGCGCGTCACGTCGAACAAATACATGGCCACGACACGCGGTATTTTCGAACTCAAGTATTTCTTCACCTCATCGATCGCCTCGTCCGAGGGCGGCGACGCTCATTCAGCGGAATCGGTGCGCCATCGTATCCGGCAGTTGATCGACGCGGAAACCGCCGACGACGTGCTTTCGGACGACACACTCGTCAAAATGTTGCGCGACGACGGCATGGACATCGCCCGTCGTACGGTGGCCAAGTACCGGGAAGCGCTACGCATTCCCTCCTCGGTGCAGCGTCGGCGCCTCAAGCAGCTTGCCGGGGCGTGAAATCACTGTAACCTTTCCTAAATCGGGGCTCATCCGGAAGGCGGATTGATATCGTCTCCGGTCGACGCCACATCTCAAGTAGGCGGGTGCGTCGCCCGGCAGCGCCAGCTCAGGGGAGGTTCTTCAGCTTTCCGCTTCACGACCCGATCGACGCCTGCCCAGCCGACAACGGCAGGGCAAAAGGGTGAAGCGACAACTCCATCCACCGGCGAGACGGAATGCCGCGCCCCCGTTCGCCGGCGCCGGCCAGTACCCGCCTAGGCGGGTAGCCGGAGACGCGGGTACCGAGCAGAGTTTTCTGCCAGTACCCAGCCTGTTCAAAAAGCGCGAGAAACGAGGACTCTGATGCCGCTTCGTATTACCGGAAAGAACGTCGACATCGGCCAGGCACTTCGCGAACACATCACCACCCGCACCACAGAGGAACTCGGCAAATATTACGACGAGGCCTTCACCGGCCATGTGGTGGTTCAGAAGGAGGGCAAGGCCTATATCATCGACTGCTCGATCCAGCTTGCCTCCGGCACGACGCTGCAATCGCGGGGCGAGGATTTCGAGGTCTATCCGGCGGCCGAGAAGGCAGTAGAGCGAATCGGCAAACGGATGCGGCGCCACAAGCGCAAGCTAAAGAACTTCAAGGGTGGCGAATCGGCGGCCGGCGATCAGACGCCGGGCGGCAGGTCCTGGGATGACATCGACGCCCAGTCAACGGTGTTCGCTGCCTTCGAGGACGAGGAACTCGGCGACGACTTCGCTCCGACCGTGGTGGCGGAAACCACCCAGAAAATACGCACCATGAGCGTCGGCACCGCCGTCAGTGAGCTCGACTTCACCGGTGCGCCGCTGGTGATGTTCCGCAACGCCGGTAATGGCGGTGTAAACGTCGTCTACCGGCGCAATGACGGAAATATCGGCTGGATAGACCCCTCGCTCAACGAAATCGCCGGCTGACGGGGCTCATCCCATCTGTCCTTTCGTCATCTAGACCTATATGAAGGCGAGGGTCGGGGTTACCCGGCCCTCTGACAAACCTGGAACAAGACCATGGATCTCAGCGACCTCCTGGTGATCGACGCAATCCTGCCGCGGCTCAAGTCCGCCAACAAGAAGCAGGCCCTTCAGGAGATGGCCGCCAAGGCCGCGGCTCTCACCGGACGTGATGAGCGTGACATCTTCGAAACGCTGATGCAGCGTGAGAAGCTCGGTTCGACCGGCGTGGGCCACGGTGTGGCGATCCCGCACGGCAAGCTTGCCGGCCTTGATCGGTTGGTGGGAGTCTTCGCCCTGCTCGACCGGCCGATCGATTTCGATTCGCTGGATGGCGAGTCTGTCGACGTGATGTTCCTGTTGCTCGCACCGGAAAGCGCCGGCGCCGATCACCTCAAAGCACTTGCCCGCATTGCCCGTGTCCTGCGGGATGACGAGACGGCGGCCAAACTCAGAGCGGCCGACGATGCGACGGCGATGTACGCGCTGCTCACCGAGAACGCTCGCTCCGACGCCGCCTGAAGGCGTTCCACAGCGTCAACTCTTCTTCGCTCCGATTCATCGGCTACCTTCGGTCGTTTTCGCCAAGGCAGCTTTGAGTGGCGGCATGCGGTATTATGCGGTTGTTGATTTTTAGAAACAAATCATGAACAATACGGGCGGAGACAGACAATGCCCGTTCCGACCGCCGCCTTTTCTTCCCCGATTGAAAACTTCGTCAACGACGGCCGTCAATCGGAAAACGCACGCCTCGTGCAGCGCGGTGTCGGCCGCCTGCTGGCAGGGCACGGCTTCTCCATTCTTTACGAGCTGCCCCTCGCATCAGGCCGGCGGGCAGACGTGGCCGCGCTCGGTACGAACGGAGACATCTTCATCGTCGAGATTAAATCGTCGGTCGAAGATTTCCGCGCCGACCGCAAGTGGCCCGACTATCGGCTCCATTGCGACCGTTTATTCTTCGCCACGCATGCCGGCGTGCCAGCTGAGATCTTCCCAGAAGACGCCGGCCTGATCGTTGCCGATGGCTACGGCGGCGCCATTCTCAGGGAAGCGCCTGATCATCGGCTTGCCGCGGCGACCCGGCGGGCGATGACACTGCGCTTCGCCCACGTGGCAGCAAGACGGATTCAACAGCTGATCGACCCGCAGTTACCGGACATGGGCGCCTTCTGAGCGCCTTGTTCGAAAGGCGGACAGACGGAAGTCTATGCCGAAAAGACCTCTTAAACGGCTCAGCCGCGACTAAGAGCGGGGGTGTCGCCGCTTGCCGCCACACAGGCGCACGCTATCCTTTCCATGACCAACAATCAGGCGGCGGAGGAGGCCGGCGGGGAGCGATACTGACCGCTTGGAGGACGGCGTGCCGTATTATCATAGTTATTCCGGATCCCAATCGGCCAGAGCCCCACTGCTGCCCGCTCATCGGCCACCGGCGGCGTCGGGTTTTTCTGCCGACCTCTATGCCCGCGTTGCGCGCCGTTATTGTCATCCGACGTTCAATCTCGGTACCACTTTCGTATCGGGCGTCCGTGGTCCGGTCTTCGAACGCGTAGTGCGTGCCACACCGTTCTGGACGTTGACCGCCTTCGATCGCGCGTCAATCAATCCCGACGTCGACAGTCCTTCCGTCCTGGTGCTGCCGCCATATGCCGGACACTGCCCAACACTCGTGCGCGACACGATCGCAACCTTCATGCCCGGCCACGCCGTATACGTCGCCGGCTGGGCCGACGCCCGGCAGGTGCCGCTGTCGGCTGGCGCTTTCGGGCTCGACGAAGCGATAGAAGCGATCGCCGACATGGTCATCGAGATCGGCGGGAGGGTGCATCTGGTCGCCGTGACCGAGGCGGGTATCATCGGTGTCGCCGCGGCCGCTCTGCTCGCTGGGCGCGGCCGTCCGCCTGCCACGCTGACACTCATCGGAGGCCCGATCGACTGCCGCGCCGACAACGCCGGGCTTGCCGCCGGCGCCACCGCGCGCGGGGTCGACTGGTTCCTGCAGGCGATGATCGCGCCAGTGCCTCCGCCTTTCGAAGGTGCATATCGTGAAGTTTTTCCTGGGTTCTTTACCCTCACCGGGTTTCCGACGTATGGCTTCGATCGGTCACTCACCGACCCAAAAGAACTGTTTCTCAGCCTTATCACCGGCGATGGCGACGATGCTGATGGCCGCCGAGGCTTCTTCGATGAATTCCTGGCGGTGATGGATGTGCCGGCGGAGTTCATGCTGCAATGGATCGAGACGGTGCTGATCAACCGTCCCTTTACGGCAGCTGCCAGCCAAACCGGTCATCCGCACGCAACACCACCGCTAGCAGGCATACCGCTGATGACGGTGGAGGCGGGAATGGATGCCTTCGGCGGCGGCGGGCAGACCCATGCCGCCCACATGATGACCTCTACACCGAGCGAAGGTTGCCGACATACAGAGGAGGACGTCGGCCGTTTCGCCCTATTCAGCGGCGCCCGCTGGCGCGCCTCGGTGTTTCCGCGCGTCGCCGACTTCATTGCCAGCCACACTAGCCAGGAGGAGCCATCTTGCACGGCGCTGGCCGAGGATCTTCTGACACTTTCCGGCCTGACTCCGGCATTCGCCGCCCGGCTCAATCGCGAGGGCTTCTATTTCGTGCGCCAACTCGCAAGGCTCGACGAAGCCGCCGCCGTCCAGCTAGATCGGCGACTGGGGATCGCAACGCAGCCGATTGTCGCCCAAGTCAGCCACCAGGCACGCCGCCATCTGGCCGGGACTGGGGCGGTCTTGAACCGCAGAGATGGTAAGGCCATATAGAACGCTGATCACCGGGTGCCTCAGGGGCCTGGTCAAGGTCGCTTCCTTGCGAGGACTTTGAAAGATGACGAGATTGGCAGGCTTCTCGAGCCCGTTCCTTTTGGGCTTTGACGAGATCGAGCGGGCGCTCGACCGTGTGTCTAAGGCCGCGAACGACGGCTACCCTCCGTATAACATCGAGCGTATCGAACGTGATGCCCCAGAGGGAGACGTGCTTCGCATCACGCTGGCCGTCGCCGGTTTCACGCGCGAACAGCTCGAGGTTTCCGTTGAGGAGAACCAGTTGGTGATCCGCGGCCGCCAGGCAGACGACAAGTCTCGCCTCTATCTTCACCGCGGCATCGCGGCACGGCAATTCCAGCGCACGTTCGTGTTAGCCGAGGGTATTGAAATCCTTGGCGCCGATCTCCGGAATGGCTTGCTATCAATCGACTTGGTGCGCCCACCGCTGGAGCGAGTGATCCGGCGGATCGAGATCAATGCCGAGGACTGACGATAAACGCGCCGGTCATCTTTTCCTACTAGAGTGTGTTTCATGCCCGACCGCCATCGCAGGCGGGCGGCGTCTTCTCCCTGTTCGGCTCGGCCGGCGCGGGGGGAAAGGAGTAATGCGATGGGTGCTTTCACCAAGAACACTTCCGCCGACGATGACAAGATCATGCCCGAAGCCGCCTTCAGGCAGCTCGGTGGTGGCAGGGTGGCTTATCTGCGTCGCGTCTCGTCCGATGACGTGCTGGCAGCCCATCCTGGATATCTCGACCTCAGACCGGGCATGAAGTTGTGGGCTCTGCATTCGGCTGACGGGCAGCCAATCATGCTGACGGACAGCCGTGAGGCAGCAATCGCCAATGCCGCCGAGGCCGACCTGACGCCGATGATGGTCCACTGATCGAACCTAATCCGGCCCCGCGGCGAGGGCGGCAAAACCCTCGTCTGTCGGAAAGCGCGCGGCGGCCTCGACCGCGACACGATGTGACGCGGCGACTTCCCCCGCGTCCTTGAGCAGTCGGATACGCCGGCGCGGAATGTCCTTCAGATACCGCTTGGCAAGACCAGACAGGACGACGTCGCAAGCAATCGCCGCGTCGAGCTCAGCGAGCAGCGTCGCTGCTCGGTCGATGTCCCCCATCCGCTCTGCCACCTCCGCCGCGAGCACCACAAGGCCGGGATTGACGTCCGGCATCAGTCCGAGCAAAGCCTTGAGATCAAGGTTGGCGCCGTCATCGAAAGCGGCGCGGGCTTCGGAAAACCGTGCGTAGGCTGGCCAGTCGACCGATTGCACCAGCAGTCCGCGTGTCGCCGCTTCCACGGCGATGTCGCGGCGGAACGTCGCGGTGACCTTGCGGATGATGTTGAGGCTGTAGAGGTGGTCATGCACCTCGTGGCTCGAGCGGAGTGGCACCAGCGTCAGCCCATCCGGCAATCGCCGATCGGCAAGACGGGCGCCAACGCCGGCGTCATAAGCATCGTAAAGTGGAATGACGATCCGCGCGGCGCCGTAGCGTGGCGAACCGAGCAAGCCATCGAGGCCGGCTTCGTCCGGTCGGGCAACGAGGCTGGCCGCTGCCGACTGACTACCCGGCTCGCCGATCCGAAAGTCGGGCGCAAAGGCGTAAAGCTCAGCCTCCGGATGTCGAGCTGCCGCTGCGGCGGCGCCGAAAGCACCCATCGAACTGCCATAGAAAACGAGGCGGCTCGCTTTTGCCGCCACAGCCGCTGCGCCGATCACCCCATCTATGGCGGCCTCGCGACCTCTATACCAATTGTTTGCCGGTTCGTTGAAAAGAAGCAGGCTGTGCGTCGTGCCAGCGAACAGGCGTTCGAGGCCAAACTTTCCAGCCGGAACTCGCACTTGGCTGAAGACGACAACCAGCGTGTCGCTTCCCAATCGGAAACGGTGCACGAGGCCATCTGCCTCACCTTCGGAGAGGGAAGCTATCATTTTCGGAAAACCGCCGGTTGCCATGGCCGTGCCGCTGCCGCACACCCTTTGGCGATGGTGGAGAGACGGGACATGGCTGATTCGTTACCCCAGAGAGAGTGCGCCGGAGCCCGTCCGCGGCGCCTGCCGCTGATTGACCTGCTGCGCGGCATTCTGCTCCTGGCTATGGCCTCCTATCATTTTTCCTGGGACCTCGCCAACGTCCGACTGGTGAGCTGGGGCGTCGCCGTCGATCCACTGTGGCGCGGCTATGCGGTGGCGATCGCCGCTAGCTTCCTGCTGCTGTCCGGCCTTTCCTTTCGCCTTGCCGAGCGAGGTGGCTTCGACCTGTTCCGCTACGGTACTCGCCTTGTCCGCCTCGCCCTCGCCGCTGCTGCTGTGTCGATCGGCACCTATTTTGTCTTCCCCAATGCCTGGATCTTTTTCGGCATCCTGCACATGATGCTGCTGGCTAGTCTTCTAGCGCCTTTACTCGTCCGGCTGCCCGGCGCAGTGCTGATCCTGTTTGCGGCGATAGCGCTCGTGTTGCCGCACGTGTGGCGATCATCTGCTTTCGATGGTATCGGCTGGGGCTTCCTCGGCCTCGCCGAGACACCTCCGGTCTCGAACGACCTAGTGCCCTTGTTTCCGTGGATCGCACCCTACGTCATCGGCCTCGCCATCGGTGGCCCGCTGGCGCGCCTCACCGAGCGGCAGACAAGGCAGCTACCGCGCGGCTCGCATTGGCTCGCCTGGATCGGTCGCCATTCCCTGGCCTTCTATCTCTTGCATCAGCCATTGCTCTATGGCTTTGCAGCCGGCCTCGCCGCGCTGATTCCCGTCGATCCGGCGGTGCAGCGGTCGAGCTTCGTCGCCGATTGTCGGGCCGAATATCAGCGCCATGGCGCTACGCCTGAGATGTCGGAGCGCTTCTGCGGCTGCGTTGCCACATCGGTGGACGAGACCGGCATCTGGGCGAACCGCGATGCCGACACAACCTTCGAGCCCCTGCTTGCGACCGCCGTCCAAGCCTGCCAGGCACTTCCGTCCGGCGATATTTCCGACCCGGAGGCCCCCGAGAGCGACGACTGACGGCGCTGTCTGGGATAACGAAAAAACCGGCAGACAACGCCCGCCGGCTTCAATCACTCTCGCTGGCGCTTCGGGTCAACCGGCCGGCTCTTCGGCGGATTCGCGGCGATCCTGTTCCTTCAGCTCCTCGATCCGCGGCATCGACATAATCGAATAGCCGGAATCGACGAAGTGGACTTCGCCAGTGACGCCCGACGACAGATCAGACAGCAGGTAGAGGGCCGAACGGCCGACCTCGTCGATCGAAACGGTACGCCTCAGCGGCGCGTTCTTCTTTTGGAAATTGAACATCAGGCGAGCGTCGGTCACGCCGGAGCCAGCCAGCGTCCGGACCGGACCGGCCGAGATGGCATTGACGCGGATGCCGTCAGCGCCAAAATCAGCGGCAAGATAGCGCACCGAACTCTCAAGCGCCGCCTTGGCAACGCCCATGACGTTGTAGTTGGGCATGACGCGCGTCGAACCGCCGTAAGTCAGGGTCAGTAGAGCGCCGCCTTCGGTCATCAGCGCGGCGGCCTTGCGCGCCACTTCGGTGAAGGAAAACACCGAGATGACCATCGTCCGCGAGAAATTGGCGCGCGTGGTGTCCGCGTAGCGTCCCTTGAGCTCGTTCTTGTCGGAAAAGCCGATGGCGTGCACCACGAAATCAAGCCGTCCCCACTCGGCCTTCAGGGCATCGAACACCGCGTCGACCGACGCCTCATCCTCGACGTCGCAAGGCAGGAGCAACTTCGCCCCGACCTCTTCGGCCAGCGGCCTGACACGCCGACCGAAGGCATCGCCCTGATAGGTGAAGGCCAGTTCGGCACCGGCGGCGGAAAGTGCCTTGGCGATACCCCAGGCAATGGAATGGTCGTTGGCGACGCCCATAATGAGGCCGCGCTTGCCGGCCATGAGTCCATTCATAATATGACGTCCCGTGAAGAAGAAACCGCCCGGTCGGAGCGCCGGGCGGATGGATCAGGCGGCATAGCGCTGGAACACCAGCGTAGCGTTGGTGCCGCCGAAGCCAAAGCTGTTGGAGAGCACGGTGTCGATCTTGGCGTCGTCGATACGGTCGCGGACAATCGGCATGTCGGCGAAAGCCGGATCGATTTCCTGGATATGCGCGCTCTTGACGATGAAACGGTTGTTCATCATCAGCAACGAATAGATCGCCTCCTGCACGCCGGTAGCGCCGAGAGAATGGCCGGTCAGCGACTTGGTGGCGGAAATCGGCGGGCAGTTGTCGGCGCCCCCGAACACCGTGCGGATCGCTTCGATCTCCGGCGCGTCGCCGGCCGGCGTCGAGGTGGCGTGCGGGTTGATGTAGTCGATCTTCTCTTTCACGGTGGAGAGCGCCTGACGCATGCAGCGCACCGCCCCCTCGCCCGACGGCGCAACCATATCGTAGCCGTCGGAGGTAGCACCGTAGCCGACGATCTCGCCATAGATCTTGGCGCCGCGCGCCTTGGCATGCTCCAGTTCCTCGAGAACGAGCACACCGGCGCCACCGGCGATGACGAAGCCATCGCGATTCCGGTCATAGGCGCGTGAAGCCGTGGCCGGCGTGTCGTTATACTTGGAGGCCATAGCCCCCATGGCGTCGAACAACACAGAAAGCGTCCAGTCGAGCTCTTCGCAGCCACCGGCAAACATCATGTCCTGCTTGCCGTACTGGATCATCTCGTAGGCGTTGCCGATGCAATGGTTCGACGTAGCGCAAGCTGAAGAGATCGAATAGTTGACCCCCTTGATCTTGAACCAAGTGGCGAGCGTGGCCGAAGCCGTGGAACTCATCGCTTTGGGAACGGCGAAGGGGCCTACTTTCTTGGAGGAACCGCTCTCGATGGTCTTCAGAGCCGATTCGACAATGGTACGCGTCGAGGCGCCGCCTGAACCCATGATGATGCCGGTACGCTCGCTGGAAATGTCTCCAGCCTCGAGACCTGCGTCGAGAATAGCCTGATCCATGGCCACGTGGTTCCAAGCGGTACCGCCGCCGTGGAAGCGCATCGCCCGCCGGTCGACCACCGTCGCGGGGTCGAGAGTCGGCACGCCATAGACCTGGCAGCGGAAGCCGTGCTCGGCAAAGCTGGGGGCGGAAGTGATGCCCGAACGAGCATCATGCAAGGACGCCAGCACCTCCTGCGTATTGTTGCCGATTGAGGACACGATGCCCATGCCGGTGACGACGACACGTCTCATGGCTGTCTTTCCTTGTTTTTGGTGCGGGCGGCGCTCAGGCAGCCTTGAACAGGCCGACGCGGAGATCCGTCGCCTTGTAAATGGTCTCGCCGTCGGCCTTTAGCCAGCCGTCGCCAATGCCGAGCACCAGCTTGCCGCGCAACACACGCTTGAGGTCGACGCCGTATTCGACCAGCTTGACGGCGGGGGTCACCATGCCGGAGAACTTTACTTCGCCGACCGAAAGCGCCCGCCCCTTGCCGGGCGAACCCGACCAGCCAAGGAAGAAGCCGAGCATCTGCCAAAGAGCATCAAGGCCGAGGCAGCCGGGCATCACCGGGTCGCCCTTGAAATGACAGGGAAAGAACCAGAGGTCAGGCCGGACAGCCAACGTGGCACGGATGAGGCCCTTGCCAAACTCGCCGCCCACCTCGGCAATCTCGGCGATGCGATCGAACATCAGCATCGGCGGCAAGGGCAACTGGGCATTGCCCGGCCCGAACAACTCCCCACGTCCGCAGGAAAGGAGATCCTCATACTCGTAGCTGTTCTTGCGAAGACTCATGCTGTTGTCCGTACCTTGTCCCTTCGGGCGCGCTACAAGCAGCGCCAATCGCCGTCCGTCAGGACGGTGTTCACGTGATCGGTCGATCTCTAACACAGGCAAAGCGTCCTCGAAAGCCTTGCCGCAAACGCGACACTGGCCTTTTTGGCGCGTTCTTGCAGTCTGCACCCACTTTGCTAATATGTCGCAATCGAAAAAGCCGTCCGGCTGTCGCCGACCACCCAGGATAACAAGATCATGGACCGCCCGCTTCCTTTCAGCCCGTCGATCGCCGCGACGGACACGGTACGCCGTACCGGCGCTCAGCCGACGCCCGGCGCGCCCATGATTGGCAAGACTCCGGTGCGGACTCGCCTCCGGGATTCGGGCCTCAGGCCCACCCGCCAGCGCGTCGCACTTGCCGAGATCCTGTTCTCGCATGGCCATCGCCATGTCTCCGCCGAGGATTTGCACGCCGAGGCACTGACCGCCAAGGTGCCGGTGTCGCTCGCCACGGTCTACAACACGCTCAATCAGTTCACCGAAGCCGGTCTTCTGCGTGAAGTGGCCGTCGAGGGCACGCGTACCTATTTTGACACCAATACCGACGACCACCATCATTTCTACGTCGAGGACGAGAATCGGGTGTTCGATATTCCTGGTCCGCACGTGGAAATTGGCGACCTGCCGCCGGCGCCCGCCGGTATGGAGATCGTCCGCGTCGACGTGGTCGTTCGGCTGCGCACCAAGCGCTGACGTCAATTGCCAGACAGAGCCTCGGCTTTATCCGGGGCCTATTCGGCCGACAGCGCTGCCACTACCTCGTAGCCGTCGCCGCGGCAGAAGGCGCGGCTGATCTCTACCGCGCGGCCACCCGCGGTGTAGCTCACCCGCTCCACACGCATCGCAGGGGTTCCTTCCGGCAACTCCATGAGCCCCGCCTCGACCGCGCCGAGTGCCACCGCACGAAAACGCTCCACCGCGCGCGCTGCCGCCAGTCCCACGCCGGCGAGCGCCTCGGCTGGTGACACAGTGGCCGCTTCGGCATCAATCGTTGCGGCCGGCAGCGTCGTCAGCTCCAGGATGCGCGGGCGGTCCGCTACGCAATGAAGGCGATAGAGCCTCAGCACCCGCTCGCCAGGGCCGAGGCCAAGCGTCATCGCTTCCGGAGCCGACGGCGGTCCGGTCAACCGGTCGACGAGGCGAGTCTCCACCGGTTCGCCCTTTTCGGCCAGTTCATCGGCGTGCGAACGCAACAGGGTCCGTCGGCGGCTGACCGCTTCGGATGGCCGATCATCACTTGTCTGGGCAGATTTGGTGTCGGCCACACTAGAGCCGCCTCCCGGCCGTGTGGCCACCAGGCCATCGGCGACGAGCGGTGCCAGCGCCTGCCGCACCGTGATGCGTGAAATGGAAAGACCGGCGGCGATCGCTCGTTCGGAGGGTAATGGCGCACCGGTTGAAAGTCGTCCATCAGCGATGGCGGCCCGCAGTGCGACTTCGAGGCGACGACAGAGCGGCGCGTCCCCGCCCCGTCCGCGCCAATCTTGGCCAACCACGCGGGTAAAGGGCTCCATCATGGGGCAACGTCCTTCCTTGCTAGGCTGAGCGCGCCATCAAGGGCATCGCCAACGGGATCGGCAAGAAGGCCGGCGAAGCGGTGCCCTAGGCGCGGCCGGTAACTGGCCGCTAAGCCGCCCATCAGGGCCACACGTCCTATTCCCTCAGTGACGAGACGGCCGATCAATGCTTCGATCTCCGCCGTCCCAGCCATCACAATCGCCTTGGCCACCGGATCGTCGGCCTCGGCATGGCTGAATACGACTGGCGCCAGTGCCGCCCAGTCGGCCGGTCGTGCCGTCTTGCCGAAGGCTGACAGCGTTGCCGCCGACCCGCCCAATCGCTCAAAAATGGCAGCCGTCATCGGGGAGGAGGCTGCTAGCCCCTCATGCGCTTCGAGCGCCCGGCGCGCCGCGCGCCGGCCGATCACCGCGCCCGAACCGCCATCGGAAAGAGACGGTCCCCAGCCACCGACCCGAAAGCGCCGCTCGCCCACGCGCCCGTAACCTTGGCTGCCAGTCCCGATGATCAGGATGCCGCCGTCGCCACCGGCCAGAGCGCCCTCGAGAGCGATCTCGGCGTCGGTGACGACGCGGAGATCGCGGAAACCGAAAGGCGCGGCGGCAAGCTTAGCGGCCACTTTAGGGTCCCCCGCGCCAGCGGCGCCGATGACCGCCACGATGTCGGCTCGGTCATGACGGGAAAGGCCGGCGACGGATAGCGCCATGTTCGTCGCCGCCTCGAGCGCTGCCGCGGCTCCCTCCAGATCATTGCCAGCGTTTGCCGGGCCGCCAACGCCCTCGCCGAGCCAATGGCCGGAATAGTCGGCAAGACGGGCACGAGCACTGCTTCCGCCACCGTCCATGCCGAGAAAAAAACGCCCCATGATGTTCAGCTACCGCCTCACCCCAAGGCGTTCGCTCGCCTCGCAAATGAGCAAAGCTCGTCGCCGGCCCCCTGGCAACTGGCATCACGGCGGTATCAACGACTATCTCGGCGGGCTGCCCGAATAGACCGGTATTTCCGGCTGATTACCAGATGTTTTGGTCGGTCCAAGCCGGGCTCTGAGTCCAGGCCATGAGTCCGAATGAGAGTCCAAAACGGAGTCCGGATAGGAGTCCGGAGTCATGGCTGGGCTCTGTTGCGAGAGTCCGGCTAGGATTGCGTCGTCCCGCTAAACCCTCTCATGTCCGGCAGGTTAGCGGTCGAGGCCGGCGATTAGTAGATATTTTTTCTCAACATATTCGTCGATGCCATGGTGCGATCCCTCGCGACCATTGCCACTTTCCTTGACGCCACCGAACGGCACCAGTTCGGAAGAGATGGCGCCGGAATTGATACCGACCATGCCGGCCTGGAGCCCTTCGGCAACGCGGAAGATGCGGCCGACGTCCCGGGCGTAGAAATAAGACGCGAGACCGAACTCCGTATCGTTGGCGAGCCGGATCGCTTCCTCCTCAGTCTCGAAACGGAAAACTGGGGCGAGCGGACCGAAGGTCTCCTCGCGCGCGACCGTCATGGTAGCCGTCACGCCGGTCATTACCGTCGGCTCGAAGAAACTGCCGCCAAGCGGCGACCGGACACCGCCGGTCACAACCTTCGCCCCCTTGGCGAGCGCATCGGCGACGTGCGCCTCGACTTTCTCCACGGCCTTCGCATTGACAAGCGGCCCCTGCGTCACGCCCGGTGTCCGCCCGTCACCGAGTTTCAGCGCGTTGACCGCAGCGGTAAGCTTTTGCACAAAGGCATCGTGGATGCCGGACTGGGCGTAGATGCGATTGGCGCAAACGCAGGTCTGGCCCATGTTGCGGAACTTCGAGATCATCACCCCCTCGACGGCAGCGTCGAGGTCGGCGTCGTCGAAGACGATGAAGGGGGCATTGCCGCCGAGTTCGGTGTAGATCTTCTTCACCGTGCCCGCGCACTGGACAATCAGCTTCTTGCCGACTTCGGTCGAGCCGGTAAAGGAGACGACACGCACAGCCGGGTGGCTCGTCAAGACGTCGCCCACCACCGACGACTTGCCGGTGACGACATTGAGAACGCCCTTCGGCAGCCCCGCGCGCACCGCAAGACGGGCAAGCGCCAGGGCGGTGAGCGGCGTCTCAGATGCGGGCTTGACCACCGCCGTGCAGCCGGCGGCAAGCGCCGGCGCCACCTTGCGGGTGATCATCGCGGCCGGGAAATTCCATGGCGTAATGGCGGCAACGACGCCGGCTGCCTCACGGGTCACCAGCACGCGGGCACCGTTCCTCGGCGAAGGCAGCGTTTCGCCCGCGATACGCTTGGCTTCCTCGGCGTAGAACTCGACGTAACCGGCGGCATAGTCGATCTCGCCCAAAGCCTCGGCAAGCGGCTTGCCCTGCTCGGCAGTCATGATGAGCGCGAGATCATCGCGGTTCTCGATCATCAGTTCGTACCAGCGGCGCAGAAGACGCGATCGCTCTTTGGCAAGAAGCCGCTTCCAGGCTGGCAAAGCGCGCTCGGCCGCCTCGACGGCCCGTGTCGTGCCATCCGCTTCTGTCAGCGGGACACGCCCAACGACGGCGCCCGTAGAGGGATCTGTCACGTCGAGAGCGGGCATACCGACAAATTCGCCGTCGATCAGGCAAGCTTCCACCAGAAGCGAGGGATCCTTGAGCTGTAGCGTCATGGCAGCGGCCTTTCGTGCTGGGTCTCGTATGAAGGCTCTGGCGTCGCCCAACTTGTGGGAACGGCTTCAGGAAGCGACGCCGTCGGTCGTCGCGACGGGCGAGACATGAACAAGGGCGCCGTCGTCGTCAACGGCACCGAGACGACCGAGCAGGCGTAACATATGGGGCGGCACAGGCGCTCGTGCCAGGATAGACGGTTTCTTCCGGTAGAAAGGAAGCTCCAGCTCACGGGCATGGAGATGCAGGTTTCGGTCGACCGCGCGCGCGGGGTCGCCGCCATAAACACCGTCGCCGATAATGGGATAGCCGAGATATGCCATATGAACGCGCAGCTGATGCGTGCGGCCGGTGCGAGGCATCAGATCGACCACCGTCAGGCGATCTCCCCGCGCGACGACCCGATAATCGGTGACGGAAGGTTGACCGGCAGGATCGACCTTCATCCACCAAGAGCGCTTCTCGTGGGTAACCTTGGCAAGCGGCGCGTCGATGCGCCCCTCGTCGTCAGGCAAGGCGCCGAGCACCACGGCAAGGTAGGTTTTCTGCGCCTTCTGGCCCGCGAAAATCTCGCCGAGTTCCCGGATCGCGCGCCGGTGGCGGCCGAGCGCCAGGCAGCCTGAGGTGTCCTTGTCCAGCCGATGACCGAGCTGCGGTGGATTGGGCAGGCCGAACTGCAGCGCCGGAAAATGCTGATCAAGCGTCTCGCCGCCGCCAAAGCCTGCATGCACTGGAATGCCCGCCGGCTTGTCGATGATGAGGAGGGAGCCATCACGATAAAGAATGCGGGCAATCAACTCATCGTCGGTCATGACAAGTCCCGGTATCACGGCAACACTGGGCCGTACCGGGCTTCTCATAGCCCGAAGCAAGCCCGAAGCGAAGTCATTTCGCCTCGCCGAGCAGCGTTGCCCTGTTGCAGGACGCACCGGCGGCAACCACGTCCATCTTACCCGGGACAATGCCAAAAGTGGCAAAGACGCTAGACAGTACCGCGTCGACGGGCTTGACGCTGCCGACAATCAGTCGGGATATTTCGTCGCGGACCCCACCTTCCGACATAACGCCCCGTGCCGCGCCTTCGAGCGACACGAGCACTTGCGTCTCGGCGGCCAGTCGCTCCAGCCGATTGCTGAAATCAATCGGCGATCGCAGGCTGGCGACGGTATCGCCAGTACCGGGCCGGAACACCAGTTCGACCGGCGGATCGTCGGCAAAAGATGATCGCCCCTTGGCCCACGCCGTCAGTCCATCGACGGCGACCAGACGCACATAATCCGAGGCATGGGACGGTGATGTCGCTTCATTGGCGGCAAACACCACACTAGCGCGTACCGGGCGGCCGATAACGGTAATCTCGGGATCTGCCGAACTGCAGGAGATACGCCGGATGCGTGCGTCACCGGAACTGAGTGTCACCTCGAGCGGTAGCTCGATCGCGTCGGCCCCGGGAATGGCGAGACCGCTGATGATGAAACGGGCGTTGATACGAATGGGGGGAATGCCGACAACACCGTCCTCGCCGCCAATCAAAACCGCCGCCGCGGCACTATCGGACTTCAGCGTCAGCGCGACAGCATCAATGCCTGTAACAGGTGATTTCAATTCGATGGTGGTGGCGCCCAAGGCCAAACGCGCGCGCATCACAGACTGGACAAACTCCAGCGGCCGGATGGGAGCGGCGAGCGTCAGATCTGCCTCAGATCCAGCTAGGCTAATCACACTGATGAATGGCACTGCCATTTCCTCGCCCGCGCCGACACTCCTGGCAAGCCGGTTGATGATCGCCAGCATGCCCGCGGCCTCGGTCGAGCTTCTGGCATTGTCTCGATAAAGCGAGCCGAGCGCCAACAGGAGTTCGCTCGTCTTGAATGAAGCGCCAGCAACGGCGGAGACCCCTGTTTCGGTGCTGCCGTCACGAGCGGAAAGAGTACGGGCGAGCTCAGCCACGAGGTCGGCGACGCGAAATGTGCTCTGACCAAGCATGGAACGCTCACCGGGCGCGAGGGCGCCGGCGGATCCAAACAGCTGCGTTTCGATAGCAGCCGGCACAGCCGGTAAATCAGGCACCGCCGTTGTTCGTTCAGTAAGCGCGGCAACGCCGGTCCGCACCGCCATCGCCGAGGTCGTCACGGATCGCTGTCCCAAGCCGATCGGTGTCCCGAGCAGACTGCGAGTGGTCATCGAGATCGTAACGCGGGTGACTTCACCCGGGCCCACAGTGAAAACGAGGCCGGAGGGGCCCGGGCGCGCACTGCCTCGCTCGGCCATGACGGCAACCTCGCCACCTCCTGTCACCGCACGCGCGGCGGCGAAAGCGGCAATATCCGCGGTCTCGGGACTCTTTGTCACAGCCAATGCCGCTGCCGCGGCGGCTTCGCCCGCGAGACGCCGGGTCGCCGACAGTCGCAGCCAGTCGGTAGTCGCGAGGAAGGACAAAACGATGAGCAACACGCCACCGGCCGCGAGACCGATTACAACCGGCACCGTAAACGAGCGGAAGAAGGAGAAGACCGATCGGAACAACAAATCCATGGGAACCAATGCGAAGAGGCCGTTGGACTATTGCCTGAATTGTCTTCCGAGCGGTTAATTCGCGAAAGAAACCAATAGCCAATTGAAGTTTTCTGTCGGACGGTACCCTTGCGGACCTGACAAAACGTCCCCAACGGCCTATGGATGACAAGGTGCCAATGGCGCCCATCAACGAGTCCGGAACGGCGTGTCCCGCAGCAAAAGAGGACCGCCAACAATTTGTTGTCACGCATCCGCTCAATCTGAAAAGCGGTGGCTTCTCAGATGGCTGCGTCAGGAGGAATCATGCTCAAGGCCATCGACCCGCTACTCAATCCCGATCTACTCTACGTGCTGGCCTCCATGGGCCACGGCGACACCATCGCCATCGTCGACAGTAATTTCCCCATCCACTCGGTCGCCCAAGAGACCGTTTACGGTCAGCCGCTGCGCCTCGATGGCGTGTCGGCCCCGCGCGCGGCACGAGCCGTACTCTCGGTACTGCCGCTCGATACCTTCATCCCCACCGCCGCCTTCCGTATGGAAGTTGTCGGCGAGCCGGAAAAGTGGACCGACGTGCAGCACGAATTTCAGAAGGAAGTCTTCGACGCCGAAGGCCCGACCTTCAAGCTGGGCGGCATCGAGCGTTTCGCCTTCTATGAGGCGGCCAAGAAGTCCTTCGCGGTGCTGCAGACCGGTGAGGGCCGCCTTTATGGCTGCTTCCTGCTCACCAAGGGTGTGATCCCGCCAAAGGCCTGATATCCGGGCGCTGAAAATGAACCGCGGCGCTCCTTTCACGCATTTCCCGCTTTTCCGATGCAAGCGGGAAATGCCTGAGTGTCTCGACGCGGAGGCGTCAGCATCCTCGCCAGTCGACAAGAGACAAACACTATGACCGATACTCAGAAATCCGGCGTCGCCATCCTCGGCATCTTCGCCGTCGATGTCACCTTCCTGGCCCCCCGCCTGCCGGCCATTGGCGAAACACTGGCCGGCTCCGGTTTCGTCATGGGCCCGGGCGGAAAGGGCTCCAACCAGGCCGTCGCGGCGGCGCGTGCCGGCGGGGACGTTCGCTTCATCACCAAGATCGGCAAGGACGCCTTCGGCGATATTGGCCTCAAGACTTGGGCCGAGGCCGGCGCCACCGCCCGCGTACAGCGGATCGACAGCCATCCGACCGGCTCGGCATTCATCTTTGTCAACGACGCCAACGGCCAGAATGCCATCATCGTCTATGCCGGTGCTTCCGGCACCCTGTCGCCGGCTGATCTCGACATGGAAAAGGAAACGATCGCCGCATCAAAGGTATTCGTGACCCAGCTCGAGCAACCAGTCGACGCCGCCCTGCGTGGCCTTCAGATCGCCCGCGCCGCCGGCACGATCACCGTTTTCAACCCGGCGCCGGCCACAGCCTTTCCCGATGAGGTCTATCGGCTCTCCGACTACATCGCCCCCAACGAGACGGAAGCTGCCATGCTGACCGGCATTGCGCCGGGCACGGTGGACGACGCCCGCAAGGCCGGCGACGCGCTTCTAGCCAAAGGAGCAAAGAACGCGCTGATCACGCTCGGCGGCAACGGCGTGCTGCTGCACAACGCCACGCAGTCGGTGCACCTGCCGGCGCGGGCAGCCGGCGAGGTGATCGACACCACAGGCGCCGGCGATGCCTTCCTCGGCGGGTTTTCGGCGGCGCTTTCCAAGGGGCTCGATCCGGTCGAGGCAGCGCGCTACGGCTCGGCGACGGCCGGCATTTCGGTGACGCGCCGGGGTGCCGCCGCCTCGATGCCGACAGCAGCCGAGATCGAAGCTTTCCTTCGGACCTGAGAGTCTTATCGCCGAAACATCGGTTTCAGAGCGCGATAGAGATCACGATACAGCGGCAGGCGGGCAGCGAGCGCCGCCTGCCTGCCGGCGTCGGGCAGAATGACGTCCCGCAATTCCGGCTTGACGCAGACATCGGCCACAGTTTCACCTGTAACGGCCAACCGCGCGAGACGAGCAACGCCGAAAGCCGGACCGCGCTCGCCGCCAGCGTAACGCCGGATCGGCCGACCAAGGGCGCTCGCAACCACCTCCATCACAAAACGGCCACGACTGCCGCCACCGACGGCGGCAAGCGTTGCCGGTACAGGACCCGCGGTTTCGAGCGCCGCTACCGCGTCGACCAGCGTGAAAGCCATCCCTTCGACGGCTGCCTGCAGGAGGTCGAGGCCGTCGGTGCCTCCATCCATGCCAAAGAACACGCCGCGCGCCGCCGGATCGTCGTGCGGCGTCCGCTCTCCTTGAAGATAAGGCAGGAAGGTCACCGGCGAGATGGTGCGCCCGCGCGCCGCCGTGGCGTCGAGCGCCGCGCCAAGGTCGGGCGCGCCGGTAACGCCGGCTGTCCAGGCCATGACGGAGGCGCCATTCAGCATAGCTGCCATCTGGAACCAGCGGCCCGGCAGCGCATGAGCGAAGGCATGCACCATGGCCACCGGATTAGGCCGATAGTCCGCGGTGGTCAGGAACAGCTGGCTTGACGTGCCGAGAGAGATAAAGGCGTCGCCATCGTCCACAGCGCCGATACCGATGCCGGCCGCTGCCGCATCGCCGGCGCCGGCGACGACCGGAATGCCCTCACGAAGGCCGGTGATGGCGGCGGCGGCCGCCGTGATGCGACCCGAAATATTTGGCCCTTCCAGGAGACGTGGCAACTGCTCCAGCTGGAGCCCTACGGCCTCGATGAGGGCTGGTGACCATTGTCGCCGCGCTTCGTCCAGCAAAAGGCTGCCGGCGGCGTCGCACATATCTGTGGCAAACTCGCCGGTCATCAGAAAGCGTACCCAATCCTTGGGCAGGAGTACTCGCTTGGTCACAGCGAGCGTGTCCGGCTCGTGGGTGCGAAGCCATGCTATCTTCGGGGCGAGAAAGCCGGCCATGGCCGGTACCCCGGCGATCTGGCCGAGGCCAGGCAGCGCAGCATTGAGAGCCATTGCTTCCGCCGCTGCCCGGCCGTCATTCCACAGGATGGCCGGGCGGAGAGGCCGGTCGTCCCCGCCGATCAGCACCGCGCCATGCATCTGGCCGGAGAGGCCGATAGCGGTAACCTGCCCGAGCACCCCCGGCGTGTCGGCGGCCATCTGGGCAAGCGCTTGCCGCACGGCTTGCCACCAGAGGTCGGGATGCTGTTCCGACCAACCCGGTGCCGGCCTGTCGGTGGCGAGCGCCACCTCGGCGCCGGCTATCGGCCGTTCGTGACCGTCGACCACCAAGGCCTTTACCGCCGACGTACCGATGTCGACTCCCAGGAAATACGCGTCTTCCGCCACAATCCCCTCCCCATCCCTATGACGTCAGATCTAGCCCGTCATGCAGAACCTCGCCAGTCTCGATGCCTTCGCCCTTGGTCGAGGCGACCACAATCAGCGGCCGCATCGCTCGCGACGCCATTGGAGTCATGCTATGAAAAGGCCGATTGTATCGTTTCACGTGGTGGGAGATTTAGATGGCAAAAATGGAGATCGAGGCGATTCTCGATGCAATGACGCTGGAGGAACAGGTCTCGTTGCTCGCCGGTGCCGATTTCTGGACAACAGTGCCGATACCGCGGCTCGGCATCCCGGCGATCAAGGTATCGGACGGGCCGAACGGGGCGCGCGGCGGCGGTTCGCTGATTGGTGGCGTCAAGGCGGCGAGCTTCCCGGTCGGCATCGCCCTGGGCGCCAGCTGGAACCCGGATCTGGTCGAGGAAATTGGCGGAGCACTCGCCGAAGAAGCGCGCTCCAAGGGCGCCTCAATCCTGCTCGCTCCCACTGTCAATATTCAGCGTTCCACCGTCAATGGCCGCAATTTCGAGTGTTACTCGGAAGATCCTCACGTCACCGCGACCCTCGCCACAGCCTATGTGACCGGTCTGCAGAAGGGTGGGGTGGGCGCTACCGTCAAGCATTTCGTCGGCAACGAGTCGGAAATCCAGCGCACCACCATGAGCTCGGATATCGGCGACCGGGCGTTACGCGAAATCTACTTGCCGCCGTTCGAGGCGGCGGTAAAGACGGCCGGCACCTACGCGGTGATGAGTTCCTATAACCGCCTGAACGGCACATTCACCTCCGAACACAAGACGCTCCTTACCGATCTTCTCAAGGACGAGTGGGGCTTTTCGGGCATCGTCATGTCCGACTGGTTCGGCTCGCATTCGACGGTACCGACCGTTGAAGCTGGTCTCGATCTCGAAATGCCAGGTCCAACGCGCGATCGCGGCGACAAGCTGGTCGCGGCGGTCCAATCTGGCGAAGTAAAGGCAGAACAGGTGCGCGATGCCGCTCGGCGCATTTTGACCCTGATCGAGCGTGTCGGCGGCTTTAAGGCAGACAATATCCCGCCGGAACAGGCGATCGACAAGCCGGCGCATCGGGCGCTCATCCGCCGAGCCGGCGCTGATGCCATCGTACTGCTCAAGAACGATGGAATTCTGCCGCTCGACCTGACGGGGCGGACCATTGCTGCCATCGGCCCCAATGCCGAAACGGCGCAGATCATGGGGGGCGGCAGCGCCCAGCTCAATCCGCACTACGCTGTCTCTCCAGCCGATGGTCTCCGCGCTCTCACTTCAGAAAATCAGCTTCGGACCGCCCCCGGCGTCGCCGCCAACCGGCTGATGCCGCTGATTGCCGGGCCGTTCGAGGTGGATGTCTATGGCCGGCCCGATTTCACCGGTCCCGTCGTCGAACATCAGCGCCATCCGCTTGGCGAGATAATGTGGTTCAACACCGTAGCCCCTGGCGTCGCCGATGCCGACTTCTCGCTCAGGGCCACCACCCGCTTCACGCCCTCCGAGACGGCAGAGCATGTGTTCGGCCTCGTCAGCATCGGGCCGAGCCGCCTTATCGTCGACGGTCGGACGGTGGTCGACCTCCGGGAAGACTGGGTGCCGGGGGACAACTATTTCGAATGCGGCAATCGCGAAGCACGCGGGCGACTCGCGCTCGAGGCCGGACACACGGTCGAGGTCGTCGTAGAGTATCGCTTCGTGCAGGCCATAGCCCTCAATCTGAAGGCCATCCGCGTCGGGGTCACCGTACCGCTCGACGACAAGGCCTTCGCGGAGGCCGTCGAACTCGCCCGTTCATCCGAGCTTGCCATCGTCTATGCCGGCCGTTCAGGCGAGTGGGACACCGAGGGTAATGACCTGCCCGGCATCGCACTGCCTGGCCGTCAGGACGAGCTGATTGCCGCCGTCGCGGCGGCCAATGCAAATACCATCGTCGTGCTGCAGACCGGCGGCCCGGTGGCCATGCCCTGGCTCGACAAGGTCCGCGCGGTGGTCGAAGCCTGGTATCCGGGACAGGAAGCCGGCAACGCCATCGCTGACGTGCTGACCGGCGCCGCCGAGCCAGGGGGGCGCCTCGCCCAAACTTTTCCCCGGCGCCTCGCGGACACGCCGGTCGAAACCGACGATCCGCTGACCTATCCCGGCAGTGACGGCCACATCGCCTATCGCGAAGGCGTGTTCGTTGGCTATCGACATTATGAGAAAGCCGGCATCGAACCGTTGTTCCCGTTCGGCCACGGCCTCAGCTACACCACCTTCGACTGGGGCACACCAATGGTGGACAGGCCGACCTTCGATGGCGAGGGCCTCGTCACCATCCGTGTCAAAGTAACCAACAGCGGCACACGGCCCGGCTCGGAGGTCGTCCAGCTCTACATCGCGCCGCCCGCCTCGCGCGTCGAACGGCCGACCAAAGAACTGAGAGGCTTTGCCAAGCTGCATCTGGCACCCGGTGAAACCGCTGAGGCAACGATGGTGCTTTCAGCCCGCGCCTTCTCCTATTTCGATGCGGAGAGGAATGCCTTTATCGGAGAGAAGGGACGTTATCGGGTGATCACCGCGGCCTCGTCGGCGGTGTTACGCGGCGGTATCGACATCGATCTCACGCGCGAGGTTGTAGAGGCGGCACGCGCCCGCTTCAGCCACTGAGGCTTCGGCGCAAGCAAAAGAAAACCCGGACGTGGCCTAGCCATGTCCGGGTGGGTAAGTCTGCGACTTTTCAGTCGCAGCAACCGAGAGGCGTGCTTTCGGAAAGTGAGCTGGGTTTCCGTCGGCTCGATGGAGATGTTATGCCGGGGTCACCGACGGCGCGCCAGCGACAATCGCCGCGTCGACGCCGAGTCTTGACAAGTCGTGAACGAGACTCGCAGCCCCTTGTCATTTTTGACGATGCTCGTTAGGTGCTATCAAGCTTACCCTCCGCAATTTGCCTAAATTTCAGCTCCGGACAGATGTCTTGGATAATTTTTTCTATATATTTTCGTTCAAATAGATCGAGAGACAGTTCACGTCGTGTTTCTCATGCTCATTTTCTGAAGCTTCATGTTTCCCGCGTAAGTTTTCATGGAAACATTCCCAATGGAAACTGTCATGAAGCTCCTCCTGGTCGACGACAATCCCAGTAATCTGTTCATGCTCGGCAAGCTGGCGCAGAGCTCCGGTATCGCCGACGTGCAGTCGTTTCGAGATCCGTTGCAGGCGCTCGAAGAGGCCCGCCGGAGCCGCTTCGATCTGATCATCGTCGACTACATGATGCCGGGGATGGATGGGCTGACCCTCATCCGTGAAGTGCGCAGCCTTCCCGATTACGTCGACGTGCCGATCGTCATGGTCACCACCGTCGACCAGCGGGAGATCTGCTATGCCGCGCTCGAGGCAGGTGCCACCGACTTCCTCACCAAGCCAGTCGACATGGCCGAGGCAAAGGCGCGTCTCCGCAACCTCGCCATGCTGCGCGAAATGCAGAACAAGCTCCGGGATCGCGCCGACTGGCTGCAAACCGAGGTGCAGAAGGCCACCCATGACCGGCTGGGCCTTGAAGAGGAGATCATTTTGCGCCTGGCGCGCGCCGTCGAACGCCGCGACCCCTCGATCGGAAGCCACTTGGTCCGCGTTGCCCGCACCGCCCGCGAACTCGCCGAAGAACTCGGGCAGGGTGAGCCGTACTGCCAAGATCTCTATATCGCATCGCTGATGCACGACATCGGCAAGCTCGGTCTTTCCGACGATCTCCTTTACAAAACCGGGCCGTACACGGCGGATGAACGCCGCCGGATGCAGGCGCATACGTTAATCGGAGGGGAAATTCTCGAAGGGTCGAGGTCGCGTGTTATCCGCCTTGCCGCCGAAATCGCCGAGACCCACCACGAATTCTGGAACGGCACGGGCTATCCGCGCGGCCTCAAAGAAGCGGCGATCCCGCTCGCAGGTCGGATTGTCTCAGTCGCCGACGTGTTCGATGCGCTGACGTCGGAACGGCCATACAAGGCCGCTTGGCCCGCCGAAGAGGCTGCTCGCTACATTGCCGATAATGCCGGCCAGCAATTCGATCCGGAGGTCGCAAGGGCGTTCTCGCTACGCTACTTCCGCATCCTGAAGATCAAGGAACAGGCCGGAACATCGTTCGGCTTTGCCGCCTGACGCCCGTTTGCCGCCTCTTGCCTGGACCCGCCCCGTGACCACCACCACTCCCCTTTCTACCGGACTTGGCGCAGGAATGCGCGCTGGGAAGACCATGGGCCAAGACCGCCCACTCAGGGGCACGCTGCTCTATGTCGTTGTCGGCTTTCTGTTCCTTGTCTCCGCCATCGCGGTTTTCACGATCCTGATCCGCCAGCAGGCGGATACCGCGGATATTGATGAGACGCGCGCACTGACGGCGACCTATCGACTCGACAGAGCGGCGGAGAAACTGTTGCGGTCGGTCGAGACGGCGCAAAGGGTCCCCTCGGAAGCCGCCGGGCAGACCGTTGCCGCCCGCTTCGTTCTATTCGACGCCGCGGCGCGCGACCTCGCGGCAACAGCACCGAGCAGTCCCGACCTGGGGACGATCATGCGGACCATTGCCGAAACGCGGCAGGTCGTCGATCGTGTCTCGGGCGCACCGACAAATGACGGGCAAGCCCTCGCCGCCCTCGAAAGCCGCCTCAGCGAACTCCCTGTGATCACCTCCCGTCTCGCCAATCTCGCCGAGGTGACGGAGATGGCCGCCCGCTCCGACGCGCGAATGCTCCGCGAAAAGCTCTATCGCGTACTCGCCGTGCTGGTTGGCGCTCTGACGCTATCGATGGGAATCTTCATTGTCAGCCTGATCCGACAGATCCGAGAGATCTGGAGTTCGCGCGTGCGCCTCGAAGCCATGGCCGTGGAACTCAAAGAGGCAGTGGCGGCAGCGGAATCGGCCAACCAGGCGAAATCGGCTTTCCTTGCGACCATGAGTCATGAGATCCGGACACCGATCAATGGCGTGCTCGGCATGGCCCATCTGCTCAAGGATACGTCGCTGGATGCCGAGCAGCGCGGATTTGCCACCAACATCGAGACTTGCGGCCGCAGCCTGATTGCGCTCGTCAACGACATCCTCGATTTTTCCAAACTCGAGGCCGGCTCCTTCGACGTCGATCGCGTGGTGTTCGATCCAGTGGCGACCGCCGAGGCGGCGATCTCCATGGTGGAGGCCTCGGTGCGCGAGAAGGGGCTCGTCGCCGTGCTGGCACCGGAAATCGCCATGAGCGCCCGTTACTCAGGCGATCCAACGCGCGTTCGTCAGGTGCTGATCAACTTCCTTTCCAACGCCGTCAAATTCACTGAGAGCGGCCTGATTGCCGTGCGCATTCGTGAGATCGAGGGCGGCGACCGAGCCGTTCTGCGCTTCGAGGTGGAAGACACCGGTACCGGTATTTCCGAGGACGGGCAGAAACGGCTGTTCAAGGAATTTTCGCAGGTCGATGCCTCGATCACCCGTCGTTTTGGTGGTACCGGCCTGGGACTCGCCATCAGCCGGCGCATCGTCGAGGGACTTGGGGGCACAATCGGCGTAAAAAGCCGCGAAGGACGTGGCTCGACCTTTTTCTTTGAATTGCCGCTCGATCGAGCCGCCACCGCCGATCTCGATCCCGCTCCGCTCAATGGCGCCCGCGTTTCAGTAACAGGTCGCACGACCGCCGAGACCGCTGCGATTACCGCCACCTTTGCCTATTTCGGCGCCGGAATTGCCGAAACCAGGGACGAGGCCGACATCACCGCGACAGTCACGTCTCTGCCCCCCGACCATCAACGCGCGCGGGTCGACATTGCCTTCTCGCAGACGGCGCCACGCACCGCCGGAAAAGTCGCCCGTCCGGCCAATACGCTGACCCCCTCCATCGTTGCCGCCTCCATCGCCGGGACTCTTGAGATCGAGGATAAGCGCCTGACATCAGGAGAAGAGGCGTGTGTGCCGAAGGGGCTGAAGGTGCTGGTGGTCGAAGACAATCGCATCAACCAACAGGTGGCTCTCCGCCTGCTCTCCCGCCTTGGCATTGAGGCGAGCTTGGCCGAGAATGGGGCCGAAGCGCTGGCCATGGTCAACGCCCGCGACTTCGACATCGTCTTCATGGACATGCAGATGCCGGTGATGGACGGTCTCGAGGCAACGCGCGCCATCCGTCGATCGAGTGGGCGCGGTCGTAACGTACCGATTGTCGCCATGACCGCCAACGCGTTTGCCGCCGATCGCGAGGCTTGTCGCAAAGCCGGCATGAACGCCTTCCTGCCCAAGCCTGTGGAACGGGAGGATCTCCTGTCGGTTCTCGCCGCGCTGCCGGAAGGCAAGATGCCGGCGACGCGGTCCGCTCCCGCCGTTGACGCGGCGCGCGGCGAATCGGTCAACCGCCGCCGGGTCGACGCTCTCCTGCGCGAACTCGGGCCGGAAGACACGGCCTTCCTGCTCGACTCCTTCGCCACCGACGTGGCGGGCCTCCTCGCCGACCTGTCGGCGGCGCTCGAACGTGGCGACGCCGAACTCGCAAAGCGTAGCCTCCACACCCTGAAGGGGGCGTCGGCCAACGTCGGCTTCGACGATCTGTCGCAGCAGGCGGGAGCGCTGATGGCAGGGCTGCCCGACCCGGACGTCAGCGCCCTCGGCAAGCTGATGATGACCATCGCCAGCGCCGGCAGCGTCGTCGCCGGTCTCAAGTCGGAATTCGCAACGACATCATCTCAAGTTCGCCCGACAGCGGCGGCTCAGTAGGCCTCGGTAAGCGTCCGGCTCTTGGCGATGGCATCGAGTGCCTTCAGGTCGGAGAGGAGCGGCGCGATCCACGGCAGCGGCAGCATGTTCGGCCCATCCGACGAATTGGAATTGTCGGGATCATCATGGGCCTCGATGAACACGGCCGCGCAGCCGACCGCTATGGCGGCCCGAGCCAGTACCGGCGCGAAAACGCGCTTTCCGCCGGACGATGTGCCACGCCCGCCGGGTTCCTGCACAGAATGGGTGGCATCCAACACCACCGGATAGCCCGTTTCGGCCATGGTCGGCAGCCCACGGAAATCGTTGATCAACGCACCGTAACCAAAGCAACTGCCCCGGTCGGTCAGGAGAATACGCTCGTTACCGGTCGATGCCACTTTATCGGCAACGTTCTGCATGTCCCACGGAGCTAAAAACTGCCCCTTCTTGACGTTGACGGCCTTGCCGGTCTCGCCAGCGGCAATCAGCAGGTCGGTCTGGCGGCAGAGGAATGCCGGAATTTGCAGGACATCGACAACCTCGCCCGCCCGGCGCGTCTGTTCGATGTCGTGGACATCGGTGAGCACGGGGCACCCCAGGCGATCGCGAACCTCGGCAAGAATTGAAAGGCCGGCTTCGATGCCGACGCCGCGCGTGCCCTTCAGCGACGTGCGATTGGCCTTGTCATAAGACGCCTTGAAGACAAAAGGCACACCGGCCGCCTTGGCGGTTTCGGCCAGAAAGGTCGCAATCTTCAGCGCGTGTTCCCGGCTCTCGATCTGGCAGGGCCCCGCGATCAGCACGAAAGGGGCGGTGTTGTCGAAGGTAACGGAGCCGACGGTAACGGCTTTCTGCGGCGTGGCAACGGCCATGAGCGGAGACCTTTTCAGAAGGAGGGCGCCCGGCCATATCCGACCGGGCGCAAGATGTTTTCAGCGCTGGGCGTTACGAACGGCCAGCGACTTCTCCCAGGCCAGGGCATGGCCGACGATGGTGTCGAGGTCATCGAGCTTCGGCTGCCAGCCGGTGATGGAGCGCAGCCGGCTCGAATCGGCGACCAGCGACGGCGGATCGCCGGCACGGCGAGGCGCCATGCGAACCGGGAAATTGACGCCGGAGACGCGCTTCACCGCGTCGATGACCTCAAGCACCGAGAAGCCGTGGCCATAGCCGGCATTGGCGACGAACGTGTCACCACCGGCCATCAGGTGCTTTAGCGCCAGCACGTGCGCTTCGATGAGATCGGAGACATGGATATAGTCCCTGAGGCAGGTGCCGTCCGGGGTCGGATAGTCGGTGCCGAACACGTCCATGCCGTCGCGCTGGCCGAGGGCGGCCTGGGCGGCGATCTTGATGAGATGAGTGGCCCGCTTGCTCGACTGGCCCGTGCGACCTTTCGGATCGGCGCCGGCGACGTTGAAATAGCGTAGCGCCGCATAACGGAAGCCGTAGGCGTAGGCGCTGTCGCGCAGCATGATCTCGGTCATCCACTTGGACGAACCGTAGGGCGACACCGGGCCAAGCGGCACCGTCTCGTCGATGAGGTCGACACCCGGTTCGCCGTAGACGGCAGCCGTCGAGGAGAACAGGAAGGCCTTGACCTTGCCGCGCACCGCCGCCGCCATCAGCGAGCGCGACTTCACCGTGTTGTTCTCATAATAGGAGAGCGGATCGGTCACCGAATCCGGCACCACGATCGAGCCGGCGAAATGGGCGATGGCGGTGATGCCATGATCGGCGATCAGCTTGTCAACCAAGTCTCCATCACCGATGTCGCCGACGACCAGCGTCGCCGCGCCCGGAATGACGGCGTCATAGCCAGTCGAGAGGTTGTCGAGCACGACAACACTTTCACCGCGGTCGACGAGGGCATGCACCATATGGCTGCCAATATAGCCGGCGCCACCAGTCACCAGAATGGACATAAAAAAACTCCTCGGATCCCGTCTGCGCCTAACGAGGCGCCAGAGGCGAGACTTCTCTATCGCCCGTTTGGCGGCGCTTTTCCAGTAGGACGATGCCGTGGGGCCCAATTGTCCGTCATCGACCGCGGCAAGCGAAATTCATGTGCACATTTTCAGTCCGTAGGGGAAATTAACGAGTCATTAACTACTTTTTTCGCAGTTTCCTGCATATTTTTCAATGTCCGCGGTGAAGATGCGATTCGATAGCCGGGGCCGGAGAGGGAAGAGGATCGTTCATGGCTCAACTGTCGGGGCCGTTCATTCCAGCCATCGAGGACACGTCAACACGGCGTCTTCGTGTCGTCGGCGCAACCGACGCGGCTGTGGCGCGGCGAACGATTACCGTTCTCCACGTCGGCGACACGCCGGAGGATATATTTCTGATCGGCCAACTTGTGGCCGCGCTGCCGAGCTTTTCGGCCACCTTCGTCGCGGCAGGTACGCGCGAGGCGGTTTTGTCCGCGCTGTCTCGGCAACGCTGCGACATTGTGCTGTGTGAATTCTGGATGGCCGGTCAAACCACCATGGCGCTGATCGATGAGATCAAGGCGGTTGCCGACGTGCCGGTTATCCTGACGTCCGCGCTCGATAACGACGATATCGAACTGATCGGCCGCAGGGCTGGAGCCGATGGGCTGCTGACCAAGAGCGACCTTGCGGTAGCGACGCTCGATCGGGTGTTTTCGACGCTATTGCCGCGTCGTCCTGCACCACGCCGCGATGCGGCGTCGATGCTCAGGGCCCTGATGTCCGACCTCTATGCCGTTGGCCTTGCGCTCCGTCCAGAGCGCGGAGGCGAGCAGCCCGCCGATCAGGCGGCCAGGCGCATAGCGCTTGCCCGCTCGATCGCCGATCTTGAGGCCGCCAGTCGATTTGGCGCTGGCGTCCAGCGCTTCGACGCCATTCCCTTCTTCATCGACGCTCTAAAGAAGCAGGATCTCAGGGCGGAAGCGGGGGGGGCCATACATTTTCTTGCCCCATCGTTGCCGCTGCCCATTGAGACCAGCCCGACGCTTTATGCCGATCTCGTCGAGGGATTCCTCGCAGAAGCCGGCGATGCGGCGGCCAGCGGCGGCGTTGCCACCGTGTCGCTCAGAGCGGCGGCCGGTCGGCTCATCGCAAGGGTTCACCCCTTGGGTGGAGAGACAGTCGCTGGCGACGCAGAGGCGCGGGCAGCCGCGGCCGAGCGGCGCCTGGTGATCGAAGGTCTGGCAAGGGCCTGCGGCGGCACTGTCGCCTTTTCGGCCAAGGACGGACATATCCTCGACGTGCCGCTGCGCCTTTCCCTTCGACTCGGCTAATCTCGTCAGGCATCGACAGAAACGGCCGTCACCTCCAGAACATGGAGGTGGCGTTGTCGATTGTCGCTGCCGGTCCAATCTATGCTTTGGCCGGCCGTGAGACCGATCAGCGCAGCGCCAACCGGCGTTAGCACGGAAATGCAGCCCTTTTCGATGTCGGCTTCCCCCGGGTAGACGAGGCGAACGGTCCGTGGCTCGGCGTCATCCAAGCTGAAGCGCACGACGGCGCCCATGCGGACCGTTCCCGGGGCAAGACGATCGTCGGCAACAACGCGTGCGCGCTCGAGTTCGGCCGCCAGTTGGTCAGAGGTCAGAGAATCGCGCTCGGCAAGAGCGTCGGCGAGATTGGCGAGGCGCTCATGGTCGGAACGGGCGAGCGTGATAGTCGGCAGGCGCCGGCGGCGCGAAGCAGTGGTCATATTCATTGTCCTTGAAAAAGGGGAGGCCCCGCCCTCGGGCGGAGTAGATCTCAGAAAAAGCTGGAAGAGTTGTCGCGCAACGCTGACGGATTCGGAAAAAACCGCTTCACGGCCTCACGGCCTGCGCGCGACAAGGCGGAACCGTGAGATCAGTATCCCGTGAGAGGATAGATCCTGCAAAACATTCGGAGATGGTTGGTCCGCGGTTCCATATCCGGAAAGATCGGTATTTGCTCAGCCAAAGTCAAGCCGGCAAGCGGTTAACGGCTCAGAACGGCGTTCGCGATCGGATTGCGGCGGTGAGCGTGCCTTCGTCGAGATAATCGAGTTCGCCACCCACCGGAACGCCATGGGCCAGGCGAGTCACCTTGACGCTGAGCCCCTCGAGGCGATCCGTGACGTAATGGGCGGTGGTCTGGCCGTCGACGGTAGCGTTGACGGCGAGGATCACTTCCTTGACCACCGGGTCGGATGCCCGCTCGACAAGGCCGGAAATGTCGAGATCGTCAGGTCCGATGCCGGAGAGCGGCGACAGCACACCGCCGAGCACGTGATAGCGAGCATTGACGGCAGCGGCCCGTTCCAATGCCCAGAGGTCGGCTACATCTTCTACCACGACGATCACCGAACCGTCGCGCGTCGGGTCGGTGCAAACGGCACAGGGATCGGCGGTGTCGACGTTGCCACATACAGAACAAACACGCACACGGTCATGGACGGTTCGCATGGCATCGGTGAGCGGGGCGAGCAGTTGGTCGCGCCGTTTGACGAGTTGCAACGCCGCCCGACGAGCCGAGCGCGGCCCAAGGCCGGGCAGGCGGGCCAAAAGCTGGATCAGCCGCTCGATTTCCGGTCCTGTCACACGACGGGCCAAAGTGATCTCCGCTCCAAGCGTGGCCTTGAAAGATCAACGACCTTCCTTACACGATTGCGCAACCCTACCCCTTCAGAAGGGCAGCTTGAAGCCCGGCGGCAGCGGCAAGTTTCCGGTTACCGCCTGCATACGCTCGGCAACAAGTCCATCAACGTGGACTCGGGCGTCCGCGAAGGCAGCGACGATCAGATCCTCAACGATCTCCGCCTCATCCGGCTTGAGGAGCGAGGGATCGATCCGGAGCCCCTTCATCTCGCCCTTGCCGGTGAGGGTCACCGAGACAAGACCACCGCCGGAGGTGCCGGTCGCTTCGATCTTGGCAATCTCTTCCTGGGCCTCGGCCATGCGACCCTGAAGCGCCTGCGCTTCCTTCATCATCTTGCCGATGTCGCCAAACATGGTTGTTCTCCTTTTTTATTTTTGACCGCAGTTGCCGACGGGCCTTCGCTCCACACGGCACCGCTTGGCGCCGGAAGCCGCTCGGCCACCTCAAGCGATCTCAATCGTCGAAGTCGCCAAGACCGGGATCGGGCATCTCATCGATAAAACCCCCGGTCCAATCGCCGGTATCCTCGAATGTGGCGTCATCGCTGGTCGGTCCCGCCGGCAATTTCTCCGGCTCGTCGTCGAACTTGACGTCGACAATCTCGGCACCGGGGAACAGGCGGAAGATGGTGGCGACGACCGGATCGGCGAGCGCGTCATCCACAGCTTCGCGCCGGCGCACCTCGCGCGTCTCGGCAATCGTCGGGCGACCTTCTTCCCGTGAGATGGCAACGATCCAGCGGCGGCCGGTCCATCCGGACAGTTTGCGGCCCATCTCGCCGGCAAGACCGGGGTTGGCCCCCTCGACGGGCGAGAATTCAATGCGGCCATCTTCGAAGCGGACGAGCCGGACATGCCGCTCAAGCGCGAATTTGAGGCCGATGTCTCGATTGCTCTCGGCCAGCGCCACCACGGCCTCGAAACTGTCGAGGCGCGGACCGGCGGCGGCCTCCGGCTCGGCACGGCGAGCGGCGATCCCGGTAAAGCCGTTTGCGGCACGGGCGCGCGGGCCGTCACCACCACCCGGGCCACCGGCAGCCGGCGGAGTCAGGCCCGGAAATGTACCGTCCTTCAACATCCTCAACGCCTCGTCGGGCGTCGGCAGGTCGGCGGCATAAGCGAGGCGCACCAGCACCATTTCGGCCGCCGGCAGCGGGCGCGGCGCGGTCTGCACTTCCTGAATGCCCTTGAGCAGCAGCTGCCAGGCACGGGAGAGGATGCGTACGGAAAGTTTCTCTGCAAAATCGCGGCCACGCGTCCGCTCCGCCTCGGTGAGCGACAGGTCGGTCGCCCCGTCCGGCAAATGCTTGAGCCGCGTCACCAGATGCACGAAGGCAGCGAGGTCGGACAACACAGCCGCCGGATCGGCACCGGTGTCATATTGATCGGCCAGGATGGCGAGTGCGTTGGCAACGTCGCCCTTCATCACGGCTTCGAACAGGTCGACGACGCGGACCCGATCGGCAAGACCGAGCATGCTACGCACCGCGTCGGCCGAGACATGACCACCGCCATGGGCGATCGCTTGATCGAGAATGGTGAGGCTATCGCGCACCGAGCCTTCGGCGGCGCGCGCGATCAACGCCACCGCCTCCGGATCGGCGGTGACCTTCTCGGAAGCGATGATGCGGTCGAGGTGGGCGGCGAGCTCACCCGTCGGCACACGGCGCAGATCGAAGCGCTGGCAGCGCGACAGCACCGTGATCGGCACCTTGCGGATTTCAGTGGTGGCAAAAACGAACTTCACATGCTCGGGTGGCTCTTCCAACGTCTTCAGGAGCGCGTTGAAGGCCTGCGTCGACAGCATGTGCACTTCGTCGATGATGTAGACCTTGTAGCGGGCCGACACCGGCTTGTAGCGAGCCGCTTCGATGATATCGCGCACATCATCGACGCCGGTATGCGAGGCGGCGTCCATCTCGATGACATCGACGTGCCGCCCTTCCATGATGGCACGGCAGTGAGTGCCCTCGCGATCCATGTGGACGGTGGGGCGTTCGATCTCGCCGGGAATCTCGTAGTTGAGGGCACGGGCAAGGATACGGGCGGTGGTGGTCTTGCCGACGCCGCGCACGCCGGTCAGCATCCACCCTTGCGCGATGCGACCGGTATCGAACGCGTTCTCGAGCGTGCGCACCATGGCGCCATGGCCGATCAGGTCGGCGAAACTCTGCGGACGATACTTGCGGGCAAGAACCCGATAAGGCGAGGCGGCCGTCTGATCGGCAGGCGTCAGAGTGTCCGGCATTCTCGCAACCCAGGAAAATGGAGGGTGGGAGGCCGACGAGTGACCCGAGCCGAGGCTCGTTGGGGCTGCTTCCTTCCGGACCTGACCCGGTTGGCGAGTGGTTCGTCCACTGCCAACCTCCCGCGCCACATATCGCGATGTTGCCGGCAAAATGCAAGAGGCGGTTTTTCGTGCCGCGCCCTCCGAGATGCCTTAGGAAGCCGTATTGACGTGAAACCATTGCCTTCGCGCCACAATAATGGAAATTTCAGAAGGAAAACCAATGTGCGGGGACGTCCGATGATTCGACCTATCGTCCAGAGCCTTCCGAGCCGGCTCTTCATCGCCGCCCTTGCCGCTCTCCTGCCGCTTCTGGCCGGTGTGCCGGCGAAGGCCGAGGAGCCGGAGTGGCGAACAGCAACTGCGCTCAATGGCGAGCCGCGCTATCCAGCCGGGTTTGCCCATTTCGACTACGTCAACCCGGATGCCCCCAAAGGGGGCGAGGCTCGCTTCGGCGTCGAGGGCGGCTTCGACAGCACCAATGTGTTCCTTGGCACCAAGGGAACACCGACCGCCGCCGTGGCGCCCGCCTATGAAACGCTGTTCACCCCCTCGCTTGACGAAATCAACATCTCCGCCGCCTACCCTCAGTTGGCCGAGGCGGTGCGTTATCCAAAGGATTTCACCTGGGCTGAATTCCGGCTCAACCCAACTGCCCACTGGCAGGACGGCCAGCCGGTAACGGTCGACGATGTCGTCTGGTCCTTTGATACGCTGAAGGAAATCTATCCGCTTTTCAGCAGTTATTACATTCATGTCACCAAGGCGGAGCCGGCTGGCGATCGTGTTGTTCGCTTTACCTTCGACGCTCCGGGCAACCGCGAGCTGCCGAGCATTCTCGGCCAGCTCTACGTGCTGCCAAAACACTGGTGGCAGGGCACGGACGCCTCCGGAAAGCCGCGCAACATCCGCGAGACGACGCTGGAGCCACCGCTCGGTTCTGGCCCTTACAAGGTGACAGCCGTCGATCCCGGCCGACGCGTCACCCTCACCCGCGATCCGGACTACTGGGGCGCCAAGCTGCCGGTGTCCATTGGCACCAACAACTTCGATCGGTTGAGCTACGAGTATTATCTCGACCCCACCGTGATGATGGAAGCCTTCAAGGCCGACAAATACGACTTCCGAGCTGAACGTTCGGCGAAGATGTGGGCGACCGGCTACGACTTCCCTGCCAGGACGGAAGGCAAGGTGGTGACAATGACCTTTCCGCGCAACGCCTCCGGCGTGATGCAGGCGCTGGTGCCCAACCTTCGCCTGCCGAAATACCAGGACGCGCGTGTCCGGCGGGCGCTCAATCTCGCCTTCGACTACGAGACGCTGAAGCGGACGGTGTTCTTTGATCTCTATGACCGCATCGACAGCTATTTCTTCGGCACCGAACTGGCGGCCAAGGGCCAGCCCGGTCCTGAGGAACTAGTTCTTCTGGAGTCGCTACGAGACAAACTGCCTTCCGCCGTGTTCACCGCGCCCTATGCAAATCCGGTTGGCGGCACCTCCGAGGCGGTGCGCGAAAATCTCCACCAGGCAGTCACCCTGTTTGCCGAAGCGGGGTGGACCATCCAGAACGGCAAGATGCGGAACGCCAAGGGCGAACCCTTCCGCATCGAATACCTTACCTTCAGCCAGCTCGACGAGCGCTATATCGCCCCCTACGCCAAATCGCTCGCCCGCATCGGCATCGATCTCGATTATCGCCTCGTTGATGACGCGCAATACCAGAACCGCGTGCGGAGCTTTGATTTCGACATGACCGTCGATGTTTGGGGCGAGACCCTGTCGCCGGGTAACGAGCAGCGTGAGTTCTGGGGATCGAAAGCGGCTGACCGGCCCGGCTCGCGTAATACGGCAGGCATCAGGGATGCCGCCATTGATGCGCTGATTGACAAGGTCGTCTACGCCGGCGATCGAACGACACTGATCACCGCGACGCACGCGCTCGATCGGGCGCTGCTGGCCGGCAACTATCTCATTCCGCTGTTCTATTCCAAGGACAGCTTCTACGCCTACTGGAACCGCTTCGGCCACCCGGAGGCGTTGCCGAAATATTCCGTCGGCTTCCCCGATGTCTGGTGGTACGACGCAGCCGGCGCGGCGGCGTCCGGCCTTTCCCGCTGATCGCATCAAGACGAGGGTTTCTGGTTCATGGCAGGTTACATCCTTCGCCGCCTCCTCCTGATGATCCCGACGCTGATCGGCATCATGGCCATCAATTTCGCGGTGGTGCAGTTCGCGCCCGGCGGCCCGGTGGAGAAGGTGCTTGCCAAGCTGCAGGGAACCGACATCGGTGCCACCGATCGCTTTACCGGCGCCGGCGCCGACGTGGGCAGACAGGCGCCCGATCAGATGGGCGGCGAGGCCGTCACGTCCAAATATCGTGGCGCGCAGGGGCTCGACCCAGAATTCATCAAGAAGCTTGAGAAGGAATTCGGCTTCGACAAGCCACCGCTCGAACGCTTCGGCCTGATGCTGTGGAATTATGCCCGCTTCGACTTCGGGCAGAGCTATTTCCGCTCGATTTCGGTCATCGACCTGATCAAGGAAAAACTGCCCGTCTCCATCTCGCTGGGCCTGTGGATGACGCTGCTCGCCTACGGCATTTCCATACCGCTCGGCATTGCCAAGGCGGTGCGCGACGGCTCCCGCTTCGATGTCTGGACCTCGTTCGTCATCGCCGTCGGCTACGCGGTGCCGAGCTTCCTGTTCGGCATCCTGCTGATCGTGCTGTTTGCCGGCGGTTCCTTCTGGTCGATCTTCCCGCTGCGGGGCCTGACCTCCGACGGCTGGGCGGCCATGGGCTGGCCCGAGCGCATCGCCGATTATTTCTGGCACATGGCACTGCCGCTTCTTGCCATGGCGACGCACGCTTTTGCCACCACGACCCTGCTGGTCAAGAATTCTTTCCTCGACGAGATCCGCAAGCAGTATGTGCTGACCGCCCGCATGAAGGGACTTTCCGAGCACAAAGTCCTGTACGGACACGTGTTCCGTAACGCCATGCTGATCGTCATTGCCGGCTTCCCCGGCGCCTTCATCGCCTCCTTCTTCGCCGGATCGTTGCTGATCGAGACAATCTTCTCGCTCGATGGCCTCGGGCTTTTGTCCTTTGAATCGGTAATCAATCGCGACTACGCGGTGGTGTTTGCCACCCTTTACGTCTTCTCGCTGATGGGCCTCGTCATCAATATTCTGTCCGACCTCACCTACATGTGGATCGATCCGCGCATCGATTTCGAGAGCCGGGAGGTATGACGACCATGGCAGCCCTTCCCGCCGCGAAGCGCCCCTGGCTGTCGCCCGTCAACCGCCGTCGATGGCAGAACTTCAAGGCCAACCGGCGTGGCTGGTGGTCGTTCTGGATCTTCCTCGTGCTGTTTGTGGCGACGCTTCTCTCCAACGTCATCGCCAACGACCGACCGCTTGTCGTCTCCTACAAGGGCGAGATCCTGTTCCCCGTTCTGGTCGATTATCCGGAAGACAAATTCGGCGGCTTCCTGGCCATCACCAATTACCGCGATCCCTACAATCGCGACGAGATCGAGAACAACGGTTGGATGATCTGGCCGCCCATCCGTTATTCCTTCGATACGCCCAACACCGAGGCGCCGACGCCGGCCCCCTCACCCCCCGCCTTCCTGCTGACACCCGCCCAGAGATGCGCCGCTTACGCCGAAGGCGTGAATGACAAAGACTGCTTGTTCGGCAACATGAACTGGCTCGGAACCGACGACCAAGGCCGCGATGTCGTCGCCCGGGCGCTTTACGGCTTTCGGATCTCCGTGCTGTTCGGCCTGACGCTTGCTGTCATCTCGTCGATCATCGGCGTCGCCATCGGTGCTGTGCAGGGCTATTACGGCGGCCTGACCGATCTCCTGATGCAGCGCTTCATCGAGATCTGGAATGCCGTTCCCACGCTCTATCTCCTCATTATCGTCTCGTCGGTGATCGCACCCTCCTTCCTGGTTTTGCTCCTCATCCTGCTCGCCTTCTCCTGGACGCACCTCGTCGGGGTCGTGCGCGCCGAATTTCTGAGGGCGCGCAACTTCGAATTCGTGCGGGCGGCGCGGGCGCTCGGCGTCGGCAATCTCACCATCATGCGGCGGCACCTCTTGCCCAACGCCATGGTGGCGACGTTGACCTTCCTGCCCTTCATCCTCAACGGCTCGATCACTACGCTAACCTCGCTCGACTATCTCGGCTTCGGCCTGCCGGCCGGCTACCCGTCGCTGGGTGAGCTGCTCAGACAAGGCAAGACCAACGTCTTTGCACCTTGGCTGGGGATCACCGGCTTCATGGTGGTGGCCGTCATGCTGAGCTTGCTGATTTTCATCGGCGAGGCGGTGCGTGATGCCTTCGACCCGCGCAAGACATTCCAGTGAGGCCCGCCATGACAGACACCACCGGCGGCGCGCTTCTCTCCGTCCGCAATCTCTCCGTCGCCTTCCGCAATGAGGGGGGCGAAACACTCGCGGCCTCCGGCGTTTCGTTCGATCTTCAGAAAGGTCGCACGCTGGCTGTCGTCGGCGAAAGCGGCTCGGGCAAGTCGGTGACGGCGCTATCGGTCGTCCGTTTGCTGCCCTATCCGGCGGCCCGGCATCCATCCGGCGAGATCCTGTTCAAGGGACGCGACCTTCTGAAAGCCGACGAAGGGGAGCTCAGGAAGATCCGTGGCGCCGAGATCACCATGGTATTTCAGGAGCCGATGACCTCGCTCAATCCGCTGCATTCGATCGAGCGGCAGATTGGCGAGATCCTGAAGCTGCACGGCGCCAGCGGCGAGGCGGCTGTCCGCCGAAAGGTGATCGAGCTTCTAACCGAGGTCGGCATTCCCGATCCCGAAAGCCGACTTTCGGCCTATCCGCACCAGCTTTCCGGTGGTCAGCGGCAGCGGGTGATGATCGCCATGGCGCTCGCCAATGCGCCCGACCTGTTGATCGCCGACGAGCCGACCACCGCCCTCGACGTCACGGTGCAGGCGCAAATCCTGACGCTCTTGAAGGCGCTGCAGGCGCGGTATGGCATGGCCATCCTGTTCATCACCCATGACCTCGGCATCGTCGAGCGCTTCGCCGACGACGTGGTGGTCATGACGAAGGGTGAGGTGGTGGAGTCCGGCCCGACCGCCAAGGTATTCTCAGCGCCCCAACATGCCTACACCCGCCACCTGATGGCGGCGGCACCAAAAGGCGAGCCACCGGTGGCCGCGCTCGACGCGCCGGTCGTCGTCTCGGCCGAGGATCTCCGTATCTGGTTCCCAATCAAAGCGGGTTTCTTTCGGCGCACGATCGGCCATATCAAGGCCGTCGACGGCGTCAGTCTGCAGCTTCGAGCCGGCCAGACGCTGGGCGTGGTCGGCGAGAGCGGCTCGGGCAAGACGACGCTCGGCCTTGCGCTTTTGCGCCTCATTTCCTCGGAGGGACCGATCGTCGTGCTCGACCGTCGTATCGATGGGTTGGACTCCAGCGCCATGCGACCGCTGAGGCGCGACGTGCAGGCCGTATTCCAGGATCCCTACGGCTCGCTTTCCCCGCGCATGACGGTGGCCGACATCGTCGGTGAAGGCCTCTCCGTGCACGAACCCGGCCTCGGCGCCGACGCTCGCGACACCCGTGTCGTCGAAGCGCTTGGCGAGGTGGGACTTGATCCGGAGACGCGCCACCGCTATCCGCACGAATTCTCAGGCGGCCAGCGCCAGCGCATGGCCATTGCCCGCGCCATGGTGCTGAAGCCGAAATTCGTCATGCTCGATGAACCGACCTCGGCTCTCGACATGAGCGTGCAGGCGCAAGTGGTGGATCTATTGCGTGACCTGCAGGCCCGGCACGGCCTTGCCTACATGTTCATTTCCCACGACCTCAAGGTGGTGAAGGCACTCGCCAACGAAGTGATCGTTATGAGGGCGGGCAAAGTGGTGGAAGCGGGGCCGGCCGTCGAGATATTCGCGGCGCCGAAGGAGCCCTATACGCGGGCGCTGATGGCCGCGGCCTTCCGCCTGGAGAGCATCGGCGGCGTCGCCAGCTGACGCTTACGTCGGTTCATCCGTTGAGCGGAACAGCGTGCTCGCATAGCCGCCGGCGGCAATGTCACGACAGAGCGGCTGCCACTCGCAGAGCGCGCAGGCAGCTTCAAAAGCACCGTTCCGATAGGCATTGCGCAAACGAACGCGGATCTTTTCGTCGAGAACGAGACGATCGCCGTCCCCAAGGGACCGGCCGAGTACGCCAGCGACAAGGGAAAGTGCCCGCCGGTCGCGTTCCGGCACCGTCAGCTCGTGGCAATGGGGGTTTTCTTCGAGGCGGCAAAGAGGCGCGCAGATGTCGTCAGGACCCTCGACGATTTCGGCCGTTGCGCCCGCGACAAGTCTGTCGGCAATCACCGTCATGCCGGAGACGAACTCCGGCGAGTAGCCGATGCCCTTGTAGGTAAGCAGGCAAAGGAGGTGGTGCCCCCTCAGCCTCACTATTTCAGTATCTGCCACGACCTAGATCAGCCGACCGCCTTGCGATCGCGCTCGCGACGACGTTCCGCCGACGGCTGATAGGCAATACGGGCATGGAAGGCGCAGTAGGGGATGCCGACATCCGACTTGCGGCCGCAGAAGAAGAAATCCGGCTTGCCGGGATCGCCGACCGGCCATTTGCAGGTGCTCTCCGTCAGCGACAGGATGGTCACCTTCTCGAATACTGGCGGCTCGATCTCGGTAACAGGAGCGACCGCCAGCGATGCTTCAGCCTGGGCGTCGGCCTTAAGGGCCGTGGCGCCGATGCTGATCGGCCGGGCCGGCGCGGCCGGGCGATTGGTCGACTGGGTCTGCGCTACCGGACGGCTGGCCGTCTTGACGCGTGGCGGCGCGGCGACCGTCGGCCGAACCGGCTGCACCTGCGGCTTCGATCGGCCCGACAATCCAAGCCGGTGCACTTTGCCGATCACCGCGTTGCGGGTCACGGCGCCGAGCTCGGCCGCAATCTGGCTGGCGCTCAACCCGTCAGACCAGAGCGTCTTTAGGCGCTCGACGCGTTCGTCGGTCCAGGACATCTTGTCACCCTCTCTTCGCCGCTCCGGGGAATCCCTTAAGACCCGCCCGGTCCATATGTAGGTCCGGCAACGCAAAACACATGCGATTGTATCGCTGGAGCATCTCACCACGATATCTCGTGGCGACGACTTCTAGGCTACAATGGGCGCTCTCACTGGCGCAATGACCACTGAGTCACGCCTTGCAACCCTTTACGACTTTTCAACAAATATCGTGGCGCAACCGCATCGGTTCAACCACCACTGTCCGAACTGATTCGCAAAGGCGGGAAGTGCTTGTCTAAATGCCGCAATTTCCGGCGGTAAGAGTTCAAAAACCTTGACAGTTCCGGCTTTTCTCATGGTATAGAGCCGCGTTGCGAGAGGCCGCGCCGCCCGAGAAGCCGGGGGCGCGGCCTGCTTTTTTCATTCCGCCGGCCTCGCGGCAGCGGCACCGGTACCCGCAGGAAACCCGTATCACTGAAAAGGAAACTGTCATGACCGCCCCTGGTTCCACTTCTCCGCTCTATGCGACGTTCTCGCGCGCGGACGTGGCCTTCGAACGAGGCGAAGGGGCCTGGCTCATTGACAGCCGAGGAGAGCGCTGGCTCGATTTCGGTTCCGGCATTGCCGTCAATGCCCTCGGGCACGCCCACCCGCACCTCGTCTCGACGCTGAAGGCACAGGCCGAAAAGGTTTGGCACGTCTCCAATGCCTTCCGCATCCCCGATCAGGAGCGGCTGGCCGAACGTCTCGTTGCCAATACATTCGCTGACCGCTGCTTCTTCACCAATTCGGGTGCTGAGGCGCTGGAATGCGCCTTCAAGACGGTGCGCCGCTACCATTGGGCAAACGGCCAGCCCGAGCGCTTCCGCATCATCACCATGGAAGGTGCCTTCCATGGCCGGACGCTGGCGACCATCGCCGCAGGTGGGCAAGAGAAGTATCTTGAGGGCTTCGGGCCGAAGGTCGACGGCTTCGACCAGGTACCCTTCAACGATATCGCGGCCGTCAAGGCGGCGGTGACGGCGGAGACCGCCGGCATTCTGGTCGAGCCGATCCAGGGCGAGGGCGGCGTGCGCGTCATTCCGCCCGAGACCCTTCGGGCGCTGCGTCAGATCTGCGACGACCACGGCCTGCTGCTGATCTTCGACGAGGTTCAGTGCGGCTATGGTCGCAGTGGCCGCTTTTTCGCTTACGAATGGTCCGGCGTGACGCCGGACGTGATGGCGGTGGCTAAGGGCATCGGCGGCGGCTTCCCGCTCGGCGCCTGCCTTGCCACCGAGGCAGCGGCGGCGGCGATGAAGGCCGGCGTGCATGGCACCACCTACGGCGGCAATCCGCTGGCCATGGCGGTCGGCAACGCCGTTCTTGACGTCGTGCTGGCCGATGGCTTCCTGGAGCGAGTGCGCGCCGCCAGCCTGCGCTTCAAGCAGTCGCTAGCCGGCATCGTCGATCGCCATCCCGACCTCTTCGAGGAGATTCGCGGCGAGGGTTTACTCATCGGCCTCAAGTGCAAACGTCCGGTAGCGGAAATGAATGCCGCTTTCCGCGATCAGCACCTGCTGACCATCGCTGCCGGCGACGGCGTCGTCCGCCTTCTGCCGCCGCTGATCGTCAGCGATGAGGAAATCCTCGAAGCGGTCAAGCGCATCGATACCGCTGCCACCGCCCTTTCCGCATCTTCCGCCGCTCCAGCAGCGGCCGCCGCCAAGTCGGCCTGAACGAGACGACAGATATGACCGACCTCAAGCATTTTCTCGACCTCACCGATCTCTCCGGAGACGATCTCCGCGCCATTCTCACCCGCGCCCGTGACCTCAAGTCGAAAGTAAATGGCTGCCGCCCCGGCGTCGGCCCGCTCGCCGGCAAGGTACTGGCGATGATCTTCGAGCGTCCTTCGACCCGCACACGCGTCTCCTTCGACGTCGGTATGCGGCAGCTCGGCGGCGAAACCGTCATGCTGACCGGCGCGGAGATGCAGATCGGCCGCGGCGAGACCATCGCCGACACGGCCCGCGTGATGTCGCGCTACGTCGACGCCATGATGATCCGCATCCTCGACGTCAACGCGCTGCATGAGCTGGCCGAATACGCCAGCGTGCCGGTGATCAACGGCCTTACCAAGGTCAGCCACCCGACGCAGGTGATGGCCGACATCATGACCTACGAGGAGCATCGCGGCTCGGTTAAGGGCAAAACCCTTGCCTGGACCGGCGACGGCAACAACGTGCTGAACTCGCTGGTGCACGCAGCCGCCCGCTTTGGCTACACCATGCGCATCGCTACGCCCAAGGAACTCGCTCCGGCGCAGGGACCGATCGACTGGGCGCGCGCCAACGGCGGGCGCATCGAGGTGACCAACGATCCCTTCGAGGCCGTCGATGGCGCCGATGCCATCTTCACCGATACTTGGGTGTCGATGGGCGATGAGGAAGGCGAGCGGCGGCGGCATAACCTGCTGACGCCGTATCAGGTGAACGACCGTCTGATGGCCGCCGCCGACAAGGACGCCGTGTTCATGCACTGCCTGCCGGCCCATCGCGGTGATGAGGTCACCTCATCGGTGATGGACGGGCCGCGCTCGATCGTCTTCGACGAGGCGGAAAACCGCCTGCACGCCCACAAAGGCATCCTGGCCTGGTGCTTTGGCGCCATGGAGGACTGATGAGCACTGTCGATCGCCCCTCCACACCCGCTGGCGCACCTGCCGGCGACGACGCCGTGCTGCCGTTCGCCGTCGAGGCCCTCGACCTGCGCGGCCGCGTCGTGCGGCTCGGACCGGCGATCGACACCATCCTCAGCCGTCATGACTATCCGCCCGCCGTGTCGCGGCTTCTTGCCGAGGCGGTGGCACTGACGGCACTGATCGGCACCTCGATGAAGTTCGAGGGCCGGTTCATTCTGCAGACGCAGTCGGACGGCCCGGTGAGCATGTTGGTGGTGGACTTCGACTCACCTGATGCCCTGCGCGCCTGTGCCCGCTTCGATGCCGACGCCGTGGCGGCCGCCGTCACTGCCGGGCGCGACCGGCCCGAGGATCTCCTCGGCCAGGGCCATCTTGCCATGACCGTCGACCAGGGCGCCCACATGAGCCGCTATCAGGGCATCGTCGAGCTCGACGGTCGCTCGTTGGAAGAGGCGGCGCATGGCTATTTCCTACAGTCCGAGCAGATTCCGACGCGTGTCCGCCTCGCCGTTGCCGAGGTATTGACGCGCGATCCCGGCCGCGAGCCGCATCGCGCCTGGCGAGCCGGTGGCCTTTTCCTGCAATTCCTGCCCGAGTCCTCCGAGCGCGTCGGTCAACGCGATTTGCACCCCGGCGATGCCCCCGAAGGAGCGTCGGCGACCGTGGAAGAGGATGATGCCTGGGTGGAGGCGCAGAGCCTCGCCGGTACTGTGGAAGACGCTGAACTGATCGATCCCGCGGTCAGCGCTGAAACACTTCTCTATCGGCTATTCCATGAGCGCGGCGCTCGTGTGTTCGAGCCCCAGCCGCTCGTCGAGCGCTGCCGCTGCTCTCGCGATGCCGTCAGCGCGATGATCGCCTCCTTTTCGCCGGCCGAACGCATCGACATGGTGGAGAACGGCCGCATCGGCGTGACGTGCGAGTTCTGCTCGACCCACTACGATTTCGACCCGCGGGAATTCGAGACGGACGAGGCGTGAAGCGGCACCGCTTGCCGGGCTTCAGCGCCGCCGGCTTCCATAAAGTGGCAGGCTAAACGGCTTGCGGCGATAGGCGATGAAAATTTCCAGACTCTCGAAATGATCGAAGGCGATCTCGAGAGCTGGCGGCAGATCGTCAAGCGAGAACCAGCGCTGCTCTTCGCTTTCATCGTCAGCTGCGCCAACCTTTTCGCCGGCGGCGCAGAAGTGAACAAAGCTGATGTTTTGGCGATCTTCGCCTGGTCGGTCCGGACGGTCGATGACCCGCAGCAAAGTGAGGTCAGTAACCTGATAGCCGGTCTCTTCGACAATCTCGCGCGCAGCGGCTTGCGGTAGAGTCTCATCGCGCTCGACGAAGCCTCCAACCAGTGCCCACTTGCCGCCTTCGAGCAAATGCCGGCTGCGCCTGACCAGCAACACCTCGCCGCCACGCAGGACGATATTGTCCGTCACAACATGGCGCAACGCTGCCCCGTGGCCGTTTTCAAACCTGCAAGTGATCACGAAGCTTATTCCTCTGGCCCACCGAGCCAAGGCCTAGGCCACCTGTCAGGTCAGGCGGCGTTCGGACCGCCGATACTGAGCGTATCAGACCGGTCGCCAACGCGTTGGCGCTCCATCTCGGCCTTGAGACGGGTCGCCTCGCGCCGGCTCTGTCGGGCGGCGCGGCGGACGTGCCCCTGGCCGAACCATGAGCCGACGCCACCGATCAGCACGCCGACCGCCAACGTGGCGAAGAATACGACGTAGAGCGGCACCGCCAGCGAGAAGAACGGCGCTGCCGGGTTGAATGGGTCGAGCACCAGGGTCACGGTCTGGTTGTTGACGACCGCGAGCGCCACGACCACGATGGCCAGCGGGCCGAGAACGACGATCCGGAGAAAAGTCTTCACGCGGCGTCACTCCTGCCGACAGAACGTCAGCTCACCTTGCCGTCGTTGAGGCGCTCACGCATTTCCTTGCCCGTCTTGAAGAAGGGCACGAACTTTTCGGAAACCGGTACCTTCTCGCCGGTACGCGGATTGCGCCCGGTACGAGCCGGCCGGCTTTTCACCGAGAAAGCGCCAAAACCACGGAGTTCCACGCGGTCGCCGCTCTTCATGGCGTCGACCACGGTACCGAGGATCGTATTGACGATGTTCTCGATGTCGCGCTGGTAGAGGTGCGGATTCTGCGCCGCGATACGCGCAACCAGTTCAGACTTGATCATGGGCGAATAGCTCCCTGCCGGCTGAGCGAACGAAAAAAGCCATTGAAGGTTCGAACCTTAAGGGTGCCAAACTGACACGAGCCCGTCAAGCCGACCTTCGCTGTTCCATGCCAAAAGATCGATGCCGATCAAGTGGCTGACCGTCGCCATGGCGCGATCGGCAATCCCGAAGCCGGCATAGGGCCGCTCAGGCGCCCAATCGACGACCTTGAGATCCTTATCGATGCCCTTGGCGCTTGCCAGCCAAGCGACCGCCGCGTCCTCTCCACCGATCTCGTCAACGAGCTTGAGGTCGAGCGCCTGCCGACCGGAGTAGATGGAGCCATCGGCGAGCCTCAGGGCATCGGTTCGAGCCAGACCACGTCGTTCGGCGACGATATCGACGAACCAGGCATAGGTGTCATCGACAAGGCGCTGGATCATGGCGGCGGCTCCAGGCTGCTCGGGATAGGTGAAGGGTGAAGGCTCGGCCTTGAGCGGCGCCGATTTCACCGTCTTCACCTCGATGCCGATCTTCTGCATCAGCGCGCCGACACTGCCATATTGGAACAACACGCCGATCGAACCGGTGATGGATGTCCGCTCGGCGAAAATCCGGTCTGTGGCGATCGCCGTCATGTAGCCGGCCGAGGTGGCGAGCGTCCCCATAGTGGCCACCACCGGCTTCTTCTCGGCAAGGCTGCGCAGGCCGTCGTAGAGTTCCTCACCCCCGACGGTGGTGCCGCCGGGGCTATCGATTGCGACGATCACCGCCTTGACGGCATCGGAGGATGCAAGGTCCTTCAGCATCTTCCGCTGCCCGGCGTCGGAAAGAATCATGCCGGAAACCGTGACGCGAGCAATGTGGGGGCCACTCTTGCTGGACATGTCGCCACCGACATAAAGCCCACCGGCGACCACGAGCCCAACGGCGAGCAAAAGGGTAATGCCCCGCCAGAAATAGAGCCGGCGCCTCAACTGCCGCCGCTCGACAATGGCATCCGCTTCAAGGGTCATGAGGCGCTTCCCCGCTTGCCGGTTCCTATGGACCTGAGGTAGCAGCACGACGGCCAGCCGGCAAGACAAACCCACGGCCGGCTTCGGCAGCCCAGACGGGGCCATCGAAAGGTGGCATGAAGTCTAATTGGCTTCAAGTAAAGTTAAAAAATGGAAAAGGGCGTCGTGTTCAGCGACGCCCTCGTTCTGACCTTGCGATGCCAAGCATCGTTTGAGGTCGGCAAGCCTCGAAGGTTGAGGCCCGTCTTAACGTCCGGACTCGGATCGAGTGGACAGCTACTAATATTGTCCCAATGCTTGTCCGCGTCAAGGATACCTTGGGAGCAATGGTAAGAATTCGTAGAAAGAAAAAAGGCCCGCGCGGGGCGGGCCTTTCTCATTGTCGGAAAACGACGTTTTGCGTCAGCTCTCACTCGCCGTCCTGGCGGGCCTTGAGGGCGGCGCCGAGGATGTCGCCGAGCGAGGCACCCGAGTCGGAAGAGCCGAACTGAGCGACGGCTTCCTTCTCCTCGAAGATCTCCAGGGCCTTGATCGACAGGCCGACCTTGCGGGTCTTCTTGTCGAACTGGGTGACGCGAGCATCGAACTTCTCGCCGACGGCGAAGCGCTCGGCGCGCTGGTCGTTGCGGTCGCGCGCCAGGTCGCCACGGCGAATGAAGGCGGTGATGTCGGTGTCGACGATCCGCACTTCAAGTCCGGCTTCCTTGACCTCGACCACCTCGCAGGTGACCACGGAGTTGCGGCGGATCTCGCCAGCCGACTCCATCGGATCACCGCCGAGCTGCTTCATGCCGAGGCTGATGCGCTCCTTCTCGACGTCGACATCGAGGACAACCGCCTTGACGACGTCACCCTTGCCGAATTCCTCGATGACCTGCTCGCCCGGACGGTTCCAGTCGAGATCGGAGAGATGGACCATGCCGTCCACATCGCCGTCGAGGCCGATGAACAGACCGAACTCGGTCTTGTTCTTGACTTCGCCTTCGACCACCGAACCGATGGGATACTTCTCGACGAAGGCTTCCCAGGGGTTCTGCAGCGTCTGCTTGAGGCCGAGGGAGATGCGGCGCTTGACCGAATCCACCTCAAGAACCATGACTTCCACTTCCTGGCTGGTCGAGACGATCTTGCCGGGATGGACGTTCTTCTTGGTCCAGCTCATCTCGGAAACGTGGATCAGGCCTTCGATGCCCGGCTCCAGCTCCACGAAGGCGCCGTAGTCCGTGATGTTGGTGACGCGGCCGGTGAACTTGGCGTTGACCGGGTACTTGGCCTCGATGGCATCCCAAGGATCGTTCTCGAGCTGCTTCATGCCAAGGCTGATACGGTGCGTCTCCTGATTGACGCGGACGATCTGCACCTTGACCTGCTGGCCGATCGACAGCACCTCGGACGGGTGATTGATACGGCGCCAGGCGATATCGGTGACGTGCAGCAGGCCGTCGATGCCGCCGAGGTCAACGAACGCACCGTAATCGGTGATGTTCTTGACGACGCCGTCGACGATCTGGCCTTCCTCGAGGCTCGACACCAGCTCCGAACGCTGCTCGGCGCGGGTCTCTTCGAGGACGACGCGGCGCGACACGACGATGTTGCCGCGACGCTTGTCCATCTTCAGAATCTGGAAGGGCTGCGGCGTATGCATCAGCGGGGCAACATCGCGCACCGGGCGGATGTCGACCTGCGAGCGGGGCAGGAAGGCCATGGCGCCGTCGAGATCGACGGTGAAGCCACCCTTGACCTGGTTGGAGATCTGGCCGACCACCTTCTCGTTCTTCTCGAAGGCGACCTCGAGACGGACCCAGCTCTCTTCGCGGCGAGCCTTGTCGCGCGACAGAACAGCTTCACCGAGCGCATTCTCGACGCGCTCCAGGTAGACTTCCACCGTATCGCCAACCTTCAGCTCGCCGTCGCGAGCCCGGGCGCCAAATTCCTTGAGCGGCACGCGCCCCTCGACCTTCAGGCCGACGTCGATGACGGCAAGGTCCTTCTCGATGGCGACAATGGTGCCCTTGACGACAGTACCCTCGGCCACGTCCGAAGCGGTGAGGCTCTCGGCGAGCAGAGCGGCGAAGTCCTCGCGGGTGGGATTGAGTTGAGACATTGAAACTCCTGGGGTGCCGGCAAGGCCGGCGGCGTCGGCGGGTAAGAGTTGCCCCGTCCCTCCGACCCGGTGAACCACCTGACCCACGCCAAAGGCGGGTGCCGACGCGACTTCGACCGGACGGACGAGGATGAACGACTTCACGGGCGGGGCCGATGGCTCCACCCGAAAGTCGGGTTTCTATAGCGGAGGTTGCGGCCGGCATCAAGGCACAAAAAGGCGGAATTTCGCGCGTTTTTGTTACCTTCGACAAACCTCAATGCATCTTTTGCCAATTCTCGACAACGGACATCGCCATCGCCAGCACCTCGGCCGGGCCCAGCACCGATGTATCAATGACGATCGCGTCGGCCGCCGGACGGAGAGGCGCCTCGGCGCGACCGCTGTCACGAGCGTCGCGGGCCTTCACTTCGGCGAGAATCGCCTCGTAATCGACCAACCTACCCTTGGCTAGGAGTTCGTCGGTACGACGGCGGGCACGCACCTCGGCGCTCGCGGTGACGTAGAGCTTCACGTCGGCGTCGGGGCAGATGACAGTGCCAATGTCGCGGCCGTCGAGCACGGCACCGCGCGGCCCATGGGCGAAATCGCGCTGGAAAGCGATGAGAGCGGCGCGGACGCCCGGATGGACGGCTACGCGTGAGGCGAGTTCCCCAGCCTCACGCCCCCGGAGGTCGGTGCGCTGAAGGTCGTCCGGCGTCAGTTTCTCGGCAATGATGGTCGCCGCCTGGGCATCGTCGAGATCCAGCCCGGCAATCCGCATCAGCTTGCCGATGGACCGATAGAGAAGCCCGGTATCGAGATAGGGCAGGTCGAGCCGACCAGCAAGGCTCTGGGCCAGAGTACCCTTGCCGGCTGCCGCCGGGCCGTCGATGGCGATAAGAAGCGGCCTTTTCAACGAAACTTCAGACATCTCAAACGGCGACCTCCCCTGCGACCTCGAAGGAGGCACCCAGGCGGGTCATCAGCGCTTCAAAGGTCGGAAAGGAGGTGGCGATCATCGATGCATCATCGACGCTAACCGGATTGCCGGCCACCATGCCAAGCACCAAAAAGCTCATGGCGATGCGGTGGTCGAGATGAGTGATGACCCTGCCGCCACCGGTAATCCTGCCGCCGCGCACCGAGAGCCAGTCGGGGCCTTCGGAGCAGGTAACGCCATTGGCCCTGAGGCCGGCGGCAACGGCGGCGAGACGGTCGGATTCCTTGACGCGCATCTCACCGATGCCGGGCATGCGCGTCTCGCCACTGGCCGCAGCCGCGGCGACCGCGAGGATGGGATACTCGTCGATCATCGATGGCGCCCGCTCGGCCGGCACCGTAACGCCCTTGAGTTCGGCGTGGCGCACCCGGAGATCGGCGAGGCGTTCGCCGCCGGTGGTCCGTTCAGCTATCACCTCGATGTCGGCACCCATTTCCAGAAGCGTATCGATGAGGCCTATGCGGGCCGGATTCATCAGCACGCCCTCGACGGTGATGTCGGAGCCTTCTACCAGCGTTGCCGCTACGATCGGGAAGGCGGCCGATGACGGGTCGGACGGCACGTCGATCGCCTGCGGCTTCAGCTCAGGCCGGCCGGCGAGAGCGATACGGCGGCCACCGCCCGGCTCGCCGGAAATCTCGATATCGGCGCCGAAGCCTTTCAGCATGCGCTCGGTATGATCGCGGGTAAACACCGGTTCGATCACCGTGGTAACGCCCGGCGTGCCGAGACCGGCCAGCAGCACCGCCGACTTGACCTGCGCCGAGGGCACCGGCAACCGATAGATAATTGGCAGCGGCAGGCGCGGCCCGCGCATGGTGAGCGGCAGGCGACCGCCGGAGCGAGCGATCACCTCGACGCCCATCTCCGATAGCGGTTCCAGTACCCGGCCCATCGGCCGCTTGATGAGAGACGCGTCGCCGGTGAAGGTCACCGCGATCGGCTGGGCGGCGGCAAGGCCCATTGTGAGGCGCACGCCGGTACCGGCGTTACCGAAGTCGACGATACCGGCCGGCTCCAGCAGGCCGCCGACGCCGAGACCGCGCACCCGCCAGGCACCGTCGTCGCCACGGATCACCGTGGCACCAAAGGCCCGCATGGCCGTCGCCGTATTCATCACATCCTCGGCCTCTAGGAGACCGGTGATGACGGTCTCGCCAACGGCGAGCGCGCCGAGCATCAATGCGCGGTGCGAGATCGACTTGTCGCCGGGAACGCGGACGCGTCCCTGAAGCGGGCCGGATTTCAAGGCAGTCAGCGGACGGGCGGTCGCGTGGGAATCCATAGAACGTGACACCTGATACGAACTCGCGAAGATGCTGACGCATCCGCTCGTTGAGCTAATCATGGATTTCTCATTCACCTCAACGGCATGAGAAATTCACCAACGAAATACCGGCGTGCATTTGTCAATGCCTTCCGGTACGGCACCTCTCGCCCCGGCGAGCCGCCACGGGCATTGTGGCCGCTCTAGCACAGCCCGGCAGCCGCGTCACTCGCCCGGCATGGCGGCAGATACGGGCGATCCGCCCGGATTACTTGCCGCCGCCACCAATTCACCTTTGACATGCCCCCCAGTTTGCCTATATGAGCCTGCCCGATTTCCTTAATAAACGCGAGGCCGACCGTGGCGAAATCTGAACTTGGGCTGAAGCGTCTTTGCCCCAGCTGTGGCGCGAAGTATTACGATCTCAACCGTTCCCCGATTCTTTGCCCGAAATGCGGCGCCCAATTCGACGCCGGACTGGCGGCGCGCGCGCGTCCAGCGACCGCCGTTGAGGACGAAGAGGACACCGAGGAGGAGGTCACCGAGGTGGGTGCGCTCACTCCGGAGTTCGTCAGCCTCGAGGATGCCGAGGACGCCGACGGCGATGACGTGCCCGACATCGAGGATCCCGAGATCGAGGACGAAACGCCGGAAGACGACGTTTTCCTTGAAGAAGAGGACGAGGATGGCGGCGACATGTCCGACATCATCGGCGACGTTGGCGACGAGGAAGAGCACTAAGCGCCCTACCCCGTCCCGGAACAATTACGGCCGGCTGGCGTCCCAGCCGGCCTTTCTTTTTGAGGCAAAGCGACACCGGTCAGGACAAGCCCTTCAAAAATCTTGGAAATCCGCCATTTTTTCAAAAAGATGACTGAAAAATCGACATAGTCCGAAAAACCTCTTGATCGGCGAGGGAATGCTGAGTATATCCCGCCTCGTCGAGCCGGAACCCACACTGGCACTGCCCGAAAGCGAAAGCTGGAAGGCTTCTTCCGAAACCGGAAACGACGTCTGATGGGGCTATAGCTCAGCTGGGAGAGCGCCTGCATGGCATGCAGGAGGTCAGCGGTTCGATCCCGCTTAGCTCCACCAATTCCCTTGAGACAAGGGAATATCCTTCAGCAAATCAATGAGATGGTCTGCGTGTGGTTCGAGTATGCGCACTTGGTGCCTGACGGGCCGAGGTCACTCCTCCTTTCCCGCCCCGGTAAGAGCGCCCCTGACAGGTTCATGCGGATGAGCGTCAGAGGCGTCCCCTGACGCTTTCTTTCCTATCACAGGGCCCTTCCCGAACCACGTCGGTCAAAGGGCGGCTACGCCATCATCGATCAGCCTTGATGCCGCGCTGATCGGCCTGCAGCGGCGGCAGCCTCATCCCGACAGAAAGTCCAAATTTCGGAAGCAAAATCAGCCTTCCGGCCGAATCGACAGCGAGAAGCGCGCCGCCGTCAGGTCTTGGGCAACAAACCGAATCCGGAAAATCCGCGGCCCCCAGGTGTCCAGATGACGCGGGTCGGTGATTTCGATTGGCTCGACTTCGGCTATGACGAGGTTGGAGGGCTTTATGATCAGCGCCCTGTCTTTCGCCTGGACGCGGCAAGCCCCGCCCTCATCGATCGAGATAACGCAGTCGGATACATGCAGCGGCAGTTCGAAGCGCGTGAGAGGGGTATCCAGCGCCACCTCATCGCGAACCTCGATTTCGCCCGTTGCATGATGAAAGACGATATCCCGCAACATGCGGTTCGTCCCTGGCGTGGAAAAGTAGGCCGGACTCGCGTCGAGGCTTAAGCAGCTGCTTTGGTCGTCATGGACACATCGGACGTCACGGGCCTGCGCGCCCGGGCCGGCGTACTGCAACAGCCCGTTGATCCGCGGCACGTTGTGGCCCTTCGAACTGATGTGCCACATGTCGTAACGCGTTTCGGTGAAAGTCGCCTTGGAATAGGCGCCTTGCCCCAGGTCTATGATAACTGGTTCACCGTCCAAATAGACGCTGAACTGGCCGACATCATTGTGGGAGTGATGGTTGACGTGGGGGTCGTTGCTGCCGGCGATCGCGCTCAGAACCACCCCTTGGCCAGGCTCGCTACGGTCGCGGGCGATCATCACCTGCATGTCGGCAAGCCACACGCTTTTCGCGCAGGTCCAAGGGGACGGTGCCGTCATTTCCGGCGTCCAGAACAAAAGCCGCGTCAGGTGAACGAGAAAATGCCGGGCATACTCGTTGTGGCCGCGCGTCCGTACCGAGCGGGACAGCTTGCGCCGGGCGACGCGGTCGACGTCCTCCCAGATCAGGCTGGCGAGCGGGCCCGACTGGATCTTGCTGGCATAACGGCTCAGTAGGCCGTGATCGAGATCGATCTTCGATCCACCATCGGCAAAATTGATGAAGCGATTACCGCCGACGTTGAGCGGCACGATATGTGCGCCGAAGTTGCGGAATTTCTGGCTTTTCTCAAAACCGAGGTCGATATGGAAGCGCGTTTCCACGAGGTCGATAAAGGCGGCGAGCCGACCGGCACTCACCACCCAGTAGCTCGGCCCTTCGATGCAGCTGCCGCTATCCTCGATCGTGTCATAGAAGCGCTGCATCCCGACCATCAGCTTGCTGGCGATCGAGGTGAGCCGCGCCTTATCCTCAACCACGTAACAGGCAGCCAGAAGCAGATTGTGAGCGCACCAAGCCGTCCAGTTATTGCGGCCGAGATACCAGCCGAACAGCTTGGGCCCCTCGAGAACGGCGAGCGTGCGCCGCTCAATTTCCGAGTGGACGCGGTGATAGAGCGACGGCACCCGTTCCAACAGTACGGCGCGAAGAAGGTAGCAGGCTTCGGCCAGGATCCCCGCCGTCTCGCAACTGAACAAGTCGAGATAATCGTCGCCCGGAACCGGCAGAGGATCGTCCGCCTTCCACGGATTGCCCTCCTTGAACATCACCATCTCGTGCTGGCCGGCGAAATTATGGGCCGGAATGCACCAACTGACTTCACCCAGAATGGCCCAGATATAATTGATGATCTGGTCGAGATAGGTGCCATTCGCCGTCAGGCATTCGGCGATGACCAGATGCGACAATTCGAAGCGACGGCGGAAATAGTTTTCCTCATAGACGATCCGATCGCCGCTCCTCATGAATTCCATGTACATGGCACCGGTGAGCGGGTCGACTTCCGCCTCCAGCAGTTCGTCGGCATAAGCTAGAATGGCTTTGACCGACAGGGCGAGGCGCGGATCGTGCGCCACTTCGTCCCAGCGGGCGCGATCTTCGATTCCGGCAAAGGGCTTCCAATCGTCCCTGTCAGTCAGGCCGCTCCAAAGCTGTTCGACCTTGGCGTTCTCAAACATGTGCGTTTTTCCATGTGGAAGCGGGCGCCGCTGACCTCAGGCCAGCGGCGGTCAAGGATTTTGCCCCTATGGCGCTTCAGGCGTCTTCGGCCCGCCGAATTCGCTGCCCGGACGCGGCATCGAACACGCGCACCTTCTGCCGGTCGGGAATGATCGTGATCGGCTGGCCCGGCTTGAGCTTCAGCTGCTCCTTGAAGGCCGCCGTGACCCTGAAACCAGCGGCGTCGCTCAGGATCACCATGTCCGACCCGGTGTTCTCCACCGCGTGGATGGTCGCGTTGATGCCGCCCGCCTGGGCTTCAGCCCCAAAACGGACGTGCTCGGGACGGATGCCGTAGAGGATCGCTTGCCCGTCGGTGAGGCTGTGGCCGCTACCGAGGGGCACAATGGTTCCGTCCTTGAGACGCGCGTTCGCTTGGCCGTCGCCAGCCACGACGTTGGCTTCGAGCAGGTTGATCGAAGGTGTGCCGAGGAAGCTGGCAACGAAGGTATTGACCGGATCGTCGTAGAGCTGGAGCGGCGGACCAGCCTGTTCAACGCGGCCGTCTCTTAGAACGACGATCTTCTGGCCGAGCGTCATGGCTTCAACCTGATCGTGAGTTACATAGACAGAGGTCGTTTGCAGCCGTCGATGCAGGTCGGCGATCTCACCGCGCACCTGCACACGCAATTTTGCGTCGAGGTTGGACAGCGGCTCGTCGAACAGAAAGACGGCCGGATTGCGCACGATCGCCCGCCCCATCGATACGCGCTGGCGCTGGCCACCGGATAGCGCCTTCGGCAGGCGATCAAGCAGCGGCTCTAGCTCAAGCATCCGCGCCGTCGCGCCGACCTTGGCGGCGATCTCGGCCTTCGGCATCCCGGCAAGCTTCAGGGCAAAGCCCATGTTTTCGCGCACCGTCATTTGCGGATAGAGCGCGTAGGTCTGGAACACCATCGCGATATCGCGAAGCTTGGGGGGAAGGTCGGTGACGTTGTTGCCACCGATGTGGACGCTTCCAGCCGTCACCTCCTCCAGACCGGCGATGATCCTGAGCAAGGTGGATTTTCCCGATCCGCTGGGACCGATCAGGACGCAGAACTCCCCTTCTTCGATCTCCAGCGACACGTCATGAATGACCTGCACCGCACCGAAGGACTTGCCGACATTCTTAAGGCTTACCGAACCCATGGTTTTCACCCGAATCTTCTTGCGTTTCAGCCTTTGACGGCACCGGACATGAGGCCGCGATTGAATTGCTTCTGAAGCAGAAGGTAAACGACAATGCAGGGCACCGTTGCGATCACGGTCACAGCGATGAAAATATTCTGCTGCATGATTTCGTCGACGCGTAGTGAGCGTAATACGACCGGAATCGTGTAGAGATCCCTGTTGTCGACGGCGATCAGCGGTAGGAGATACTGGTCCCAGATCATCAGGAAGCTGAAGATCGTCGTCGTGCCCAGCGCCGGCTTCACTAATGGCAGGATCACCCGCCAGAAGATCTGCAGTTCATTGGCACCGTCCACCCGAGCCGCATCCTCCAGATCACGCGGTACCTCGCGCATGAATTCGGTCAGGAGGAATACCGAGAAGGCCCAGCCGACGATCGGCAGGATCATCGCCGCGTAGGTGTTGTAAATGGAAACACCGATAATCGGGATCTTCGCATGCAAAATAAGGTAAAGCGGGATCGAGATCACCTCGTCGGGCAACATCATCGTCGAGAGAATGGCGAGATTGACGAGGACCGCGCCGCGAAATTTCTTGCGCGCAAGCGCGTAGGCGGCTAGCGCACTCACCAGTGTCTGCAAAACAGTCCCGATGATGACCACGACCAAAGAGTTGAACAGATAGAGCCAGGCCTTTACCTTCACCCAGGCGTAGATGAAGTGTTCCAGCGTTGCTTGGCTCGGCCATAGCACGAGTTCGCCGGGCTGCACCGTGGCCTTGTTGAAGGCGGTGGCGAGAATGCCCCAGAACGGACCGCAGAAGACGATGACCAGAAGGGCGTAGATAACGCCACGGGCAAGCTTCTGCACGAAGGTGGTTTTCATCGGCCCCTCCCTAGGTGCGGACAAAGCGGTTCTTGATGAACAGGTGCGCGATCGTCAGGAACACCGTGAAGGCGAAGAGCAGGAACGAAACGGCAGCGGCATAGCCATAGTCGAGCCGTTCGAAACCGGTCTTGAAGATGTTGGTCATGATCGTCTCGGTGGCACCGGCGGGGCCGCCGCCAGTGGTCGTGTACACCTCGGTGAACACCCGAAAGCCCCGGATGAGCGATAGCATGATGACGACGGAGAAGGCCGGCACGAGGCCAGGCACGGTCACGTGCCAGAGCTTGCGCATGGCACTGGCGCCGTCGACGTCGGCCGCGTCGTAGAGCTCACGATTGATGCCAGCGAGCCCGGCGATGAAAATCACCATGTTGTAGGGCACATTTTTCCAGACCTGGAGCAGGACCACCACGAACAGGGCCTGGTTGGGATCGGACATGAAGCCTTCCGGGCCGGCGCCGAACAGGCCCAGAATGCTGTTCACGACGCCGGTGGACGCCGGATAGAAGAGAATGCGCCAAATCTCGGCGAGGATGGCGACCGAGGTGACGGCAGGAAAGAAGATCGCCGTTCGGATGATTCGGACATGCAGCGCCTGGCTCTGCAGCATCAGAGCCACGGCAAAAGCCAGCAGTCCGCCGATGATCGTCGTCGACACCACATAGATCAACGTGTGCATGGTGGCGGCGTGCAGGGCGGTGTCGGATACCGCGTGTTGGAAATTGGCCAATCCCACCCATTGGTCCGCCCCCGTGAACTTCACCTTGAAGAAGCTCATGTAGAGGCCGCGGATGATCGGGACGAACTTGAACCAAGTGAAGAACAGCAGCGCGGGCGCTAGAAACAGCCATGGAACGGTCCATCTCCAGCGCTTCGAATCAAGGGTCATGTCATCATCCTCATGCCGTTCGAAATCTGCTGGCATCGTCCGGCGGGACAATGCCAGCAGAAGCGGCCAATGCGCTGGCCGGATGTTACTTGGCGAGTACGCCCTGCTTTCCAAGCTCCTCGTTGACCGCCACATCAATGGCGGACAGCCCGGATGGAATGTCAGAGGCGCAGTCCGACAGGATCGTGTTGAATCCGTCGGCGGTCATCTGGCGGATCGGCTTCCAGTTGGGAACGCGCGGGAAATAGCGTCCACTGGAGGCATAGAGCTGGGAGAAGGTGCCCCAGGCGGCATCCGGCTGGACCTTGGTAACATCGACATTCTTGTTGATCGAAAGACGAACGATCGGGCTGGACTGAATACCGACCGCCATGCCGGTCTTCTGGCCTTCCTGGGAGATCAGATACTCGATGAACGCCTTGGCGGCATCTTCCTGCGTGGTGGAGGCCATGATGAAGGCGGCTTCGCCTTCGGCCAGCTCGACCTGTCCGGCCGGGCCAGCCGGCGGAGGGACGACTTCGATCACGTCGCGGCCGGGCTCCTTGCTAAAGGGTGCCAGATGATAGGGACCGGAACGATAGATACCGGCCTGACCGGACGCGAACACCGGCGTGGCGTCGCCCGTTGTGGCCGTGATGGCCGACGGCTGGGCATAGCCCTTGCAAACGAAGTCGCGGGCAAACGATACAGCCTTGGCAACTTCGGGCGTGCCAAGTGACGAGACGTAGCCTTCGCCTTGCTTTTTCATGAAATCGCCGCCCGCCTGCCAGATCAGATCGGACAGGAACCAGGTCGCGTAGCCACGCGTCCCCGACAGCGGCATGACATAGCCGTAAGTGTCCGCCTTGCCGTCACCGTCCGGATCATCCTCGGTGAAGGCCTTGGCGAGCTTGAACAGATCTTCCCAGGTCTTGGGAACGTCATAGCCGAGTTTCTCACGCCAATCCTTGCGGATATAGACGGCGAACGCCTGCGCCGACGTCGGAACGCCGTAATATTTGCCATCCGGCGCCTGCACGCTCTGCCAGGCCACATCGTAGAGTTCGTCGCCACCCTTGAGAGCGGCGCGATCAATCTCCTTGGCGATGCCCATGTCGAGCAGCTGGCCCATCATGGTCGCATCATTGACGATCAAATCGGGCAACGTCCCGCCGACGGCGGCGCGCGCAAGGCGAGTCTCGAAATCGGTGTTGGCCAGAAACAGATCAACGGGAATGCCCGTTTTGCTGGTGAAGTCCTTGGTGATCTCCTCCAGCACGAGCTTCTCGTTGTCGCCGTAGCGCATCCAGACCTTGAGCGCTTCAGCAGAATGGGCCGCCGAGGCGAAGGTCGCACTCATCAGGGCCGCGGATGCAACCCGATAGATCGTCTTCATTGGTCTCCTCCAAATTCCGCCATCCCGCTCCGCGTCGCATGGCAATTACCGCTACGCCATGTCGATGGGCCTCCTGGATGGGCGGGAGGACTATATGTCGGCCTTTTTGGGATTTCAAGTAAACGTTTAACTCGATTTTGAACGTGGTTTCCCTGCCGTGTGTCAGCGTCGGAGTTGACCAAACCGCCGCTTTCTCGATCTGTTTCCGCCTATTCAATCGGGAAGGCGTGGAATGGCATGTATCGACTGTTGCGCGGAAGAGCCGTGCAGTGTAAAAAGATGTGGCTAGAGAGAAACCGTTTACCTTCAAATGACACTGCGAAAGAAAGCCACGATCCGGGATGTTGCAGCAGCGGCGGGCGTGTCGATTGCTACCGTTTCGAAATACGTCAACGGCCAGCAGTCCTTTACCCGGCCCGTCGAGGAAAAACTGCGTCTGGCCATCGAAGCGCTTGGCTATAGCCAGAATCCGGCGGCGCGCAGCATGGTCACCGGTCGGACCGCCGCCATCGGTTTGGCGGTCATGGACATTTCGAACCCCCACTACGCCAACGTCGTGAAGGGGGCCAACCGCGTGGCGCTAGCCAATGGTTACAATCTCCTTGTGGTCGACATGGAGGAGAGCATTGCCTGGGCGCGCCAGCGGCTCGAAGCGTTGGTGCTGCGCACCGACGGGCTGATCGTCAGCTCGCGCATTCCCAAAGACGTGGTCGACTGGTTGGCCGAGCTCGACAAGCCGGTAGCCTTTCTCGGACAGCCGGAGCGCAGCGACGTCGTGACGGTCGGCATGGACAGCATTGAAGTTGCATCGCTGCTCGCCGGCTACATCGTCCAGCAGGGCTTCACCCGCGTTGGCTATGTGGGCTACCCGCGCGCCGCCTGGAACGCGGAGCGCCTGCTTGGCTTGCATCGCGTCTTTGACGCAGCCGGTGTCCAACTCATGGAGTTTGATGCCGAGGAGCCGACGAGCGAAGCAGGCGAACGAGTGGCCGCACGGATCCTACTCAGGGCGGATCGGCCTCAGGCGGTCATCGGCTGCAACGATCTTGTCGCCATCGGATTGATGGCCGAAGCACGGGCGCTGGGATTCCGCATTCCTGAAGACGTAGCCTTTGCCGGCATCGACAACATTCCAACCAGCCGCTATGTCTGGCCGTCGTTGACGACTGTCGACGTCTGCAGCGAAGCGACCGGCGAGGTCGTCCTGAAACAGATCATGTCGATGATCGAAGGACATCCTCCCGCTAGCGACCTCAAGCTGGAACCCCTTCTGGTCGTTCGCGATTCGGCAAGAGGCATGGCGGACGTCAGGACGCCGTCTCACCGTGATCCGTCGCAACCTTCCTGATCTGCTCATTCGAGGGGTCGGGAGGGGAGAACAGTATCCTTCCGGCGACATTGGGCCGGCCGACTCTGGTCTCGCCAGATGACACCCTATCCCCTGTCGACTAGCGCCAACGGTATCTCGATGGGCTGTCGCTCGCCCTTCCCAGCTTCAAACCAAGAGACGACGGACAGCCGCCCGTCCCCTATGCCGCCATTGCGGGGCCATGCCCGCCGATGACTACGCCCGCCCGCGCCGCACGCCGGCCGCCAGATCGGCAACGAGATCGGTGATGGCGCTGACCGTGGCGGTCGTCGCCTTGCCGTCCTTGAGCGAATCGCGCACCGCGTTGACCAATGCGGAGCCGACCACCACGCCATCGGCGTGAGCGGCAATGGCCGCCGCCTGCTCACCCGTCTTGACGCCGAAGCCGACCATCACCGGCAGCGGCGTATGCGCCTTGATACGGGCAACCGCCGTGGCGACATCGCCGGCCGCGGCCGATTTGACGCCGGTGACGCCAAGCACCGAGACGTAATAGACAAAGCCCGAGGAATTCCTCATCAACACCGGCAGGCGCCTGTCATCCGACGTCGGCGTCGCCAGGCGGATGAAACTGATACCGGCCTTGATCGCCGGCAGGCACAGTTCCTCGTCCTCTTCCGGCGGCAGGTCGACGACGATCAGACCATCGACGCCGGCCGCCTTGGCGTCGGAGACGAAGCGTTCGACGCCGTAAATGTAAATGGGATTGTAGTACCCCATCAGCACGACGGGCGTTTCGCCGTCACCCTGCCGAAAAGCACGCACCTGCTCGAGCGTCTTCACCATGGTCTGGCCGGCGGCGAGCGCTCGTATGTCGGCCGCCTGGATCGGCGGCCCCTCAGCCATCGGGTCGGAGAAGGGCATGCCGAACTCGATGATGTCGGCGCCGGCACCGGGCAGCGCCTTCAAGATGGACAGCGAAGTCTCGGGATCGGGGTCGCCGGCGGTAACGAAGGTGACCAGCGCCGCCCGGCCCTCGTCCCTGAGCTTTGCGAGGCGGACGTCGATACGGGTAACGGGAAGGGAACTCACAGGTCGACTCCCAGGATCTTGCCGACGGTAAAGACGTCCTTGTCGCCTCGGCCGGAAAGGTTGACGACGATAATCTCGTCCTTGCCCATCTTCGGCGCGCGCTTGATCGCCTCGGCAACGGCGTGGGCACTTTCCAGAGCCGGGATGATGCCCTCGACCTTGGTCAGCGTCTGGAAGGCGTCGAGCGCCTCCTGGTCGGTGGCGGGCACGTAGGTGACGCGTCCCGTGTCGTTCAGCCAGGAATGCTCAGGGCCGATGCCGGGATAATCAAGGCCGGCCGATATCGAGTGTCCCTCGAGGATCTGGCCGTCGTCGTCTTGCAGGAGATAGGTGCGGTTGCCGTGCAGCACGCCGGGCTTGCCACCATTCAACGAAGCGGCATGGCCGTTGTAGACGTTCATGCCGTGACCACCCGCCTCAACGCCGACGATGCGGACGTCCGGATCGTCGAGGAAGGGATGGAAGATGCCGATGGCGTTGGAACCGCCACCCACAGCCGCGATGATGAGGTCGGGCAGGCGGCCTTCAACGGCGAGGATTTGCTCGCGGGTCTCGTTGCCGATGACCGACTGAAAATCACGCACCATCGTCGGATAGGGATGCGGGCCGGCGGCGGTGCCGATCATGTAGTAGGTCGTCTCGACGTTGGTCACCCAGTCGCGCAACGCTTCGTTCATGGCGTCTTTCAGCGTGCCGTTGCCGGCGGTGACCGGATGCACCTGCGCGCCCAGAAGCTCCATGCGGAAGACGTTGGGCTTCTGCCGCTCGACGTCGGTAGCCCCCATGTAGACCTCGCACGGGTAGCCGAAGCGGGCGCAAACTGTGGCCGACGCGACGCCATGCTGGCCAGCGCCGGTCTCGGCGATGATCCGGGTCTTGCCCATGCGGCGGGCAAGCAGGATCTGACCGAGGCAGTTATTGATCTTGTGACTGCCCGTGTGGTTGAGCTCTTCGCGCTTCAGATAGATCTTGGCGCCGCCGAGGTGGGCGGAAAGCCGTTCGGCGAAATAAAGCGGGCTGGGTCGGCCGGTATAGGTAGCGTTCAGCCCCTCAAGTTCGGCATGAAAGGCCGGATCGGCCTTGGCTGCCTCATAGGCCTGGTCGAGCTCCAGGATCAGCGGCATCAACGTCTCGGCGACGTAGCGGCCGCCGAAAATGCCGAAATGGCCGCGCTCGTCCGGACCGGTGCGGAAGGAATTCGGCGTCGTCGCCTCGCTCATCGTTGTCCCTCTTCACTCGCTGCGCGCGCCGCCGCCACAAAGGCACGGATGCGGGCTTCGTCTTTTTGGCCCGGTGCGCTCTCGACACCCGAAGATACGTCGACCCCCGGGGGCCGCACTCGGCCTACCGCATCGCCAACGTTGGTAGGGTCAAGCCCGCCGGAAAGCAAGAAGGGCGTCGGCGCTCCCTCCAACAGCGACCAGTCGAAAGTCACCCCCAGCCCGCCGGGCCGGCTCGCGTCCTTCGGCGGCTTGGCGTCGTAGAGGAGGAGATCGGCGACATCGGCATACGCAAGGGCAGCAGCGACGTCTTCGGCGGCACCGATGCCAAGAGCTTTGATCACCGGTCGGCCGAAGCGCTTGCGCACCTCGGCAACCCGCTCCGGGCTTTCGCGGCCATGCAGCTGAACGAAGTCCGGTGCAATCGTCGCAACGAGATGACCAAGGAGGTCATCGTCGGCGTTGACCGTCAGCACGACAGTCTTCGCTCGACCATCAACCCGACGGGCCAGCGCGGCGGCGGACTCCACCGAGAGATGACGCGGGCTCTTCTCAAAATGGACGAAGCCGACCAGATCGGCGCCAGCGGATAGCGCCCATTCCAGACTTTCCGGCGTGGAGAGACCGCAGATCTTGATAAGGAATGGGGACATCATGCCAACAACCTAACGAGGACGGCGGCCGAAGCCGCCGCTTGCCCCTGTCGGAAAGGAGGACTTGCCGTCAGGCACCCGTGAAGGCGCGCGGAGCGGCGGAAACCAGCGACGGTGTCGAACCCGTCACTTCGTAGACGGCGAGGCCACGGTCGTTGGTGCCAACGGCGTTGAAGCGGAACAGACCGTTGATCGACGATAGGAACCCCTCGGGATTGGTGATGACCGAGAGCTGGAAGCGCTGGGTACCGGCGGTCTTGACGAGGCTGGCGGCCAGTACCACCGCGTCATAGGCGAGCGAGGCCGTAAATGGCGGCTCGTTGCCATAGGTCGAACGGTAGTGGCTGGCGAAAGCCGAGAAGCCGGACACCTCCGGCGAGGGAAACCAGCCGCCGGTGAGCGACGGGTCATTGTAGACGGTGGGATCGTTCCAGACGCCGGTTCCCAGCAACTTGATGCGGGCGAGATCGACGCCGGCCGTCCGCAGCGACCGGGCGATGGTTGGCGCCACGCCAGCACCTTCGGGCAGCAGAATGCAGTCGATCTGGGAGGCAATGGCGACGATCGCCGCGGCCGCCTGCGCCTCTCCGCCAGCGGGAAATCGTTGGACGGCGACGACGCGCATACCATAGCGACCAGCCTCCTGGCGCAACGCCGCCTCGGCGAGGTTGCCGAAAGCGCTCTGCGACATGATGGCAGCGATCGATTTGCGACCAGACTTGGCCGCCTCGGCAACGACGCGGCGCACCTGACCATCGACCAGAAGGCCGAGGATATACACGCCGGCCGCTGCCACGGACGGATCGGAAGAAAAGGCCATCACCGGCACGTTGGCCGCGCGCGCCACAGGGCCGACGCCTCCCACCTCAGCGGCGAAGATCGGGCCGATGATCAGCTCGGCGCCCTCGGAGATTGCCTGGCGTGCCGCCTCCGCGGCTCCCTCCGCGGTGCCGCCGGTGTCCTTTACCAATATGGTGAGGTCATTGCCGGAAAAGTCATTGAGGCCAAGCGTGGCGGCATTCTGCATGGCGACCGCCAGCGCGGCACCATTGCCAGGTGCCGTCTTAGGCAGGAGCAGCGCCACGCGCACCGTGCCGCTACCGAGCACTTCACCCGACACGGCCGGTCCGGTCGGAGGCGGCAGAAGCGTATCGCCACCACTCGGCCGGCTCGTCGGCGAGCAGGCAGCGAGCGCCGCGCCCCCCAACAGAAGCAGCGCGAAACGCCGGCTCAGACCGACCGTCGTTCCCACGCATTGGTCACTCGTCTCCGGGGACACGGCCATATCGGCCGCGTCATTCGCAACCCAGCCATCGTCACGGGTCATCGTCTTACCTTCCGCCGCAAAAGCATCCGCGCCATTTCAATGACAAACGGCCATAGATGCAACTCCTTACGTACCATTTACCGGTGGAGAGGCCAGGAATCGGCCAGGGTGGCTCGATTTTCCCGCCGAAGTGTGGTTTTGGGAGCTAGAAAATATGACTTTGGGGCGCCGGCAAGGAAATTCCATGATCAGACACATCGTCTACTTTTCCGTCCGTTCGGCCGCCGATCGGGAGCGCGTGCTGGGCGGTCTCCGCCTGCTCGAAGCCAATCCACACGCCCTCCTTCTCGAGGTCGGCGAGAACCTGAAGCTCGACAGCCTCGGCAACGAAGTCGATTTTGTGGTCTACGGCGAATTCACCGACGCCGACGCGCTCGACGCCTTCAAGGCGCATCCGAGCTACGAGGCGTCGATTGCCGCGGTGCGGCCGATCCGCGACCTGCGCATCGCCGCCGATTTCGTGGCGAAAGAGAAACGGTAATCATCATGACTGAGGCGGGCGACAAGGCCAGCACAACGGGCTACGCAATTGACGGCACCGTCTTCGCCGGCAAACCGATCGAGCCAGGCCTTTATCCGGTGGCGACACCGATCGGCAATCTTTCGGACATGTCGCTGCGGGCACTCGACGTGCTGGGCGGCGCCGACCTGATCGTTTGCGAGGATAGCCGCGTCACCGCCGTTCTCCTCGACCGCTACGGCATTCGCAAGCCGCTCGCCATTTATCACGAGCATAACGCCGTTCGCGAGCGTCCGCGCCTTCTCGCCATGCTCCGCGGCGGAATGCGTCTCGCGCTGGTCTCCGACGCCGGAACCCCGTTGATCTCCGACCCCGGCTACAAGCTGGTTGAGGAGGCGATTGCCGAGGGTATCCGGGTGATCCCAATCCCTGGCGCCTCGGCCATCCTGTCAGCCCTGGTGGCCGCCGGTCTGCCAACAGACACGTTCCTGTTCCTAGGCTTCCTGCCGCACAAGGCGGGTGCCCGCCGCAATCGGCTCGGTGAATTTCGCTCCGTGCCGGCGACGCTCGTCGTCTACGAATCGCCACATCGGGCGGCCGAGACGCTTACCGATATGGCCGAGGTGCTGGGCGGCGACCGGCCGGCGGCGCTCTGCCGTGAACTGACCAAGCGCTTCGAAGAGGTGCGGCGCGGTACGCTGTCGGAGCTTGCGGCCAGCGCCGAGTCCGATCCACCACGCGGCGAGATCGTGCTGGTGGTCGGTGCGCCGCTGGGCGAGGAGGCAGGTGAAGCGGATATCGAGGCGCTGCTTTCCGCCGCGCTCGAAACCAAGGGCGCCGGCCAGGCCGCCGCCGAGGTGGCGAAGGCCACCGGCCGGCCTCGTAGGGACGTTTACGCTTTGGCTTTGAAGCTGAAGGCAGTCATCGACGCCGGTGGCGATTCGGACGATGCCGACTCGGATACCTGATCCAACCGGAGATTTTCGATGCCACCGATCGATCTCTTAATCACCTTTTTCGTGTCGACGGCGTTGTTTGCCTTCGTTCCCGGACCGGCGATGCTTTATGCCGCCGCACGGACGCTGGCCGGTGGTCGGAGAGCAGGCCTGATGGCTGCCCTCGGTGTGCACGTCGGTGGCTATGCCCACGTACTGGCGGCGACAATGGGCTTGTCGGTGCTGTTTCACGCGGTTCCCCTCCTCTACACGATGGTGAAGCTGGTCGGCGCCGCTTATCTCGTCCTCATGGGATGGCGCCTCGTAGTCGGTCGCGCCGCCGAATCTGAAGGGGACACCAACTTGCGCGAGCCCCGATACGCTTTCATCCAGAGCATCTTCGTTGAGTTGCTCAATCCCAAGACCGCGATTTTCTTCCTCGCCTTCCTGCCGCAGTTCGTCAGCGCCGACGCCGGTACGCCGCTGTGGCTGCAGTTCCTCGTTTTGGGAGCGATCACCAATGTGATGTTCTCGGTCGCCGATGTCGTCGCCGTCGTCGGTGCCAGCGGCATTCTGTCCAGCCTTCGCGCCTCGCCATCGCTCGGTCCATGGCTGCGGCGGGCGGCTGGATCGCTTCTCATCGGCCTCGGCGCGCGTCTTGCGCTCGAGAGGAGCTGATGAACGCCGATCGCCGGGCCGGACACGCCCGTGGCCTGGTGGCGGAAGGCATGGCTGCCTGGATGTTGCGCCTCAAAGGCTACCGCGTGCTGGCGACGCGCTACCGGACACCGATCGGCGAGATCGACATCGTCGCGCGACGGGGAGACGTCCTGGCCTTCGTCGAAGTGAAGGCGCGCCCATCTCTCGAGGCTGGTCTTGAGGCGATCGCCGCCGAAGGCTATCGCCGCATCGAGGCGGCGGCCGATCTTTATCTGTCTCGGCATCCACAGTTCATCAATTTCACGCTGCGCTTCGACCTCGTCGTGGTGCGCCCCCACCGCTGGCCGCACCATATCGAAAACGCTTTTTCGTGAAGTGCTTTCCCGTTGCGCGGCAGCCGGAAGCCGCCCATAAACGGCAGCGTCCCTTCCCGAAGACGAGTTGTTGCCATGAGCCTTTCCGTCGCCGTCCAGATGGACCATATCGCCTCGATCCGCCTCGCTGGCGATTCCACCTTCGCGCTGATGCTGGAGGCGCAGAAGCGGGGGCATAGTCTCTTCCACTACACGCCCGACAAGCTGACGCTGCGTTCGGGTCAGGTCACAGCGCCGATCGAGCCGGTGGTGGTGCGTGACGAGCCTGGCAATCACTTCACGCTGGGTTCGCCGGAAAAGACCGACCTGTCGACGCTCGATGTGGTGCTGCTCCGCCAGGATCCGCCCTTCGATATGGCCTACCTTTCCACGACCTACCTGCTAGAGCGCATCCATCCCTCGACGCTGGTGGTCAACGACCCGGCAGAGGTGCGCGACGCGCCTGAAAAGCTATTGGTGATGAACTATCCCGAGCTGATGCCGGAGACGATCATCACGCGTGATCCGGACGAGATCAGGGCCTTCCGCGCCGAGTTCGGCGATATCGTGCTGAAGCCGCTCTACGGCGCCGGCGGCCAGGGCGTCTACCACGTGAAGCCCGACGACGACAATTTCAGTGCCTTCCTCGAGCTATTCCTGACGCAGTCGCGCGATCCGTTCATCGCCCAACGCTACCTGCCGGCCGTCCGCGCTGGCGACAAGCGCATCATCCTCGTCGACGGCAAGTTCGCTGGTCTGGTCAACCGCGTGCCTGCCGAGGGCGACCTTCGCTCCAACATGGTGCGGGGTGGAGCGGCGGCCACCACCGAGGTGAGCAAGCGCGACCTCGAGATCTGCGAAGCGATCGGGGCGGAACTCAGCGATCGCGGACTGATCTTCGTCGGCATCGATGTCATCGGTGACAAGCTGACCGAGATCAACGTGACGTCGCCGACAGGCATACGAGCGATTCGACGGCTGGGCGGCCCCGATGTGGCGGCTCTGGTGTGGGACGCCATCGAATCACATTTTTAGGGAATCAGAACTTCTCATCCGGATAGACGCCCCAGAGAGACCCCTGGGCGATCCAGCCGGAAAAGCCTTTGCCGTCGAGCCGACACCAGGTGCCGTCGCATTTCTCGACCGGCGCCTGCACCTTCGGCTCGACGTGCGCGGTCACCCGGCTTGCATCGTCGGGACTGGCATGCAGGTCGATCAGCGTCTTGTCGGCGGCCCAGGGTGCAACGATGGCCGTGCGCGTGCCCGACAGGAGCGAATGGAACACCCAACCCTCGCCACCTTCGAAATCACGAATGCGCCGCCAGTTCTCGAATTCCTGGGTGATCTCCACTGGCATGCCGGCGCGCACATAGCGCCATACCACCGCCTGGTCTCGTGATGGTCCCTGGCGGACGTTGACGGAGTCCGATTTCAGGCTGACGAAACGCGGCACTGGCAGGCCAGAGCTGCCGACGGTCATGTTTTGAGCCAGCGAGGGACTCGCAAGCAGCAGCCCCGCGGCCAGAATGATCGCCGCCTTTAGCCTCGCCGCCCCCATCGTTGCCCCACCTTCCATGCCTAAAACACCCGCCGCTGACAAAAGCGGCACTCGCTACAATGGTTGCCGGTCGAAGTTAACGTTGCGTCAACGCCGCCGCGCAAGGAATGATCGCGGATCGGACCTCCGCCGGATTGACGCCCGGAAGCGGCTGGCCGACACTTGCCGCGACAGGCTGTTGCCCGTCGGCAGCCTTGAGGAAGGACGAAAACCAATATGGTCGGCAAAAAGCCTTTGGTGGTGGTGACGCGCAAGCTGCCCGACGTCGTCGAGGCGCGCATGGGCGAGCTGTTCAACGTCCGCCTCAATCCGACCGATCGACCGATGACCCAGGCCGAACTGGTCGAGGCGAGCCGAATCGCCGACGTGCTGGTGCCGACCGTTACCGATCGCGTCGATAGCGGCGTCATCGGGCAGGCCGGCCAGGGCTTGAAGCTGATTGCCAATTTCGGCAATGGCGTCGACAACATCGACGTGATCAAGGCGACAGAGCGCGGCATTGCCGTGACCAACACACCCGGCGTGCTCACCGAGGACACCGCCGACATGACCATGGCGCTGATCCTCGCCGTGCCGCGTCACATGGCCGATGGCATGCGAGCGCTTCAGGCTGGCGAATGGCAGGGCTGGTCGCCCACCGGCATGCTCGGTAACCGTCTGCGGGGCAAGAAGCTCGGTATCGTCGGCATGGGGCGCATCGGTCAGGCCGTCGCTCGCCGCGCCGAAGCCTTCGGCCTGTCGGTCTTCTACCACAACCGCCATCGCCTGCCGCCGGAGATCGAGGACAAGCTCGCAGCCACCTGGTGCGAAAGCCTCGACCAAATGCTGAATCGCATGGACATCGTGACCGTCCATTGCCCGCACACGCCGGCGACCTACCATCTTCTGTCGGCGCGTCGACTGAAGCTGATGCGCTCGGATGCCTATCTCATCAACACCGCTCGTGGCGAGATCGTCGACGAGGCGGCCCTGACGCGCATGCTGATCGCTGGCGAGCTGGCTGGCGCCGGCCTCGACGTCTACGAGCAGGAGCCGGCGATCAGTCCGAAGCTCGTCAAATGCGGTCGTGCGCTGCTGCTGCCCCACATGGGTTCGGCTACCATCGAGAGCCGCATCGAGATGGGGGAAAAGGTGATCGTCAACATCCGCGCCTTCATGGACGAGCATCACCTGCCCGACCGCGTGTTGCCGTCGATGTTGTGAGACTTTTGCCTCAGGTACCGGAAGCCGCTGACGCGGCTTCAACTTCATTGAATTCAGACCGGCAATTTCAGACCATTGTCGCGAGCAAGCTGGGCAAGACTGACGGCCGGGCGTGGACCGATATGGCCGACGCACTCGCTACCAGCAAGGCAACCCAACCGGGTCGCTTCGACGAGTGGCAGGTTGCGGGAACGCGCGTAGAGGAAGCCGGCGGCGAATTGATCGCCGGCACCGGTCATATCCACCAACTCATCCACCTGCGACGCAGGCGCCGACACCAACTCATCGCCGTCGAAGGCCAGCGCGCCGTCGGCACCCAGCGTCACCGCCGCTGCCTTGCAGTCGCGCCGGAGGCAGGCGACCGCGGTATCAAGGTCATGCGTTTCGTAAAGCGCCTTGGCCTCTTCCTTATTGGCGAAGACGAGATCCACGGTGCCAGAACGCATCAGCTCGAGGAATTCGGCGCGAAAACGATCGACACAGAAGCTGTCCGACAAGCTGATGGAGGCAAGACGGCCATGAGCATGCGCAATGGCCGCCGCCTTGCGGAAGGCCTTCTTGGCTTCCGGCGGATCCCACAGGAAGCCCTCGAGATAGGTATAGCGGGCAGCGGCCACTATCTTTTCTTCGATGTCATCGACGGTGAGATGATGACACGCGCCGAGATAGGTGTTCATGGTCCGCTCACTGTCGGGCGTGATCAAAATCATGCAGCGAGCAGTGGGGGCGCCGTCAAAAAGCGGCCGCGTCTCGAAATGCACGCCCTGCGAGCGGATATCGTGGGTGAAAACTTCGCCGAAGGCGTCGGTCGCCACCTTGCCGATATAGGCGGCGCGCCCACCGAAGGAGGCAACGCCGGCCGCCGTGTTGGCCGCCGAGCCGCCGGACGCCTCGACCGCAGGGCCCATCATGTCGTAGATACGCTCGGCCTCCTCAGCGTCGATCAACCGCATCATGCTTTTGGTGACACCAAGCCTCACCAACATGTCTTCTTCAGCGGGAGAGAGAATGTCGACGATGGCATTGCCGATAGTCAGCACATCGAAGTCGAGGCTCATCTGAAAAAGTCTCCTTGGTCCTGCGTCGACGCGGACAGCTCTTCCATTTGGCGTAGACCATTCCCAACTGACCGACAAGCCGCGCCAATACGGCATTTGAAGGAGAAATTCGCAGAATGTTGAATGCCGTCTTGTTCGCCCTGCGCGACATACCTACACCGCCCTTCCGGGCCGTGCTTTTGAAGTCCATTGGCTTAACGCTCGCATTGCTCGCCGTGGTCTGGATCGGTACCTTCGCGGCGGCCGAACACTTTGCAACAGCACTGCCGGAAGACTGGCGGACAGCAGTCGATTGGCTGGTTGGCCTTGTTCTGTTCGTCGGCCTCGGGTTTCTGGTCGCTCCGGTGGCGGCACTGTTCGCCGGTCTTTACGCCGACGAGGTGGCGGAAGTCGTAGAACGGACGCGCTATCCTGCCGACCGGCCGGGCGTATCGCAGCCGCTGATGACCAGCCTCATCTTGGCGTTACGGTTTACCGCCTTGGTGGTGCTGGTCAACATCGCGATGCTGCCGCTGCTCTTCCTGCCAGGCCTCAACGTACCCGTCTTCCTGGTCGTTAATGCCTATCTGCTGGGAAGAGAATATTTCGAACAGGTCGCGATGCGCTTTCGCTCGCCGGAGGCAGCGCGCGCGCTCCGAGGCGTCCATTCCGGCAAGGTTATGCTGGGCGGCCTTTCAATAGCGCTGCTGCTTGCCATACCCATCGTTAATATCCTGACGCCCCTCTACGCCACGGCGCTCATGGTGCACATCGTGAAGCTTGCCGAGCGACAGGAACGGGTTTGATCATCCCGTCATCAGGTTGGCGGTGTGCCGTTGTCGGCCAGCACTTCACCGGCGAGATAAAGCGAGCCGCAGATCAGGATGCGCGGGGCTGGTCCCGACCACGTTTCGCGGAGATGGGAAAGGGCGGCGGTAACCCCGCTGGTCGCCATGGCTGTAACGCCAGCCCCGCGCGCCTCGGCGGCAAGCGCCTGGGGGTCGCGCGCCGAGTCCGATCCACGGATAGGCACCGTATAAACGCGGCGAGCAAGGCCGGCGAAAGCCTCGAAGAAGCCAGCCGGATCCTTGGTCACGAGCATGCCGGCAACGAGCACCAGCGGCCGGGCAACGCGCTCCTCGAGATCTGCCATTGCCGAAGCGATCACCTCGCCGGCGCCGGGATTGTGTCCACCGTCGAGCCAGATCTCCGAGCCTTCCGGGGCGGCGTCGACAATGGCGCCGGTGGTCAGTCGTTGCAGTCGCGCCGGCCACTCCACGCGTTCCATGCCGCGCTCGAAGGCATCATGCCCCACTCGAAAGCCGGCCGCCCGCACAGCGGCAATGGCCGCACCGGCGTTGGCGATCTGGTGACGGCCGGGAAGGCGCGGCCGCGGCAAATCGAGCAGACCGTCGACATCCTGGAACACCAGGCGACCGTGCTCTTCGAAGGCCGTCCACTCCTGACCGCCGATCATCATCGAACCGGCGCGAACTTCCGAGGCCACACGTTCGATCACGGCGACGACACCGTCCGGATTGGGCGACAACACCACCGGCGCGCCGGCTTTGATGATGCCGGCCTTCTCGAAGGCGATCTTCTCGACTGTGTCTCCGAGATGGGCCTGATGATCCAGCGAAATCGAGGTGATGATCGAGACTGCCGGATGATCGACGACGTTGGTGGAATCGAACCGGCCACCAAGGCCAACCTCCAGCAACAAAGCGTCGGCCGGCCGCTCGGCGAACAGAAGAAAACCAGCTGCGGTGAGCAACTCGAACAAAGTAATTGCCTCGTCGCCGTTGGCTTTCTCTGTGCGGGAAAGCGCATCAGCCAGGGCATCGTCACCGACGAAGCTCGAGGCGCCGGAACTATCGGCGAGGCGGAAACGCTCGTTGTAGCGAACGAGATGCGGCGATGTGTCGGCGTGCACCCGTAGCCCGTCGGCTTCCAGGATCGCCCGAAGAAAGGCCACAGTCGATCCCTTACCGTTGGTGCCGGCGACGTGGAAGACGGGCGGCAGACGGCGTTCGGGGTTGCCGAGCGCGTCGAGCAGGCGGCGGATACGGCCGAGCGAAAGATCAAAGCCCTTCGGCCAACGCGCGCCAAGGCGGTCGATGATGTCGAGCGGCGTTTCCATGGCAGACGTCCGGCTGCGGGCAAGGCGCCCAAATGGAACGCGCCGCCGTAATGGCGGCGCGGGGGATCGTGATATCGACGTCGTCGCCCGTCAGGCCGAAATGAGCGCCGTACCCTTGGAATGGGTGAGCAGGCGGACGAAGCGGCCGATAGTGGCGCGCATCTGATGGCGGTGTACCACAAGGTCGACCATGCCATGCTCGTGAAGATATTCGGCGCGCTGGAAGCCCTCCGGCAGCTTCTCACGAATGGTCTGCTCGATGACGCGCGGGCCGGCAAAACCGATCAGCGCGCCCGGCTCGGCGATGTGAACGTCGCCCAACATGGCATAGGAGGCCGTGACACCGCCAAGCGTCGGATTGGTGAGCACGACGATATAGGGCAGGCCCGCCTCCCGCAGCATCTCGACGGCCACCGTGGTGCGCGGCATCTGCATTAGCGACAGGATACCCTCCTGCATGCGGGCGCCGCCGGAAGCGGTGAACATGACGAAGGCAGCCGAACGGGCCACGGCCTCCTCGACACCACGGATGATCGCCTCACCGGCCGCGGTCCCGAGCGAGCCGCCCATGAAGTCGAAATCCTGCACGGCGGCAACCACGGCGTTACCCTCGACCCGACCAGCTCCGACCAATATGGCATCATCGTTACCGGTCTTGGCGCGCGAATCGCGCAAGCGATCGACGTAGCGCTTCTCATCGCGGAACTTGAGAGGATCCTGCGTCACGCTCGGCGTCGGAATCGCCTCGTACTCGCCGCCATCGAACAGCTGCACGAAGCGTTCCTTCGGCGGCATGCGCATGTGATAGCCGGAGTTGGGGATCACCCACTGATTGGCTTCGAGGTCGCGATGGAAAACCATCTCGCCGGTCTCCGGGCACTTTACCCAAAGATTCTCGGGCACGTCGCGCTTGGCGGACCAGAGGGAGCGGATTTTCGGGCGGACGACGTTGTTGATCCAGTTCACGGGGAGTTTCGACCTTTGCTCGCGGAACGCCGGTCGGCCATGCCGTTTCCGGCGCGGAACCGGCCGCAGCCAAGCTTGAGGGCACCGCCGGTCCTTCGTCGGGCTCTCATAGCACAGCCTTCCCGAGGACCAAAGCCCTTCCAGTTTTCCGCCATGATCGCTAACAGGTCCTCGGCTTTGGCTTCCTCGCCGCGGCTTCTGCTTTCCGTTTCCCTTTCTGACTGGCAAGACATCGCTTTTCGATGATCGTCGATCGGGTTAGCCTTGGACCGCATAGGAGACACGCCATGACGATGCCCATCATCGAACGTCGCCGCATTGAGGCGGAGATCGTCGGTCACCTCTTTCGCGAACTCACGACCCGCTTCGGCACAGGCCCGGCGCGCGAGGCCATCGATGCCGCCATCCGAAAGGCGGCGATCGCCCACGGCGAAAAATGCCGCGCTGAGCTTGGCCACATGCCGGATTTCACCGACTTCGAGGCCATCCTGCCCGCCTGGACGGCGGAAGATGCTCTGACGATCGAGGTGAGAGAGGTCGGACCTGACCGGTTCTCCTACGATGTCACCCGCTGCCGCTATGCCGAAACCTACAAGGAAATGGGGCTGGCCGAGATCGGCGCGCTGCTCTCGTGCAATCGCGATGCCGCCTTCTGCGAGGGTTACAATCCGGCCATGCGTCTTGATCGCACCGAGACGATCATGGAGGGCGGCCATCGCTGCGACTTCCGCTATCGCCTCGAAAAGGCGGGGGGACCGGCCCCCGTCACTGGAAAAGGTGAATCGGAGTGATTTGCATCAAGGCGTTTACCTCGAAAACGACCGTTTGGTGAAATTGCCACCATCCGCCGCTGCTGGTCTTGCATCTGCCGGCCAAATCGGTTGATGAAAGAGCTGTCAGAAACGAAAGTTACAAAAATGTCTGGTCACAAAGGCCCTTGCCGGCCTTTGCCGGCATTGTTTTTTGGCTTTGGATCGCCCGACCGATGTCACACGGGCGGCGCGGAAAGAGTTCGATGAAAGTCGGGGTTCGCGATATCGCCAGGGAAGCGGGCGTTGCCGTCAGCACCGTGTCGCATGTCCTCAATGGAACCGCCTCGATCAGCCGCGAGGTGCGCGACCGCGTGCTGGCCGTCGCCCGCGAGCTTGGCTATCTCGACCAACGGCGGGCCAAGGCGACCATCGCGACCATGGAGCGCGTGGTGGTGGCCTTCGACAGTGGGTTCATGATGTCGGGGGATGCTGCCTTCCGCAACCGAGCTCTTTACCAAGGCTTTGAGAAGGAATGCGAGCGCCGGTCGCTGAAGATCGCCACATCCGTTTCCGACGGTAATGGCATCGACGTTCATGACATTGAAAAGATCGCCAGAGCCGAAAAGGCCAGTGGTGTCGTCGTGATGAGCAGCAGTGGTAGGCTCGACCTCAGCGAACTCGTCAAGACCGGTCTGTCGCTGGTCATTATGAATGGTGAGGAACAATTGCGCCGAGCCGACGCCGTGGTGCCAGCCAATGCTTTTGCTGCCAGCATGGCGGTGCGGCATCTCGTCGCGGCGGGACATAACCGCATGCTGGTGCTGGGCACGGCCGGCCGCGACCATCTGACAATCCGGCGCGCCGGATTCGTCGAAACGATCGATATTCTGGGCCTCACCGCGGCGGAGGCAATTATCGCAGGTGAAGATGGAGTTGAGGCAGGCGAGGCGGCGGTTGCGTCGCGACTCCGTGAATCTATTGGCCTCGATGGTGCGACGGCTATTTTCTGCCTCTCCGACCCGTTGGCCGAGGGCGCGTTAAAGGCGCTATTGGCAGCCGGCCTCAAGGTACCGGACGACGTGTCGGTGATCGGCTGCGACGGCATCCGGGAGATGCGGCCCACCGATCTGGCAACGATCAATGTCGGCTATGAACACCTCGCCAAGTCGGCCCTGGCGATTATGGAATCGCGGCTGATGATTCCAAAGCCGGTGCGGTCCTGCATCCTGGTGGAGTTTGGCGCCGAATTGATCACCGGCGCCACCGTCGGGCCGCCGCCTGGCCAGCTTCTGTCAGATCGGGGTGGCGGCGCGGCGCGGACGCGCGGCAGAAGATATCGTCGTGGCAGCATCGGCGGGGGAGGGCCGCATGCGCGTCTCGTTTCTGATCGATTCCACTGATTTCCGGCGCTGGCAAGCTAAGGCTATCGCCGACGTTCTGACTGCCTCGGGTGCCAGTGGCGCGATTGCCATGGTGGCCGGCCCCCCGCCGGCTGGCCTTCTCGATCTTTGCCTTGCCTTCGAGGCCCTCGCCTTCCGGCGACCGCGCAGTGGACCGCTTGACCGGTTGTCGCTCTCCGCACTCAACCTGCCAATCGGCACCGCGGATGCTGATATCGTCATAGATCTGGCGGCCTCGGCGGAGACCACCGGCGACCGACTGCTGATTACCGTGGGTGGATTCGGCGTTGCCGCCGGCGCCGCGAACGCCATCATGGCCGGTGAGGAACCGTTCATTGATCTGATCGCCGTCGTGAATGGTGAACAACGCCTGGCCGGCCGTTGGCACGTCGCTGTCGAGGACCGGCGGCAGCTCGGCTCAGGCATGACGATCGCCGCCGGTCGAGCCATCGAGATGTTGACGTTGGCCGCCGGTCGGCTGGCAGCTGGCGCCACGCTCGGTAGCCTGACGTTGCCGCGCGTCGAAGCCGAGCCATCGCCGCACCGACGTGGTCAGCCGGCACTCTTCGCCGCGGCTGCCTTCGCGCGCTCTCTTGCCGCCCGCCTTGAGCGTCTCGTGCGCACGCCACCCAACTGGGCGGTGGCTTGGAGAACCGATGAAACGGGCGACGGCGCGCTACCGGCAATTGCCGGTCGCCGTTGGCGACGGCTAAGCGACGATGGAGGACGCTTTTACGCCGACCCTTTCGTGGTGCGCTACGGCGGCCGAACCGTTCTTTTCGTAGAAGAATTTCCCTTTGCCACCGAAAAGGGCCTCATCTCGGCGGTCGAGCTTGGAGCCAATGGCCCTGTAGGTACGCCTCGGCCGGTGATCGAGACGGACTGCCATCTGTCCTATCCTTTCGTCTTCGAAGAAGACGGGGCTCTTTACATGATTCCGGAGAGTTCCGGCCGCCGCAAGGTCGAACTGTGGCGCGCCGTCAATTTCCCTGACCATTGGGAAAGGGCGGCGGTACTGATCGACGACATCGATCTCGGCGATGCCACGCTTTTCCGAGCAGATGGCCGCTGTTATCTTTTTGGCACTGTGCGTCCGCACTGGGGCTCAAGCTGGGACGGCCTGGCCATATTTGCTGCCGAGCACCTGACCGGGCAGTGGGCCCCCCTGTTCTCCGGGCCGGCCAAAGTGGACGTCTCCTCGGCAAGACCGGCCGGCCGGATGTTCTCATTGGGAACCAGCGTCGTTCGTCCCTTCCAGGATAGCGTCGGCGGCTATGGTGCCGGCCTCGGCTTTGCCCGCGTCGACCGGCTCGACGCCGGCGGCTATGCCGAAACGAAGCTGATGGCGCTGCGGCCAGCGCCACCCCTCTCAGGTCTTCACACCTATAATCGGGGTGGCGGGTTCGAGGTAATCGACGTCATATCCGACGGCGATGCGGCCATCGTCACGCCGTAAAATCAGCCGCCAGCCATCACCAGCGGTGGTGGCGTGGACCGCAATCCATGACCTGCACGCGCTGATAGCGGACGACACGACCCCAGGGATCGACAATCGGTCTATCGACCCAACGCGGCCGGCACATCGGCGGGGGTGGTCCCCAGCCACGTCCCGGAGGTCCCCATGCAGGCGCGCCCCAGGCCGGTCCGGGGGGCGGGGGCGGCGGGCCCCAACCCCAGCGCGGGGGCGGAGGCGGCATGCGCGGACCGTCGTTATAGCCAAAGTAGAAGCCGTCGGCTGCCGCGTTCGATGCGCTACCGGCCAGGCCGGCTGCGGCGATCAGTGCCACCGCGAGAGAGGCGGCAAGGGTAGTGAGAAGACGCCTGTGAAGCATGACGCGGCCCTCCTTGGAGCGCGAACCCGCCGATTTTTCCGCCGTCGGGCTATCATGAGGACCTTTCTACACTCAGTCCCTTGAACCGACCCTGAGGTCGGCGTTCATCGGCCATTCAGCTTTTCGGCCGACAGTTCGAGCCGAAAGCATGGACCGATGACAGAAGCCGCTCCTCTCATCATCATGGCGCCCGACCTCGCCGCCGCCGTCACTGAGTGGCGGCGCGGACTGGCCGACCTTCGACGTCTCAGTCCACGGACCGACGAGGCGTACGGCCGTGACGTGGATGACTTCGTCCGCTTTCTGACCGGCCACCTCGGCGCGCCACCAACCATTGCCGACCTCAGCCGGCTTTCGCCAGCCGACTATCGCGCCTTTCTCGCTCGCAGGCGACGCGATGGCCTCGCGGCGCCAAGCCTTGCTCGCAGCCTCTCAGGCATCCGCTCGCTGATTCGCTTCCTTGAAAAGCGAGGGGAGACGACCAGCGCCGCTGTCGCCGCCGTCGGGGCGCCGAAGGCACCACGCCGCCTGCCAAGGCCGCTTGGCATCGCCGATGCCCTATCGGTCGTAGCCGACGCCGGCACTCTCGCTGAGGAGCCCTGGGTCGCTGCCCGAGACAGCGCGGTGCTGGCTCTGCTCTATGGCGCCGGTCTGCGCATTTCCGAGGCTCTGGCGCTGACTGCCGCCGAGGCGCCATCCGAGGCAGGCGGAGCCCTGCGTGTTACCGGCAAGGGCGGCAAGACGCGTCTTGTGCCAGTGTTGCCGGCGGTCGGGCGCGCAGTCGCCGCCTATGTTCGGCTGGCGCCTTTCCGCCTTGCGCCGGACGAGCCCCTGTTCCGTGGTGTAAAGGGCGGACCGCTGTCGCCCCGCATCATCCAGCTTGCCCTTCAGCGGCTACGTGGCGCACTTGGTCTCCCCGAGACGGCGACGCCGCACGCGCTTCGACATTCCTTCGCTACACATCTTCTGGGCTCCGGCGGCGACCTCCGCACCATTCAGGAGCTCCTTGGCCATGCCAATCTGTCGACGACCCAGGTTTATACATCTGTCGATGCTGAACGGCTGGTGGCCGCCTGGAAGGGGGCGCATCCGCGCGCCTGAGACCGTGATCGTTTCGTCAGCTGGCTTTCCTCGCTCTGCCGAATGGCTTAAGGCTTGCCGCCTCACCAATCTGCCGGGAGCCCTCCGGGCCGCTGCCTCTTGAAAACCTCTTCCGCTCCCTCAGCCAGTCCGCTCTGGATCGGCTATGGATTTGCTGCCCTAGGCGCCGTGCTCTTTGCCGCCAAAGGTATCCTTATCAAGCTCGCCTTCGCCGAGGGCGTGGATACGGTGACGCTGCTCGCTCTCCGGATGGGCCTTTCCGTGCCCATCTACGTCGCCGTCGGCTTCATCGCCTATACCCGAAAGCGCCAAATAGCGGTTCCAATGCCTGCCTATATCAAGGCGCTGCTGATCGGGATGATCGGCTATTGGTTCTCGTCCTATGCGGACTTCAAGGGCCTCGAAACCCTGACACCGCAATTCGAACGCCTGATTCTTTTCACGTATCCGCTGTTCGTATTGCTGCTCGGCGCGGTCTTGTTCCGCGTGCCGTTGCGCTGGAAGCCGATCACAGCCTTCGGCATCGCCTATCTTGGTCTCGCCGTCGTTTTTCTTGCCGATTTTGAGACAAGCGGTGGCGATATCGTCGTCGGCACCCTCTGGGTGCTGGCCGCTGCCGTCTCCTTTGCGCTCTACCAACTGCTCGCTGGCGGCAGCATCGCCATCCTGGGGGCGCCGCTTTTCACCTCCGTCGCGATGACTGGCGCGGCGGCGGTGGTGCTTTTGATGTTTCTGGCGACCCACCCGCTGTCGGCGCTCTTGGTGTCCGGGCGAGCCTTTGCGCTCGCGGTGACGCTGGCCATCGGCGCGACGGTGCTGCCGAGCTTCCTGATGAGCGCGGCGCTGTCGCGCATTTCGGCCGCCGCCAACTCCACAATTGGCACGCTATCGCCAGTGGTGACGCTGTTTCTCGCCGTACTGATCCTCGGCGAACCGTTGCGCAGCGTCGACCTCCTCGGTACGGCGCTGGTGGTTGGCGGCGTCGGTCTGTTCACGGTGGTCGACCGGCGCCGTCGCTGATCCTTCAGGCGTGGATCGCCCGCTTGTCGACGGCCAGCGCCGCTTCTTTCATCGCTTCCGACAATGTCGGATGGGCGTGGCAGGTCCGAGCGAGATCTTCGGCCGAACCGGAGAACTCCATCAGCACCGCCGCCTCGGCGATCGCCTCGCCAGCGCCCGGCCCAATGATATGGACACCGAGAACCCGATCGGTATCGGCATGTGCCAGTATCTTGACGAAGCCATCGGTCTTCAGAATCGACTTGGCGCGGCCATTGGCAAGGAAGCTGAACTTGCCGACCTTGTAGGGTACCCCGGCGGCCTTCAGGTCTTCCTCAGTCCGGCCGATGGCGGCGACTTCCGGAGAGGTGTAGACCACCGCCGGAATGACATCGTAATTGACGTGCCCCGCCTTGCCGGCCAAGAGCTCGGCGACCGCGATGCCTTCGTCCTCAGCCTTATGGGCAAGCATCGGCCCGGCAATCACGTCGCCGATAGCGTAGATGCCCGGCACGTTCGTGGCGTAATGGCCATCGATCTCGACGCGCCCCTTTGCGTCCAGCTTCACGCCGATCTCAGTGAGACCAAGACCTTCGGTAAAGGGTTTGCGGCCAACTGCGACCAGCACCACGTCGGCGGTAACCGTTTCGGTCTCGCCGCCGGCTGCTGGCTCAAAGCTCACCGTGCCGCCGTCGACACCGGTCACCTTACGCCCGAGTTTGAAAGCGAAGCCCTGACGCTCAAGCAGCCTCTGAAAAGCCTTGGCAACCTCACCATCGATCCCCGGAAGGATGCGGTCGAGATATTCGATGACCGTGACGCGAGCCCCCAGACGCTGCCACACCGAGCCGAGCTCCAGGCCAATGACGCCGGCACCGATCACCACCAGATGCTCGGGTACCTTTTCGAGCGACAGCGCACCGGTCGAGGATACCACGGTCTTCTCATCGACGGTGATGCCGGGCAGGCCTGCCACATCAGAGCCGGTGGCAATCAGAATGCTCCTCGTCTCGATGACCGTCGTCTCGCCGCCTTCGGCGGTAACCTCCACCTTGCCGGTCGCGACGATGCGGCCGGTGCCGCGATGGACGGTGATCTTATTCTTCTTGAACAGGAAATCGATGCCCTGGACATTGCCCCGCACGGTGGCGTCCTTGTGGCCCATCATCGCCGGAAGATCGAGTTCGGGTGCCCCGACCTTCACACCGAGCTTGGCGAACACGTGGCCGGCCTCATGAAACATCTCGGAGGCGTACAAGAGCGCCTTGGAGGGAATGCAGCCAACGTTGAGGCAGGTGCCGCCGTGGCTCGCCCGTTTCTCAACCACGGCGACGTTCATGCCGAGTTGGGCGGCGCGAATGGCTGCCACATAGCCGCCGGGACCGGTACCGATGACAACGAGATCGAAGGACATGGAAGCACTCCTTTGAGGCTGCGGCGGCCTGTATTCAGTTACGCGCCATCAATCACTCGGCCCGCGACAGGGCCAGACGGACGCCAAAAGCGATAAAGACGGCACCGGTCACGCGGTTGATCCAAAGGCCGGCGCGCGCAAAGGCGCTCCTCACCTTGGGCATGGTCAAGAAACAGGAAACGGCAGAGAACCAGAGAATCAGGCAGGTGGCCATCACCAGCCCATAGGCCCCCTTCACCAACGCCGGTGTTTCGTGGCTGACCAGCGCCGAGAACAGGGACAGGAAAAACAATATCGGCTTGGGATTGAGGGCATTGGTCACGAAGCCCAGCCCAAAGGCACGGGCGTCGCTCATCGGCGCGATCACCTCGTTGGTGCCGGCCTCGGGCAATGTCGGGGCCGGTGCCCTGAGTGCCATCACCCCCATGTAGGTCAGATAGGCGGCGCCTGCCCACTTGACCACGGAGAACAGCAGCAGGGACTGCGAAACGATCAGCCCCAACCCCAGGATCGTATAGGTCAGGTGAAACAACAGAGACGTACCGACACCGAAGGCGGTCAGAATGCCGGCTCGCCTCCCGTGCATGAGGCTTTGCCGCATCACCATGGCAGTGTCTGCTCCGGGCGCCACGATGGCAAAGGAGAAGACCGCCATGAGGCTGGCAAGTTCCCCGAGATAAGGAGACATCGGCTTCCTTTCGATGACCGCGAACGCACTCTTCGGAAGGCCACGATAGTGGTGGCTGACAGACCGCCTCCCTCCGCCTGGGAGGGAGGGTCGGTCAAGTGTACCCCGCTGCGGGAGCTAGAGATCGAGAACGAGCCGCTGCGGCTCCTCGAGATTCTCCTTGACCCGGACGAGGAAGGTTACCGCCTCCTTGCCGTCGATGACGCGGTGATCGTAGGACAGCGCCAGATACATCATCGGCCGGATCTCAATCTTGCCGCCGACGACCATCGGCCGCTCCTGGATCTTGTGCATGCCGAGAATACCCGACTGCGGCGCGTTGAGGATCGGGGTCGACATCAGCGAGCCATAGACGCCACCGTTGGAGATGGTGAAGGTGCCACCCTGCATCTCTTCGATGCGCAGGAGGCCATCGCGGGCGCGCTTGCCATATTCGCCGATCTTCTTCTCGATGCCGGCGATGGAAAGCTGGTCAGCGTCACGCACCACCGGTACGACGAGGCCCTTGTCCGTGCCGACGGCGACACCGACGTGGTAGTAGTTCTTGTAGACAAGATCCTCGCCGTCGATCTCGGCGTTGACCGCCGGGATTTCCTTCAGCGCCTGCACCACGGCCTTCACAAAGAAGCCCATGAAGCCGAGCTTGACGCCGTGCTTCTTCTCGAAAAGGTCCTTGTAGGATGACCGCAGCGCCATCACGCCGGTCATGTCCACCTCATTGAAGGTGGTGAGCATGGCAGCGGCGTTCTGCGCTTCCTTGAGGCGACGGGCGATGGTCTGGCGCAGCTTGCTCATCCGGACCCGCTCTTCGCGGCTGGCGTCAGCGGCGCCAACCGGAGCGCGGGGCGCCGACGGAGCGGCGGGCGCTGGAGCGGCGGTGCGAATGGCAGCAGCGGCCGCCAGCACGTCTTCCTTCAACACCTGGCCGCGTTTACCGGAACCGCTCTCCACGCTCGTACCGGTTTCGGCCATGACGCGGGCGGCGGCCGGTGACGGCGGCACCGGTGCGACTGCCTTGACCGGCTCGGCCGCCTTGGCAGGAGCAGCGGATTCCGCTGCCTTTGCCGGCTTGACCGGTTCGGCCGCCTTCGACGGCTGGGCGGCCTCGGACGCGGCGCCAAGCGAACCCAGCAGGGCACCGACGCCGACGGTCTCGCCAGCTTCGACCAAAATTTCGGAAAGCGTGCCGTCGGCCGACGCCGGCACCTCGATGGTCACCTTGTCGGTCTCAAGCTCGACCAGAGGCTCGTCGGCCTTAACGGCATCGCCAATTTTCTTGAACCAGCGGCCGATGGTCGCCTCTGTCACCGATTCGCCGAGCGTCGGGACGCGGATCTCGTTGCCCATTTGAGCTTCTCTCCAGATGCGAAGGGGATGGAGGCGGCCGGATGGCCGCCTCGAAAGCCGGTTAGCCGAGCGCCTCGTCGAGGAAGGCGGCGAGCTGGGCGAGATGTTTGGACATCAGGCCAGTGGCGGTAGCTGCCGACGGCGCCCGGCCGGCATAGCGGGCACGCGGAATCTTGGCGCCGATCTGTTTCAGGACCCATTCGAGATAAGGGTCGGCGAAGGTCCAGGCACCCATGTTCTTGGGCTCTTCCTGACACCAAACGTGCTCGGCGTTGGGGAAGCGCGAAAGCTCGTTGACCAGTGCCTTGGCTGGGAAGGGATAGAGCTGCTCGACGCGCAAGAGATAAACGTCATCGATGCCGCGCTTCTCGCGCTCCTCGAGAAGGTCGTAGTAGACCTTGCCGGTACACATCACGACGCGTCGGATTTCCGCGTCGGGCTTGAGGCGCACCGTTACCGTCTCCGGATCCGATTCGGCGTGATCCCAAAGCAACCGGTGGAACGAGGTTTCGGCCCCCATGTCGGCGAGCTTGGACACTGCCCGCTTGTGGCGCAGCAGCGACTTCGGCGTCATCAGGATCAGCGGCTTGCGGAAATCGCGTGTCAGCTGGCGCCGGAGAATGTGGAAATAGTTGGCCGGCGTCGTGCAGTTGGCGACCTGCATGTTGTCCTCGGCGCAGAGCTGCAGCCAGCGCTCAAGGCGAGCAGACGAATGCTCGGGCCCCTGCCCTTCGTAGCCGTGCGGCAGCAGGCAGACGAGACCCGACATCCTCAGCCACTTGCGTTCGCCACCGGAGATGAACTGGTCGAACACGACCTGGGCGCCATTGGCGAAGTCGCCGAACTGCGCCTCCCAGAGGATGAGTGCGTTGGGGCGGGCTAGCGAATAGCCATACTCAAAACCGAGAACCGCCTCTTCCGAGAGCATGGAATTGACGACCTCGAAAGGCGCCTGCTCCGGTGACAGGTTGGCAAGCGGGATGTAGCGCGCTTCCGTCTCCTGGTCATAGAGCACGCTATGACGCTGGCTGAAGGTGCCGCGCTCGCAGTCCTGACCCGAAAGGCGGATCTTGTGGCCACCGAGAGCAAGCGAGCCAAAGGCCAGCGATTCGCCCAACGCCCAGTCGATGCCCTCGCCTGTATCGATCGCCTTCTTGCGGGCATCGAGGAAGCGCTGGATGGTCCGATGGACGTTGAAGGTCGCCGGCACCGTGTTGATCTTGAGGCCGATCTCCTTGAGCGTCTCGATGTTGACGCCTGATTGGCCGCGCCGTTGTTCGTCGAAGCTGTCGGCGACCTTGAGGCCGGCCCAGGCACCGTCGAGCCAATCGGCTTTGTTCGGCTTGTAGGCTTGGCCCGCCTCGTATTCCTGATCGAGCTTCTGTCGGAAGGCAGCCTGCATGCCGATCACTTCGTCTTGGGTGATCACCCCCTCGTCGATCAACTTCTTGGCGTAGATCTGCAGCGTCGTCGCATGGCCGCGAATCTTCGAATACATGAGCGGCTGGGTAAAGCCCGGTTCGTCGCCCTCGTTGTGGCCGTACCGGCGATAGCAGATCATGTCGACCACGACGGGCTTCTGGAATTTCTGCCGATAGTCGATGGCCACCTTGGCGGCATAGACCACCGCCTCGGGATCGTCGCCGTTGACGTGCAGGATCGGCGCCTCGACCATCTTGGCAACGTCGGAGGGATAGGGCGACGAACGCGAGAAGTGGGGGTTGGTGGTAAAACCGATCTGGTTGTTGACGATGAAGTGGATCGAACCGCCCACACGGTGACCGCGCAACTGGCTGAGGCCGAAGCACTCGGCGATGACGCCCTGGCCGGCGAAGGCAGCGTCGCCGTGCAGGAGCAGCGGCAGCACCTTGACGCGCTCGCGCAGCGGAATGATGTCGCCTTCCCAAACGGTGGCCGATACATCCTGCTTGGCGCGTACTTTGCCGAGCACAACCGGGTTGACGATCTCAAGGTGCGACGGGTTGGGCGTCAGGCTGAGGTGCACCTTGTTGCCGTCGAACTCGCGATCCGAGGAGGCACCAAGGTGGTACTTGACGTCGCCGGAGCCCTCGACGTCGTCAGGGGCGTAGGAGCCCCCCTTGAATTCGTGGAACAGCGCCCGGTGCGGCTTGGCCATCACCTGCGTCAGCACGTTGAGGCGGCCACGGTGGGGCATGCCAAGAACGATTTCCTTGACGCCGAGATTGCCGCCCCGCTTGATGATCTGTTCGAGCGCCGGAATGAGACTCTCGCCACCATCGAGACCGAACCGCTTGGTGCCGGTATACTTGACGTCGAGGAACTTCTCGAAGCCCTCGGCCTCCACCAGCTTGTTGAGAATGGCCTTCTTGCCGTTATCGGTGAATTCGATCTGCTTGTCCGGCCCTTCGATGCGCTCCTGGACCCACGCCTTCTCCTCGGGCGAGGAGATATGCATGAACTCGTAACCGATGGTGCCGCAGTAGGTCCGCTTAAGAATATCGATCATCTGCCGCACGGTGGCGTATTCGAGGCCAAGCACGTGGTCGATGAAGATTGGCCGGTCCATATCGGCCTCGGTGAAGCCGTAGCTCGTCGGGTGCAGTTCCTCGTGGTCGAGCTTCTTGGCAACGCCGATCGGATCGAGGTCGGCGTGGAGATGGCCGCGCATGCGGTAGGCGCGGATCATCATGATGGCGCGCACCGAATCGAGCGTCGCCTGCCTGAGTTCCTGAGCACTGATGCCGGCTGGCTGGGCCTTTGCCTCGATCTTCTTCTCGAGGATCTTGCTGGCCTCCGGCCAGTTGCCATCGAGAGCGGAGACCAGCTCGCCGTTGACCTTAGGCGGCCAGTCCGAACGGGTCCAGCTTGCGCTCCGCGCTCCGCGCGCCACCGCCGGCTCGGACAAAGCGTCGAAAAACTCCCGCCATTCGGGATCGACCGAGGCGGGGTCGGCGAGGTAGCGGGCCTCAAGCGCCTCGATATAGGTGGCGTTGCCACCGTAGAGGAACGAGGTTCCGGCGAAAGCGTCGTTGTCGTTCTGCCGTGCCATGTGCGTTTCGGAGCCGTCCGCTCCGTCCTCGCGTTCCGGCGACAGCAGGATCGCTTCGCCGTGGATATCGATGACCAAGCAACCGCATTCCGGCGAATGCTTGGCCTCTGTTGTTTGTCTCAGGTACCGGCGGATCGCCGGCCCTGGCTTTGGCGCTTCTCTCACGGGCTTTGCTGGGGCCGGAAGTCGCGTTCGCGGCTTCAAGTCATGGCCACAGATGGAAAGGCGACTGCCTTAGCCCTTCAACCGCTCGCTAAGGGTCCGACCGAGCTGAGCCGGCGACGGCGATACGACGATACCGGCCGCCTGCATGGCGTCGATCTTGTCTTCGGCCCCTCCCTTGCCACCGGAGATCACCGCACCGGCGTGACCCATGGTGCGGCCCGGCGGCGCCGTACGACCGGCAATGAAGCCGACCATCGGCTTCATGCGGCCGCGCTTGGCCTCGTCCTTGAGGAACTGCGCGGCAGCTTCCTCGGCCGAGCCGCCGATCTCGCCGATCATGACGATCGACTTCGTCTCGGGGTCGGCCAGGAACAGTTCCAGCACATCGATGAACTCGGTACCCTTCACAGGATCACCGCCGATTCCGACGGCGGTAGTCTGGCCGAGGCCTTCGTTGGTCGTCTGGAACACCGCTTCGTAGGTCAGAGTTCCCGAACGCGATACGATACCGACCGAACCCCTGCGGAAGATGGAGCCGGGCATGATGCCGATCTTGCATTCGCCGGGCGTCAGCACGCCGGGACAGTTGGGGCCGAGCAGACGCGATCCCGAACGGTCGAGCCGGGCCTTCACCTTCACCATGTCGAGCACGGGAATGCCCTCGGTGATGGTGACGATCAGCGGCATCTCGGCGTCGATCGCCTCGATGATCGAAGCGCCGGCGGCCTTGGGCGGCACGTAAACGACGGAGGCGTTGGCGCCGGTCTTCTCGCGCGCTTCGGCGACGGTGTCGAACACCGGCAGAACCGCCTTGCGGCCGTCGGGCAGCGTACCCTCCCAGGTGGACCCGCCCTTGCCAGGGGTGACGCCGGCGACCATCTGCGTGCCGTAGTAGCCGAGGGCCTGCTCGGTGTGGAACGTACCGGTCTTGCCGGTCAGACCCTGGACGATGACCTTGGTGTCCTTATTGACGAGAATGGACATCGCGTCAGGCTCCCTTCACGGCGGCGACAATCTTACGGGCGGCATCGTCTAGATCGTCAGCGGCGATAACATCGAGGCCGCTGTCGGCGATGATCTTCTTGCCGAGGGCAACGTTGGTGCCCTCGAGACGAACGACCAAGGGGACCTTGAGGCCAACCTCGCGCACGGCGGCGATGACGCCCTCGGCGATGACATCACACTTCATGATGCCGCCGAAGATGTTGATCAGAATGCCCTTCACGGCGGGGTCGGCGGTGATGATCTTGAAGGCCGCGGTCACCTTCTCACGGGACGCGCCACCGCCAACATCGAGAAAATTGGCCGGTTCGGCGCCATAGAGCTTGATGATGTCCATGGTGGCCATGGCAAGGCCGGCGCCGTTGACCATGCAGCCGATATTGCCGGCGAGCGCAACGTAGGCGAGGTCGTGCTTGTGCGCCTCGATTTCCTTCTCATCCTCCTCGGTGAGGTCGCGTAGCGCCTCGACATCCGAGTGGCGGAAGAGCGCGTTGCCATCGAAGGACACCTTGGCGTCGAGAACGCGCAGATGGCCGTCCTTCAAGACGATCAACGGATTGATCTCGAGGAGGCTGATGTCCTTGTCGACGAAGGCCCGATAAAGCAGCGGGAACAAGGTTTCGGCGTCCTTGGCCGCGGCGCCATCCAACTTCAGCGCGGAAACGATGGCCGCGACATCGGAGGCAACAACACCGGCCTCGGGATCGATGGCGACAGTGATGATCTTCTCCGGCGTATCGTGGGCGACCGTCTCAATGTCCATACCGCCTTCGGTGGAGACGACGAAGGCGACACGACCGACCGCGCGATCGACCAGCAGCGAACAGTAAAGCTCGCGGGCGATATCGGCGCCGTCCTCGATATAGAGGCGGTTCACCTGCTTGCCGGCCGGGCCGGTCTGTTTGGTGACCAGAGTCGCACCCAGCATCTGGCGCGCGAATTCCACAACCTCATCCACGGAACGGGCAAGGCGAACGCCACCCTTGTCGCCAGCGGAGGCTTCCTTGAACCGACCCTTGCCACGACCACCAGCATGGATCTGACTTTTCACGACCCAGAGCGGTCCGGGGAGAGACCTTGCAGCCGCCTCGGCCTCGTCGGCGGAAAAGACGGGCACACCAGCGGCGACAGGCGCGCCGAACCCCTTGAGCAGGGCCTTTGCCTGGTATTCGTGGATGTTCATCCGGAAGTCCTTGGCTTGGGAGTGGGGAAGAGAGGCGGACTGAGTGAAAATGCGGATGGATTCGCCAGAGACGAAAAGGCCGGGTCGCCGTTTGGCGGCCCGGCCATATTTTCAGATGATCAGGCCAGCGCCGGAGCGATGGTCTTACAGGCTTCGATCAGACCCTTGACCGAGGCAACCGACTTCTCGAAGCCGGCCTTCTCTTCAGCCGACAGCTCCAGGTCGACGATCTTCTCGACGCCACCGGCGCCAATCATGGCGGGCACGCCGACGTAAGTGTCGCTGACGCCGTATTCGCCCTTGAGGTAGGAAGCTACCGGCAGAATGCGCTTCTTGTCCTTGAGATAGGACTCCGCCATGGAGATGGCGGACGCGGCCGGAGCATAGAAGGCCGAACCGGTCTTCAACAGAGCAACGATCTCACCACCGCCCTTGCGGGTACGCTCGACGATCGCATCGAGCTTCTCCTGGGTGGTCCAGCCCATCTTCACCAGCTCGGGCAGCGGCACGCCGCCGACCGTCGAATAGCGGATGAGCGGAACCATGTCGTCGCCGTGGCCACCGAGGGTCATGGCATGGACGTCTTCGACCGAAACGCCGAACTCATCCGACAGGAAATAGCGGAAACGAGCCGAATCCAGCACGCCGGCCATGCCGACGACCATATGGGCCGGCAGACCCGAGAACTTCTGCAGCGCCCAGACCATGGCGTCGAGCGGATTGGTGATGCAGATCACGAAAGCCTTGGGGGCGTACTTGGCAATGCCAGCGCCGACCTGCTCCATGACCTTGAGGTTGATGCCGAGGAGGTCGTCGCGGCTCATGCCGGGCTTGCGCGGCACGCCGGCGGTAACGATCACCACGTCGGCGCCTTCGAGCGCCTCATAGCTGTTGGTGCCGGAAAGCTTGGCATTGAAGCCTTCGACCGGGGCGGTTTCCGCGAGATCCAGAGCCTTGCCCTGAGGCACGCCATCCATGATGTCGAACAGGACGACGTCGCCGAGTTCCTTCTGTCCGGCCAGCAGAGCCAGGGTGCCGCCGATCTGGCCAGCGCCAACGAGTGCGATCTTTTTCCGCGCCATTGATTATTACCTTCCGTTTACGTAAAGGTTAGTTAGATCGAAATCGATCGGCATGGAATTACAATGATCGCAAGTCGCGTGCAAGGGAGACTATCGGGGAAAGTCAACTTTTCACGAAGATGGGACCGCTTTACAGAGTTACTTCTTCATATGGTGATTGACGCGCACGTCATGCAGTCGATTGTTGCTGGTCGGGACAATGAGCAACCCGGTGCAACCAGGCCTCCGTACGCATCTCGATAAGTCGTGACGCTGTCCGGGCGAACTCGAAGGCCTCGTTGCCCTCCGGGGCGCTATAGAGATCGGCCGGCTCGCCATCCGCTGTCAGAACCAATCCTCGGCCGCTGTCGTAGAGCACGTCGACCAAGGTGATAAAACGCTTGGCCCGATTCCGCTCGCCATCGACGAGACGTGGCACGCCCGTCACCATCAGCAGGTCGAAATGGCGGGCGATCGCCCGGTAGTCGGCTGCACCAAGCGGCTGGCCGCAGAGTTCGTCGAAGGTGAACCGGGCGCGCCGGCCGGCCGCGCGCGATACATGGACGAGCCGCCCCTTGACGCGGAGATCGCAAACATCCTCGCCACCAGTGGAAAGGGCGGCCCACAGCCGCTCGGCGGCCGCTTCAGTGGCCGGACCAAGTGGGGAAAGATAAACGTCGGCCGCCGAAAGCCCCTCAAGCCGATGGTCGGCGCCATCCTTGAGATGAAGGATCTCGCAACGTTCCTTCAGGAGGCCAACGAAAGGCAGGAAGCTCGCCCTGTTGAGCCCATTCCAATAAAGACGATCCGGGTTGACGTTCGAGGTGGCGACAAGCGTCAGGCCGAGGTCGAACAGGCGCCCAAACAGGCGGCCGAGCAGCATGGCGTCGGCGATGTCGGTCACCGAAAACTCATCGAAGCAAAGAAGGCTTACCTCATCGGCGAGCGTCCGCGCCACTATTTCAACGGGATCGCGCGGGTCGCCGGCCGCCATTGCCCGGCGCGCCGAAGCAATGGCCTCGTGCATGTCGGCCATGAACGCATGAAAATGCTGCCGACGCTTCTTGTCGACCGGCGCCACCGCATGGAACCGGTCCATCAGCAGTGTCTTGCCGCGCCCGACGCCGCCCCAGAGATAAAGACCACGCGTCGCCGGGGTCGGCCCCACCGGAATGAGGCCGAGAAGACGACGCCGTGGAGGCGGAGAAGCAAGCCTTTTGAGCAGCCGATCCAAGGCCATGGCCGCCTGCCGCTGGGCAGCATCGACCGTCAGCCGGCCGCCGGCGACCTCGCCGTCGAACCAGAGCGCAATCTCGCCGGCCGGGGCCTCGGCGTTCATGCCGATTATCAGCCGCGGAAGAACTGCACGCCGCGCTTGCTGACGTCGGTCTGGCCGGAATAGCGGTTGGGAGCCGCGGCATACAGGCGGGCAACCACGGCGCCGGAGGCATCCTTCAGCAGAATTTCCTTGCCAGCGACGTCCCAGGCGCCAATCGCCTTCATCTCGTCGGAAACACAGCCCCGCGTCGATGCGCGATAGCCGCCACTCCAGGTGGTAAGATTCATCGACAGCTGGCACGTCTCGCCGGCCGAAGCGAGCGTCCAACCACCGATCAGGTCGGCCTTGCGGACATCCGCCGCGACGGCCGGATTAACCGGCGCAACTCCTGGACCCGTCGGCTGGCCCATGGCCATATCGGTCGTCGGCTGCGACATGACAGGGGCCACCGGAGCCGGCAACGCCTGGCTTGCCACGGGGTTGACCGGCTGAGGCGCCAACGGAGCGATGCGCGGTGGCGGCGGCGCGTAGCTGCTGCAGGCAGCAAGCGCGAGGACGGACATAACGGAGGCGGTGGCGATGATGCGCATCAGGTAGGCTCCCAGAAGGCGAAGAGAGGGCGCCGTGGCTCCCGGCATGATTCTCTCCAAGCGTTGCTTGAGATGATAGCTGCCTCGGTCCCGGAGTGAAACCGAAGCCTGAAAAAATCATGACAAATGCTCATCGTTGACGTTGCACGGAACACGCGAAGGCCGCAAGATGGCTTTGTATCGGTCGGGGGAGCGCGTCCTATGCTGTCCTTTGTTGCGCGTGTGTTGGGGCTGGTGCTGTTCGCCATCGGCATGGTGGCGTTGATTTCCGATGGCATCTCTTCGATTGCCGCCGACACGGTGGTGATGACGCCGCTGTCGGGAAGCCTGACCCTCATTGCCCCCGATTTCGTAGATCGCATCGAGGCCGTGTTGAAGCCGCTGATCGGCGAAGCGGCCTGGACCGAGTGGGGCTTGGCCGTGCTCGCTTGGCCGACCCTCGCCGTCGCGAGTATTTTAGGCATCTTTCTGATGCTTGCGGGAGCCCGTCGTTCGCCGCGCCCGGTGAGACACCATGCCGGCTTCATCACCTGAGAAGGTTGTGCTCGGTATCGACGCCGCATGGACGGCAGCCAATCCGAGCGGCGTGGCGGTGGTGAGCAAAACCAATGGCGTCTGGCGCGTGGTCGCCGTTGCCGCCTCCTTCAAAGAATTCATAGGTCTTGCAGGCGACGGCATGGGATCAGGTCCGGCAGCGCTGGTCGCTGCCGCTACCCGCCTCGCCAGTCGGGCACCCGACCTCGTCGCCGTGGACATGCCGATGATGGATGCGCCCATTCTCGCGCGCCGGGCCGCCGACAACGCCATCAATCGTGCCTATTCGGGCCGAGGCGCTGGTACCCATTCGCCAACGATCAGCCGTCCCGGCGCCGTCGGCCAGGCACTTGAGGCCGGCCTTTTAGCCGCGGGCTATCCGCTCGCAACCCTCGCTATCCAGCCGCCTTGCCGCATCGAAATCTATCCACACCCGGCACTGATCGAGCTTCTGGGAGCGACCTATCGCCTGCCCTACAAGGCTGGCAACACCGGCAAGTATTGGCGCGGACTGCCGCTCGCCGAGCGGCGTCTCAGACTTTTCGAGGTATGGGCGACCATCATCGTGGCTCTCGACGGTGCGCTTGCCGGCAGTTCAGACTTCCTTGCCTTACCTCCAGCCGATGCTCGGGGCCGCACTCTCAAAGCTTTCGAAGACCGCCTCGATGCGGTGGTTGCCGCGCATGCCGGCGCCATGGCACTCGATGGCCAAGCGCGGCCTTATGGCGACGCGACATCTGCCGTTTGGGTGCCACTGACCTCACGGCATGCACGGAGTTGAGTCACAACTCGACAAGGTGAATGGCCAAAAAGCGCCGACCATCGCTCGATATCGGCTCTATGGGTACCACGCCGCGGCAGCGGATGCCGCAAACGCCTCAAACGATCGAGGCGGCTGTCCTGTGATGTCCGCGACCTTGGTCGTCACACGATTCTCCGCGCCGTCGGCGATGGTTGAATCCATCGCTGCCAAGAGTTTGGCATATTCATCGGGAATCCCAATAGAGCGGAAGCGATCGGCAACCTCCGCCTCCAACAGGCGAATGTAACGCACATCGGCTCCGATGACCTTTCCGATGACGGCGGCTACCTCGCTGTAAGACATGGTCTCGGGGCCGGTGAGAATGTACTCCGCGTCGGGGAACGCTGGATCGGCGAGCGCATGCGCGGCTACCGAGGCAATGTCCCCGACCTCAATGAATCCGACACGCCCATCCGCAGTCGCCGAATAAATGCGCCGCTCGTCCTTTATTGTCGACTGGTGCTGCAGCTCGGAAAAATTCTGCATGAACCAACTGGGCCGGAGCACCGTCCAATGTGGCGCCGCCTGCCGCAGGTAAGCGTGAACCGCACCCATCATTGGCCCGCCTTCCGGCAAACTCGATGCGCTCAATAGCACGAAGCGATCGACACCAACCTCGACAGCTTGGTCGATAAATGGCTTCATTGCGCCAAGGACATCGGTGACCCCGGAGGGGGCGACTAGATAAACCGCTCGGACACCGTCGAGGGCGGCCGACCAAGTTTCCGACTGGCTCCAGTCGAAGTGGACACCATCAGGAGCGGGATTGCGCGAACCTGCCCTTGCCGGCAGTTTCATGCGGACAAGACATTCCACGACACGACGCCCCGTCTTGCCGGTTGCCCCTGTGACCAGGATAGCAGGGTTAGGCATGATTGGACTCTCCCATGACCTGCTTGAGAGCGTCAGAGCCACCGATGGCACGTAGAACGACGAGCGGATTCCAGTAGTCCTTATATCGCTGGATTCGGCCATCTTTCGTGGTGACGACGGAAATGTAGGTCTGGTCGTAAGGTTCGCCCGTCCTAATACCACGCCCTTTACACTCCATCTCGAGGATGACCGTCCCCGGAGTGTCCGTACGCCAGACCTGCGGAACGGAAAATCCATCGATGCTCAGGATCTCTGGAAATCTCTTGAGATGATCGGCAAGGGCGGACCGGCCATGTAGAACTTTCACGCTACCTGGTGGCGCATAGGGAAACTCCATCACGCCGTCCTCGGCGAACATTTCCAAAAAGCTTCCAGCCGAAGGCTCCAGCAGGTCGCCAATGGCCGATCGCAACATGGCGGAAAAGGTGGGTAGCACATCAGGGGACAAGGTCATTGACGACTCCTCATTTGGATGGAACGATATCGTTCCGTTCTGATAAATGGGAGTTCCTACGATGGAACGCAAGCGTTCCGACCATGAGGCGATAAAAAAGAAGCCCAGTGGCGCCGCCGTAATGCAGGAAGAGGTCACCCGCGCGCTGACCCGCGCCTTCTTCGAAGAATGGGCCCGATCCGGATATGGGGCCCTCAGTCTGGAGGCGGTCGCGGCGAGAGCGGGTGTGGGCAAGGCCGCGCTCTACCGCCGTTGGCCCTCTAAACTCGCCCTTGCCACTGAACGGTTGGAAGCAGTGGGAATCCCAGCGACGGCTTACGTTGACGCAGGGTCTTTCGAGGCGGATACGCTTACGCTGCTACGGAGTTTACGCCGGTTGCTAAGGCACCCGCTTGTGCGGCGAATATTGCCGGACCTTCACGCGGAGATGTTGAGGAATGTTGAACTTGCGCACGCCGTGAGGGGCCGCTTGCAGACGGAGCGGAGGCGCCGCGCCGCAGACATCTTCAACCGTGCAAAAGAGCGTGGCGAGGTCGATCAGGACGCAGATCCGGAGCTATTCAGCGACCTGGTGGGCAGCATGATTTACTGGCGCGTGATCGTAACCAATGCAAGAGTCGACCAAGCCTACCTCCGAATGCTGACCGCACTCGTCGTCAAGGCGTTCCGCAAAACTTGAGAAAAGCGCCACGAACCCGACTACACAGAAATGCCGCATCAACGAGGTGAGCGCCGCGTGGCGCAAGTGTCTTCCGCCCCGAAACGCCTCAGGCCGCGAACCCAGCATCCCGCATGCGTGCCTCGATGAAGCGTCGGGCGGCAATGAGCTCGGCCACCGGTTCTTCGGCTTTTTCTGTCCACATCTCCACTAGGAAGGCACCGCGGTAGCCGAAGGTCTTGAGCCAGCCGAATACCCCGCTGAAGTCGACGCAGCCTTCGCCGAAGGGGACGTCTCGGAACGAGCCGGGATGATCGGCCGTCACCGGCCGCGTATCCTTCAGGTGAATGGCGGCGATACGGTCGATTCCGAGCTCAAGCTCGGAGGCTACGTCATTGCGCCAGGCGCTGAGATTGCCGACATCCGGATAAACAGTGAACCAGGGGGAGCGGATGCGCGCCTCCCAGTCCTTCCATTTGCTGATCGAGTTGATGAACGGCGTGTCCATGATCTCGACGGCGAGCATCACCTGCGCCGCCGCCGCCCTTTCCACCGCCCATTGCAGGCCGGCCTCGAAGCGGGCGAGCGTGCCCGCGTCCTGCTCTTCGTAATAAACGTCGTAGCCGGCGAGTTGGATCGTGCGGATGCCGCAGTCGCGGGCAAGGCGGATCGCCTTCTCCATGATCTCTTTCGCGCGCTCGACAACGACTGGATCATGGCTACCGAAAGGAAAACGGCGATGACCGGACAGGCACATCGACGGCACGGAAATGCCGGTCTCGACCGTCGCGCGCACCAAAGCCAGTCGCTCTTCGGCGCTCCAGTCCAGGCGAGCAAGTCGGGCGTCGCTCTCGTCGACGGACATCTCGACGAAATCGAAGCCGCAAGCCTTGGCGAGTGCCAGCCGTTCCGGCCAGGAAAGCCCTGGCGGCAATGCCTTTTCGTAGATTCCCAGCGGATGGCGACGCATGGCCTCAAGCTCCCCAGATATCGGAGATGGCCTGTTGGAAGCCGGCGGCGGCGGCGACAGGATCGGTCGCCCCGTAAAGAGCGCGCCCGGCAATGAACACCTTGGCGGCGATATTGCGGAAGAGCGGCAGGTCGGCGGCGGCTATGCCGCCCGTCACCGACATTTCAAGGCCGATGTCGGAGAGCGCCTTCAGACGGTCGAGATCGTCCTGGCTCCAAGTCTGGCCCGCTGCCTGAGCGTCGCGCCCACGATGGAAGATCGCCTGACGAATGCCCAGCCGGCGCCAGTCACGGGCATCCTTGAACGTCCAGTTACCGAACAGCTCGATCTGAACATCGCCACCACGCGCCTCGGCCACGGCGAGTGCCCGCTCCATGGTCGGCAACGGCGCGGCGCAAACGACGGTCATCCAGTTGGCGCCGGCGTCGAAAGCCAGCTCAGCGAGCGTCTCGCCGGCATCAGCCGCCTTGAAGTCAGCCACCAACAGGTGATCGGGGTGATTGCGGCGCAACGCTCGCACTGAATCCATGCCACAGGCAAGGCAAAGGAGCGTGCCCGCTTCGAGGATGTCGACGCTGCCGGCCAGCTGCTCTGCAGCGGCGAGCGCGGGGTCGAGTTCGATGAAATCAAGGGCAACTTGCAGGGCAGGACGGGTCATGGGGCGGTTCCTTGGGATGGCGCGGAGCGGAGCGTCGCGAGGCGTTCCTCGTAGCCGGCGAGGGCTGCGATCAACTCGCGGTAGGCAGTGCGCTTTCGGGCGTAAGGGGCAAAACGGGAAGGGACCGGCTCGACCCGGGTGATCGGCGGCTCGAAGGCGGCCATGGCGGCGCGGAAATCGCGATAGGTGCCGGTGCCGACCGCCGCCGCCATGGCAGCGCCAAGACATCCGGTCTCCTCGACGGCCGGCAATTCAAGCGGCAGGCCGGCCGTGTCGGCCAGCATCTGCATCCACACCTCGGAACGGGCCGGACCGCCGGTCACCCGCAACGTTTCTGCGTCGGGAAAGCGCTGCCGCAACCGGTCAAGATGCTGCAGGAAGCTGAATACGACGCCTTCGTAGACCGCCTGAAGCAGGTGGGCGCGTCCGTGCAGGGCCTGCAACCCGTAAAAGCCAGCCTTCATGCCGAGGCCGGCGTTTGAGCCATAAAGGAAAGGCAGGAATATTACGTCGCTCGCGGCGGGGGGAAGCGCCGCCACCGCCTTGTCCATAGCGGCATAGTCGCGGTCGGCGAACTGGGCCGCCAGCCATTCGAGATTTGCCGCCGAGGTGGGGCTGGCGTCATGAACAATATAAAGCCCGGCCTCGGCGTGGTGGCCATAGACGAACGGAATGGAAAGACCGTCTGCCACATGATCGGTAACGCCGGTTGCCACCGACCAAGTGCCGAGTACGGCGTTGAGCCGCCGCTCGTCACCGATACCGGCGGCAAGGCTGGTGGCAACGACGTCGAACAAGCCGCCGACCACCGGCGTGCCGACGGCAAGGCCCGTGTCTGCCGCCGCCTGGATGGTGACCCCGCCCACGATCTCGGCCGAACCGACCGGAGAGGGGAGCGCCTCCATGATCTCGTCGATGCCGCAAAGACCAGCGAGCGCCGCGTCGTAACGACCGGCGCGCATATCGTAGAGATTGCTCTCGGAAATATTGGTGATCTCGGCGCCCAGCGTGCCGGTCAGCCGAAAGCGCAAATAGTCGTGCGCCATCATGATGCTGCCGATGCGCTCGTAGACAGCCGGCCGCTCGTCCTTCAGCCAGCGCAGAAGCGACACCGGATGACCGGTCCAGAGCGTCTGCAACGTGCGCGGATAGAGCTTCTCGGGTAGCCCTTCGCGCTGCCATGCGCGTACCTTGTCGAGTGCTCGCTGATCCGAGGACAGCATGGCCCGACCGAGCGGCCGTTGCTCGCGATCCAGCAGGAACAGACCCTTGCCTTGAGCCGAAATACCGATGCCGCTGATGGTCGCCGACGCGACGCCGCTTCGAGCGAGCACGTCGGCGATCACTCGGCATGTGGCTTGCCAGAGCGCCTCCATGTCACGCTCGGCCCAGCCCGGCTCGTCGGAGAGCACCGGCAGACCGCTCCGAGCAAGACCAAGCAGCCGGCCCGTTTCGTCGTAAAGACCGGCCTTCAGGAAAGTACCGCCGCAATCGATGCCCAGCCAGATCGGCATGCTCAGCGCACTCCCAGAAGGTGGTCGTATTGCACGCCGCGCGTCGCGAGGCGGATATGGTAGAGCGACGTCGCTGCGGTGATGAACAGTTCGTCCTGGTTCGGACCGCCGAACGTACAATTCGACACGCGCTCGGGGACCGGGATGGTGCCGAGGCGGCTGCCATCGGGCGCGAGGACCATGATCCCCTGCTCGAAACTGCAGTAAATGTTGCCGGCCGCATCGACCGTGAAACCATCCGGTATGCCGGGCTCGATGACGGCAAGGACGCGCGGGTCTTTAAGACGACAGCCCTCGACAACGTCGTAGGCAACGAGATGGCGATGCCCCTTGGTGGGGAAGTCGACCACCGACATGTCGGCGAGATAGAGCCGGCTCTCATCGGGAGAGAAGGCGATGCCGTTCGGCCGCTGTACATCGGTGGCGACGACGTCGATGTCGCCGGTGGCCGGATCGAAACGATAGACCCAACAGCCGATGACCTGACTTTCCGACTTGAAGCCTTCGGCGTCGCCGGTGATGCCGTAGGGCGGATCGGTGAACCAGATGCTGCCATCCGACTTGACGGTCAGGTCGTTGGGCGAATTGAAGCGGCGGCCATCGAACCGGTCGACCAGCATATGAACGCGACCATCCGGCTCGGTGCGAGAGATGCCGCGGCGGCCGTGCTCGCAGGAGACAAGACGCCCCTGACGATCGAGAGCGTTGCCATTGGCGAAGTTGGACGGATCGCGGTAGAGCGTGACGCTGCCGTCGCGCGACCAGCGAAACATGCGGTTGCCCTTGACGTCCGAGAAGATGACCGCGTCCTCGGCCGGCAACCAGACCGGCCCCTCGGCCCAGACTGCGGGCGAGGCGAGGCATGTCAGGACGCTATCGTGTCGGGTGAGGCCGGCGGGGGTATCGCCGGTGGAGGAGAGAAAGGCCGACATATTGATCTTCCCGGACGCAAGGGTCCCTTCGCGGGGAGCCTAAGCTCTCCGCGCTGGATGACGTGCGGTTGAAGCGATGAGGTTACTTGGCGCCCCAGATGGCCTTGTAGTGGTCCTGATAGCCGTTCTGCGGGTCGTAGACGTTCTTGTCGCCGCCGTCGAAGGCGATGTTGTCCTTGGTGACGAGGTGGACCGGCGTGACATAGCCCGACGGCTTCTCGCCAGCGAAGGCGCGATTGAACTCGTCGACGATCTGCCAGCCGTGCAGTTTCAGGGGTTCAGGAACGGTGGCCGTCTGGTGATTGCCGGAGCGGATGCGCTGGTAGGCGCTTTCCGAGCCATCGCCCGCCGAGATGTTGAAGGGGGCGCCAAGGCCATTCTTGCCGGCCGTCTGCAACGAGGAGGCCATGAAGTCGAAGTAGAGATCGTTGATGGCCAGCGAATACTGGTAATCTTCGCCATACTTCTGGATCAGCGAGAATGTCATCTGCGGCATACGGTTCGACGTGTCGGCCAGTGGCGTGTCGATGAACTCGACAACCTTACAGCCGGCGCACTTCTCGATCACCGCCTTCATGGCGTTCGCCTTGTCGAGGGCGATCTGATAAAGCGAGTCGGTGAAGATGAGGGCCTTGGCGGTGCCTTCAGACTTGGCGACGGCGTACATGGCCGCCGTCTTGGCGACATCGTCACTGTCGGAGGTGACGTTGTAGAAGACGTTGTACTCGGGGACCGGACCGGGCTTGGGGACCGCGTGCCAACCGACCAGAACGATCTTCTCCTGGACGGCCTTCTTTAGGGCCATCTTGGCGACGTTGGGGTTCCAGCCACCGATGACGATACCGTCCGGCTTCTTGGCGATGGCCTGATTGAGGGCGGCGAGCTGATCCTTCACCGACCCGGCTCCATCAAGAACGTCAAGCTGCCAGCCGGCTACCTTGGCGGCTTCCGCCACGCCCTCTTCGACACCGAGCACGCCGCCGTTCTTCATGTCGGAGGCGATGTAGATGATCGACTTGCCCTTGGCGATGGCGGGACCGGCGGTCGGGCCGTCCCAAGAGGAAGCCGGAGCGGTAGCCTTGGCGACCAGCGCCTTCGCCTCGTCGAGGAAGGCATCGGCGCGAGCGGGCAGCGTGGCGATCACGGCGGCGGCGAGCGTGGTTGAAAGCAGTAAGCCAATCCTTGTCATAGCGTTTTCTCCTTCACTTTTTCCAACCATGTCCCCGATTCCAATCCTCCCGGAGACACGGCGGCTTTCTTGTCATTGGTCACAGTGGTTGTGGCTTCGCCGGTTAACAGTCGGCGGTCATGTCTTTTTTGCCGAGCCGCGCTGCACGGCTTTCTGGTTGAGCAGGCGCCGCCGCTGGGCGTAGCCGGCCAGGGTAATCGACAGGAGAAGGGTCGTGCCGTTGAACAGCGGCTCCACCCAGAAGGCGCCACCGAACTGCTGAATGCCGGCAATGCCGATCGCCAGGATAGAGACGCCGATCACCGTGCCCCAGACATTGACGCGACCTGGGCGGATGGTGGTCGACCCGAGGAAAGCACCCACAAGGGCGGGCAGCATGTAGTCCATGCCGACGCTCGCCTGGCCGACGCCCTGTTCGGCGGCCACCAGCACACCGGAGAAGCCGGTGATTACCGAGGACGCGATGAAGGCGCCGATGACATACCGAGTGACGGGAATGCCGTTGAGGCTGGCCGCGTTGGGATTGCCACCGACGGCGTACATGCATCGGCCGAGGGGGTGTGCTCGGTGACCAGCCAGAGCACCACGGCAAGCGCCAGCACGTAGAAGCCGCCGATCGGGATCCCGAAGATTTCGGTGTGGTGAAGCATCAAGAAGCTATCAGGAAGGTCGCCAACGATCTGGCGTCCACCGGAGTGCCAAAGAGCGATGGCATAAAGCGTGGTGCCGGTACCGAGCGTGGCGACGAATGCGTCGATATCGGCGACGGCCACCAGAATGCCGTTGATGAGACCGTAGACCACCGACAGCAGCAGAACGATCAGCACGGCCATAGGCCAGCTGAAGCCGTAGGTGACCTGCAGACTGATGGCCAGAATGTGCCAAAGCACAATGCCGAAGCCCACGTTGAGGTCGATCTTGCCGACGATCATCGGAATGGTCGCCGCGAGCGCCAGGAGTGCCACCTTGGACTTGGAAGCGAAGATCGCCTGCACGGTCAGGAGGGAAGCAAATGACGGAGTCGCCACCGAGAAGAGGATGATGAGCAGGACGCACAGGATCAGCAGCCCGTAGCGGGTGCCGGCCTGGGTCAGTACCGGCACGAAGCCATCCCGGCTCAGGCTTACGCGCTCCTCCAGCGCGGTGGACTTTACGGATGAGCTGGCCACCTCTAGTTCTCCCAGAAAAATTGTCTCGCTAGTACGGACGCGCCAACTGGGGCGCTCGGCGAAATCTCGTCAGGCAACGGCAGCCGAAGCCGCGATCTCCTCGCCACCACAGGCCCGCTGCAGCAAGTTGGCGAAGGTCACGTCTTCGTTGATCAGTTCGTCGACCACCTTGCCGCGGTTGAACACCAAGGCGCGGTTGCAGATGTGGGCGATCTCCTCGAAGTCCATGGAGATCACCAGAACGGCGATACCCTTGGCGAGCGCCGCGTTGAGCAAGTCGTAGATCTCGGCGCGGGCTCCGACATCCACGCCGGCCGTGGGATCCTCCAGAATGAGAACTGGCGTGCCCAGTTTCATCCAGCGGGCCATGACCACCTTCTGCTGGTTACCACCCGACAGCGCGCTGACATCGATATCGATGAGTCGCGGACGTACGTCGAAGCGCTCGACCTCGGCCCAGGCGTGCTTGGCTTCCGTCTCAGCGCCATAGGGCGAGATCGACCGAAGCCCGAGATTGCAGGGGTTCAGGAACAAGTTTTCCCGAACCGACATGGTCATCACCACGCTCTCGTTGATGCGGTCGCCAGCGACCAGCGAGATACCAGCGGCGATTGCCTCGGTAGGTGAGCGCGGCGCGATGACCCGCCCTTCCATTTGAATACTTCCGGCGGCGGCGCTTCGCTTGCCGAACAGGCAACGACCGATCTCCTCCTGCCCGGCGCCGCGCAGACCAACCAGCGCAACCATCTCGCCGCGTCGCAGCGTGAAGGAAACCGGGCCGGTGTCACCCACCATCAAGCCATCGACTTCCAGCATGGCCGGAGCATTGATGGGCAACGGCCGACGCTTGTCGCCGCGCTTTTCTTCGCCGACGATCAAGCGCACCAAGTCCCGGAGCTCATATTGGCTAGTCGCTCCACCCGCCACCCAGCGGCCATCGCGCATGACGCAAACCTCGTCGGCGATCTCGACAACCTCGTCCAGGCGATGGGTGACGTAGATCATGCCGACTCGCCGTTGGCGCAGGCGTTCCAGCACATCGAAAAGATGTTTGACGTCGTCGGCCGGCAGCGAGGCCGTCGGTTCGTCAAGCACCAGCACCTCGGCATCGACGGCAACGGCACGCGCTATGGCCAGCAACGATTTTTCGGTGCGCGACAACTCGAACACCCGAGCGTCGGGATCGATATCGGTGCCGACGGCCTCGAGCGCCGCGACCGCCCGCCGACGCACTTCCGCCCAGTCCACGAGACCGAGGCGGCGGGGGAAACCCATGGTGAAGGCCATGTTTTCCGCCACGGTCATCCACTCGACAAGACCGAGATCCTGGTGAATGAAGGCAATCGGCTGGCGTCCACGCCGCCCGACGGCACTTGCCGAAACGATTTCCTCGCCACGAAACAGGATCGAACCGGAATCGCGCTTGTAGACCCCTGCGAGGATCTTGATGAGCGTTGACTTGCCGGCCCCGTTCTCGCCAAGCAGAGCCAGAATCTTGCCGGGCCTAACATCAATGCTGACGTGATCGACGGCGGCGACGCGGCCGAAGGTCTTGACGATGTCGACCATCGAAAGCAGCGGCGCATCGGGCGTAGTGGTGGGTGATGTCATGAGCGTCCTCCTCCCCGAGGCGCTTCGCATTTATCGTAAGCGGCAGCTCTAAGCTCAAAGGGCGAGGATTTTCTCCCAAACCCGCTCGTCGACCGGAATGCCCTTTTCCTTGTTCTGAGCCTTCATCTGCGGGAACTCATGGCCCGGCAGACGGATAGCCTGAGAGGGATCGGAGCGTTCAGCGGTCAGCACATAATCACAGATACGACGCAGCTTCTCATCACGCGTGCCCTTGTCGATCAGCCGATCCACCTCGATGGCAACGAATATCTGCGAGACGTTGTACTCGTCGTCCATCTCCTCGCTGACCTCGGCGACCGACAGGCCGCCGGATAGAAGCGTGGCGATCATGTCGAGAACGATGGAAAGACCCGAGCCCTTCCAATAGCCCATCGGCAGAATACGGCGGTTCTTCTCGACGACAGCCGGGTCACGGGTCAGTTTGCCGTCATCGTCGAAGCCACCATCGACTGGCAGTTGCCGGCCGGCGAGCCTGTTCACCTCGAGCATGCCGTAAGAAAACATCGACATGGACATGTCGACCATGGTCACGGGATTGCCGGGCACAGCAATGATCAACGGATTGGTGCCAATGCGGCATTCCTTGGAACCCCAAGGCGGCATGACGGCAATGGAGTTCGTCCAGCAGATGCCGACATAGCCCTGTTCAGCCGCCTGATAACCGTAGGATCCGCCGCGCATCCAGTGATTGGCATTGCGAAGGGCAACAAGACCGATGCCGTGTTCGGCGGCGAGCGCGATGGCCCGGTCCATCATGGCGGTGGCCGTCAGATTGCCGATCGCCCGGCAGGCGTCCCACTGTTCGATGGCGCCAAGCGAGAGAAGCTTCTTCGGCTCGGCATCGACATGGACATGGCCGGCGCGGATCTGCTGGACGAAACGGGGAAAGCGATTGACGCCATGCGAGTAGACACCGGTCTCGGTCGTATCGGCGAACAGCTTGGCGCAGGCGTCAGCTTTTGCCGGCGTCAGGCCGCATTTGAGAAGGACGCGCCGGAATTCGGCCTGAAGGTCCTGATGGGTGAGATGTGGCATGGCGTTCCTTCCCGGAAATGCTTTTTGTCGAATGTTCAGGTGGCAGACGACGGCCAATCGCCGGCGAGTTTGGCCCAGGGCAGCTTGCCGACCACCTTTCGGATGCTGGTGGGCTGGCCAAGCGCCACGCCGGGCAGGTGGATGTCATCTGGAGTAAAGACGAACACGGTGCCGGTGCTGAAGGCGTGCCAATCAAGCGCCAGACCTTGGGCGTAATAGGCGACGTCGCGCGTTGTGTCGTAAGCGGCACCCGGATCGCTTGCCAGCTTGGCGCAGCCAACCTGCTCGGCACCCGCAAGCATCACCTGTACGTCGCAATAGCGGCGATGACTTTCAGCGCGGAGGTCCGCGGCTGGCTGCGTTTCATAGTCGTTGATCACAAAGAAGGCTTCGCCGTCGATGTCGTGGCGGCCTGCGGCGGCGTGGCGCAGCGCTGGATCAGCAAGCCGGGCGAGCATCTCCCGCAGGACCTGTGGCAGCCCCTCCCGCCAGGCAGTGTCATCTATCGAACCCTTGAGCACGCCGTCCTCCCGTCGCGCCGAACGTTCTGTATTTCAAAACGTCGTTCTGCATGTTGGTATATTCGCTCCTCGAACTTGTCAATGCAGTAGTTTCCTCAAAGCGGAAAGAGGCCTTTCGGAGTGGCTCAACCCAACTTAGTTCCCTGTTCTCACTCATATTTTTATCTCAGGTGAGTACAGTCGCCCGTGTAATATGCTTTGGAATCACGCCCGAGGCTTCTGACGAGCGATGGGCATTTGACGCCACCACCGAGCGGGACTAATCCATCGGCGCGGTGGTAAGGTTGAGCAGCGCAACCCGATGGTGGCGCTCAAAAACTAAACAGAGGAGGATTTCGAGATGGACAATGTGCCGGACCAGGAGCCGCCGGCCGGCAGTCAAAGTTTGCTGCGCGGACTGCAAATCATCGAGATTCTCAGCAATTTTCCGAATGGCTGCCCGCTCGCCAAGCTTTCAGAGCTGGCCGGGCTCACCAAGAGCACGACACATCGACTGCTTCAGGGGCTTGAAAGCGTCAATTACGTGACGCGGGCGCCCTCGCCCGGCAGCTACCGACTGACGACCAAGTTCGTTGCCATCGGCCAGAAGACGCTGTCGTCGCTCAACATCATCCATGTGGCAGCGCCGCATCTCGAGGCACTCAACCTAGATGTCGGCGAGACGGTCAACTTCTCGACACGCGAGGATGACCACGCCATCATGATCTACAAGCTGGAGCCGACGGTGGGAATGATCCGCACCCGCGCTTATATCGGACAGCATTTGCCATTGTTCTGCTCGGCCATGGGCAAGATCTTTCTCGCCCACGACAAACTCGCCAACTTTGAGACCTATTGGCAGGGACACCAGAGCAGCATCATCAAGCTGACGGCCAATACAATTGTCGACCACGCCGACATGCTAGCCGAATTCGCCGCCATCCGCGCCGACGGCTACTCGCTCGATCGCGAGGAAAATGAACTCGGCGTCTCCTGCGTGGCGGCCCCGGTGTTCGACATACAGGGCCACGTGCCCTACGCGGTGTCGATCTCGCTATCGACGGCGCGCCTCGCCCAAATCGGCGTCGACAACCTCGTCGACCACGTAAGGCAGGCTTCACGGCGCATCTCCAGCGAACTTGGCGCGACGATTTGAGCGCTAAGGCTTTGAAAGGACTGGGTCGATGGCATCAGCCGCGACTTTGCTTGCCGCCATGCCATTCAGAGCCGTCCCGATCTGGCCCGCTGAAAACGAACTTCAATGTCTAGCCAAAGACGGGCTGCCCGGCCCGCGCCAACGGACCGGGCGAGATGTCAGACGTCGAGGTTGGCGACCGACAGCGCGTTGGCCTGGATGAACTCACGGCGCGGCTCAACCTCGTCGCCCATCAGGCGATCGAAGATGTCGTCGGCCTCGACCGCCTCGTTCACCTGAACCCGCAGCAACGAGCGGGCGTTGGGGTCGAGAGTCGTCTCCCAGAGCTGTTCGGCATTCATTTCGCCGAGGCCCTTGTAACGCTGCATGGCAATGCCCTTGCGCCCCGCGGCGTAGACGGCGTCAAGCAGCGTACGCGGACCATGGACCACGACCTCGCTGTCGCGACGCCGGAGCGCCGCCGCCGCGCCATAGACCGCGGACAGATGCTCGCGATGACCGGAGAGTTTGCGCGCGTCGGCTGACGACAGCAGCGCCGTGTCGATGATGCTCGTCTCGGTGACGCCGCGCACAACGCGATGAAAGGCCAAGCCGCCATCCGGCATCGCTTCGCCGGTCCAGCCCTTCTCGAACTCGTCGGCGATCACATCGAGCCGGGCGGCCACTCTGTCGGCGGCATTCTGCGCTGCCTCGTGATTTTCGAGAAGACGAGCGTCGAGGGCACCGGCGATCGCGGCCTGTTCGACGACGTCATGGCTGTAGCGATGATGCAATCCGTCAATGAGATTGCGCACGGCGCGCGCCCTGTCGACGATGGCCCGAAGATCCTGCCCTGCCCGCGCCTCGCCATCGGCGAGCTTAAATACCGCCTCGTCAAGGCCTTGGGTTACCAGGAAGTCTTCGAGCGCCCGCTCGTCCTTCAGGTATTGCTCGGACTTGCCGCGCGTCACTTTGTAGAGAGGCGGCTGGGCGATGTAGATATGGCCACGCTCCAGAAGCGCCGGCATCTGCCGGAAGAAGAACGTGAGCAGCAGAGTCCGAATGTGGGCGCCGTCGACGTCGGCGTCGGTCATGATGATGATCTTGTGGTAGCGAAGTTTGTTAGCGTCAAACTCGTCCGTACCGATCGAGGTGCCAAGGGCGGTGATCAGCGTGCCGATCTCGGCCGACGACAGCATCTTGTCGAAGCGCGCCCGCTCCACGTTGAGGATCTTGCCCCTGAGAGGCAACACCGCTTGGAACTCGCGGTTGCGGCCCTGCTTGGCCGAGCCACCTGCCGAATCGCCCTCGACGAGGAACAGTTCGGTGTTGACAGGGTCGCGATCCTGGCATTCGGCGAGCTTGCCGGGAAGCGACGCCATGTCGAGCGCGCCCTTGCGGCGGGTCAGCTCACGCGCCTTGCGAGCCGCTTCACGAGCGGCGGCGGCCTCGACGACCTTGCCAATCACGGTGCGCGCCTCGGCCGGATGCTCCTCGAACCAGGTGGAGAAGGCCTCATTGAGAGCCCCCTCGACAACCGGCCGCACTTCCGACGACACCAGCTTGTCCTTGGTCTGGCTGGAGAATTTCGGATCAGGCACTTTCACCGACAGGACGCAGGTCAGACCCTCGCGGCAGTCGTCGCCGGTCATCGTGACCTTCTCGCGCTTGGAGATACCGGTGCTTTCGGCGTAACTGATCACTTGGCGGGTCAGCGCGCCGCGGAAACCGGCAAGATGGGTACCACCGTCGCGCTGAGGGATGTTGTTGGTGAAGCAGAGCACGTTTTCGTGGTAACTATCATTCCACCAAAGCGCGACTTCGACGGTGATGCCGTCCTTCTCGGTCGACACCATGATCGGCTTTGACAGCGCCGGCTTCTTCGAGCGGTCAAGATAGCGCACGAAAGCTTCAAGTCCGCCCTCGTAATGCAGCTCCTCGATGCGCGGCTCGACCCCTCGATTATCCTCGAGGAAGATGCGAACGCCGGAATTGAGGAAGGCCAGTTCGCGCAGGCGCCGTTCCAGCGTCGCAAAATCGAAATCGGTGATGCCCTTGAACGTTTCGTGGCTTGGCATGAAGGTCACTTCGGTGCCCTTCTCGCCAACGGAGGTTCCAGTCACGGCGAGCGGAGCATCGGGCACGCCATCCGAGAAGCTCATCTCGTGCAACAGGTCATGCCGCCAGACCTTGAGCTTCAGCCAAACCGACAGCGCATTGACCACCGACACACCGACGCCGTGCAGACCACCTGACACCTTGTAGGAATTCTGATCGAACTTTCCGCCGGCGTGCAGCTGCGTCATGATGACCTCGGCCGCCGACACACCCTCTTCCTTGTGGATATCGGTGGGGATGCCGCGGCCGTTGTCGCGTACCGTGCAGGAGCCGTCGGCATTGAGGCGCACCGTCACCTTATCGGCGTGGCCGGCCAGCGCCTCGTCGATGGCGTTGTCCACCACCTCGTAGACCATATGGTGCAGGCCCGAACCGTCGTCGGTGTCGCCGATGTACATGCCGGGGCGCTTGCGCACCGCGTCGAGCCCCTTCAGCACCTTGATGGATTCGGCGCCATATTCGTCGGGGTCGTAGGCTGTGGTGTCGGTCATGGAGGCCTTCGTTTCTCGTCTCGGGAACATCCCGCCATATTTCTCATAAAGGCTGGCGGGAACTGCTTCAACCACCCTCGGCAGAGGGCCGAAAGTCGTTATTTTTCAATGGCCTTACTGGGGATTTATTCCAGTAGAACAGCAGTGGCCGCACCATGGCCCCGCAATCGGGTGGAAATGCGGCGAATCAACCTCAGAATTCCCCGGAATCCGGCGCAGGAATATCCGGAATCGCGATGATTTCCGCCTCGCCCAAAAAGTCCTCGAAGGGAGCGGCGTCGGTGCCGGTCATGAAGGCCTGGACGCCGAGCGCGGCAATGAGGTCGACCAGCGCCCTTCGCCGCCGAGCGTCGAGGTGTGCGGCCACCTCGTCGAGCAGCAGAACGGGCGGGCTGCCGGTCAGCTCGGTCACCAGCGCCGCCTGGGCCAGCACCAGACCAGTGAGCAGTGCCTTCTGCTCGCCGGTCGAGGAGGCCGAGGCTGGCATGTCCTTTTCGGCATGGCGAACCGACAGGTCGGAGCGATGAGGACCGACGAGCGTCCGACCGGCCGCCCGATCGCGCGAGCGACCAGCCCGGAGATCGGTCCTCAGCCAGTCCTCGACATCGGCCGCGGCCGCGCCGTCGAGTGCCGTGTCGACGTCACCGGTCAGCTGGACCGTCGCGCGCGGGAAAGCACGGTCGCCATCGGGACGCATCTCGATCAGCCGGGCGAGGCAGTGCACGGTCTCGCGGCGGGCGGCGGCGACGGCGACACCGGTGGCGGCAATTTCCGTTTCGATCGCATCGAGCCAAGCTACGTCGGCCTCGCGCGCCTCCAAAAGGCGATTGCGAGCGGCAACCGCCTGCTCGTAGCCCGAAACGCGCCGGCCGTGCGAGGGATCGACCGCCAGCACCAAGCGGTCGAGGAAGCGCCTGCGATCGCTGGCCGGACCGACGAACAAGCCATCCATGGCCGGGACGAGCCAGATGAGGCGCAAATGATCGGAAAGCCGCTCGCTGCCCTTCTGCGGCTCGCCATCAACCAGGAGCCGCCGACCGGGCTCGCCGGGAACCGCACCGGTGCCGATCCGTACGGCCCCGTAGGCACCCTCGATGTCGGCCAGTACGGAAAAGCCACCGGAGCCATCGAGCCGGACCATCTCCGCGAGCGTCGCCCGGCGGAAGCCACGGCCGGGGGCGAGCAAGGACAACGCCTCGAGCACGTTGGTCTTGCCAACGCCATTCTGGCCGGTGAGCACTACCGATCGGCCCGTGAAATCGAGCGCGAGGTCGGCATGGTTGCGAAAATCGCTGAGGCGAAGGTGGCTGACGCGCACCTTCGCCTCGGGACGGGATTCTGTCATGGCGTTCCAGCGGCGGCGGTCACACCCGCATCGGCATCAGCACATAAAGCGTCGCAACGTCGCCGGCATCCTGGATCAGCGTCGGCGAACCGGCGTCGGCGAGATGGAACAGCGCCGTCTCCGACGTGAGCTGGCCGGCAATATCGAGGAGATAGCGGGCATTAAAGCCGATCTCGAGCGGTGAGTCGGTGTAGTCGACCATCACCTCCTCGGTGGCGGTGCCCGAATCCGGATTGACCACGGTGAGCACCAAGCGCCCCTCGGCGAGCGTCAACTTCACTGCGCGACCACGCTCGGACGAGATGGTGGAAACGCGATCGACAGCCTCGGCGAACTCGGCCTTGTCGACCCGAAGTTCCTTGTCGTTGCCCTGGGGAATCACTCGGCCATAGTCGGGGAAGGTGCCGTCGATCAGCTTGGATGTCAGCACCACGTTACCGACCGTGAGGCGAATCTTGGCATCCGACAATTCAACCTTGAGCTCGGCCTTTGGGTCTTCGATGAGGCGCTGAATCTCACCCACCGTCTTGCGAGGCACGATGATGCCCGGCATGCCTTCGGAACCCTTCGGCGCGGTGATGTCGGCGCGGGCAAGCCGATGGCCGTCGGTGGCGACAGCGCGGAACAGCGGACCGTCGGGACCGTCGACGGTGTGCAGGAAGATGCCGTTCAAATAATAACGTATCTCTTCATTGGAAATGGCAAATTGCGTCCGGTCGATCAGCCGCTTGAGATCGCCAGCTTCCAGCGAGAAGGCGTGGCTGAGTTCGCCGACGGTGATGTCGGGAAAGTCGCTCTCCGGCAGCATCTGCAGGGAAAAGCGCGAACGGCCGGAAGAGATGGTAAGAGTGGCGCCATCAGCCGATCCCTCAAGCGAGACCTGCGACCCCTCGGGCAGCTTGCGCACGATGTCATAGAACATGTGCGCCGGCACCGTGGTCGCACCGGGGCGCTCGACAACGGCCGGGACCGTTTCCTGCGCCTCGAGATCGAGGTCGGTTGCCTTCAGCTTGAGCTGACCGTCGTCGGTCCGAAGCAGCACGTTGGAGAGAATCGGAATGGTGTTCCGACGCTCGACAACGCGGTGGACGTGGGTGAGGGAGGCAAGGAGGTGCGACCGCTCCAGCGTAACGCGCATGGAAAAACCCGTCTGTCGTGGCTGCCACGCCCTGGTCGGCCGCACTGAGCGCGACCGGCGCGGCCACCGGAAAATCTGGCGTTGAGCAGCCGCCAATCAGGCAGAATCTGCCTCATCGAAAACCGGATGCTCCCGTAAACAATCCGAAGCGCTCACCTGTCGACCCGATGTTGCAATCAGGCCTAGCGTTCGCTCTGGACCGATTTCCCCGTCGTCGCCTGAAGGTGACCACGGGGAAGAGCACATTACGGCAACTGCCAATTTCCGCAAGCCGGCAGGCTAGCAGCCAACGTGGTTTTCGTCGGCGTTTTTCGTTTCCGGTTTTGAATCAGGCCTCGAGCATGCGCTTCAAGACTTCGATCTCCTGCGTCAGCGCTTCGTCGGAACTGACCAGCTCTTCGACCTTGCGCACCGCGTGCAGGACGGTGGTGTGATCGCGGCCACCGAAGCGCCGGCCGATCTCAGGAAGCGAGCGCAGCGTCAACGATTTCGCCAGATACATGGCGATTTGGCGCGGCCAAACGATCGACCGGGTCCGGCGCGACGACAGGAGGTCCTGCTTGGAGACGTTGTAGTGCTTGGAAACGACGCGCTGAATATCCTCGATCTTGATGCGGCGCGTGTCGGTGACGCGGATGAGGTCCTTCAGCGTCGTCTCGGCCATGGCGAGCGACAGCGTCAGGCCGGTCAGCTGGTTGTGTCCGGCAAGGCGCGTCACCGCCCCCTCAAGGTCGCGCCCCGACGTGGTGACGTTGCGAACGATGAAATCGATGACGTCGTCGGGAACGGAGAAGCCCGGCATATGCTGGGCGGTGATGGCGATACGACGCTCGACAATCGACCGACGCAACGCAGCGTCGGGAGCGCCGATCTCGATCAGAAGGCCACCGGAGAGGCGTGAACGGACGCGTTCATCCATGGTTTCGAGTTCGACAGGAGGTCGGTCGGCAGCAACGATGACCTGGCGTGCGCCATCGATCAGGGTATTCACCGTGTGGCAGAATTCCTGCTGGATCTGCTTGCCGTGCAGAAACTGCATGTCGTCGATCACCAGGAGATCGATGGTTCGCAGCGCTTCCTTGAAGGCGAGTGCCGACTGGGTCTGCAGCGACTGCACGAAGCGATACATGAAATGCTCGGCCGTCAGATAGAGCACGCGCATTTCCGGATGCTCGGCCTTGAGGTGATGGGTGAGCGCTTGCAGAAGATGCGTCTTGCCCTGGCCGACCGAGGAGTGGATGTAGAGCGGATTGAACTTGACCCCGGAGGCCGGACCGTCGGCAACCTGGCGAGCGGCTGCCAGCGCCAAACGGTTCGAGGCGCCTTCGACAAAATTGTCAAAGATGTAGCGCGGGTCGAGCGGCGACGAAATATCATCGAACAGCCGAGCGGAAGCGGAATCGGCGGCAGGACGGATCGGAGCGGCGACGCGCAACGCTGGTGCGCCCGCCGGGCGAGAAGCTTCCGGTGCGGCAAAACGGGCAGGCGACTCAATCTTGGCCCGCATGGCCGAACGGACAGACACCTCAACCTTGCGGTAAGCGGGCCCCTCGGCCTGCCAGAGCCCGGCGAGCTTGTCGCGATAGTGGGTGGAAATCCAGGTTTTCAGGAAGCGACTCGGCACCGAGAGCCAAACGGTGCCCCCCTCGATTTGCTCGACATTCATGCCGGCAAACCAGCAGGAGAATACCTCTTCGCCGAGATCGGCTTTGAGGCGGCCACGAACGCGCGCCCACGCATCGGCATGATCAACTGCCGCTCCGGCGACGCCGCAGGCTTCCGCTTCCAACATATCTCGGCCTCCATCCAAAAAAGTCTACTCACCAGTCTTCCATTCGCAGAGCGCTTCCGCCGGGAGCACTCTCCACCGGTCATCCGAACGCCGTGTCCGGGCTAACCATCTCGTACTTGCCAACCATGGGGCGACGACTTCTCGAAGCCCCGTGATGCCAGTAGCCCCCGGGTTGCGGGGACAAAGCGCCTGACCTCAGGGGAGGCGCCCATTAAATAATGCCGGCCGAAAAGCCGACATCAATACTCATGACGGACCGGAGCCCGTCATTGGCCGGAGGGTCAACCTCCGGAACTCAGATTGTGGTCAGTGTGACAGGTCTCCCGATCTGCGCGCACCTTGCCGGCCACATGGCCGGTCTGCCCAACGCATCGGTTCAACTCTGGATCCAGGGCAAACCGCTCGCCTTCCAGCCATCGACACAACCCCTGTGCCGATCCGGACCGAGCGCTCCCTCGAAACCGCCTGCCACATTAAAAGCCCGCGTAAATCCGCCGGCCGTTGCCAGGGTCGCCGCAGATCGACTGCGCGCTCCCGACCGGCAAATGAAATAAAGCGGGGCGTCCGCACCAACGCCAAGATCGGCAAGGGCCTCTCCCAGCTCGTCGGCGAAGGCCGGGTTGACGGCCATATCTGGAAAGCGCTGCCACTCGACGAGCAGCACTCGCTTGCCAATGCTCCCAAGGTCAGGAAGACCGACAAAGTTCCATTCAGCCACCGTCCGAACATCGATCAGCACGGCCGAGGGATCAGCGGCAAGCGCCTCCCAAGTCTCGCGCACGCCGACGTCGCCAGCATAGCCCGGATCTTCGTTGAATGATCCCGCACCCAAGATTGCCCCACCACCCCAAAATTCATCAAACAGAAAAGACAAAACAAAACCATGCGCAAAAAGCGCATATATTCTCGATTTGCCTTTCCTGGATTGAGTTGGCTACCTGCCTCGGCCATCGCACCTAAAGAATTACCGACGGCTAGCCCCCTGCTTTAGTTTACTTTCACAAGCGATTGCTTGGCTCGCTCGCTTCAACTGGGCTGACCATACACAGGCCCCAAGGGGGGAGCAAGAGCCGAATCTTCCTATGTCGTTAACCCGGTTTTTACCGGAGAGGACGCTTCCCAAAAGGTGACCGGCGAACCCTAGGGGATTCAAAGATTTGCGCCTTCTGATACGGCCAAACCCTATTTGGTCGTAAGCCGGCCAGCCTACTATTCATTAGCCGCATTTTTGTTTCCGTCGCCGCGGATTCCTCGCCGTCTGGAAACGACGTATGACTAAGCGTTTGTTTTCAAAACAATATTTTTGACACCCGAGTCCACGATGATCAGGGCCGATAGACCAGCCGGCGCGAGCCGGAAAAGCAAAAGGGCCTAGCTAAAAGCCAGGCCCTAATAGACTCGTTTTCACGAATAAGAACTGTTACCGACGCCGTCAGGCGTTAGGTATCAGGCGTCGATGGACTTCAGGCGAGCAGCCAAGCGCGACACTTTGCGCGAAGCCGTGTTCTTGTGAACGATACCCTTGATCGCCGCGCGCATGATCTCCGGCTCGACAGCCTTGAAGGCTTCGGTAGCGGCGGTCTTGTCGCCAGAAGCGACAGCTTCATCGAACTTGCGAACGAAGGACCGCATACGGCTGCGACGAGTCTTGTTCACTTCGGTGCGGGCCGCGATCTTGCGGGTCGCCTTCTTGGCCGACGACGTATTGGCCATACTAAAGCCTTTCTCTCTCCCGGCGATACCGGGACTTGTTGTTGAGCCGCCGCGGCTGCCGGACCCGGCCACACGGACGACATAAAACTTTCAGGCGGCCGACGACCATCGGCCACCGTCCTTGGGGCGGGCTTATAGACGCTGGAACGGCCGCCGTCAACGCCATCAGCGCTGACAGGACGGACAAAAGAAAGTCGAGCGCCCCGCCTGTCTGATCCGCGTCACCGTTCCGCCGCAGCCCGGACGCCGACAGGGCTCGCCCTCGCGATCATAAACGGCGAAGCGATGCTGGAAATAACCCAGAGTACCGTCGGCTTGCATATGGTCGCGCAACGTCGAGCCGCCGGCCTCGATCGCCTCGGCGATAACGGTGCGGATCGCCAGAGCGAGCGTCTCGGCGAGCGCCGGATCGGCGAGCGCGGACGCGGGCCGGCGTGGATCGAGCTCTGCCCGCCAAAGCGCTTCGCAGACGTAGATATTGCCGAGTCCCGTGACAATCCCCTGATCGAGGAGCGCTGCTTTCAGCGGCGTTCGCCGGCCGGCCAGCGCGGCGAGGGTGCCGGCGGAGAACAGGTTGGATGTCGGCTCGATGCCCAGACCAACAAGGCGCGGGTGCCGTTCCATCTCGGCGCGCGGCAAGAGGTCCATGAAGCCAAAGCGCCTGGGATCATTATAGATAATCGCCGTTCCGCCCTGAAGTTCGAAGCGGACATGGTCGTGACGCGTGTCGCGCGAGCGAGCGAGCGCGAAGGCGCCGGGCACGGAACCGGTGGCGGACGCCGCTTCGGGGGTTTCGATCCTGAAGGAGCCGGACATGCCGAGATGGGCGAGCAGCACGTCGTCCCCCTCGATGTCCCAGAGAAGATATTTCGACCGGCGGTTGAGACCAAGGATCCGCCGGCCGGCGAGCCGGTTGGCAAAGCGCTCCGGGAAGGGATAGCGAAGGGCCAAGCGTGCCAGCGTGACGCTCAGAATCGTTGCGCCCTCCAGCACCGGCTGAAGACCGCGGCGTACCGTTTCCACTTCCGGCAGTTCAGGCATTGGCGGTTGGTCTCCTTGGGGCGAGCCGGTTTCGTTCGTCGCTTGCGCAACATAGCGCCCGCCGTTCTCTTCGGCTATGCTCGCCCGAGCGCCGATGGCGCAAGGTTCACGGCAGGACGGGACGGACGATGACGGACAACAGCACTTCCTTCGGCTTTCGTGAGGTCAACGCGAGCGAAAAGCAGGGTCTGGTCGATAGCGTCTTCCATTCGGTGGCCGGTCGCTACGACCTGATGAACGACCTGATGTCGGGTGGTCTGCACCGGCTCTGGAAGGACGCCATGGTCTCCCGCCTTGCCCCGCCGCGCTCCGGGCGGCGGCCGTTCAAAGTACTCGACATGGCGGGTGGCACCGGCGACATTGCCTTCCGCATTGCCGAGCGCTCGAACCGTACCGCCGATATTACCGTCGCCGACATCAATTCCTCGATGCTTGAGGTTGGGCACGAACGCGCCCGGAAGCGCGGCTTCGACAAGCTGGAATTCGTGGAAGCCAATGCCGAAGAACTACCTTGGGCGGATGCCACTTTCGACGCCTATACGATTGCCTTCGGCATCCGCAATGTGCCGAAAATCGACAAGGCGCTTTCCGAGGCCTTCCGCGTACTGAAGCCCGGCGGTCGCTTTCTCTGCCTGGAATTCTCGCGTGTCGATGCGCCGGTCGCTGACAAGGCCTATGATCTTTATTCCTTTCATCTGGTGCCGAAGATCGGTCGAGTGGTCGCCAAGGACGAGGAAAGCTACCGCTATCTCGTCGAATCGATCCGCCGCTTCCCCGACCAGGAACGCTTCAAGGCGATGATCGAGGCGGCCGGCTTCTCCCGCGTCGGCTACACCAACATGACGCTCGGCGTCGTGGCGCTCCACGTCGGCGTCAAGATTTGACGTCCAGCGAGGAAACTGCCTGATGCTCCCCGTCGACCTCGCCCGCCTCGTCCGCGCCGCTTGGGTGCTCGCTCGCGAGGGGGTGATCAACGCGCTGCCTCTACCCGAGCCGCGTCCCTTCGCCGTATCCTCGGCATTGCTCCTTGCCAGAACGATCCGTCGGCGTGGCATTGCCAGCCGGGCCGAGCGACTCTCCATCGCTTTTTCCCGTCTCGGTCCTTCCTACGTCAAGCTCGGTCAGTTCCTCGCCACGCGGCCGGACGTGGTCGGCGCAGCACTTGCCAGCGACCTCGCCCAGCTACAGGACGCCATGCCGGACTTTGGGCTTTCGGGCGCCCGGACGGTCATTGGCGAGAGCTTCGGCCCCGAGGCGGACCGTCTATTCCCCGAACTCGGCGCGCCGATCGCCGCGGCCTCGATCGCCCAGGTTCACAAGGCAGCGGTGACCGGTCGGGATGGTGTTAGCCGCGATGTGGCGGTCAAGGTCCTCCGGCCTGGCATCGACCGACGCATCGCTTCCGACCTCGCCGGCTTTTACCTTGCCGCCCGACTGATCGAAGCGGTGGCGCCGCGCGTTCGCCGCCTCCGGCCGGTCGCCGTCGTCGACACGCTCGCCCGCTCGCTGACGCTGGAAATGGACTTGCGCCTCGAAGCCGCCGCGTTATCGGAAATGGAACAGAACACGGCTGGTGACGAGGATTTCCGCGTGCCGACCGTTGACTGGCGACGCACAAGCCGTTCGGTGCTCACCATGGAGTGGATCGACGGCATCAAGCTGTCGGATGTCGCCGCCATCCGTGCTGCCGGCCACGATCTCCGCAAGCTCGCCGCCACGCTCATGCAATCCTTCCTGAGGCACGCCCTGCGCGACGGCTTCTTTCATGCCGACATGCACCAGGGCAACCTGTTCGTGGACTCGGCCGGACGGATCGTCGCCGTCGATTTCGGCATTGTCGGCCGCCTAGGTCCGCGCGAGCGTCGCTTCCTTGCCGAAATCCTGCACGGCTTCATCACCCGCAATTATCGACGCGTTGCCGAAGTGCATTTCGAGGCCGGCTACGTACCGGCCGAGCAGGAACTGGAAACTTTCGCGCAGGCGCTTCGGGCGGTCGGCGAACCGCTGCACGGCGTACCGGCGTCGGAGATCGCCATGTCGCGGCTGCTCAACCAGCTGTTCGAGACCACCGAACTGTTTGCCATGCAGACGCGGCCTGAGCTGATCCTACTGCAAAAGACGATGGTGGTGGTCGAGGGTGTTGCCCGCAGCCTCGATCCGGAGCTCGACATGTGGAAGGTGTCCGAGCCGGTGGTGAGCGCCTGGATTGCGCGCAATCTCGGTCCGCTCGGCCGGATCGAGACAGCGGTGTCGGCGGCCGGTGATCTTCTTGCCCTCGCTCCGCGCCTGCCGCGCCTTTTCGACGCCATCGAGACACTCGCCGCCCGGACCGAAGCGACCGACAACAGCCGGCATTGGTGGCGCTCGCTCGCCCTGCCGCTCTGGCTCGGGGCGCTGTCGCTCGCGGTGATTGCCGCTTCGAGCCTCGGTTGGATCTGAGACGAGCTAACCGCGGGCGAGCGCGGCGAGCCGATTCTCATCGGTGACGGCGATACGGCGGCGGGCGCTTCGGACGACGCCCTGCCCCTCCCACGCACTCAGCAGTCGGCTCACCGTGTGCAGCGTCGTGCCCGTCATTTCGGCGACGTCCTGACGGGTCAGCGGGAAGTCGATGAGGATACTCCCGTCCGGCTCCTTCCGACCGGCTCGCTGAACAAGGCGTTGCAGCGCATGAGCGACCCGGCGCTCAACCTCTTCGGTCGATAGCTCGCGGATGCGGGTGTGGGCCTCCTGCAGCCGCTCGCCCACCGCCTCGAGAGCGTTGAAGGCGAGCACCGGATTGAGCACCACGAAATCCTGCCATTGCGAGGACATCCAAACCAGGACGATGCTCTCGGTGACCGCCTCGGCGGTCGCAGGATAATCGGTGCGACGGATGGCCTTGGCGATGCCGAACACTTCGCCAGGCAACACGTGCCGAACCACGACCTGCTCGCCCGCCGGCGTAATCTGGAGCACCTTGAGGTGGCCATGCAGCAACAGGAAGAACTCGTCGGCCGGCGCTCCCTGGCTGAACACCGGTTCGCCGGGCTCGACGGTGCGCACCTGCACGGTGGCCAGCACGGCGTCGAGGTTCTCTTCCGTCATGTCACGGAACAGGTCGAAGCCACGGATCAATGATCGGTCGAGCTTGCGGGACGCCATCGGTGAATATCTCCTCTTGCCGTCCGTTATAGCAAAGCCGCCATCGAGTGCCAGCCAGCCCGTCTTGCAAAGCGATTGCAACGGTCCCATCTTGGGAACCCGGTTCCGGGGACGAACCGCTACGGGGAGACAAGGAAGAGCCATGGCCTTTTTCGAGACGTTCCGGAAGCCAGCCGTCCTGCCGACGCCTGAGACGGCGCTGTCGGGCCGTGCCCGGCCGATTGCCACCGCTGAAACCCATTTCGTAAACGGCCGGCCGCTGAAGGGTCCGGTGCCCGAGGGATATGCCGTCGCCACCTTCGCCCTTGGGTGCTTCTGGGGCGCCGAGCGTCTGTTCTGGCGCCTGCCGGGCGTCTACCTGACGTCGGTCGGCTATGCCGGTGGCGTCAGCGAAAACCCGACCTACGAGGAGGTCTGCTCGGGCCGCACTGGTCATGCCGAAGCCGTGGAGGTGGTGTTCGATCCGAACGCTGTCTCCTACGCCGATCTCGTTCGCCTGTTCTTCGAGAGCCACGATCCGACACAGGGTATGCGCCAGGGCAATGACGTTGGCACTCAATACCGCTCGGTGATCTTCGTGCATGACGAGGCGCAGCGCGCCGTGGCCGAGGCAGTTCAGGAAACCTACACTCAGGCCCTCGCCAAAGCCGGACGACCGGCAGCGATCACCACGACGATCGAACCGGCCGGGCCTTATTATTTCGCCGAGGAGTATCACCAACAGTATCTTGCCAAGAACCCGGGCGGCTACTGCGGGCTCGGCGGTACCGGCGTCAGCTGTCCAATGCCCGGCGCCGGAGCGCTATCTTGAGGGGGCGGCCAGACTTGCTGGTGCTATCCGGTTCGACGCGCGGCGGCAGCTACAACGGCCGCCTCGCGGCGTTCACGGCGCGGGAACTGGCATTGCGCGACGCCGACGTGCGGCTTTTATCGCTCGCCGACTATCCGCTGCCCCTCTACGATGGCGATCTTGAGGGGACGCGCGGCGTGCCGGAGCCGGCTCTGAAGCTCGCAGAACTCATGCTCGCCTCGGATGGCGTGTTCATTGCGTCACCGGAATACAATCAGTCGGTGACGCCGCTTCTCAAAAACACCATCGACTGGCTGAGTCGCATCCGGGACGATCGCTACCGCGGTTTATGGACGGACCGCGTCTTTGCCCTCGGAGCGGCCTCGCCCGGTCATTTTGCCGGCATCCGCTCGCTGATGCACCTCCGGCAGATCCTCGAAAATTCCCTTGGTGCCCGGGTGCTCACCCAGCAAGTGGCGGTGCCCTATGCCGACAAAGCCTTCGATGAGCGAGGCAACCTTACCAACGAGAAAGCGGCGGGACAGCTTGAGCGAGTCGTTGCCTCCCTGATCGCAGAGGCGGGGCGGTTTACTTAAATCTCAATCCACCCGCGCGATCACATGAAAGAAGCTGCCGCTCACAGAACCACGCCGCGACCCGTCCGGTGTCGGCGCGCTACCGTGGGCGTCGGCAACTTCGGCAAGCGGAGCGTCGTTACCGATCGTCACGATCGAGGCATAGTGGAACTCATGACCGGTGAGCACGGCGCCAGCCGGCCCCAGCGGTCCGTCGGAGAGCAGTTTCGCCCGGCGGTAGCCAAGATGTAGCCGTCGCTTTTCATAGCTCGTTTCGAGGCCGAGCAAGCCGGCCATCGCATGACGAGTTCCGGCCGCGTCGACGAGCCCCATCCCCAGCACCATGTAGCCACCGCATTCGCCATGCACCGGCCTGTCCGCCGCGAACGCCCTCAGCCCGGCAAGGAAACCGTCCGCCGCCGAGAGAGCGCCGGCCTGGAGTTCGGGATAGCCACCCGGCAGCCAGCAGACGTCGGCCGTGCGGTCGGGCGCCTCGTTCGCCAGTGGTGAAAACGGCAGGATCTCGGCACCGGCCGCCCGCCAGGCGGTGAGATGATGCGGATAGACGAAGCTGAAAGCGGCGTCGCGGGCGAGCGCAATGCGCTGGCCTGGCGGCGGCAGCGGCGCGTCGGTGGTCCTCGTCGAGAGCGCAACGTCGCTGCAAAGATCAATCAGGCGATCAATATCGATGTGCCGCTCAACGAAATCGGCGAGACCGTCGAGGCGTTGACGGAGATCGCTTGTCTCCTCGGCCTGGACAAGGCCGAGATGCCGTTCGGGGAGCTCGATCGTCGTCTCGCGCGGCAGCGCGCCGATTACGGGGAGACCAAGCGCCTCGATGGCCTCGGTACAAAGCCGGCGATGGCGCTCTGAGCCGACGCGGTTGAGCACGACACCAAGGATCGTCAATCTGGGATCAAGAAGCTTGGCGCCGAGCGCCACGGCGGCGGCCGATGTCGACTGCCCCGTCACGTCTAGCACCAGCAGCACCTTGAGGCCGAGAGTGGCGGCAATGTCGGCCGACGATCCCGTATGGCCAGCCACATGACCGACGCCGTCGAAAAGGCCCATCAGCCCTTCGGCCACCAGCAGATCGGCGCCCTCGATCTGGCGAGAGGCAAGGCCGGCCACCTGCTCGGTTGTCATCGCCCAACTGTCGAGGTTGACGCTTGGTCGACCGGCGGCGGCGGCGTGAAAAGCCGGATCGATGTAATCCGGCCCGCATTTGACCGGGGCGACCTTCCGGCCACGCCGGGCAAGCGCTGCCATCAACCCCAGCGACAGCGTCGTCTTGCCGGCGCCGGAGCGCACCGATGCGATCAGAAAGCCCTTCATCGCGCCTCACCTTTCCCCTTGACCCGATAGCAGACAGCGTCGACCTTGTCGCCCGAAAGGATCGGTCGTTTCGATGGCGGACATGGACAAGCAAGCGGACGGCGAAACGCCGCACCTGAGACGCGGCTGGACCACCGGCAGCTGCGCCACAGCCGCGACACGCGCCGCTTTCGAAGGCCTCGTCAGTGGTCACTTTCCCGACCCGGTCGCCGTGACTTTGCCGGGCGGCCAGACGCCGGCTTTCGCGTTGGCGACCACCGCCGTCGGGGATGGCTGGACACGAGCCGGCGTGGTCAAGGATGCCGGCGACGATCCCGACGTCACCCATGGCGCCCTCATTGTCGCGACGGTCCGGCTGGCGGCTTCGGGCGCGGGTCTCGTATTCCGCGCCGGTCCCGGAGTCGGCACCGTCACCCGCCCCGGCCTGCCGCTCGCCGTCGGCGAGCCGGCGATCAATCCGGTGCCCCGTACCATGATCGCGCGGACGCTCGACGAGGCGCGCGCCGCCGTTGGCGGCCCCTCGGACGTCGAAGTAGAGATCTCGGTCGAAAACGGCGAGAAGCTGGCCGAGAGGACGCTCAACGGGCGGCTCGGCATCGTCGGCGGTCTCTCCATTCTCGGCACCACAGGTATCGTGATTCCCTTTTCCTGCGCCGCCTGGATCGCTTCCATCCAGCGCGGCATCGACGTGGCCCGTGCCTCGGGCTTTACCCATGTTGCCGCGTCGACCGGCAACACCTCCGAGCAGGCGGCAAAGGCTCTCTATGATCTCGACGACGTCCAGTTGATCGACATGGGCGACTTCGTCGGCGGAACGCTGAAATACCTCAGGAAGGCGCCGGTGGCGCGTGTGACGTTGGCGCTCGGCTTTGCCAAGGGAGTAAAGCTCGGCCAAGGTCTTCTCGACCTTCATTCCAAGCGCGGATCGGTCGACCTTGCGGCGCTTTCGGCCATCGCCACCGACCTCGGCGCCCCCCCGATCTCGTTCAGGCGGTCACCACTGCCAACACCGCCCTCGAAGCGCTGACGCTTTGTCATGCCGCCGGAGTGCCGATTGCCGAAGCGGTGGCCGAGCGCGGCTTTGCGACGGCTGCCGCGGTCATTGCCGGCAGCGGCACGGAGCTGGAAGTCGTGCTGTTCGACCGGAACGGCGGGCCGCTCGCCGGCACGGGCTTCCGAAAAGTCTAGACCTCGCCCTCCCCGGCTCGGGAATCGCGGCCCCGGAACCGGCGCTGGTAGTCGACCGAATAAAGAGCGCTCGCCCGGAAGTCCTCAGCGCCGAGCACTCGCCCCACCAGAATCAACGCGGTCCGTTCCATCGGCGCGTTCTGGAGCTCGCCGAGAATGGTCGACAGCGTTCCCTTGACGATGCGTTCATCCGGCCAGCTTACCCGGTAGGCGACGGCGACCGGACAATCGGCGCCATAGTGAGGAATGAGTTCCTCGACGATGCGCTCAATGACGTGGATAGACAGGTGGAGCGCGAGCGTGGCGCCGGTGGCGGCAAATGCCGAGAGCTTTTCCTTTTCCGGCATGGCGGAGGCGCGGCCGGACGTGCGCGTCAGCACCAGCGACTGAGCGACTTCCGGCAGCGTCAGTTCGCGGCCGAGCGCCGCCGCCGCCGCTGCGAAGGCCGGCACGCCGGGCGTCACCGTGTAGCGGATACCGTGCTTTTCCAGCAAACGAATCTGCTCGCCGAGGGCGCTCCACACCGAAAGATCACCCGAGTGAAGCCGCGCAACGTCCTGGCCTTCCCGCTCTGCCCTGAGATATTCCGCCTCGATCTCTTCGAGCGACAGCGGCGCCGTGTCGACGATGCGTGCGTTCCCTGGGCAATGGTCGAGAATGGCCAGCGGAATCAGGGAGCCCGCATAAAGGCAGACGGGGCAGGCGGCAATTAAATCGCGGCCGCGCAATGTCAGCAGGTCGGGCGCACCAGGGCCGGCGCCGATGAAATGCACGGTCATTCTAAAATCTCCTCGGCCACGGCGACGCTGACGCCCTCCTCGGCGCGGCGCGTAACGATCAAACGCGCGCGGCCGGCGAAAGCAGCGAGCGCGGCGGCTTCCGCCACCGATGGGACACCAAACCGGGCGAGCGCGGCCGGCGACGGCGTGGCGATGCGATCGGCCATAGCAGCGAGTGCGCCGCGGGAAAGAAAGACAAGCGGCAAGCAGAGGCTTTCGGCCGCTTCATTCAGCCCTGCCTCGCCACGCTTGTCCTCGATGGTGAAAAGACCGACGGCGTGTGGAAGGTCGGGCGTCGCCACCCCGACGACCAGCCGAAGGATCGCCTCGGCCGATGTGCCCTTGCGACAACCGATGCCGATAGCCAGCCGGCCGCTCACGGCTTCACCCAGATCCACTGAACCACCGGCAGCGCCGGCCGTAGTGCGTGGAAAGCCCCGATGCTGTCGAGTCGCGATATTGCGATCTGGGTGAGTTCGCCTCCGAGCCGAGCTTGCAGCGCGAAGACCTCGGCCGTCGTTTCCACCGTCACGGCGTTGATCACCAGGCGGCCGCCAGATTTGAGCCGCCCGAGACAGGCATCGACGACGCCGATATCGCCCGAACCACCGCCGATGAAAATAGCCTGCGGATCGGGAAGACCGCCGAGGCCGGCCGGCGCTTTGGTTTCGACCACCTTAAGATCGGGCACGCCAAACGCCAGCGCGTTGCGTCCGATACGGGCGGCGCGTGTCGTGTTTTCCTCGACGGCAAAGGCACGTAACGAGGGATCGCAGAGCATCCACTCAATGGCAACCGAACCCGAGCCAGCGCCGATGTCCCATAGGGTTTCGCCGCGTGTCGGCTTGAGCGCGGCGACGGTGAGCGCCCTGACCTCGCGCTTGGAGATTTGGCCGTCATGCTCGAACCAATCATCGGGGAGACCGGGCGTGAAGGGAATGACGCGGGCGTCCGATTTGCCCTCTACCTCGACCGCGATGAGATTGAGTGGATCGATGTTTTCGAGATTGAACGTGTCTGCGCTGGCCGAGCGGCGGCGCTCCCTGAGGCCACCCATTGCTTCGAGCACGGTGAGGCGGCTCTTACCAAGCCCCCGCGCCGTCAAAAGCGCCGCGAGCCTTGCTGGCGTCGTATCATCCCAGGACAGAGCGAGCAGGCGGGCACCCGGCTGGACATGTGGCAGGACACGCTCGAGCGCCCTGCCGTGCAGGCTGACGCGAACGACGTCCTGTCCCGGCCAGCCGAGCCGGGCGGCTGCCAGCGCAAAAGCGGAGGGCGCCGGCAGCACGGTCATTTCCCTGGGATCGACGATCTCGGCGAGGAGCGAGCCGACGCCGTAAAAGAAGGGATCACCCGAGGCGAGTACCGCCACCGGGCTGCCACGCCGGGCGAGAATGGCCGGAAAAGCGTCCCGGAGCGGCGACGGCCAGACAAGCGAGATCGCCGGATCGGCCTCGATGAGATCAAGATGGCGACGGCCACCTACGATGAAACCCGCTTGTGCGATTGCCGAAACTGCCGCAGGAGAGAGGCCGTCGAGACCGTCCTCTCCGAGGCCGACGATCGTCAGCCAGGGTGAAAGGGAGGTTTCAGCCATGGGGGACTCCGCGATACCGATGCGCATTCTCGTCCTGGGTGGAACCACCGAGGCCTCGCGCCTCTCCGAACGGCTGCAAAAACGCCAGGATATCTGGGCGCTGCTGTCGCTGGCCGGCCGTACGCATGAGCCAGCCGCCCAGGCGCTCAACACCCGTGTCGGTGGCTTCGGCGGGATCGAGGGGCTTGCAGCCTTTCTTCGCGACCAGCGGATCGACCTGCTGATCGACGCCACTCATCCCTTCGCAGCCCGCATTTCGGCCAACGCGGTGGCGGCCAGCGAGATGACTGGTGTGCCGCTCGTCCGCTACACGCGCGAGCCGTGGAAGCCGGTGCCGGGCGACAACTGGCTCGAGGTACCCGATCTCGACACCGCCTGCGCGGCGCTTGGCCCCGAGCCGAAATGCGTCTTCCTCACCGTCGGCCGGCTGGGCCTGTCCGCCTTCGAAGCGGCGCCGCAGCACCACTATGTCGTCCGATCCATCGACCCGCCGCATGAATTGAACTTGCCGGACTATCGGCTTCTGCTCGAACGGGGACCGTTCGACGAGGAATCGCAAGCCCGGCTGATGCAGGCCGAGCGGGTAGAAATCATGGTCACCAAGAACGCCGGCGGCGACGCCACCTACGGCAAAGTCGCGGCGGCCCGCCGACTGGGCCTTCCGGTGATCATGGTGGCGCCGCCCGAGCCGGTCACCGTCACCACCTATCACGAGCTTGACGATGTGATGGCCGACATCGGGGCGCGACTTGCTCATACCGCCCCCCCCGCGCCTGACGCGGGCTGAGAATCCAAGGTCGTCCGCCTGGCCGGTCGATCAGCCGGCTTTCCGACGAGCCGATGATGACCAGCGTCGCCATGTCGACAATGGAAGGGTCGGCCTCGGCAAGCGTCGTCACGACGATTCGTTCGTCCGGCCGGCCGACGGCGCGGGCAAAAGCGACCGGCGTCGAACCGGTCTTCAGATTTTTCAGGAGATCGAAGGCCTCGAAAATGCGGGTCGGTCGCGCTTTCGAGGCGGGATTGTAGAGGGCGATGACGAAATCGCCGTCGGCAGCGGCGCGCAATCGCCTTTCGACAAGAGACCAAGGCTTCAGGTTGTCGGACAGCGAAATCGCACAGAAATCGTGGCCGAGCGGTGCGCCCAGCCGAGCCGCCGCCGCCTGCATGGCGGAAACACCAGGCATGACCGTGACGGACAGGTGGCGGGCGGCTTCGTCAACCTCCACCGCCTCGACAACAGCCGCCGCCATGGCGAAGACGCCCGGGTCGCCGCCCGAGACCACGGCGACGATGCGGCCGGCGCGGGCAAGATCGATGGCAAAGCGGGCCCGTTCAAGTTCGACACGATTGTCGCTGCCATGCCGCGTCTGGCCCGAACGTTCCGGGCAGCGGGCGAGATAGGGCTCGTAGCCGACGAGATCGGTTGCCCGTTCGAGCGCGGCGCTCACTTCCGGCGTTCGCCAGTGCTCAGGGCCCGGGCCGAGGCCGACCACCAGGATCTCGCCCGTTTGGCTCATGGTCGCCGCCCCTCGCCGCCAATCAGGATCAGGGAGAAATAGGGCGAGGCGTCGTCCGCTTTATCAACGAGCGGTAGGACCACTTCGCCGTCCATCGAGCCGCGCTCAATGTAGATGGCGCGCTGAGCAAGGCCGGCTCGGGTGATCGCTCGCCTGACCTTCGGGAAGTTGGAACCGAGCTTCATGATCACCGCCGCGTCGGCGCCTGCGAGGCGGGCGGCAAGATCGTCTTCATCAAGCGTGCCCGGCAGCACTGCGAGCACATCGTCGCCCCATGTCATCGGCAGCCCCGCCGCCGAGGCGCAGCCGGAGAAGCCGGTGACACCGGGGGTGATCCGCACGGGAAAACGGTCCCTGAGGCGCACATAGAGGTGCATGAAGGAACCATAAAATAGCGGGTCGCCCTCGGCGATCAAAACCACATCGCGACCAGCGGCCAGATGTGTTGCCAGCGCCTCGGCCGCCTCGGCATAAAAGCCACCGACTTCCCGCACATAGAGAGGATCGGAAAAGCTCATCTCGGTGGTGAGCGGGTAGTTAAGCGGCAGTTCCTCGGTCCCCGGCCGCACGTAAGGCTCGACGATGGTGCGGGCGTGGCCGCGCCGACCCTTCTTGGCGAAGTAGGCGAGGACCGGTGCCGATCCGATCAGCCGCGCCGCCCGGACAGTGACAAACTCAGGATCGCCGGGGCCGACCCCAACGCCATGGAGCGTGCCGGGAGAAACCATTGTCGTCATTCGCGATCGCTCGACAGCGCGTTGACGGTGGCAGCGGCCATGGCCGAGCCACCCTTGCGCCCACGCACCACGATATAGGGCACCTGTCCCCAGGCCATCAGCGCTTCTTTGGACTCGGCCGCGCCAACGAAACCGACTGGCATGCCGATCACCACCGCCGGACGGGGAGCACCGGCGTCGAGCATCTCAAAAAGGTGGAAGAGGGCGGTCGGGGCGTTGCCAATGACGACAACGGCGCCCTTCAGGCGATCGCCCCACAGCATCATGGCCGCCGCCGTACGCGTGTTGCCGATGGTGAGCGCCAGCGTCGGGACGCTCGGATCATCGAGAGTGCAGATCACGTCATTGCTGGCCGGCAGGCGAGCGCGGGTGATGCCATTGGCCACCATGCGGGAATCGCAGATCACCGGCGCGCCGGCCTCAAGCGCCGCCTTCGCAGCTGCCACAGCGCCGGGGCCGAAGGCGAGATCGGCGGCCACTTCCACCATGCCGGCGGCATGGATGACGCGCACGGCGACCTTTTCCTCTTCGGGCGGGAAGCGGGCAAGGTCGGCCTCGGCGCGGATGATAGCGAAGGAGCGACGGTAGATTTCCGCGCCGTCGCGAATGTAGTCGTGGGTCATATCTCAATCATCCCGGAACGAAGAAGTGCCTCAGCTGCCTCAGGCGAAAAGCCGGTGAGACGGGCTGGGTCGGTTGGCCTGCCGTCTAGCACGAGGTCGAGGCCGCCGTCACGGCCGACCAATGTTACGGCGTGGGGCGCTGAACTCGCGCAACTCTTTTCGCAACCGGAGACATGCAGCCACGTGCCTTGGGCGTGCGGCTTCAGCATCGCGAGGCGGCGAGCGAGCTCTCGCGTCTCGACGCTCGCCGAGCCGCAAGCAGGCGCACCGGGGCAGGCGGTCACCGCAAGGAGCGGATCACTAGGCCGGGTGACGAAGCCGGCTTCAGCAAGACGCGGCAGAGCATCTGCCGGTACGCCTGGCAACAGGACGGCGCGGAAAGGCGTCAGTCGGAGGTCGGAGGAGGCGATGTCGGCGAGGATAAGAAGTTGATCGGCGATCAGCCGACCAAAGGTCAAGCCAACGCCGACATGAGTTGAAAAAGCGCCGATCATCTGAGCCGAGCCAGAACCGCGGACCGGCGCAAGGCTTTCCGGGACAAGCCCGGCGGCGGCGAAAATGGCTTCGGCGCCAGTCTGGGCAACCAGTGCCGCCATACGGCGCGGCGGCGGATCGATACGCGATACAAGATCGAGAAATGCACCTGCGAGGCGGAGGGCAACCGCCACCGCCTCCTCAGGTTGAACCCTTATCGCCCGACCATCGCCGTCGAGCGAGACTGCCACGCCGTCGCGCACAAACCGCAAGCGCACATCGGCCGGCACCTCAGTGAGGCCGAAACGCCCCCCATCATCAACCGAAAATCCGAACTTGCCGGGCAGCGCGCGAAGGAAATTGTCAGCGACGATCGCCGCCTCTAGCTCTTTGGCCAGCGCGAAGGCATCACCCTCGGCCGTCTCGTCGAGATCAGACAGAGGGGAAGCAGCAACGTTGCGGACGGCCTCGGCGCCGACGTCTTCGTCAAGAAGACCGAGGGCGGCGAGTTCAGTCTCCACGGCGGCGAAATCGCTATCGCGAATGCCGCGAAGCTGCAAACCGCCGCGTCGACCGAGGTCGAGCTCGCCATTCCCATAGCGGGAAGCAACATCGGCAATCGCACGCGCCGTTTCGGATGCAAGACGCCCCCCCGTAACACGCAGGCGCAGGATCAGGCCATCGCCGCTCCGCATGGGACGACGCGCACCGGGGCACCAACCACGAACGAGGGGAGCGTTCATCCGAGGCGCGCCTCCGTGTCGGCAAGGCGGGCGGCCACCGAATTGCGCCGAACAACCCAGGCGCCGCGATCGATCACCTTTCGAAGTCGAAGAAGCGTGTCACGAGCCGCCGCCGGGTTGGCATCGAGCAGAAAATCCCGCACGTGGTCGTCGCCGAAGGTGGCGTCGAACAGCCGGTCGAAATGCCGCCCGTCGACGGCATCTGACAATGCCGCGAAGGCGCAGAGATTGGCGACCGCTTCGCAGATCTCGGCGGCGCCGCGATGGCCATGACGCATCTGGCCGGCGATCCAGCGCGGATTGGCAGCGCGGCCATGGATGACGCGACCGATTTCCTCGCTGAGCGCGCGGACCTTCGGCGCATCGCCGGTGGCGTCGACATGATAGAGCGCCGCCCGACCGCCAAGCGCCTGCGCCGCCGCCGCGAAGCCGCCCTCGTGAGCAGGAAAGGCGTCGTTGGAAAGAACGTCCTGACCATCGAGATCCTGCACGTGGACGAAAGCATCGGCGGCGGCGACGCGCGCCGCGAAACCTGTGGCGTCAGCGGCGTCGCCATCGCCTGTGTAAGCGTGGCCCGAGGCGGCGAGATAGGCATCGGCGAGCACGGTCCGATCGGCGCCAAGATCGTCCGGCGTCATCTCGCCAAGGCCGCTGCCGAATGCGCCTGGGGCTGCACCGTAGATGCGCGCCGGCGCTGCGTCGCCACTGGCCACAAGCGGATTGGTCTCCGCGTCCTCGTCCAGCGCCGCCACCGCCTTTACCGCTTGGTCGAACAGCGCGATCTGTCCGGGGAAAACGTCGCGGAAAAGACCGGAGACGCGCAGCGTCACATCGACACGCGGCCGGCCGAGCCGGGCGGGAGCGAGCACCGTAAACCCGGAGACGCGGCCAGAGGAAGCATCCCAGGTTGGCCGCACGCCCAGCAGAGCCAGTGCTTGGGCGATGTCGTCGCCGCCGGTGCGCATTGAGGCCGAGGCCCAGACGTCAAGCACGATGGATTTCGGCCAGTCGCCATGGTCTTCTGCGTAACGGGCAACCACCTCCTCGGCGGTGCGGGCGCCGATTTCCATGGCGGTACGCGTCGGCACGCCGCGCGGGTCGATAGCATAGAGGTTGCGCCCGGTGGGCAGCACGTCGAGTCGTCTTGGTCCGGGCGCACCCGATGGACCGGGCGCCACGCGCCGGCCATCAAGCGCGGTCAGCAGACCTTCCCGCTCGGCACCGGCCGAGGCGAGGAAAGCGTCGGTCGCCGAAAGATCACCACCGAGAGCCTCCAGATGAGTGGCGACGCGGGCCTCATCCGGCGCCCGGCCGAATACGTGCAAGCCGTCGGTGATGCGCATGTCCTTGACGTCGCAAATCCAGGCATCGAGCCGCGCCAGCTTGTCGGCCGGGTCGAGATCGATGGACAGGCCGGCCGCTTCGGCGATACCGGCTGTTTCGGCCTTGTCGATCAGCACGGCGGCAAGATGCTTGGCCCGCCGTGGATCGAGCGCCTGGGCATTGGCAAATTCATCGACCAGCATCTCGATTTCGGCGATGTCGCCGTACGCGCCGGCGCGGGTCAAGGGCGGCGTCAGGTGGCCGAGGGTTATGGCGGCGATGCGGCGCTTGGCCTGTGCTGCCTCGCCGGGATTGTTGACAATAAAGGGGTAAACGACCGGCAGGCCGTCTGTCAGTACCGTCGGCGCACAGTCGGCGGACAAACCCGCCGCCTTGCCCGGCAGCCATTCGAGCGTGCCGTGGGTGCCGAGATGGATCATGGCGTGGGCGTCGAAGCCGTACCTGAGCCAGAGGTAGAAGGCGGCGTAGGCGTGGCGCGGTGGCAAGTTGGGATCGTGATGGTCGGCCGCGCGACGATCGGGTCGACCACGATCGGGCTGTACGGCAATGACGAGATTGCCGGCAACGATCGCCGCCAAGCGGAAAGCACCCCCGCCGACCGATGGATCGGCCTCCGGCGTGCCCCAGGTGGCCCGCATCGATGCACGCAGCGCCTCCGGTAGCTCAGAAAGCCAGTGGTGGTAATCAGCGAGCGGGATATCGATCGTCGCCTGCCTGCCTTCCAGCGCCGTGATCAACGCCTTCTCGTCTGGCAGCACTCCGACATCGTAGCCGGCAGCGCGGAGATCGTCGGCGACGGCGATGAGCGAAGCCGGCCCGTCAAGTCCGACGGCATAGGCTGTGCGACCGCCCTTGCCGGAATAGTTCGAAAGAATGAGACCGATGCGGCGATCAGCACGCGGCGTTCGCCTCAATCGTGTCCAGCCATCGACGAGCCGAACCAGGCGAGCGATGCCGCCCGAATCCGGTCGGTGGCGGATCGGTGTGTATTCGAGCGCCTCGGCACGGTCGCTTGGCGCCTTGAAGCTGATGACTGGACCGTCCAGGCGACCGTCGACCTCCGGCAAGACGACGCTGATGGCAAGATCGGTGGCCGACAAACCGCGTGAGGAAGCCGTCCATGCCTCGCGCGACAAGGTGGAAAGCGGAGCCTGGATCACGGGCACGTCGGCAGCGTCGAGAAGGGTCGTGCCATCGGTGCGGCGCGCGGAGAAGGCGGTGCAATTGACGATGGCGTCCGGCTTGAAGGTGGCGATGGCCTCGCGGAGTGGACCGGCAACGTCCGGATCCTTGAGCGAGGTGACCCAGACAGGCTGCACCGTGAACCCGGCTGCTGCCAGCGCTTGCGTCGCCGCCTCGATCGGCGCGGCATCGCCGGCATTGACCAGCGCCCGATAGCCAACGACAAGCACCCGTCGGTTGCCAATGTCACCAAGCCTAGGAAAGAGGCCAAAGGCCGGCTGCGGTGCCGGTTCGGCCCATGCCGTGTTGCGTCCCAAACGAGCAGCAATGAAGGCGAGCGCGGCGGCGACATTGTCGGGACCGCCGAAGCTGAACCAGCGCTCCAGGAGATCAAGATTTTCCGCCGGCAACGTCGACGCCTGGGCAAGCCGGGGATCTGGCCGGTCGTCTCCCGGAATCAGCGCAAGCTCTATGCCCTTCGATCGCGCCAGCATGGAGAGTTCGTCAACACCGTAGCGCCAATAGTCGGCGCCGCCGAGCAAACGCACCAGCACGAAGCGGGCCTTCGATGCCACCTTTTCAAGATAGAGATCGACGGAATAGGGGTGGCGCAAGGCGGCGAGCGAAGCCAGCCGAAGGCTCGGCGCGTCGGGACCGAGCCTGCCGTGCACAGCGGCGACGATGCCGAGGTCGCTGTCGGAAAACGACAGCACGACGATCTCGGCCGGCGTCTGGCCAAGATCGACCGCCGCGACGCTATCGTCGAGGGAGCGAATCTGTTCGGCCAGAATGTGCAAGGCGCGCCCTTTCCGTTTGGGTCAGGCGAGGGCGGCGCGGATGGCCGTCTCGTCGATGCCCCTTTCGCCAATCACCACCAACGCGCTGCGGCGCGGCCCGGACGGCCAGGGCTTGTCGAAGGCATGGCGGAAGCGGCCGCCGACGCCTTGCACCAAGAGACGCATCGGCTTGCCTGCAATTTCGACGAAGCCCTTGATGCGCAGGACGTCATGCGCCTCGGCCACTGCCTTCAGCCGGGCCATCAGGCTTTCCGGATCGCTGACTGCGCCGACCTCGACGGCAAAGGTCGAGAAGTCATCGTGATCATGGTCGCCGAGACCGTCGTGATGGCTTGGCCGGTTGGCCAGATCGTCCTCGGCGGCGGAAGCCAGGCCGAGCAGGATTTCCGGCGCAATCTCGCCTTCGGAAGTCGGCACGACACGCACCGCCTTCGGCAGCGAAGCTGCGATGTCCTGTATGACGCGAGCCAATTCCTCGGACGAGAGCAGGTCGGTCTTGTTGAGCACCACGAGGTCGGCAGCGAGAAGCTGATCCTCGTAGACCTCTTCAAGTGGATTGTCGTGATCGACCGATGGGTCATCCTGCCGTTGGGCGAGCACGGCCTCGGGATCGTCGGCGAACCGGCCGGCCGCCACGGCGGCGGCATCCACCACGGCAATGACGCCGTCGACCGTGAGGCGAGCGCGCACATCCGGCCAGTCAAAGGCCTTGATCAGCGGCTTCGGCAGCGCAAGGCCGGAGGTCTCGACGATGATGTGATCGGGCCGGCGCGGCCCACGGGTCAGCGCCTCGATGGCCGGCAGGAAGTCGTCGGCAACGGTGCAGCAGAGACAGCCGTTGGCGAGTTCGACGATCGCATCCTCCGGACAGTCGGTGGCGCCGCAGGATTTGAGGATGTCACCGTCGACGCCGACATCGCCGAACTCGTTGACGATGAGCGCAAGACGACGGCCACCGGCGCGCTCGATGACGTGGCGGATCAGCGTCGTCTTGCCCGAACCGAGAAAGCCGGTGACGATGGTGACGGGGATTTTCGACTGGACGTTCATCGGCGGGTCTCCGGCTGCGGCGGGATGCGGGCAACGAGGCCCGATTTCAAAAGAGGCGGTCGCTCACGCCAGGGCACGCGGCCATCGTCGCTCGCAGCGTAACGCTCGGCGGCGGCGATCACTTCGTCGGGATCGGCCGCGTCGGCGGCGACATAGGTCCACCTGTCCGGCGCTGCCAACGCGACGGTGACCGGCCGTTTGCAGACCGACAGGCAATCGACGCCGGAAAGCAGAATATCGCTTTGTCCCTCGAGACGGCTGGCAAGAGCGGCATGAAGACGGGCGCCAGCTCGGCAGGCGTCGTCATCTCCTGCCGCGCGGCAGCTGAGACAGACGTGTAGGGTGACCGGGTATGCCGTCATGGCCGGCACTCCGGAAACGTCAATAGACGGCGGTCGAAAACCGCCGAGGCACGCGTCATGATAGGTCCTTTCCCGCCCCACCGGCGGTCTCGACATCCATGCGCGGCGGCAGGTCTCCTGGCTCGCGGTTCGTTGCCGGATACGGCCTTCCCAGTCTTTCGACCAGTGGCACGCTAAGCATCCGGCTCGCCGCTCACAGTTGCGGGGGCAGCTGCGGCTTTCGGAGTTTTCCGATTCCGCATTCCCTCTTTCGCCCTCCTCCGGGAGGAGGGACCGTCACGCCCGGCCATTTGGGGCTTGTTGCGAGGCAAAGTCAACCGAGCGGCGGAGCTGCCATCCTTTACGCCCCCTTAAACCGCCTCATTTAGGGTAAATCGGATGCTCCACGGGCTATGTAGCCCTGATGGAAGGAGTTGCGGCGAACGATGCGGAGCGACAGACGGAACATCCGACGCGAGCGGGCCGAGCCGACGTTCGAGGCACCGTCCCGCGAGGACGATTTTTCCGCCCGCGAGGGTGATCGCTTCACGCCGCCCAAAAGCCTGCCCAATTCCCGCAGCGGCCGATCATCGAGATCCGAGCGGATCGAACCCAGCTTTGATGGCGAGAACTACGACAGCGAGGAGGCGGAGATGTCCGAACAGCAGCCGCGTCGTCGCAAGTCCTCCCAGCGCAAGGCAAAGCGGAGCCGGCGGTCCGGTATGGGACTTTTCGGCCGTCTCATCTACTGGGGTGTCGTTCTTTGCATCTGGGGGCTGATCGGGGTTGCCGGCGTCATCGGCTACACCGTCGCAACCATGCCGCAGATCGACGATTGGAAGGTGCCGCCCCGACCGCCTAACGTGGAAATCGTCGATGCCTCGGGCACGATCATCGCCAATCGTGGCGACACCGGCGGCGAGGAAATGAAGCTGTCCGAAATGTCGCCGTTCCTGCCCGAAGCGGTGGTGGCCATCGAGGATCGACGCTTTTACCATCACTTTGGTGTCGACCCGATCGGCCTTTCCCGCGCTTTGGTCACCAACCTCTTCGCGCATTCGGTCGTGCAGGGTGGCTCGACACTGACCCAACAGCTTGCCAAGAACCTTTTCCTGCAGCCCGACCGCACGTTGGAACGCAAGCTGCAAGAAGCAGTGCTCGCCCTATGGCTGGAGTGGCGGTTCTCCAAGCAGCAAATCCTGGAGATGTATCTCAATCGCGTCTATCTCGGCGCCGGCGCCTACGGTGTCGACGCGGCGGCGCAGCGCTACTTCGGCAAGTCGGCCCGCGATCTCAACTTGGCCGAAGCCGCCACCATCGCCGGCCTCCTCAAGGCACCGTCGCGCTACGCGCCGACCAATTCGCCGGAGCTGGCCGCGACACGCGCCAAGGTCGTGCTCGCCGCCATGGTCGACGAAGGCTATGTCAGTCGTGACGACGCGGCGCGGGCGACGGCTGTAGGCGCACCATCCTCCCCGGCCAAGAGTGGTTCGGCCGCCAACTATGTCGCCGATTGGGTGATGGATCTTTTGCCGGGCTACGTCGCGCGCTATCGAAGCGACATCGTGGTGACCACCACCATTGATGCCCGCATGCAGGCGGCGGCGGAAAGTGCCGTCCGCACGACGCTCGACAAGGAGGGCGTCAAATACAAGGCGAGCCAGGGCGCTCTGGTTGCCGTCGACAATGACGGTGCCGTCAAGGCGCTGGTCGGCGGCAAGGATTATGCGGCAAGCCAGTTCGATCGGGCCATCGAGGCGCGGCGCCAGCCAGGTTCGGCTTTCAAGCCCTTCGTCTATCTTACCGCCATCGAGCACGGCTATTCGCCCGATTCCATCGTTGTCGACGAACCGGTCTCCATCAATGGCTGGTCGCCGAAAAACTATGAAAATGAGTATCTCGGTCCGGTGACGCTGACGACGGCGCTAGCCCGCTCGCTCAATACGGTGGCCGCCCGTCTCACCGCCACACTTGGACCGGATAACGTCGTGCAGACCGCTCGCCGCGTCGGCATCGTCAGTCAACTTCACGACAATCCGTCGATCGCCCTCGGTACGGGCGAGGTGACGCCACTTGAGATCACCGCCGCCTACGTGCCCTTTGCCAACGGCGGCTGGGGCATCATCCCCTATCTCGTCGAGGATATCCGTACCAAGGAAGGCAAGGTCCTGTTCCATCGCCAGGGCGACGGCCCCGGCCGGGTGATCTCCGATGTCGCCGTCGGCACCATGAACCGCATGCTGTCGGCCGTTATCACCGATGGCACCGGACAGAAGGCGCTCCTGTCCGATCGTCCGGTGGCCGGCAAGACCGGCACCAGCCAGGATTTCCGCGACGCTTGGTTCATCGGCTACACCAATGGCCTCACGGCGGGGGTCTGGCTGGGCAACGACGACAATACGCCGACGAAGAAAGCAACCGGCGGCGCGTTGACCGCGCTGCTCTGGAATCGCTTCATGACGGAGGCGGTCCGCGAATTGCCCGTCCGGCCGCTGCCGGGCGTCGAGCTGGTACCGCCGCCTACCAACGTGGGCGTCACATTTGCGACGACGGATGGCTTGCCGGTGCAAGGGCCGCAGACGCCGAGCGCCCAACCCGCACCACCGCTGAACGTGCCGGTCTCCCAGCCCAGTCCCGAGGAAAAAGGGTTGTTGCAGCGCCTGTTCGGTAACTGAGCGGGCCACAGGTCGTCACGGCAGTCGGTGCAAACCAGCGCCATTCTTGTTCAGCCAAGTCTTGGCCGCGTCCGTCGCCGGGCAAAGCCTTTCGCAGATCGTCCAGAAGCGATCGGAGTGGTTCATCTCCTTGAGATGAGCAACTTCATGGGCGGCGACATAATCCAGAACGAAAGGCGGCGCCATGACGAGCCGCCAGGAGAAGGCGAGTACGTCGCGTGCCGATGCCGATCCCCAGCGCGAGGTGGTGTCCTTGAGGCGGATCGCCTGGGGGTGGACGCCAAGCGTCTCGGCATGGCGCGCCACGGCGGCGGCAAGGTCGGCTCTCGCCTCTTTCCTGAGGTGATCGGTGAGGCGGCGACGGACATGCGGCGTCTCACCGGGCACCTCGATCGCTGGGCCATCATCAAGGGCGACGAGGCAGACGCGGCCACGCGGCGAGCCTGTGGAGACGACGCGGTGGACGACGCCCCGAATTGGAACGGCGACCGGCACTTCCGGCATATCGGGCCGGGCTGCGAGTCGCGCGGCGATCCAATCGGCATGGCGGGTCACAAAGGCCTTGGCTTCCGTGAGCGATCCACGCTTGGGGATGGTGACGATCGCGCCATCGCCCCGGCGATCGAGCCTCAGCGTATAGCGGCGCGCCCGGGCATTCCGCCGCACCGTTACTTCGACCAGGCTCTCGCCAGCGAGGATCGGAAAGCTCGCGGGGGCCGAACGCTTGTTTTCAGGCTTTTGGAGGAAAGGCAGACGAATCGGCATCACGGGAGTGTAGCGGTGCCGTCTCTCACGACAAAGCCCCCGCACCTGGGATCGGTGCGAGGGCTTTCGGCTTACCGGTCGTGGAGGGACCCGGATCAGGCCGTTGGGTTGCGGCTTGCCTTGAAGCGATCGAACTCTTCCTGATCCTTGGCGCGGCGCAGGTTGGCAAGGAACTCGTCGAACTCGTCGCGCATCCGATCAAGGGATGCGCGCTCTTCTTCGAGACGCTTCAGTTCAGCGTCGCGGTAGGAATCGAAAGCGCTGTTGCCAGTCGAGGCAGCGCGATAGGTATTGAATCCGCCCCGCTGAAAGCCGGCCCGACGGGCAGCGCGCTCAAGATCAGGGCGAAGATCGTTCCAGCGAGCACGCATGCGATCCCCCCAAAGTATATAGGCAAGTACTGCCAGGCCGATCGGCCAGAAGATCACGAAACCGACAATCATTGCCGCGATGGATAGCGGATGAAAGCCGGGTCTCATCACGCAGCTTCTCATTTTTCTTCCCTTTCGGAGCATTCCGAACAACGATACCGAAGTGGCCCCGGTCAAAGCCGCCTTCAAGAGCAGATGAGGACTTTTTTGGAATTGAACCCGGCGCTGTTTTTGATGGAGCTGTTCTGATCTTGCGGACAGAAACGCGCCGAGCGGAAGACGATTCGGCTGGTCGGCGGCGAGTTGATCCGCCATCTCCCGTCCATCGCTCGAACTGACATCGGCGATTCGCTGTCGTCATCGCCTTTGGTCGGCGCACAAGGTGCGTCAAGCACGTAAAAAAACGCAAAAAGTGACCCGTGGACCATCCTCGGCGCGATTTTCAAGCAGCAGAAACGCTAACATCTGTGATAAGACTAGGGGTGGAGCGGTTCTGAAGGCGGGCGGTCTGGCGTGTCATTGCCAAAGCAATGGTGCGATGTGCCGGGTACAAAGACGAATTCGGCGGTGGAATAGCTCTCTTGAAACAAACTGGCTCGATGCAGCTCTCCGCGGGCATCGGTCTGGAGCTATGTTTTGGCGGAGACGAGAAGACAGAATGGGTAAGGGTAAGGATTTCCGCCCGCCGCGGCGGCGTGGCGGATTTGATGACGACATAATGCCGTCGTTCGACATTCGTCCCGAGCGACCGGCGCGCAGTTTCGGCGGTCCTTCGCCGTACGATAGCGCTCCGCCGACCGGCCCAGTGGTCGAGGCGACGGTATCCTGGTTCAACCCGGAGAAGGGCTTTGGCTTCACGGCCCTCACTGACGGTTCGGGCGATGCCTTCTTGCACATCGGCCAACTGCAGGCGCTTGGTCGCGACAGCGTACCACCGGGCGCCACGCTGAAGGTCCAAGTGGCCCAGGGCGCCAAGGGTAAGCAGGTCGTCAAGGTGCTCGAGGTCGATGAAACGACCGCGACGCCGCAGGCGCCGCGCGGCCCGCGTCCGGGTGGCTTCGGTGACCGTGGCGGCTTCGGCGGCGGCGACCGTGGCGGTTTCGGCGGCGATCGTGGCGGCCCGCGTCCGGGTGGCTTCGGCGGCGGTGACCGTGGCGGCTTCGGCGGTGGCGGTGATCGCGGCGGCTTCGGCGCTCCGCGTCCGCTGCGTCGGTCGGTTGATACCTCCTCGGCAATTCCGCTTGACGGTACCGTCAAGTGGTTCAATCCCGAGAAGGGGTTCGGCTTCGTGGCCGGCGAAGACGGTGGCAAGGACGTGTTCGTCCATATCTCCGTCTTGCAGTCGGCCGGCATGGGACCGTTGACCGATGGTCAGCGCGTCGCCATGAAGATCGTCGAAACCCCGAAGGGGCGTGAGGCGGTCGAGATCAGCCTGCTCGACTGATCGACCCGCATAACAGCAATCAAAGTTTTCGGGCGGCGACAGATTGTCGCCGCCCGAAAGTTTTTTGGGGTGACCGTCACACCTCTGGACGAGACTAAACTGCATTCGTCGGCAGCTTTGGCGGATGAAGCCGCTCTTACGGCATGCGCACGACGAATAGCTTTCGGGTCGTCTCCACCACTTCCCAGATGCCGGAGAATCCAGGTCGCAGGATGAAGCTGTCGCCGGTTCTCAGCACGCGCGGCGTTTCCTTACCGGTCTCGTGTACGATGGAGATCCCCGAGAGGATGGAGCAGAACTCCCACTCGTCATAGACGACGCGCCAAGCGCCCGGTGTCGATTCCCAGACGCCGGCATACAGTTTTTCAGCGTCGCGTTCCTCGACAAGCCACGTCCGACTCCTCGGATTGCCTTTGATGATCCGATCGGGATCGGGGCCGCCATCCTCCGGCTCGACGGAGGTGAGATCGAAGCCGAGGAACAGTGCATCGTCATCCATGGCGAACCTCCCCTTTTTGTCGGCAATTACCACAGATCGTAAGCTTTTCAGCCGATCCCGTAGATACGTGTGGCATTGCGGTGGAACAGTTTCTCTCGCTCGATCTCACTTGCGCCCTCAACAAGGCGATGCGTGGTTTCGATCCAATCCCTAAGAGAAGCGCGCTGCGCTGACCAAGGCCAATCGCTTCCCCACACCACGCGATCCCAACCGAAGGCTTCAATGGTGGTTTCAACCACCGGCCTGAGATCATCCAAAGTCCAGCCTTCACCAACCGTGCCGATGACGCCAGAAATCTTTGCGACGACGCCAGGGCGACGGGCGAACTCGAAGAGTGCCATTTTCCAGGCTGCAAATAGATCCGGCCTTGACGCTGAGCCGCCACCGCAATGATCGAGCACGAAGGCGACGCCGGGACAGGCATCGACAAGTTCGGCGGCGATGCCGAGCTGGTCGGCGCGCACACAGATGTCGAACGTGAGGCCGGTGTTGGCGAGACGCTTGACGTTTTCACGGAATGTCGGCGCCCGCGAGAGGTCATCCGGCATCACGTGCAGAATACGCCGAAAGCCTCGAATGAACGAATCCGCGCGGGCACGATCGACTTGAGCGGCGAAATCGGCATTCTCCGGCCTGGCGTTCACGATGGCGGCACGAATATTACGGGCAGGATTCCCAGCAAGGCCGCGAATGAACTCGGTTTCGCGATCGATGTCGTCCTCGGCAACGTCGACCTCCATGTGAAGGCAGTCGGTGACGCCGAGCGGATGGGCCTCGGCGGCATAGCGTTCGTAGGTCCAATCATGCGCGGAGAGCATCGGCTCGCTGCCAAGCCACGCATAGGTCAGCCTCTCTCGATAGATAAGATGCAAATGCGTATCGATCAGACGCGTCGGAACGCTCATTATAAGCCTCGGGCGGACACAGGGTGGTTCCCGCGGAACAGTAAAGGAAAAAGGCGGGGTCAGGAGCCCGACTAAGGTTGCAAGAGACCACAAGATGCCACGGCGAGCGGTCGTTTGCCGCCTTCCCGGCGCTGTCGTCCTGCGGTAGAAGCGGAGACTGCCGATTTCTCCGGGACGCCCCTCACATGAAACTGATCCGCCATGGCGCCGTCGGCGCCGAAAAGCCAGGCCTCGTCGATGCCTCCGGTCGCCACCGCGATCTCTCAGCCCACGTTGCCGACCTTGCCGGCGCGGCGCTGTCGAAGGCCTCGCTAGCCTCAATTTCCGCCATCAGCCCGGAGAGCCTGCCACTGGTGCCGGAAGGTACGCGTCTTGGCGCGCCTGTGGCCGGCACACGCAACTTCATTGCCGTTGGCATGAACTATGCCGACCACGCCGCCGAAACGGGCGGCACCGTGCCGCGCGAGCCGCTCCTTTTCAGCAAGGCGCCTAATTGCATCGTCGGCCCCAATGACAACGTTCTGATCCCGCCGGGCGCCACCAAGCTCGACTGGGAAGTTGAACTCGCGATCGTCATCGGTGAGACCGCCTGGCAGGTCGAGGAGACCAACGCCTTCGATCACATTGCCGGCTTCGTGCTATGCAACGACGTCTCCGAGCGCGCCTTCCAGATGGAGGGGACAGGCCAGTGGCTCAAGGGCAAGAGTGCCCCGACTTTCGGACCGCTTGGTCCGTGGCTGGTCACGCCGGACGAGATCGCCGACGTACAGGCGCTCGCCATGGAGCTCGACCTCAACGGCGCGCCGCGCCAGCGCGGCAACACGGCCACCATGGTGTTCGGCGTTCGGACGCTGGTGTCTTACGTGTCGCGCTTCGTCCGTCTCGATCCGGGTGACGTCATCACCACCGGCACCCCGCCGGGCGTCGGCATGGGTCGCAAGCCGCCGGAATTCCTCAAGGCGGGCGACGTGATGCGTCTGTCCGTCGAAGGACTTGGCGAGCAGCGCCAGACGATAGCCGCCTATTGAGCGATGTCGGGTGCCGCTAGAGCGGCCGGCGACAGCGACTGCATCAGCGACAGGCGCGCCGATGAGAGATGGATCCGGCAGGCGGCCTCGACGGCTTCCGGTCGGCGCGTCTTGAGGGCCTCGATATAGTCGAGATGCTCAAGGATCGCCTTGCCGTTGCGTTCGCGGGCATTCGCCTTGTTCCACTGGTAGTGGTAGTGGAAGACGATGGCGATGATATCGTAGAAGTCGACGATGAAGCGATTGCTCGAGGCCTGCTGGATCAACCGGTGCAGACGGTCATCAAGTTCTGAAAATTCGAGATAGCGGCTGTCGATATCAGCGAGCACCTCGACATGGGCGCGGCGCAGGGCTTCAAGTTCGATCCAGGCGGGATCCTCGACCGGCAGGTTAACGAAGGCAGCGGCTGATTTCAGCTCGAACATTTCGCGGACGTCAATCAGTTCCTCGGCGAACTGTCGGGTAAATCCCTTCAGTATCCAGTGACTGTTCGGCCGCTTCTCGATGAGGCCGAAGCGACTGAAACGGATCAGAAATTCGCGTACGGAGGTGGTGCCGACACCGATTTCGCGGGCGAGTTCCAATTCATTGATCTGCATGCCCGGTTGAGCGTCTCCCATCAGGATGCGCTTCATGAACGTGCGCTCGATCACTTCCGCCAGTGAGTTGGTCTCATGTTCGGGGAAAAAGTCGGTCTTGGCCGGCGACCGCTGCACCGCCTTCGAGCGCTTGTTCCATTCGATCAGGCCCGCCTCGACCATTTGCGAAAGAATGGAGCGTACCGTCGTCCGGGATACACCGAGTAGAATGCAGAGTTCTGGCTCGGAGGGTAAGCTCTCACCCACCACCAGTAGCCGCAAGCACCTGTTATAAGCATCCTTGAAGACAGTATTCTGCTTCGGCATGTTCACCTCATCTCCGGCCGCCCCCACCGATTCGGGAAGAGCGAAGCCCGGTCGGACGCGCCGTCCGCCCCGACATTTGCATTCACCTCGCCGCTCGACAGAAAAGTCCGCAACTTTCGGGCCATAACACTTAAGGACCCGCGCTCCAGACCGAGCACCAAGTAGCCGCTGCCTGGACGGCTGCGGAGAATTGTGTTGCACTTTATCGACAAAGAACACGAAGCGAAATTGGTCTTTTGCAACCGATCTGCGGAACGACCAAAGGCCAGGGCCACAATCGATTGCATGGCTCTGAATCTAGTCAAATAACCCTTTGGGGCGGCTGAAGCTTCGGGTGGGCGTACGTTAGATTTAGGAAACTGGCGGGCAAACCTCGTTTCTGGAATTACTATATCTTATTAAAATAATCAGAGAATAAATATTTCACGCGACATATTGGCCAAAAGTCGATGTGTCCATTTAAGACGTTGATTTATAACGATTTGGTTTGTATTGAAACGATATGATATATTCTGATAATTGGAAAATACCGAAGATGGTCTGGACATCGAAACAAGTTCGTTTCATTTTTACATGAAATGAGGTAAGAAGCGGTCGTCCAGCTGGTTTATCGGTGATCCTAGCGAATGCGGTCGGTGTCGACCAAAGGGTCGGTGTCCCCCCAGTCCGCAGGCCTTGCACCGGTGGGGAGTTTCGGATAATTGTCGTCTGTCGCTGTTTTTTATCGATAAAGTCCGATAGCTGAGGAGCTTGGATCGGGCTTTGTCGGAAGCGACCTTGATCTCGGGAGGATCGCACCATGAAAGCTATTGGCATTACACGTCGTACGCTTGTCGCACTGGCCGGCGCCGTCGCGCTGTCGGCTATCGCCCCGGTTGCTGCGCAAGCCGAAACCTATACGATTCCGATTATCGTCAAGGACACCACGTCTTTCTACTGGCAGATCGTGCTGGCCGGCGCCCGCAAGGCTGGCGCGGATCTCGGCGTGAACGTGCCAGAACTCGGTGCCCAGTCCGAAGCCGACATCAACGGCCAGATTTCGATTATCGAGAATGCCGTCTCCTCCGGAGCCAATGCTCTCGTCGTAGCGCCGACGGAATTCAAGGCGCTTGGCAAGCCGATCGATGAAGCCGCCAAGTCGGTGCCTATCATCGGTATCGACTCGGCCGCCGATTCCAAGGCCTTCACCTCCTTCCTGACCACCGACAACGTCCAGGGCGGCCGTATTGCCGCTGACGGTCTCGCCGCCGCCATCGGCGCCGCCAATGGTGGCAAGGTGGAAGGTGACGTGGCCCTCATTACCAACCTGCCGGGCGCCGGCTCGCTCGAGCAGCGCGCGAAGGGCTTCAAGGAAGAGTTGGCTGCCAAGTATCCCGGCCTCAAGCTGGTGGCCGACAAGGTTGGCGACGGTCAGGCGACCACCGCCCTCAACATCATGACCGACCTCTTGACCGCCAATCCTGACCTCAAGGGCGTGTTTGCCTCCAACCTGATCGCCGCCCAGGGCGCTGGTCAGGCCATCGCCGAGAACAAGCTGGGCGATAAAGTCGGGTTGATCGGCTTCGACAACGACGACAAGCTGGTCGGCTTCCTGAAGGACGGCGTGATCGATGCGCTCGTCGTACAGGACCCGTATCGTATGGGCTACGACGGCATCAAGACGGCGCTTTCCGCCGTCAAGAAGGAGAAGGTCGAAGCCTTCGTCGACACTGGCGCCAACCTGGTGACCACGGCCAACATGAATGAGCCGCGCGCCCAGGAGCTGCTGTATCCGAAAGTGAAGTGAGCAAGGCTCCAGCGCCCGGACGTCCCGCTAGGGATCTCCGGGCGTTCGGAGATATTGAGCCGGATTTTAAACTCGGCATCTTCTCATGCGAGCCAGGCCGTGGCCCGCGCCAGTGTTGCCGGTTAGTCCGGGAACCTTGGCGGCGCATGCCTTGCATTTCCAACTGAGGCGGGTCGATCATGATCGAAACCAATCTCCACGGGCAGATGGCAGAAGCCGCCATCACCGCCGCCAGCATTCCCATTCTCGAACTGCGCGGCCTTGAGAAGCGCTATGGCGCCACCCACGCGCTGAAACCCGCCGATCTCAGCTTTGCCCGAGGTGAAGTTCACGCCATCGTCGGTGAAAATGGTGCCGGCAAATCAACACTCATCAAACTCCTGACCGGCGTCATAACGCGCACCTCAGGCGAGGTGTTCTGGGAAGGCCAGCCTGTTGGACTCGCCACGCCGCATGAAGCCATCGAGTTTGGCATCAATGCCGTCCACCAGGAGGTGGTGCTTTGCCGCCACTTGACGGTCGCAGCCAACATGTTCCTCGGAGACGAGGACGTCGGCTTTGGCCTCCTGCGCAAGAGCGAGATGACCCGAAGGGCGCAGGCTATCCTCGACGACCTCGGTTTCGATCTACCGGCGCATGTGCTGCTCGGCGATCTTACCATTGGCCAGCAGCAACTGATTGCCACTGCCCGCGCCGCCATCCGCGGCACCCGCTTTTTGATCTTCGACGAACCAACCGCCTACCTCACCCGCACCGAAGCGGCCCAGCTCTTTGCGCTGATCGGTCGCCTCAAGGAGCGTGGCGTTACCATCGTCTACATCAGTCATCGCCTGGAGGAAGTGTTCGAACTATCGGATCGCGTATCCATCCTGCGCGACGGCACGCTGGTGGGCACCCGCATCACCTCCGAGACCAACGAAACCGAGCTGATCTCATTGATGATCAACCGTTCGCTGGAGCAGATCTATCATAAGGAGTTCTTTCCGGCTGGCGATCTGCTGATAGAGGCCAAAAACCTCAGCGGTCCAGGCTTCCATGATGTGTCGCTCAGTGTCCGTGCCGGGCAAATCGTCGGCCTGTATGGGCTGATCGGCGCTGGCCGTTCGGAATTCGTGATGTCGTTGTTCGGTCGCCATCGCAAGACCGGTGGCAGCGTCCTCTGGCAGGGCAAGGAAGTGGACATCCGCTCCGAACGCCAGGCGATGGATCTCGGCATAGCGCTCGCCCCGGAAAGCCGTCGCGATCAAGGGCTCTGCATCAACTTGCCCGTCGGCTTCAATCTCAATCTGCCGATCTTTTCCCACATCACAATGGCCGGTCTGGTGCCGTTCTCAGCAGATCGCCAAAGGGCCGACCGGCAGATCGCCGATCTCCAGGTCAAGACTTCCGGCCGCGGGGCATTGGTATCGTCACTGTCGGGTGGCAATCAGCAGAAGATCGTCATCGGCAAGTGGCTCAATCATGGCGCTCGGCTGTTCATTTTCGACGAACCAACCGTCGGCGTCGATGTCGGCACCAAAGCGGAGATCTACCGTCTGCTTGCCCGCCTGCTCGCCGAAGGAGCCGGAATCATTCTGATCTCGTCCTATCTGCCGGAAGTCTACGAGCTCGCCGACGAGCTGCATGTCTTCCGACGCGGTGAAGACGTCGCCCGGCACGCCTACCATTCGGCGAGCCACGAAGAAATTCTGTCCGAAGCGATCGGTGTGTGAACGGGGAGCGTTCACAGGGAGAAATTCATGTCCACGGATACCAAGACGGCGGCGGTCGTCCGCAAAAGCAGCGCCAACTGGCTGTTCGGCCTGACACTGATCGGGCTGCTGCTCGGCATGTGCATCGTCCTCAGCCTGACGACCAAGAGCTTCATGACGGAAGCCAACATCATGAACCTGATGCGTCAGGGTTCGATGATAGCCATTCTGGCCGTCGGCGAAACTTTCGTGATCATCACGACCGGTATCGACCTCTCCGTCGGCGCCGTGGTGGGTTTTTGTACCGTCATCGCCGCTTGGCTGCTGACCCACGACTTCTCCATCATGACGACGGTGATCATCACGCTGGCCGTCGGTGTTGCCATCGGCATGTTCCATGGTTTTGGCATCGTGCAGATGGGACTGCCGCCCTTCATCATCACGTTGGCGACCCTCACCTCGTTGCGTGGCATTGGCCTGCTGGTTACCAACGGCGCCACCATCAACATCGTCAACGATACCTTCACGGAGTTCTCACGCAACGACTTCGTCGGGCTGCCGAACCTGTTCTGGATGGTTCTCCTGGTTGGCATACCAGCCTACATTTTCCTCCACCACAGCCGCTATGGCCGCTACATCTTCGCCGTCGGCTCCAACATGGAGGCGTCGCGCCTTTCCGGCGTTAACGTCAAGCTGACCGTCTACCTGGCCTACACATTGTCTTCGACCTGCGCCGCCTTTGTCGGCCTGCTGCTCGCTGCCCGTATTGGCGTCGGCAATGCCATGCAGGCCGATGGCTGGGAGCTGCAGGCCATCGCTTCGTCGGTGATCGGTGGCACGTCGCTGTTCGGCGCCGTCGGTTCGGTGCATGGCCCGCTGATCGGCGCTTTCATTCTCGCCACCATCAACAACGGCGCCAACCTCCTGAACGTCAATTCGTTCTGGCAGCGCATCATCACCGGTCTGCTGATCATCCTGATCGTCTACTCTGATCAGTTGCGCCGCCGTCGCGGTTGAGGCCTGCGCGCAAACGGACAGTTGCCTGAAATAGCAAGCATCATCGGACCGGAGTGAAACGAGGATCGGCAAGATGATGCTTCCAAAACAAGAAACTGGAGCGCCGATCTGATCCAATCAGATCGAACAGCGCTTTAAGGAGACAGAGCCTGACGGTTCCGTCTCCTTTTTCTTTCGAGTCACCCGATCTCTTTTCAGGAGGCGTGGGCGATATTGCCGCTGGCGCTCGCCTCGAGCAGTGTCTCGAGGTCGGCCGGCCTCAGCGGCTTTGAAAGCCAGGCGTCGAACAGGCCTTCTTCGCAACGGGCCCGCGTTTCCGGCAACGCATCGGCGGTCAACGCGGCGATCACCGGTTGGCGGCCGCCGCGATCGGCGATCATCGCCCGCATGCGCCGCGCCGCCTCGATGCCGTCCATCTCGGGCATGTGCAGGTCCATCAGCACCACGTCAAAGCTGCCGCCGGAAGATAGCATGGTTGCCGTGGCCGTCAGTGCTTTTTGGCCGTCGGCCCCGAGCGTGACGGAATGGCCAGCCCGCTCGACCAAGGCCCGACCGAGCAAAAGATTGATCTCGTTGTCGTCGCAAAGCAGGACCGACAGCCGATGGGCTGGTGCCACCTGTTCGTCCTGAATCGGCTCCGCCGCGGCCGCGAACTGGCCATGACCGAGCAGCGTCTCTATGACGGCGGAGAGCGAACGCGCCCTGACTGGTTTGACCAGATAGGCGCCGTAGCCGGCGGCTTGCAGCTCGGGCAGCATCGGCCGCTCGGACGCGGTGATCAACACGCCGACCGGCGTCGTCGAAAAAGCGCGGATGCGTTCGATGACGGCGAGCGGATCACCGGCGGCCGCATCGATGAGAACGGCATCCGGTTGCCAGGAGCCGACCACTTCCTGTTCGATATCCTTCTGGGTGGCCAACGTCACGTCGGCACCGGCATCGAAAAGTCGACGGATCAGGAATGGTCCTTCGATAAGGGCATGCGACACCACCAGGATACGGCGACCAGCGAACCGACGATCGGTTGGCGGAGCCGCCGTGGGGGCCGGGATCGTCGCGCTATCCTTGGTCGCAAAACTCGCCGCGAGAAGTGCGAAGGCCGCGCGAGCCCCTACGGCATCGTTCGGAGACTGATCCTCCGCATCGGTTGCCACTTCGGCGGATGCAATGGGTGGTGACATTGTAGACTTGGCCGGCGCTCCCGCCTCGGCCAGCGGGAAGCGCAGGGCGAAGCTGAAGCTCGCCCCTTCGCCGGGGGCCGATACCAGACGGATGTCGCCCCCCATCAGCCGTGTCAGCTCGCGAGCAATGGCGAGGCCGAGACCGGTGCCGCCGTGGGCGCGGGCCGGACCGGGATCAGCCTGCTCGAACTCGCCGAAGATGCGCTGCTGGTCAGCCTCGGCAATGCCGATGCCGGTGTCGCGCACCAGGAAGGCCACCCCAATGCTGCCCTCGCCCTCGTCCGCCATTTGCAGTTCGATGGCGACGCCACCCTCCGCGGTGAACTTGATGCCATTGCCGGCGAGATTGAAAAGGACCTGTCGAACGCGCGTTGGATCGGCATGGACGAGACGATCAAGCCGCGGATCGATATAGGCGGCAAGTTCGATGCCCTTCATCTCGGCACGCGGCGCCATGAGTTCGACGAGGTCCTCGACAACGGCCGCCAGCGAGGTCGGCTCGGTCTGCAGGGTCAACCGCCCGGCTTCGATCTTGGAGAAATCGAGAAGATCTTCAATCAACGTGAGGAGGGCTTCGCCGGAGGTTTCGATGGCCCGAGCATACGTGCGCTGTTCAGCCGACAGCGTCGTTTTCTGCATCAGCGCCGTCATGCCGAGAATGCCATTGAGCGGCGTACGGATCTCGTGGCTGACCACGGCGAGAAAGCGGCTCTTGGCGGCGCTCGCCGCCTCGGCCTCATCGCGCGTCTTTTCGAGCGCTGCCTCGATCGCTTTGCGCTCGGTGATGTCGCGGCCAAGCGTGCGGGTACCCGTCACCCTGCCATCCTCGACGATCGGCGCTTCCGAAAAGGAAAACCATCGGGGACCATCGACCGTGTCGATACGGATATCGCCCGATAAGTGGCTGGGACCCTGCTTGACGAGACCTTGGCCGGACAGGGCGGCGAGCGTCGTCAAGCGGCGGCGCAACTGCTGCCAGGGGTCGGCTCGCGGCGTTCGAGCATTGTTTGCCACGACATCGGACGCGGCAAACAGCTCACCAGCAGCGAGGTCGGTGGCGAAAGTCGAAAAATCGAGGCCGATGAAGGCGCCCGGTGGTTGGCCGAGCTGCGCGGTTGTGGCCGTGCTGGTCGACACTATCCGGCCAGCAGTGTCGCGGCGGATGACGATATCGCCAAGGCCATCGCCCTCGTCACCCGAGCCGACAGCGGCATCGTAGAGACGGCCCAAATCACGGCGGGCGGAACGGCGGCCGGCCTCGAACAGCACGCCGCCAAGGGCAAGCGCGAGAATGCCGGCAAGAAGCGGCGGCGAGGCGAGGAGCGAGGCGACAACAGTGATGGTGGCAGCGGTGAGTGCAAGCCCAGCTGTGGTCAGGAACAGGGCACGACGCCAGCCTGGGTGCGGCTGCCGCAACCGCTCGGCAGACAGGCGTGGCGACGAAGCGTCGTCGGGCGGAGTGTGCTGTTGGCCGGTCATATCCGTCCCGAAGGTGCGGCGCGGTCATAGCGACGCTCCCAGCGAGGAATGCGCCAGCCCCGCCGCGCTCGACAGGGCATGCGCAGGCTAGGCCGGCAAGGTTGCCAATCAGTTGATGGTCCGGTGAAATTCCGAAATTTCCGCCACAAGCTATAAAGCCGGGCCTGTGCCTACGCTCGGATGCTCAATCGTTCCGGCCTCGTTGTCATGTGTCCATCACGCTGCCCGCGCCCGCCGATCGGGACCGGTGCGGTAGGCGAGAGCCTCGCCGATATGCAGACGACCAACCCCCTCCGAACCGTCGAGATCGGCGAGCGTGCGGGCCACCTTCAGCACACGGTGATAGCCGCGCGCGGACAACGACAACCGTTCGGCTGCCTGCCTCAGCAACGCCAAGCCGGCGCTGTCGGGCTCGGAGACACCATCGATCACCGCCGCTGGCGCCGTCGCGTTGGTAACCGAGGTGTCGAGGCCAAGCGCGGCGTAGCGCTCGGACTGGATGGCTCGTGCCGTTGCGACGCGGGCTGCGACCGCCGAAGACGGCTCACCGCTTCGCCGCGCGCCGATCAGATCCGACGCCGATACGGCCGGCACTTCGATGGTGAGGTCGAAGCGGTCGAGCAATGGCCCGGAGATGCGCTCCTGATATTCGGAGGCGCACGCCGGACCGCGTCGGCAGGTGTGGCCCGGCGTGCCGGCGAGGCCGCAGCGGCAGGGGTTCATCGCGGCGATAAGCTGGAATCGGGCCGGATAGGTGACGCGGTTGTTGGCGCGGGCGATCACAATGTCGCCGGTTTCAAGCGGCTGGCGCAGGCTGTCGAGCACCGCCGGGTTGAATTCCGGCAGCTCGTCCAGGAACAGCACACCGCGATGGGCCAGAGAGATCTCGCCGGGCTTTGCCCGTACGCCACCGCCCACCAGTGCGGCCATTGATGCCGAATGGTGTGGCGCCCGGAACGGCCGCCGATCAGAAAGCCGGCCATCGGCGAGGGTGCCGGCCACCGAAGCGATCATCGAGATTTCGAGCAGTTCCTGCGGGGTCAGCGCCGGCAGGATAGAGGGCAGGCGGCTCGCCAGCATCGATTTGCCGGAGCCGGGAGGACCTATCATCAAGAGGTTATGGCCACCAGCCGCCGTTACCTCGAGCGCTCGGCGAGCACTCTCCTGGCCCTTAACGTCGGCGAGATCCGGCAGCGACACGATGGCGTCGGCTATCTTCGGTTCAGGCCGTGACAGCACTTGCGTGCCCTTGAAATGGTTGACGATGGCGATCAGGCTAATGGGTGCCAGGATCGGCATTTCGGCGTCGGCCCAGGCGGCTTCCGCGCCCGAGGCGCGCGGGCACATCAGCCCCAGCCCTTCAGAGTTGGCGGCGATTGCCGCCGGCAATACGCCTGCCACCGGCGCGATGGTACCATCGAGAGAAAGCTCGCCGAGCACAACATATTCGGCAAGCGCGTCGGTAGGCAGCGCTCCCATGGCTGCCATCAAGGCAAGCGCTATGGGCAAGTCGTAATGGCTGCCCTCCTTGGGTAGATCGGCAGGCGCCAGATTGACAGTGATGCGTTTGGCCGGCAGGGCAAGGCCGGAGGCAGCCAGCGCGGCGCGAACCCGCTCACGGCTTTCAGTAACCGCCTTGTCGCCGAGACCGACAATATTGAACAAGACCCTGCCCGGTCCCATGTGGACCTGGACGTCGACGGGCGTCGCCTCGACACCTTGAAAGCAAACGGTCCTGACATGCGCGACCATTGTTCGTTCCCCTCAGCCGCTACAACCTAAGCGGAGCGTCGGTCGCCTGTCAAGAACGAGGAGGGAACAAACAGAGGCCGTCTGTTCCGCCTAATTCCACCGGCCGCGGGAGCGCCATTTGGCAGCTGTTATTTGCTTTCTTTCAAGATTCGAAGCTGCGACGAACGGTTCGGTCCGAACATGGCAGCCATGCGCAACAAAATTTCGGAAAACGTTCGCTGTCGCTTAACATGACTACGACGTTCGTCTAATAGCAACGCTTTCGATGGCGTCCCTTTGGCCTATCGGCCATGCCGGACGCTGCAAAGAACCGGAGCACAAACCAACCTGCCCGAAAGGGCTTTTGCTCCGCGCCCTTGTTTCGCATCCGCTTTCGCCGAAGGGTCGCAACCTTTCGGATGGATGCCTCTGACGAACGGAAAGCCATGTCCAGTACCACTCTTGCCGGCCCGCCCGGCGCCGTCCGCGCCGGCAATTCGCGCGCGCGCGTCATTCTCGCCAGTCTCGTCGGCACCACAGTCGAATTCTACGATTTTTACGTCTATGCCACGGCCGCGGTGCTGGTGTTTCCGCACCTGTTCTTTCCCGCCGGCAACGACACGACGGCGCTGCTCTCCTCCTTCGCCATCTTCGGCGCCGCCATGGTTGCCCGGCCGCTCGGGGCGGTGTTCTTCGGGCACCTTGGCGACAAGCGCGGTCGCAAGGTAACGCTGGTGGCCGCCCTTTTGACCATGGGCATTGCGACCTTCCTGATCGGCTGCTTGCCGACCTATGCTTCCGTCGGCTGGTTTGCGCCTCTTCTGCTGGTCCTGATGCGCCTCACGCAGGGCTTTGCCATTGGCGGCGAGTGGAGTGGCGCGGCGCTGGTGGCCACCGAGAATGCGCCAAAGGGAAAGCGCGCCTTCTACGGCACGTTCCCGCAGCTCGGGGCGCCAATCGGTTTCATCATCGCCAATGGCTTGTTCCTGATCATCTCGGCAGCGCTGCCGTCCGACGATCCGACGCGACCGTCGCTGGCCTTCCTCGATTGGGGCTGGCGCATCCCCTTCCTGTTCTCGTCGGTCATGGTCATCGTTGGCCTTTGGGTGCGCTTCAGCCTGGTTGAAAGCGCCGCCTTCGAGAATACGGTCAAGGCCGGCAAGGTGCGCAAGCTACCGATGGCCGACGCCGTACGCCACCACTGGCGGGCGCTGATCCTCGGCACGTTCTACATGCTGGCGACCTACGTGCTGTTCTACCTGATGACCACGTTCTCGCTGAGCTATGGTCGCGCCGCCACCACGGCCCCGGTGCCGGGCCTCGGCTACGACTACCGTACCTTCGTGATGATGATGATCGTCGGTGTGGTGTTCTTCGGCATTTTCACCATGGCGTCCGGCCCCTGGGCCGATCGCTGGGGCCGCCGGCGGACGCTGCTGTGGGTTACCGCGGCCATCATGCTGTTCGGCCTTCTCTGGGTGCCGATCCTGTCGTTCGGCGGCTTCGGCGTGATGGCTTTCCTGATCATCGGATTCACGCTGATGGGCATGACCTTCGGCCCGATGGGAGCCCTGCTGCCCGAGCTGTTCCCAGCCAACGTCCGCTACACTGGATCGGGTATCTCCTACAACGTCTCGTCGATCCTCGGCGCCGCCGTGGCACCGTTCATCGCCGTGGCGCTCTGGACCTATGGCGCCGGCAGCCCATTCTGGGTCGGCGTCTACCTGACGGTCATGGCCGGACTTACCTTCACGGCGCTTGCTCTTGGAAAAGAGACCAGCGACGTCGACATCGACGCCTGAACGGCATCTTAAACAATGTGAGAAGCGGTCGCCTTAGGCGGCCGCTTTTTTGTTGCTATTCATGTTTTACGTCTCTTATAAGAGACGAATGAGCACTTTTGAAGACGAAACCAGTGCACGGCTTGCTGCTCGCATCCGCCTCGAACGCGAGGGGCGCGGCTGGTCGCTAGCTGACCTTGCGGTACGTTCCGGCGTCGGCAAGGCAACCATCTCCAAGATCGAGCGTGGCGACGCCTCGCCGACGGCGGGCATATTGGTCCGCCTCGCGGCCGCCTTCGACCTGACGCTGGCAAGCCTGCTGGTGCGGGCCGAAGCCGGCGCCGACCGGCTGGTCCCCGTCGCCGACCAAGCCGTCTGGCGCGATCCGGACACCGGTTATCTCAGGCGGCAGGTCTTCCTCCGTCCCGACCATCCGCTTGAGATCGTCGAGGTCACCATGCCGCCCGGGAAAAGTGCCCTGCTGCCGGCTGCCTCCTACGCCTTCATCCGGCAAGTGGTCTGGCTGACCGAGGGTGAACTCGTGGTCATCGACTCCGACGGTCGACATGTGCTGGCAGCCGGTGACTGCCTCGGCTTCGGACCGCCAGCCGACGTTACCATTTCAAACGAGAGTGAGGCGCCGGCCCGCTACGTGGTGGCGCTTACGAGGAGCTGACATGCCGGACATCACCATCCATCCGCTCGGCCTTAACTCGCCCACCGTCGATGCGCTTGCCGCGCTGATCGTCGACATCGTGGCCGGCGGCGGCTCGGTCAGCTTCATGCACCCGCTTTCCGTGGAAGACGCCCGCATTTTTTGGCGGGGCTCACTAGCCACTGCCGACGAGGGCCGGCGCGTTGTGCTCGGCGCCTTCGACGGTGACGCACTTGTGGGTACACTGACGCTGCTCCTCGACTGCCCTCCCAATCAGCCGCATCGGGCAGAGTTCGCCAAGATGATGACGCGCCCGAGCCACCGTGGCCGTGGCATTGCCACCGCGCTGATCGGCGCAGCCGAACAGGTTGCCCGCGCCAAGGGACGAACGTTGATCGTACTCGACACGGCAAGCGATGGCGGTGCCGGTCCGCTTTACGAGCGCCGCGGCTTCCGCCTTGCCGGTGAGGTCCCAAATTACGCGCTGAAGCCACACGGCGGCTACACCGGCACGCTCTACTATTACAAGGAACTGGCTTAGCTCAGCTGGCCGCGCCTCAACTCATAGAGCATGACGCCGGTCGCCACCGCCAGATTGAGGCTGTCAGCCTGACCGGCCATCGGGATCTTGACGCGGACGTCGCAGGCCGCCGTCATTTCCTCGGTCATGCCGGCCTGCTCGTTGCCCATCACCAGCATCGTCGGTGCGTGGCTCTCGACTTGGCGATAGTCGTGGGTCGCCTTGAGATGGGTGCCGACGAGACGGACGCCCGTCGTTCTCGCCCAGGAGATAAAGGCGTCGCGATGGGCCTTCACCAGAGGCACGTGGAATAGGGATCCCATGGTGGCGCGTACCGTCTCGAAGGAGAAGGGATCACAGGTGTCGCCGATCAGGACGACGCCCTTGGCGCCAACCGAATCCACCGTACGAATGATGGTGCCGAGATTGCCGGGGTCGCGCACTTGTTCCAAGGCCACCCAAACCTCGCCCTCACCCACCTTGACGTCGGCGAGTGGTTTCAGCCGCTGGCCAAAGACGCCCACCACCATCTGCGGATTGTCGCGATGTGTGATCTTGGCGAGCACCGCTTCGCCCATTTCCAGCACATCGCCGCCCCGTGCTCGTACCGCGGCGGCGGCCTTGGCGACGTGCGGCTGATCGCGCACGGCCGGCGCGTAGGCAATGGCGGCGATCGGCCAATTTTCCTCCAGCGCGTCGGTGACCAGCTTCAGTCCCTCGCCGAGGAAGCGCCCCGTTTCCTCGCGCACCTTTTTCATGGCGAGCGCCCGGATGTCCTTGACGAGCGGATTGGTGAGCGAAGTGATCTGCCGGACGGCGCCGGGCGCCCCTTCCCTGTCGGCCATGGCTCAGGCTCCGAGAAAACGTGAAAACATCGAGGTGGCGAGCAGCCGGCCCGGTCGCGTCGGATCGCCGGTCTCGCGAACGACGAGCTCGCCGGATGACAGGACGCCAGGCCTATGGCCGAGGAGGTCGGCTGTGATCTCGTGGATGGACAAGAAGGAAGCGCGGATGGCATAGGCCGTCAGCACCGCGAAGGCCGGCCCCGGCGCCAGGATCTGGCGCGTCAGATCGAGAAGATAGGGCAGGTCGGCTTCGAGCGACCAGACCTCGCCGTCCGGGCCACGACCGAAGCGCGGCGGATCCAGCAGGATACCGTCGTAGCGCTTGCCCCGCCGCACCTCGCGTTCGGCGAACTTGACGGCATCGTCGACGATCCAGCGGATCGGCGCGGCATCAAGGCCGGCAAGCGCTTGGTTTTCCCGCCCCCAGGCCACCGACTTCTTGGAAGCATCGACATGGGTTACCTCAGCGCCAGCCTCGGCGGCAATCAACGAGGCGATACCCGTGTAACCGAAAAGATTAAGGAGCTTCGGCTTCTCAGGCCCGCGATGCGCTTTGAGGCGCTCAGCCATCCACGTCCAGTGCGCAATTTGTTCGGCAAAGATGCCGACGTGGCGGAAGGCTGTCAGTTGGCAGACGACCGGGAGATCCATGACCCGCATTTCCCAGGCCGTGCCAATGCCGGGCTCGGTCCGCCAACGGCCTGGGCCATCTTCCTCGATATCGCCCGTAAAGGCGGCCCCGGCCGCCGCCCAGACCGATGGCGCGAGACGTCGCGGTCCCATGGCCTGAGGCTCCGGTCGTATGACAGTCAGCGCGCCATAGCGCTCGAGCTTTTCACCCTCGCCCATGTCGAGAAGGCGATAGTCGTCCCACCCCTCGGTGATGAGCAGCGATCCGACCTCTTCGGTTGCCAAGCGCGGCCCAAGCACGGCCGGCATCGGCCGTTTGAGGGCGGCGGCGGCAGACGGGCGGGCCGGGCCGCGAGGTTCGTGGCTGCGTATCTCTGGGCGCACCGTTTCTTTCGCCATATCCGCGGATCTCTCCGGCTTGCGGGAGAAAGGGCGGCCACCGGGGCGAGAAGCGGGTGTGACAGGGGAGGGCGGCTTGGGCAAGGTGGATCGTCCAGGTAGAAAACGGTGTTCGGCCCCTTATACACGGCCTCCAGCCGGAATGAAGCGCCGCTTTCCCGCCTGTTTGTCGATCGCGCCCTTTACGGGACTTCCCCGACAGGGCTACAAGGGCGCGACCTTGCGAAGCCTATTGCTCCGCACCCGATATGTTGGAGAAACCATGCGCCCGTCCCGCCGTGCCCCCGACGAGTTGCGTACCGTCAGCCTTGAGCGCGGCGTGTCACGCCATGCCGAAGGTTCCTGCCTCGTGAAGTTCGGTGATACCCATGTGCTCGTCACCGCCTCGGTCGACGAAAAGGTGCCGCCGTGGCTGAGGGGTGGTGGCAAGGGTTGGGTGACCGCCGAATACGGCATGCTGCCGCGCGCCACAGGCGAGCGCATGAAGCGCGAGGCGGCTGCCGGCAAGCAATCGGGCCGCACGCAGGAAATCCAGCGGTTGATCGGCCGTTCGTTGCGTGCCGTCGTCGACCTGATCGCCCTCGGCGAGCGCCAGATCGTCATCGATTGCGACGTCATCCAGGCTGATGGCGGCACCCGCACCGCTTCGATCACCGGCGCCTTCGTAGCGCTCTATGACGCCATCGAGTGGATGCGCCGGCGTAACCTGGTTCCTGCTCAGGCCAAGGTATTGCGCGACCATGTCGCCGCCGTCTCCTGTGGCATTTCCGACGGCTTGCCGGTGCTCGACCTCGACTATATCGAGGATTCCTCGGCCGAAACCGACGCCAACTTCGTGATCACCGGCTCCGGCGGTCTCGTCGAAATCCAGGGCACCGCCGAGGGCGCGCCCTTCTCCGAAGCCGAGCTGCAACAGCTGCTCACGCTCGCCAAGGGCGGCATCGCCAAGCTGATCGAGCTGCAGAAAGCGGCCATCGCATCCTGAAAGGGTTGGACATGACCGAACAGCGCCGCATCGACGGCAAGCGCCTGATTGTCGCAACGCACAACAACGGCAAGCTCCGGGAGTTTTATTTCCTGTTGGGCGGTCTTTCCATCGAGCTCGTCTCAGCCGGCGACCTCGGCCTGCCAGTGCCGGTCGAGGACGGCGAAACCTTCGTCGACAACGCCCGCATCAAGGCTCTGGCAGCCGCTCGCGCCGCCGGTGAGGTGGCGCTTGCCGACGATTCGGGCCTTTGCGTCGAAGCCCTTGACGGCCGCCCGGGCGTTCATACCGCCGACTGGGCGGGGCCGAACCGCGATTGGTCGATGGCCATGCGCCTCGTGGAGGAAGAACTCTACAAGGCCGGCGCGGCGACACCGGATAAGCGGCGGGCAACCTTCTTGTCGCTCCTCTGCCTTGCCTGGCCGGATGGACATACGCAGGAATATCTCGGCACGCGTGACGGCACGCTGGTCTGGCCGCCGCGTTCGGCCGATTTCGGCCACGGCTACGACCCCGTCTTCATGCCGGAGGGCGAGAGCAAGACCTTTGGCGAGATGACCGAGGCGGAAAAGCATGGCTCGATCTGGGAAGCGCCAGGTCCGCTGTCGCACCGGTCGCGGTCGTTGAAGCTGCTTGTCGAGGGCGCTTTCCCCGTCGGCTTCGGACCGCGTGGGTGAACCGATGAGCGAGCGGGATCTTCTTTCGGAGGTGGAAGCCACGGCTGAGGGCACGCCGGACATCGGTTTCGGCGTCTACATCCATTGGCCGTTCTGCGCTCGCAAGTGTCCCTATTGCGACTTCAACAGTCACGTCCGGCCGAAAGGCATCGACGAGGCCGGCTATCTCGATGCCATGGAGCGAGAGATCGCCGCCCATGCGCGCCTGACTCCCGGCCGCACGGTGACCTCTGTCTTCCTCGGTGGCGGCACGCCATCGCTGATGAAGCCAGAGAGTGTTGGCCGTCTCCTCGATCTGGTCGGTCATCATTGGCAAGTGTCGGCCGATGCCGAGATCACTTTGGAGGCCAATCCTTCATCAGTGGAAGCCGAGCGTTTCCGCGGCTATCGGGCCGCCGGCGTCAACCGCCTGTCGCTCGGCGTGCAAGCGCTGAACGATGCCGACCTCAAATTCCTCGGCCGGTTGCATAATGTCGACGAGGCGCTCCGCGCGCTTGAGTTGGCGCGTGAGATCTTCCCGCGCCTTTCCTTCGATCTCATCTATGCCCGTCCCGACCAGACCCTCGAAGCCTGGGAGGCCGAACTTCGGCGCGCCATAGGCTTTGCCGCTGACCATCTTTCGCTCTACCAGCTCACCATCGAGCCGGACACCGCCTTCGAGAAGCTCTATGCCGCCGGCAAGTTGGTGGTGCCGGACGCCGACGCCGCCGCCGACCTCTACGAGCTGACTCAAACGATCGCGGGCGCGGCCGGTCTGCCAGCCTACGAGATCTCCAATCACGCCACGCCGGGCGGCGAGAGCCGACACAACCTTCTCTACTGGCGTTATGGCGAATATCTCGGCCTCGGCCCCGGCGCCCACGGCCGCATCGTCAATGGCGACGACCGTGGTCGCCTTGCCACGATTGCCGAGCGCAATCCGGAAGCCTGGATGAAGCGTGTCGCAGAGACGGGCAATGGCGTGATCGAAACCGAGGAAATCTTCGGTGAGACGGCCGGCGACGAAATGCTGCTGATGGGCCTCCGTCTCGTCGAGGGCATCGACGTTGCCCGCTACCGACGGCTTGCTGGCCGCGGCTTCGATCCAGAACGGATTTCTGACCTTGTCACCCACGGCATGGTGGAGGTGCTGCCCGACGGCCGCATCCGCACCACACCGGCCGGCGCCTTCGTGCTGGACGCCGTCGTGGCCGATCTCGCCGCCTGAGGCTTGTTAGAAGCATTTCTGGTGAAAACAGGTTCACCAGAAATGCACTATCTCACTGTTCAGGCGCAATTTCGGTTCCCACTTTCGCTGAAACTGCTCTAAAGCCGCGACGCCGGTTGCGGCTTCGAGCCGTCGGAAAAACGTGACAGGCGGAAATGCGTCGGGTCGACGAAGGGCGTCGTTCCCGTGACGAGGTCGCCGACCAGCCAGCCCGCGCCCGGCCCAATGCCGAAACCATGACCTGAAAAGCCCGTGGCGACAACGAGACCGGAAAGTCCGTCCACTTCGGAAATCACCGGCACCACGTCAGGCGTCACGTCGATGAAACCGGCCCAGGCCTGGACGATACGGACATCCTGGAAGGACGGAAAGCGGCGCTTCAGCTCGGTCATGGTCCGCCGCAGGAAACGAAGATCGGGTTTCGGATCGAGAACGCGGGTCTTCTCGTAGGGCGACATCTTGTCGAGCGGCCTTGTCGGCCAGTCATCGATCTCGCGGAAAAAACGCGAGCCGAAAGACAGCGACACATGTTTCCAGTCAGCCATGAGCGCCGGCAGGAAATCCAAAGTGAAGCGGACATGGTCGGGCGTAAGATCGGCGACGTTGGCAACGCCGTTCGCAATCGTCAGGCCACCGTCGGCGCGCTTGCGAATGCCAATGACATCATCCCAGATGCCGGCGTCGGGACCACCCATCACCGGACCGGTACGCGATACCGTCGACCGCATCTTGAGCTGTGGCAGCGTGACGCCAAGATCCTTCAGGAAACGGCGCGACCAAGCACCGGCGGCGAGCACGACGCGCTTCGTCTTGATGCTGCCGCGCTCGGTGACCACCGACACGATCTCACCGCAGGCTGTTTCAAGGCCACGTACCGCACAATCGGTCAGGATAACGGCACCCTTGGCACGAGCGGCGAGGGCGATCGCCGGCGCGGCTTTCTGGGGCTCGGCGCAGCCGTCGCTCGGGCACCACAGGCCGGCCGGCGGCGGCGAGAGGTCGTCCTTCATGATGGCTCGAACGGCTTCACCCTCGATCACCTCGGCGCCAATGCCACGATCGGCGGCCGCTTTGACCCAGGCGCGGTAGCCATCGACATCACGTGCCTTGCGGGCGGCAAAGAAAATGCCGGTCTCGCGGAAGCCGGTCTCGCCAACGCCGTGGGCGCCCATTTCCCGCCAGAGCCGCAGCGCTTCCCTGATAAGGTCGAATTCGCGCGGATCACGATCGGCTTGGCGAACCCAGCCCCAGTTGCGGCTCGACTGCTCGCCGCCGACATGGCCCTTTTCGAGCAGCACCACCTTGAGGCCCCGCTCGGCCAGATAAAGCGCCGAACTGGTGCCAATGATGCCACCGCCGACAATGACGACATCGGCTTCCTTCGGCACGACCATATCGGACGAAACGGGATCGACCTGCGGACCCATCACTCAAGCTCCTCAAAAGATACCGGTATCACCGGCAGCGTTGCTCCCTTTTTAAGCCAAAACCTCGGCCGATCCAGTCCGGCAGGCTCCCAAGCAAGCCTATAAAACGGGCATTTGTAGCACTAGCGCCAACCGCCTGAGTGGTGCTTTCCTGGCCTGTATGCCTTTCGATCTCGCCTCTTCCCGTGGAGCCGCCGATGCTGCTTGCCGCCTTGCAGATGCAATCCCGCCCGTCAGACGTCGCCGCCAATCTCGATCTGTTGGAGCGGGCAGCAGCCGAAGCGGCGGCCAGCGGCGCCCGCCTCCTGGTAACGCCGGAGCTCGGCCTCGTCGGTTATGGCGCCGGCCCCGATCTGCCGCTTCTGGCGGAGCCGGCCGACGGCCCGCTTGCTGCCAACGTCGCTGCGATCGCCCGCCGACATTCCCTAGGCATCGTCGCCGGCTTTGCCGAGCGCGACGGTGACGCGCTCTACAACAGCGCGCTGTGGGTTTCAGGCGATAACCGGGCGGTCTACCGCAAGAGCCATCTCTATGGCCCTTATGAGAGGCACTGGTTTCGCGCGGCGGCGCCCTCGACGATCATCGTTCGCCAGGATGGGCTGAGCCTGGGTCTATTGATTTGCTATGACGTGGAATTCCCCGAGAACGTTCGCCGTCTCGCCCGCGCCGGCGTCGACGCGATACTGGTGCCGACGGCCTTGCCGATGAGCGGGTCGGCCGATTTCATCGCCGCCCACATGATCGCCGTGCGCGCCTTTGAAAACCAGATCTTCGTCGCCTATGTCGACAACTGTGGCCGTGATGGTGACTTTGCCTATGCGGGCCTTTCCCGTATCGCAGCCCCCGACGGCACCATCCTTGCCGCGCCGAGCGCCCGGGACGAGGCTCTGCTTTTTGCCCGGATAGAACCGGAAGCCTACGCCCGCTCCCGTGCCGAGAACACCTATCTTGCCGATCTCAGGACCTGAACCGCGGCCATAGCGCAGCAATCCTGCGAAAAGACAAACGGCGCGCCCCCTTCCGGAGGCGCGCCGTTCGTGTCGGTTCGAGGCGTGTGCCTCAGTTGGCAGCTCCCTGCTGCTGCTGCATCTGCTGCAGGCGGGAGAGATACTGCTGGTAGAGTGCGACGAAATCGATCGGATCGATCAGCAGCGGCGGGAAGCCACCGCGAATGACGGCATCGGCGATGATCTGGCGCGCGAAGGGGAAGAGAAGGCGCGGGCCCTCGATGTTGACGAAGGGGTGCAGATGCTGGGCCGGCACGTTCTGCACGGTGACGAGACCGCCGTAGGTCAGCTCGACATTGAAGAACACTTCCTCACCGATCGCCGCCTTGGCTTCGAGATGAAGATCGATCTCGTATTCGCTCTGGCTGCGCTGGCGAGAGTTGACGTTGACGCCGATGGAAATCTGCGGCGCCGCTTCGCGAGCCCGCAAGCTATCGGGCGCCTTCGGGTTCTCGAAGGACAGATCCTTGACATACTGGGCAACGACGCTCATCGACGGCTGGGCTTCAGCTGCGCCGTTTTCGGGCTGAACCGAACTCATTCTCGAACTCCTCCGGCCAGCCGGGGCGACCACGCCCGCAAGGGTGACCCTGTGTTTTGGTGGAACCGGCAGCAGAAGGCCGTTTCTCGATTTTTCCGCAGGTCCGAGCGCTATCAGGCTTGACGAATGAGATCAAGGCCGATCGCCGTCACGGTCGGATGGAGGGAATGAAGGGCGATCCGACCATGGCGAACTGCCACCGCCGCGCCTTTCCCACTGATCCTCATCAAGGTCGACGACACCGTCATCCGGTGACTGGCGGCTCGAAGACATAGTCGACACCGTAAGGCGTGCTGCGATCGACGCGATGATCAACCGCCGTATCGGGGAGAATAGCAACAGGAAGGCTAGAACATCGGACAAGAAGCCCGGCAGAATCAGCAAGACGCCAGCGACGAGCACCACAAAGCCCTCGAGCAGCGCACCTGTCGGCATCCGTCCCCCGGAAAGCTCCACTTGCACCCGGCGTAGCAGGCCGAAGCCGACATAGCGGAACAGCGCCAAGCCACCGAATGCGGCGAGTAGCACCAACCCGACGGTATTGATGACGCCGAGGTGACCGCCCACCCAAACGAGCGTGGCGATCTCGGCGATCGGCCAGGCGATGAGAAGAAGCGGCAGGTAAGGCGAAAGACGCATGGCGGTTCCGGTTCATTTGGCGTGTTTTGACATGATGCGCCGCCCGGTCAGCGGGGCGCAAGGGTCACTGCCGTACCATATGGTCGGAGCGATAGCGGGAGGCAAGCGACGGCCTTGTCTTCGAAATCGCTCAAGATTCACCGCATGTCCGTCTTTCCCTCGCCGCTGCCGTCGCCTACATAGGCAGACGACAGAAACGCGATGCTGCGCCCTCCCGGCGCCAACTGAGGGAAACGATGCTCGGATGAACGCCTTCCTCGATCTCACCAGCCTCATCTTCCTCGTGATTGCCGTTGTCATTTTCTGGCGCCTCAGGAGCGTGCTGGGTACGCGCACCGGTAACGAGAAGCCACCTTTCGATCCGTTCGCCGGCCGCAAGGCGGACATCGAGCCACCGCCGGCAGGCGATAATGTGGTGACGCTGCCGCGCGAAGGTCGTCCCGATCCGCGCGAAGCGATATTCGCCCGCATCGATGAGGCAATCCCCGCCGGAGCCACTAACACTGGTCTCAGGGCGATCGCTTCGGCTGACCGAAACTTCGATCTTGATGGGTTCATGGCCGGCGCCAGTGCCGCCTACGAGATGATCGTTTCGGCTTTTGCCGCCGGTGATCGGGCGGCGCTTAAGCCGCTGCTGTCGCGCGAAGTGTTCGACGGATTTTCCGGCGTGATCACCGAACGCGAGGGACGCGGCGAAAAAATAGACTTCACCTTTGTCGGCATCGACAAGGCGGACGTTGCCGACGCGGGGATCGAGGAAGGAGTAGCGCAGGTGACGGTGCGCTTTTCCTCGCAACTCATCTCGGTGACCCGCGGCCGCGACGGTTCGGTCGTCGAGGGCGACCCGCAGAAAGTGGCCGAGGTGACCGACGTCTGGACGTTCGCCCGCGAGATCAGGTCATCGGATCCAAATTGGAAGCTGGTCGCCACGGATGCCGGGGGCTGACAGCATCTTGGCCGACGCGCTTCCTGCCGCCAACCTCTTGGCGGTCGCCTTCACTGACCTCCCCGGATGGGCCGAAGACGACCATGCTGCCGCCTTCGCAGCCTTCCGGCGTTCGGCAGCCCGACTTATCGACAAAGTTCCGACCGCCAAGACCCTTGGGCCGGATGGTACGGCGCTGGCCCAAAAGGGGCAGTTGGCCATCGCGCTCGGCGAGCGGGTGGATTCCGTTGCCGCCCGTGCCTTCTTCGAAGCGCATTTCAAACCGTTCCGCATCGCGCCCGTCTCCGGAGAAGGTTTCGTCACCGGTTTCTTCGAGCCAGAGGTGGAAGCGCGGCTTCGCGCCTCGCTTGCTTTCCCGGTCCCCCTGCTTGCGCCTCCCGAAGGCCTGCGCGAAATCGGGAGCGATGACGACCGACGCAATCTCGATCCGACGCTGACCTGGGCCATGGAAGACGAACATGGCCGCCTCGCCGCCTGCCCTGAGCGGGGAGCGATCATGGCCGGTGCGCTCGATGGGCGTGCGCGACCGATCGCTTTCGTGAAAAGCGCCGTCGAAGCTTTTTTCATCCACGTGCAGGGTGCGGCGAGGCTCCGACTGCCGGACGGCCAGCTCATGCGCGTCACCTTCGCGGCCAAAAGCGGGCACCCCTATTTTTCCGTAGCGCGCCTGATGCTCGAACGCGGAGTCGTGGCCAGCCCCGCCGAAGCCACCGCGGATGTGCTGCGCGCCTGGCTCGATGGTCTCGCGCCGCAGGAACGGCGGGCGGCGCTTGCTCGCAACCGCTCTTACATTTTCTTTCGCCAAGCACCTGTCGCCGATCCTGCACTTGGCCCGATAGCCGCTGCTGGCGTGCCGCTGACGCCGAGCCGGTCCTTGGCCGTCGATCGCTCGCTCATCACCTTCCACGCGCCGGTGTTCGTCGAGGCCGACCTTGCGGCCGGGCCGTTTCGCCACCTGATGGTGGCCCAGGACACCGGCTCCGCAATCATTGGACCGGCGCGTGGCGATATCTTCTTCGGTTCGGGTGACGAGGCCTTCGCGCTGGCGGCGCGGGTCCGCGACCCGGCCCGTTTCACCCTGCTCGTGCCGCGGGAGGACTGACCGATGTCCCGCCGCAAAAGCCGGCCACTCGCCCCAGAGGAGGAAGAACTCTGGCGGGCGGTGAGGAAGACCGTGACGCCGCTCCGCCCGGAAAAGATCGTTGCGCCACCGGCGGCGATTGCCGCCGCCGAGCCCGAGCCGCAGCGGCCTCTGGTTCACCTGCCACCGGCGACTTCAGTTGCTCCCACCACCAAGCCGGCCCTGCCAAAGCTGCATCCCCTAGGCAAGCGGGAGCGCCAGGCTGTCAATCGCGGCCGGACGGCCATCGATGGGCGGCTGGATCTGCACGGCTACCGTCAGGACGAAGCGCATGCTCGTCTTTCGGGTTTTCTCTCCCATGCGCAAGCCGTGGGTTGGAAAGTGGTGTTGGTGATCACCGGTAAAGGTCGCCCAGGAGGCGATTTCCAGAGCCTGCACGATCATGAGCGTGGCGTGCTGAGGCGCGTCGTGCCACTCTGGCTGAGCCTGCCGGAATTTCGACGCGTCGTGCTCGGCTACGAGGATGCCGGCCCGGTCCACGGCGGCGATGGCGCCCTATACGTGCGTATTCGCAAGAGGAAATAGCCATGACCCCGTTTGGCGCCCGCTTGCGCGAAATCCGCGAGGCGCGCGGCATGACCTTGAAGTCGATGGCGGCGGCGATCGGCGTATCGCCGGCCTATCTGTCGGCGCTCGAACACGGCCGGCGCGGCCGACCGACCTGGGACCTTCTGCAGCGGATCATCGGTCACCTCAACATCATCTGGGATGAGGCTGAGGAGCTGGAACGGCTAGCCGACCTGTCGCACCCGCGCATCGTCATCGACACCGAGGGCCTGTCACCAAAGGCGACCGAACTTGCCAACCGCCTCGCAGAACGCATCGGCAGCCTCGACGAGGGGGCACTTGACCGGCTGATCGATCTCATCGGCAAGCGCTGAACCGACGCAGGATCATATCGCCAGCCGGATCTGAGGCGCCGCCGCGCTGGACAACGGCTGGCGGGAAATGCCATGACAAAAGGGATTTTCCATTCTGTCGCCTACGGTTCGTGCCGGGCGCCGACATGCCGGGACCATCACCATGTCCGCCGTCAAGATCGCCGATGTCGCGGAGGCCGAGGCCTTCCTCGCCGCCAATCCGGATGTCAGCCAGTTCGAATGCTTCCTGACCGATTGCTCGGGCGTGCAGCGAGGAAAGCTGCTGCGCCGCTCCGAACTGCTCGGCGCCTACCGCACGGGGCGGCCACTGCCTTGCTCGGTACTGTCGCTCGACATCAAGGGGGCCGACGTCGAGGAAACCGGCCTTCTCTGGGAGATAGGCGACGCCGACCGCATGTGTCGGCCAGTCGCAGGCACCCTCGTACGCTCGTCCTGGCGGCAAACGCCGACCGCCCAGTTCCTCATCACGTCTTTCGAGAGCGACGGAACCGGCTCGGCCAGCGATCCGCGCCACGCGCTCGCTCGCGTGGTTGATGAGGCTCTAGCCCTCGGCTTCCGGCCAGTCGCCGCCGTCGAACTGGAATTCTACCTCTTGGACGGCCGGGCCGCCGCCGAGGGGAGGCTGACACCACCGGCGGCGCCCAACGGCTTCCGCCAAACGGACCTCCAAGCCTATCTCGTCCAGGACCTTTCTGACTTTTCCGATTTCCTGGAGGCGGTCTATGCCGCCGCCGAAGCCGCCGGCTTGCCGGCCCGCACGTTGATCTCGGAATATTCGCCCGGCCAATTCGAAATCGTACTGGAACATCGCGACGACGCGCTTCGCGCCGCCGACGACGCCATTGTTTGGAAGCGGCTCGTCAAGGGTGTCGCCGAACGTTATGGCTTCGCCGCCACCTTCATGGCCAAGCCCTACGCCGAGTTTGCCGGCTCCGGCGCCCACTTCCACGTCAGTCTCTGCGATGAAGCGGGCAATAACCTCTTCGCGGGGAGTGAGCCCGAAGGCAACACGCTTCTCCGGCATGCGATCGCCGGCCTCGAAGCCACCATGGCCGAGAGCATGGCGATTTTTGCCCCCAACGCCAACAGCTTCAGGCGTTTCAAGCCCAATTCCTACGCGCCACTCGGCCCAGCCTGGTCGATCGACAATCGCTCGGTGCCGATCCGCGTCACCGGCGGTCCACCACAAACGCGCCATCTCGAGCAGCGCGTCGCCGGGGCGGACGCCAACCCCTACCTCGCGTTGGCCACGGTCATCGCCGGTATGATCGAGGGCATCGAGAACAAGCGAGAGCCTTCCGAACCGATCGTCGGCAATGGATATGCCCAAGTGGCGCCATCGCTGCCGCGATTCTGGCCGGACGCCCTCAGGAAGGCGCGCGCTTCGGATTTCCTGAAGCGGCGGCTCGGCGCACGCTTTACCGACATTTACCTCACCATCAAGGAGGCGGAGTGCGACCGCTTCTTTGCCGAAGTGAGCGACCGCGACATTCATTGGTATCTGAGGCTGGCCTGAGGCGTCACGAATTTCTCGGCCACCGCGATGGCGCGAGAAATTCGTGAGCTGAATTCGAGGACCGCTTTCGGAAAGCCGGGGGCCTTCAGGCCTTGTTCTTGTCGTCCTTGGTCTTCAGGAACTTCGGTCCCTTGCCAAGGATCTTGTCGTCGATCTCGCCAATGGCGGCCAGATTCTTGCGGTCATAATCGATCTTCGAAAGCAGATAGCGGATGGCGTTGAGGCGAGCCCGCTTCTTATCGTTGGAACGAACGACAATCCACGGGCTGAGATCGGAATGACTGGCCTTCAGCATGCGATCGCGCGCGGCGGTATATTCATCCCACATGGCGAGCGCCTTGAGATCAACCGGCGATAGCTTCCAGATGCGCAACGGATCGTGGCGGCGGTCGTGGAACCGCTTGAGTTGCATCTCGCGCCCGATGTCGAGCCATATCTTGATCAGCACGATGCCGTCGTGGATCAGCATGCGCTCGAAATGCGGCACTTCCTCGAGGAAGAGTTGCGACTCCTCGGCCGTGCAGAAGCCCATCACTGGCTCGACAACCGCGCGGTTGTACCAGGAACGGTCAAAGAACACGATCTCGCCGCGGGTTGGCAGTTCCTTGGCGTAGCGCTGGAAATACCACTGGCCCCGCTCAACGTCGGAGGGCTTGGTCAACGCTACATGGCGGGCGGATCGCGGGTTCATGTATTCCAGGAAGGTGGCGATGGTGCCGCCCTTGCCTGCGGCATCGCGGCCCTCCAGCAGCAGGACGATGCGCTGACCGGTGTCGTTGGCCCATTTCTGCAACTTCACCAGTTCGATCTGCAGCACGCGCAGCTCTTCGAGATAAGCCTTGTCCTTGAGGCTCTCCTTGTAAGGATAGCCACCGGAGCCGAGGGCCTCCATCTCGATCTCTTCAGGGAGATATGGGTTATCGAGATCGAAGGTGAGCTTGCCGAGCGTGATCGGTGGCGCGTCGGGTGCCTGTGTCGCCAGCACGGCGGCGCCTTCGCGGGCGGCGATCCGCTCGACGTTCGATACGAAACGGCGCGTCATATCGTTCGTCGATTTATCTTTCTTTCCCATCGGCTTTCCCCCAGAATCCGCGTGCCTGCCAGCCCCGCGGGCACGGCGAACCGCGCTACAAGCGTCACAAAAGACGTTTATCAATATGACAGAATCCGCGTTTTCGCTTAAGGACAGATGAATACCATGAGCCCTATGCCGGACAGGCCGGAGAGTAACGACGCGGTGCGGGAGGAACGGGGCCGCTTTGGCGAGGTAATCGCCGAGGGACGTCCTCGGACAGTGCTCATCGCGGCGGCCGTCTTCTGGGTAGTCATGCTGTTTGCCGCCGACCTTTCGCCAGCCGTGGCGCTGTTGGGTTTCCTCGCCATCGTCGCCGCCGTACTTCTTGCCCTGCCGGCCGGCGGAAAGGTGATGGCTCCGAGGGCGACCGACCGGCTCCCACCCAGGCGCTGGCCGGACACCGGCATGAAGCTGTTGCTCGACGGCATGGAAGAGCCGGCCTTTCTCACTGACGCCGAAGGCACTCTGCGCTACCAGAATGCCGCCGCCGCCGCCGAATTCGGCCCTGCCCGCATGGGCGATCCGCTGGCTTTTCGATTGCGCGTGCCGGAAATCCTCGATGCGGTCCAGCGCGCAGGAAACGGCGAAAGCCTGCCGCCAGTGCGGTTCGCCGAGCGCGGTTCCAATGAGCGGCACTTCGTGGCGCGCTGCTCGCCTCTACGCCTGCCGCGCCCCGAGCCCCGGCGGCGGCCGGATTTTGTACTGCTGCGGTTCAGAGACGAGAGCGAAGCTGTTCGGCTTGACCGCATGCGCAGCGATTTCATCGCCAACGCCAGCCACGAACTCAGGACACCGCTCGCTTCGCTGACCGGCTTTATCGAGACCCTTCTCGGCCCGGCTCGGCGCGACGAAGCCAACCGTGAGCGCTTCCTGGCCATCATGCTGGAACAGGCCCGACGCATGGGGCGATTGATCGACGACTTGATGTCCCTGTCGCGTCTGGAGATGAAAGCGCACGTTCGTCCGACCGGCGATGTCGACCTCGCCGAGGTGCTACCGGCAGTCGTCGACATGTTGGCACCCGTGGCCACAGCCCGGCAGGCGACAATCGTCGTAGCGGAGAGTCTCCCCCATGCCTCGATCGCCGGCGACCGCGACGAACTGACGCAGGTCTTTGCCAATCTGGTCGAGAATGCCGTGAAGTACGGTCGTAATGCTGGCTGCATTGCGCTGGGGCTCGCAGAGGAGGAGGGGGACGACGGCCGGCCCGGCTTTCGCATCAGCGTGACCGACGACGGTCCTGGCATTGCGGCGGAACATCTGCCGCGCCTTACCGAGCGCTTTTACCGAGTGGACGCGGCGCGAAGCCGCGAGCAGCGCGGGACGGGCCTTGGCCTTGCCATCGTCAAGCATATCGTCAACCGCCACCAGGGGCGCCTTGTCATCCGCTCGGAGGTCGGCTCGGGCACGACCGTCAACGTCTGGCTGCCCCGTCGACTCCAGCTATCGGACGCCGAGATGACGAAAGAAGCGGAAATGTTCGTACCTGAACATTTTGAAGGCTGATTTTCGTTTTATTTTCAGATATTTACATTGTCACAATAGTGTAGCTAATCCGTCATAGAAGAGTAGTGCCAGACCGTTAGGGTCCGCGGCGTGACGGGTACGAGACAGCCAACGGCTTTAAAGACTCCGACCGTCAAGATCCTAAACCGTTAGGAGTGCTCCCGTGAAATTCTCCACCGCCGCCAGCGCCATCGTGCTCGGCCTCTCCGCCACCGGCACCGCCTTCGCCGCCGAGCAGATCCACATCGCCGGCTCTTCCACCGTTCTGCCCTATGCGACCATCGTCGCCGAGGCTTTCGGTGAAGCCAACTCGAACTTCAAGGCGCCGATCGTCGAAGGCGGTGGCACTGGCGCCGGCCTCAAGGAATTCTGCAAGGGCGTGGGCGATGACACCATTGACATCGCCAATGCTTCCCGGCCGATCAAGGCCGAAGAACTCGACGCCTGCAAGGCGGCCGGCGTGACCGAGGTGCAGGAAATCCGCATCGGCTACGACGGCATCGTCTTCGCGTCCGACATCAAGGGCCCCGATTTCACCTTCGTGCCGGCTGACTGGTTCAATGCCATCGGTGCCAAGGTACTGAAGGATGGCCAGCTCGTCGACAATCCCAATGCCAAGTGGTCGGACGTCAAGGCCGGCTTCCCGGACTGGGACATCGCCGCCTACATCCCCGGCGAAAAGCACGGCACGCGCGAAGTATTCGAGCAGAAGCTGCTGCTCGCCGGCTGCAAGGACAGCAAGGCTTATGACGCCTTCGTCGCTTCCGGTCTCGCCAAGGCCGACGCCGAGAAGGCCTGCGTCAAGGTGCGCAAGGACGGCAAGGCGGTCGATATCGACGGCGAGTACAACGAAACGCTCGCCCGCATCGACTCGAACAAGACCGGTATCGGCGTGTTCGGCCTCGACTTCTACCAGAACAACAAGGACAAGCTGAAGGTCGCCACGGTCTCCGGCATTGCTCCGACGGTCGACACCATCGCCAAGGGCGATTACCCGGTGTCGCGTCCGCTGTTCTTCTATGTGAAGAAGGCCCATCTCGGCGTCGTTCCGGGCCTCAAGGACTACGTCGAATTCTTCCTGGCCGACCAGATGATCGGCCCGCGTTCGCCGACCGTCGCCAAGGGCCTCGTGCCGGCGCCGAAGAGCGAGCGTCAGAAGGCGCTTGCCGACTTCCAGTCCGGCAAGACTCTCTGATCGACTGATCACAAACAGGAAGGGCCTCTTACCGGAGGCCCTTCCTTCTTGGGCCGCCCCGATGGGCGGACGAAACATCGGGAGGCCGCATGGGTCCGCTCTGGCTACTCGCACTGATCGCGGGTCTTTCGTTCTTCGGCTTTGTTCTAGGGCACTGGAAGTCGGTCGTCCTGTCGGGAAAGGGGCGCAGCACGCTTGCCGCCCGACCCGGCTACTACGGCGCTTATGTGCTGATCTGGACGGCATTGCCGGCTCTTCTCATCCTGGTCGCGCTGTCCATTGCCAGGCCGCTTCTTGTCGAACATACGGTACGCGCCAACCTGCCTCAGCAAGTGCTGGACAACCCTACCCAGCTGTCGCTCGAGGTTTCCGGCGTGCAACAGGTAGCCGCCGGCCTGAAGATCGCAACTCCCGAGGAACTCGAGAACATCCGAATCGGCGTCGTGACGGCGCGTTCGGTGTTCGCCGGTCACGGGTTGCCGCTTGGTGAGGACGTGAGGCCCTATCAACTGATAGCCGCCAGCGCGTTGAATCTTGTTTCGGATGGTCTCGATACCGCCGTCGATATAGCGGTCGTCGCTGCTCTCGCCTTCGGACTGATCTTCGCCTTTGTGCGGGTCAAGCCTCGGCTAAGGGCACGCAATCTCGTCGAGAATACCATTCTTGCGCTGCTGATTGCCGCATCCTCCGTCGCCGTCCTCACCACCATCGGCATTGTTCTCAGCCTGCTATTCCAGGCCCTCCAATTCTTCTCGATGGTGTCGCCGATCAATTTCTACTTCGGCACCGTGTGGGACCCGCGCTTCGCGGCCGCCGGTTCGACGGAGAGCGGCCAGTTCGGTTTCCTGCCGCTCTTCTGGGGCACGATCTACATTTCTTTCTTCGCCATGCTGGTCGCCGTACCGATCGGTCTCTTCTCGGCCATCTACATGGCAGAATACGCGACCTCGAAGGTGCGCTCGGTGGCCAAGCCGCTGATTGAAATTCTGGCCGGCATCCCGACCATCGTTTACGGCTTCTTCGCTCTGACCACCGTCGGCCCACTCATCCGCGACTTTGTCGCCGTGCCGCTCGGCCTCGGGACCTCCGGCAACAACGTGATCACTGCCGGTCTGGTGATGGGCATCATGATCATTCCCTACGTCTCCTCGCTTTCCGACGACATCATCACCGCCGTGCCCCGCTCGCTCCGTGACGGTTCGTTGGCGCTCGGGGCAACTCGTTCGGAGACAATGCGACAGGTGATCATGCCGGCGGCGTTGCCGGGCGTCGTCGGCGCCGTGTTGCTCGCGATGTCGCGCGCCATCGGCGAGACGATGATCGTCGTGCTGGCCGCCGGTGTTGCCGCCAACGCGACGCTCAATCCGTTCGCAGAGATGACCACCATTACAGTGAAGATCGTCAACCAACTGACCGGCGACCTCGAATTCACCAGTCCGCAGACGCTGGTCGCCTTCGCACTGGGCATTACGCTGTTCATCATCACGCTTGGCCTCAACGTTCTGGCGTTGACCATCGTTCGCAAATACCGGGAGCAGTACGAATGACCGAAGCCGCCTCCCGCCTTCCCGCTTCGCGGCTCGGCGGTCCGGACGTCCGGACTGTCACCAAGACCGATCTCGGTCTCCGTCGCCGCTATGCTGCCGAACGGCGCTTCCGGGCCTACGGTGTCGCAGCCGTCTCCATCGCCATCTGCTTCCTGCTTGTGCTGTTCGGCTCGATCGTTGGTAAGGGCTATACGGCTTTCCAGCAGACGCGCATCACGATGATGGTCGACTTCGAACCAAGCATCATCGCGCCGGACGGGGATCGTTCGCCCGCCGCCGTCATGTCGGGCAATTCCTTCCGCTTCGACGATCTGATCGCCGCTGCTCTTCAAAAGACGCTGGAAATCGACCCCAGCGACGAGGATGGCCTTTACGACGCTCTCGACCTTCTCTCCAAGGGCTCGGGGCCGATGCTGAGGTCGATGATCGCCAACGATCCCTCATTGATCGGGACAAAGAGAACCGTTGAGTTCTATGCCACCGGCGACGTGGACGCCTTCATAAAGGGCACAATTCGCGCCGATGTTCCTGAAAGCCAGCGCCTCATCAAGGACAAGCACATCGTCCTCATCGACAAACTGAAGAGCGAAGGGGCACTGCGTCTCGCCTTCAATACCGGCCTCTTCACCAACGGCGCTTCGACACGCCCGGAAACGGCCGGTGTCGGCGTAGCACTCGTCGGTTCGCTCTACATGATGCTGGTTGTTCTTGTACTGTCGTTGCCGCTCGGCGTTGCCGGCTCGATCTATCTTGAGGAATTCGCACCCAAGAACCGCTGGACCGACGTGATCGAGGTCAACATCAATAACTTGGCCGCCGTGCCGTCAATCGTTTACGGTCTGCTTGGCCTCGCGGTGTTCATCAACTTCGCACACCTGCCACGCTCGGCGAGCCTTGTCGGTGGTTTGGTGCTGACGCTGACCACGCTGCCGACCATCATCATCACCACGCGCGCCGCGCTGAAGGCTGTGCCACCGTCGATCCGCGAGGCCGGCCTGGGAGTCGGTGCCTCGAAGATGCAGACCGTCTTCCATCACGTGTTGCCCCTCGCCATGCCGGGCGTGCTGACAGGCACGATCATTGGCCTGGCTCACGCGCTGGGCGAAACCGCACCCTTGCTGATGATCGGCATGAAGGCTTTCATCGTCGAATATCCGGGCACGCCCTTCGACCCGGCGACGGCGCTACCTACCCAGATTTACATGTGGGCGACAGAGCCCGAGCGCGCCTTCAGCGAACGCACCTCGGCGGCGATCATCATATTGCTCGCCTTCCTGCTCGCCATGAACAGCATAGCCATCATTCTCCGCCGCGCCTTCGAGCGCCGCTGGTAACCGTATCCTCGGAGTTTCGCCATGTCCGCAGTTCAGACCGCGACGCCTTTCGAGACCGTTCGCACCCCAGATCCAGCCAGCCGGCCGATCAAGATCCACGCGGCGACCGTCAGGGTAACCTATGGTCAGAAGGAAGCCCTGCACGGGGTTTCCATCGATATCGCCGAGAAGGCAGTCACCGCTTTCATCGGGCCCTCGGGCTGTGGCAAGTCCACCTTCCTGCGTTGCATCAACCGCATGAACGACACCATCGCCGGGGCCCGCGTCGAGGGCACCATTACCCTCGACGATCGCAATATCTATGATCCAGACCTCGACGTGGTCGAGCTCAGAGCACGTGTTGGCATGGTGTTCCAGAAGCCGAATCCGTTCCCGAAATCGATCTTCGACAATGTTGCCTACGGGCCGCGCATCCACGGTCTCGCCCGCTCCAAGGCCGATCTTGAGGAAATCGTCGTCACCTCGCTTCAGAAGGCGTCGCTTTTCAACGAAGTGAAAGATCGCCTCAACGAGCCTGGAACCGGCCTGTCCGGCGGTCAGCAGCAGCGGCTTTGCATTGCGCGCGCCATCGCCGTATCGCCGGAAGTCATCTTGATGGACGAGCCCTGTTCGGCACTCGACCCGATCGCCACCGCCAAGGTGGAGGAGCTGATCGACGAACTTCGCGCCAACTTCACGATCGTCATCGTGACGCACTCGATGCAGCAGGCCGCGCGCGTGTCGCAACGCACCGCCTTTTTCCATCTCGGGCATCTGATTGAAGAAGGCCCCACCGACCACGTCTTCACCAACCCGCTCGAGCAGCGGACGCAAGACTACATTACGGGCCGCTTCGGCTGACCGGAAACGGCAGGAGATTTCCATGGAACATACGGTTTCCGCCTACGACGACGACCTCAAGGCAATCGCACGCATGGTCACCGAGATCGGCGGCCTCGCAGAGCGCGCGGTTGGTGACGCTGTCGAATCGCTGACGCGCCTCGACATTGGCCTCGCGCAACGCGTGATCGCCAACGACAAGGAACTCGACCGGCTTCAGCGCGAGATTGAGGACAAGTCGATCCTGGTGATTGCCCGTCGTCAGCCGATGGCCAGCGACCTCCGAGAAATCGTCGGCGCCATGCGCATCGCCAACGATATCGAACGCGTCGGCGATCTTGCCAAGAACATTGCCAAGCGCGTCGTCGCCATCAACGGCGTCTTCCCGCACAAGCAGCTGATCACCGGTGTCGAGCATCTTTGCGAGATCGCGCTGCAGCAGCTCAAAAAGGTGCTGGACGCCTATGCCAGCCAGGATGACCAGGCGGCCAACGCCGTCCGTCAACGCGACAACGAGATCGACGCGCTCTACACTTCACTGTTCCGCGAACTCCTCACCTATATGATGGAGGATCCGCGAAACCTCACGTTCTGCATCCACCTCTTGTTCTGTGCCAAGAACATCGAGCGTATCGGCGACCACGCAACGAACATTGCCGAATCGGTGCACTATGTGGTGACGGGCCGGTCTTACGAGGATGAGCGGCCGAAAGCCGACACCTCGATCGCCAGTACCATCGCCGGATCCTGAGCTGCGGGAGCTGAAAACGACCATGGCCAAGGTGATGATCGTCGAGGACGAAGAGGCGGTGTCGTTGATGCTGCGCTACAACCTTGAGGCCGAGGGCTTCGAGGTCGAGCAGGCGTTTCGCGGCGACGAGGCCGACATTCGCCTCAAGGAGATCACTCCTGATCTGTTGCTGCTCGACTGGATGCTGCCGGGCCTTTCGGGTATCGAGCTTTGCCGTCGCCTCAGGGCACGACCAGAGACCGAGCGGCTGCCGGTGATCATGCTGACGGCGCGTGGCGAGGAATCGGAACGGGTGCGCGGCCTTGCCACCGGCGCCGACGATTATGTCGTAAAGCCCTTCTCGGTTCCGGAGTTGATTGCCCGCGTCAAGGCGATGCTGAGGCGCGCCAAACCGGAGACGGTATCGAACCTTCTGATGGCCGGTGACATCGAGCTGGATCGGGAGACTCGGCGTGTTCGTCGCTCGGCGCGCGAAATTCATCTCGGACCGACGGAATTCCGCCTGCTGGAATTCCTGATGCAGTCGCCGGGCCGGGTGTTTTCGCGTGAGCAGCTTCTCAACGGTGTTTGGGGTCATGACGTTTACGTCGATGAGCGAACCGTCGATGTCCATGTCGGCCGCCTCAGAAAGTCGATCAACCGCGGTCGCGTCCGTGACCCTATCCGCACGGTGCGCGGTTCCGGCTATTCCTTCGACGAGAAATTCGCGACCAGTTGAAGGTTTGGCGAGCGGGCGGTCTGCCCTCCGCTCGCCAGATCGGCTTCAAGGCGTCTTTGCCTCAAATGGTGTTGAGGGCTTTGGCGGTTGGCTTTCGAAGCCTGCTCAGGCGGCTTCTTGTCGCTTACCTTCCGCGTCCTGATGGTCTAGGTTCCCCTCCGATTATGCAGGAGAGGGCCTGACATGCTGGCGGGCAAGCGCATTCTGATCGTCATTGGTGGCGGTATCGCCGCCTACAAGGTGCTTGAAGTCATTCGGCGCCTCAAAGAACGCGGCGCCGAGGTCCGGGTGATCCTGACGCGCTCGGGCAAGGAATTCGTGACGCCGATGACGGTGGGCGCACTCTCCGGCCAGAAGGTGTTCAGCGACCTGTTCGACCCCACCGAAGAGCAGGATATCGGCCACATCGTGCTGTCTCGCGACACCGACCTGGTCCTGGTGGCGCCAGCTACCGCCAATCTCATCGCCCGCATGGCGAACGGCATTGCCGACGAGCTTGCCACGGCAAGCCTGCTTGCCGCCGCTGCGCCGATCATCATCTGCCCGGCCATGAACCAACGCATGTGGGCGCATCCGGCAACCCAACGGAATGCGGCGCAGCTTGCCGCCGACGGTGTTCGTTTCATCGGCCCGGCCGAAGGGCGAATGGCCGAGCGTGGCGAAGCCGGGGTTGGCCGTCTGTCCGAGCCGATGGAGATCGTCGCCAGCGTGGAGGCCTTTTTTGCCGAAGGCGAGCGGGCAAAGCTGCTCGCCGGCAGGCATGTGCTCGTCACATCCGGCCCGACCATCGAGCCGATTGACCCGGTGCGCTTCATCACCAACCGTTCCTCGGGCAAGCAGGGGCATGCCATTGCCGCCGCCGCCGCGCGAGCCGGCGCCCGAGTAACGCTCATATCCGGTCCCGTCTCCATCCCCGACCCGCTGGGCGTCAGTATCGTCCGTGTCGAAACGGCGCGTGAAATGCTCGACGCGGTGTTCGCCGCTCTGCCGGCCGACGTGGCTGTGATGGCCGCCGCCGTTTCCGATTGGCGGCCGTCGGAAGTCGCAGCTGAAAAGATCAAGAAGGCGGCAGGTGATCCGCCGCCGCTGTCTTTCGTTGAAAACCCAGACATTCTGGCAATGCTGGGCCACGACAGACAAAGGCCGAAATTGGTAGTTGGATTCGCCGCCGAAACGACTGATGTCGAGGCAAATGCTGCCCGCAAGCTTGCTGCCAAGGGAGCCGACTATATCGTTGCCAACGACGTATCCCCGGACAGCGGCGTATTTGGCGGCGACCGCAACAACGTACACATCCTGTCGGCGGCCGGCGTCAGTACCTGGCCAACACTTTCCAAAGATGAGGTCGCTGAACGGCTGATCGCGCTGATCGCCGAGCAACTCGGCTGAGTTTTCGATTCGCATCCGCAACGAACCGTAGTTTCGAGGTTTTCCAATGGTCGATGTCGCCCTTATGCGCCTGCCGCACGCCCAGGACCTGCCGCTGCCGGCCTATCAGAGCGAGGACGCCGCCGGCGTCGATCTGGTCGCCGCCGTCGAACAGCCGCTGACGTTGTCACCGCTCGGCCGGGCTTTGGTGCCAACAGGTCTCGCCATGGCGCTACCCTCAGGCTACGAGGCGCAGGTGCGACCGCGTTCAGGCCTGGCCGCCAAGCACGGCGTCACCGTTCTCAATTCGCCCGGTACTGTTGATGCCGACTACCGTGGCGAGGTGAAGGTAATCCTGATCAATCTCTCAGACACACCTTTCACCATTGTCCGGGGCGAACGTATCGCGCAGATGGTGATCGCGCCGGTGAGCCGCGTCCGCTTTGCCGAAACGGAAGCGCTCGACGCCACGGTCCGCGGAACCGGCGGCTTTGGATCGACGGGACGCTCGTGAAGAGAGAGTAATTATTCCTACCAATTAGCCGTTATTAGGTATCATTTTCCAATCCACTCGTTCGTTACGACCTCGGTTGACTGGTGGCCTTCTGCCGCCGTCGATAGAATGGTGCCAATTCCATAGGGTTCGCAGCAACGAGGACTTCTCATGAGCGATCTTTCCCGCCGCGGTCGCGGCAAGATCTACGCCTCCATCACCGATACCATCGGCGACACTCCGCTTGTGCGCTTCGACAAGCTCGCCAAGGAAAATGGTGTCAAAGCGACCATTCTCGGCAAGCTGGAGTTCTTCAACCCGATTGCGTCGGTCAAGGACCGCATCGGTGTGGCGATGATCGAGGCGCTCGAGGCTCAGGGAAAGATCAAGCCTGGCGAATCCACCCTGATCGAGCCGACCTCGGGCAACACCGGTATCGCACTCGCTTTCGTCGCGGCGGCCAAGGGTTACCGGCTTATCCTGGTCATGCCGGAATCGATGTCCATCGAACGGCGCAAGATGCTGAAGTTGCTCGGTGCGGAACTTGAGCTGACCGAAGCGGCCAAGGGTATGAAGGGCGCCATTGCCAAGGCAGGAGAGCTGGCCGCCAGCATTCCCGGTGCCGTTATCCCCCAGCAGTTCGAAAACCCGGCCAACCCGGAAGTTCACCGCATCAGCACCGCTGAGGAGATCTGGAACGATACCGAGGGTAAGGTCGACATCTTCGTTGCCGGCATCGGCACCGGTGGCACGATTACCGGTGTTGGCCGCCTTCTGAAGGAACGCAAGCCCGACGTAAAAGTGGTTGCCGTCGAACCGAGCGAGAGTCCAGTGTTGTCGGGCGGTAATCCGGGGCCGCACAAGATCCAGGGCATCGGTGCCGGTTTTGTGCCTTTGGTTCTCGACACCAAGGTCTATGACGAAATCCTGCCCGTGCCCTCGGAAGAAGCGCTCGCCACCGCTCGCCAAGTGGCGAGATTGGAAGGCGTGCCGGTCGGCATTTCCTCGGGCGCTGCCTTAGCGGCGGCGGTCAAGCTTGGACAGCGACCGGAAAACGCCGGCAAGACCATTGTGGTGATCGTGCCGTCGTTTGCCGAGCGCTACTTGTCGACCGCGCTCTTCGAGGGGCTAGCCTGACCCCCATCCGGCTCGCCGGACATTACGGGCGCATTATCGGCGGCGGGTACCTTCAGGGTGCCGGCCGCTTTTCTTTTGGCAAGGTCAACGAAAAAAGCAAGGATCAGGTCGCCGACGCCAGCATCCGAAACCAAAGCCGCCGCGTCCACCGGGTTGAAGAAACGCACCTCGCGCTGACCCTTTTCCTGCCAGTCATCAAGCTGCTTCTCGACGGCCAGCGGAAAAACATCAACCAACACTTTTTCCTGACGCTTGGGAAACTGCTTGATGTAGGTGAAGCGGCCAAAGGGCTTGAGCTCGGCACTACCGATCAGACCGGCTTCTTCCATGGCCTCGGTTTCCGCGGCTTCATGCCGCTTGAGGCCTTTGATCGGCCAACCCTTGGGCAATATCCAGCGACCACTGTCTCTGGTGGTGATCATCACCACCTCATAACCGTGCGCCGTCAGGCGGTAGGGCAGGGCGGCGACTTGCCGGAACTTTTCGAGCGTCGCCTTTGCCACAACCAACCCCTTTGGAGACTTGATCACCAAGCGCACCCCCACTGCCGGAACGGACAGGAAAGAGCGCGGTTGCGCTCTATGACATAATTTGCCGGCTAATAACACCCTAGCCAGACCGGCTGGGAGAATCCCGCATATCCTGCTGGCAGCGATCAGGCCGTTTCTGCCTGCTCACCATCATTCAAATAGATATTCCAAAGAGCTTTTTCACCGATTGTGGCGATAAACGCGATGTGCGCTTCCGTCTCGGCCGCAGTGATATGGGAGGGCAACGCAATAGGACGCGGTCGCAGGGCAACGCGACCGCCGGTTTGTCCGGACGACGTCGTTTGCGCAGAAACGCTGAGATCGAGGCCGGCCTGTCGCCCACCGGTGAGCTCGAGGTAAACCTCGGCCAGAAGTTCGGCGTCCAGCAGAGCGCCATGTTTGACACGCCGGGATCGATCAATACCGTAGCGATTACAAAGCGCATCAAGACTGGCCGGCGCGCCGGGGTGCTTGCGGCGGGCCATCATCAGCGTATCGACGACGCGGTCGGTGCCATAGGTCGAGCGACCCGACGCCTTCAGCTCGAAATTGATGAAGCCCATATCGAAGCTGGCGTTGTGGGCAACCAGTTGGGCGTCGTCAACAAAGGCAAGGAAGGCGTCCGCCACATCGTCGAAACGTGGCTTGTCGGCCAGAAACTCGTCTGACAGACCGTGAACGTCGAAGGCTTCCTTGGGCACCGATCGGCCCGGATTGATGTAGACGTGAAAGTTGCGTCCGGTCGGGAAGCGGTTGACCACCTCGACGCAGCCAATCTCGACGAGGCGGTCGCCGGTCTTGGGATCCAGTCCAGTGGTTTCGGTATCGAAGACGATTTCGCGCATAGTCGAATCCTGCCCGTCGAAGGCGAGGATTTCAAGGAAATCCGGCCTGCTTGTCCCCCGCCAATTGCTCAGGCAAGCAGTTGGCGAAGAAATATCGCGACGGCATCCCTGGCCGCGCCGAAGCCGTCGCCAGACGGTACCACGAAATCGGCTCGCGCCTTCTTCTCGGTGTCGGGCATCTGGCGAGCGAGAAGCGCCTCAAATTTTTCCGCCGTCATTCCAGGGCGCGCCAGTACCCGGGCGCGCTGCACCTCCGCCGGCGCCGAGACTACGACAACTTTATCAACGTCGTGATGACGGCCAGTTTCGAAGAGCAAGGGGATGTCGAGTACCACCGCCGGCACGCCATCGGCTCGGGCTCGATCAAGGAAATCGGCTTCCACCCGGCGTACTGCCGGATGGACAATGGCTTCCAATCGACGGAAAGCATCGGCTTCTGCCGAAAGTCGTTCGGCAAGTTTGGCGCGATCAACTCGCCCATCGATCGTGGTTCCGGGGAACACCGATTCGATTTCTTTGGCCAGCGGTCCATCATAAAGAGCATGAACGGCGGCGTCGGCGTCAAATACCGGCAGACCCGCTTGCCGGAACAGATCGGCGGTGGTGGTCTTGCCCATGCCAATCGAACCGGTGAGGCCGATGACGATCAAAGGTCTGCCTCGATCAACGCGCGGAGTTCGGGGGTCACCGCCGGCCGGCGTTCGAACCAGCGAGCAAATCCAGGCACCGCCTGATGCAGCAGCATGCCGAGGCCGTCGGCGATACGAAGACCACGATCAGTGGCGGCTTGGAGAAATGGCGTGACGAGCGGCACGTAGACAATATCGGTGATCACCGCATCGCTCGGCACAACGCTCATGTCGAGATCTATGGCCCCATCACCCTTCATGCCGAGTGAGGTGGTATTGACGATAAAACCGGCTGTTACCGCGTATCGATTCGCAGCCGAAAGGACGTCCGCCGACGCCCGCCCAGGATAACGCTCGGCCAGTGCCTCGGCCCGCGACAGTGTACGGTTGACGATACGTACCATGAAGCCGCGTTCGACAAGGGCATCCACCACGGCGGCGGCGGCGCCACCGGCACCGAGCACCAATGCCTCGCCGGGTATCTTGGCCCAGCCGGGAGCGCGTTCGTCGAGATTGGCGACAAAGCCGACACCATCGGTGTTGTCGGCACAGAGCTCGCCATTTTCCATCCAGAGCGTATTGGCAGCACCGATACGTTCGACGATCGGCTGCCGATGACCTGCCGCGCGGGCAGCAATTTCCTTATAGGGAATGGTCACGTTGCAACCGGCGAGGCCACTGTCGGCAAAGCGGGCAAAAAAGCTGTCGATTCGGTCGGGTTCGATCGCGAGGCGTCGATAATCGCCATCGATGCCGAAGTGCTCAAGCCAGTGACTGTGGATCAGCGGCGAGCGCGACTGGCTCACCGGCCAGCCAATGACGGCAGCGCGGATCATTGTTCGATTATCCTTTCCTCACGCAGAAACTCGAGCAGCGGCAACAGCGGCAGGCCAAGAATTGTGAAATGATTGCCTTCGATTTCCTCGAACAGTTGAACGCCGTAGCCTTCGAGCTGATAGGCGCCGACCGAGCCCAATATCGCCTCACCGACAACCGCGAGATAATGACTTATGAAGCGCGTCGACAACGGCCGCATCGTCAACTTCGCATCATCGACGGCACGATGAAGAACCTCGCCGTTCCGGGCGAGCGACAAGGCGGAATGAAGTTCGTGGGTGCGACCGGAGAGACGGGAAAGCTGTCGGCCGGCTTCCTCGCGATCCCTTGGCTTGTGAAAACGCTCCTCGCCAAGCGACAGCGTCTGATCGGCTCCGATAACCAGGTCACCCGGTCGACGTAGCGATACCTCCACCGCCTTCACATCGGCGAGTGCCTGCGCTACGTCGGCCGCGGAAAGCCCAACGAGATCTTCCTCGATGAGACGCTCGTCGACATCGGCCGGCACTCTTTTGAAGATAAGACCGGCACCGGTTAGGAGGGCGGCGCGGGCGGCGCTGGCCGAGGCAAGGACAAGGCTCATCGGTCACCCGGCGTCTGAAAAGGGATCGAGCATTTTGCCATAGCGATGTTGATCCCAGAGGGCGAGAATGGCGGCGGCGGTTTCCTCGATCGACCGGCGGGTAACGTCGATCATCGGCCAGCCATGCTCGGTGCAGAGGCGCTTGGAGTAGAGAATCTCCTGAGCGATCGACGCCTTGTCCACATAGGTTGAATTCTGATTCTGGTCGGCCAGAGCCAAAAGTCGGTTCTGACGAACATGCATGATGCGCTCGGCCGTGGCGATCAAGCAAACAACGAGCGGCCGCCGAGCAGAGATCACCTTATCGGTAATGGGAATGCCGGGCACCAGCGGCACGTTGGCCGTGCGGATGCCACGATTGGCGAGATAAATCGACGTTGGCGTCTTCGAGGTGCGACTGATGCCGATCAGGATGACGTCGGTCTCCTCTATGTCATCGGGCAGGGCGCCGTCGTCGTGGGCCAACGTGAAATTCAGCGCGTCGATGCGCTTGAAATAGTCGGCATCCATCGCGTGCTGCGCACCGGCCTTACCGATGGCCTGTACCTTGAAGAAGGAACGGAACACGTCAAACACCGGCCGCAACACGTCGATGCAGGGAATGGCGGCGGCCTGACAGGCCTCCTCGAGTCGTATCGCAAGGTCCTGTTGCACCAGGGTGTAAAGAACGATGCCAGGCGCCGCCTCGATATCGGCAATGACGCGTTCGATGTGCCGCACTGACCGAACCAGCGGATAGATGTGCTCGATCGCCACCATCGATTCATATTGAGCGGTGGCCGCCCGGCCAACGGCAAGCAGCGTCTCGCCGGTGGAATCGGAGACGAGATGGATATGGAAATAGGTCTGGCCCCGCTTCATAGCCGGCGTGCTCCGAAAGAACGGCGACGCAGCATCTCAGATGGCGCAGTGCTTGGCGAGTTCTTTTTTGCCAATTACGATCAATGGTTTGGCTACGCTGGCTGGTCCGCTGTCCACAGAGGGACACCCATCGTGGGGATGAGCGTGGACAAAAACAGCCTTTCCTTGGGTGCCGGATCGACCCCTGTGGGTAAGCCGCCAAACCGTCAACAGGACAGGCCAATGGGCACTGTCTTGACGGTGTCTGTGGGTGCTGTGCAAAAGCGGCGCTGATGCTTAATGGTTCATTAACTGTTCGGCGGTCATCCCCATTAACCATTCGTTAAGAATTGCGGCATTCCGCCATCCGCTACAGTTTTCCACAAAAGCCACAGGCCACCGGTTCAAATGACGCTACCGCTGTCGAGCAGAGACGCTTCGCATGGTTCCGATTGTGGAGGAACAACAATCCCTGCTATCCCTCGCCAATAAGAAAAAGAAAGTATCTTTAAATAGGATTCTTACCTTGGAAACGGCCATCGGAGCGATCACTGAAAAGACCGATAGGGCAGCGAGTGAGCGTCGCCTTCTCAGAGTCCTCGATGGCGAGCGGATGTGGCCACCGCCGGTTTGGATGATGCGTCAAGCCGGACGCTACCTTCCCGAATATCGGGCGACGAGAGCCAGAGCTGGATCCTTCCTCGATCTCTGCTATGCACCTGCTCTGGCTACCGAGGTGACCCTGCAACCGATCCGTCGCTTCGGCTTCGATGCGGCAATTTTGTTTTCCGACATTTTGGTCGTTCCACACGCCCTTGGTCAGAAGGTTTGGTTCGTCGAAGGCGAAGGCCCGAGGCTTGAGCGGGTCGATCTGGCTCACCTTGTTCTGGAACCGGATCGTCTGCTCACGCGGCTTGAGCCAGTCATCGAGGCGGTGTCATCCATCCGTGCGGAGCTTCCCGACGAGACGGCCTTCCTTGGCTTCTGCGGTGCGCCCTGGACGCTGATCACCTACATGATCGCGGGACGTGGCACCCCCGACCAGATGCCGGCACGGCGGGCGGCGCTGAGCGACCCGATCGGTATCGATCGGCTGGTCGATATCCTTGTGGACGCTTCGATCACCTACCTCGCCGCTCAGCTGAGGGCAGGCGCCGATGCGGTGCAGATTTTCGATACCTGGGCCGGCGTGCTGGATGATGCTGGTTTCCAGCGTTTTGTGATCGAGCCCACGCGCCGCATCGTCGAAGGCTTGCGCGCTGAGATACCTGGCGCGCGGGTGATCGGCTTTCCAAAAGGGGCGGGCGGCCATCTTCCGATTTATGTGCGGGAGACCGGGGTCGATGCCGTTGGCGTCGATTGGCAGGCTTCGCTTGATTTTGTTCGTGACGATGTGCAGCCGCTCGTCGCCGTTCAAGGCAACCTCGACCCGCTGCATCTCGTCACGGGTGGGGATATGCTGGATGCCGCTGTTGATCGAATCCTTGCCCGGTTGGGTGAGGGTAGGCTGATCTTCAACCTCGGCCATGGCATCACGCCGGACGGCTCGATCGACAATGTCGCGCGCATGCTGGCACGAGTGCGTGGTGTTGGGGGACGATAATGGGTCTCGGCTATGACTGGATCAAGATCGGCCACCTGTTTTCGGTGATCGCCTGGATGGCCGGTATCTTCTATTTGCCGCGTCTTTTTGTGTATCACGCCGATGCTGAGACCGGCTCAGTTCAGTCCGAAACCTTCAAGGTGATGGAACGCCGATTGCTGAAGGGCATCATGCGGCCGGCGATGTATGCCACTTGGGTTTTTGGTCTTTGGCTTGGAGTAAAGGGAGCATGGTTTTCCACGGCGTCCTGGCTGTGGTTGAAACTCCTCTTCGTGCTCGGCCTGACCGTCTATCATTATCAGCTCGATGCTTGGCGCAAGGCCTTCGAACGGGATGCGAATCAGCATGCCGCGCGCTTCTTCCGCATGATGAACGAGCTGCCGACGCTGATCCTCTTCGCCATTCTTGTGCTGGTCGTACTGAAGCCGTTCTAAAAGCCAGTACGAGACCTCGTAGTCCCTGAGTCTTGCCGCGCCGGACGGAACAGGGTATAGCGAAATCGTCCCTCACTTCGCGGACAGGCGTATCCAGGCCGAGAAGGTCTGGAGAGTTTCCCCCCGCGGCGGTTCCCCACCGTTGCTGCCAGCCCGCGTCCTTCGGAAAAGATCGTCGATGCGTATCCCCAAGCAGGGGAATTTTTTGTTTTCGACTTCGATTCCTTTTTCCAGCCAAGAGATGCCTTGTCCATGTCGGAGATGAAACTCCAGGATCTCAAGAAGAAGACCCCCACCGAACTTCTGGCCGTTGCGGAAGAGGTCGAGGTGGAAAATGCCTCGACCATGCGCAAGCAGGAATTGCTGTTTGCCATTTTGAAGCAGCTCGCCGAGCAAGAAGTCGATATCATCGGCGAGGGCGTTGTCGAAGTGCTCCAGGACGGCTTTGGCTTCCTGCGTTCGCCTGACGCCAACTATCTGCCGGGTCCTGACGACATCTACATTTCGCCGGCGCAAATTCGCCGCTTCTCGCTCAGGACCGGTGATACCGTCGAAGGGCAGATTCGTAGCCCCAAGGAGGGCGAGCGCTATTTCGCGCTGCTCAAGGTCAACACCGTCAATTTCGAAGACCCCGAGAAGGCGCGCCACAAGGTGCACTTCGACAACCTGACGCCGCTCTATCCGGATGAGCGCTTCCGCATGGAAGTCGAAGGCGTCCCGTCGAAGGATTTCTCGGCCCGTGTCATCGATATCGTGGCACCGCTCGGCAAGGGCCAGCGCGCGCTGATCGTCGCGCCGCCGCGTACCGGCAAGACCGTTCTGTTGCAGAACATCGCCCACTCGATCACCACCAACCACCCGGAATGCTACCTGATCGTTCTTCTGATTGACGAGCGCCCGGAAGAAGTGACCGACATGCAGCGTTCGGTACGGGGCGAGGTGGTTTCCTCGACTTTTGACGAACCGGCGACACGCCACGTTCAAGTAGCGGAAATGGTCATCGAAAAGGCCAAGCGTCTGGTCGAGCATGGCCGCGACGTGGTCATTTTACTTGATTCGATCACCCGCCTCGGTCGCGCTTACAACACGGTGGTGCCGTCTTCCGGCAAGGTGCTGACAGGTGGTGTCGATGCCAACGCGCTGCAGCGGCCGAAGCGCTTCTTCGGCGCGGCTCGAAATATCGAACAGGGCGGGTCCTTGACCATCATTGCCACCGCGTTGATCGATACGGGCAGCCGTATGGACGAGGTTATCTTCGAAGAGTTCAAGGGCACTGGTAACTCGGAAATCATCCTGGATCGCAAGATCTCGGACAAACGCGTGTTCCCGGCCATCGATATCCAGCGTTCCGGTACCCGCAAGGAAGACCTGCTGGTGGTCCCCGACAAGCTCAAGAAGACCTTTGTTCTCCGTCGTATTCTCAATCCGATGGGGACAACGGACGCGACCGAGTTCCTGCTGGACAAGCTCCGGCAGACGCGGACCAACGGCGACTTCTTCGATTCCATGAACACTTGACATCCGGCTCGTGTGTTTCACGTGAATCATCGGCGGATATCGATTCGTCGCCGTTCCAGTTCCTGCGCGACATACAAAGGGCCCATCGGGCCCTTTGCCATTTGTGCGGCTCGGCCATTCTCATATTGGCCAAGGGAACTCGCCCGGCTCGGCATCTTGAACGAATGATCAAACCAAAGGATTGAGTCGTGTCCGATACGATCTTCGCCTTGTCGTCCGGGGCTCTGCCAAGTGGCGTCGCGATGGTCCGAGTCTCCGGACCTGACGTCCGATTCGTACTCGAAACAACCGTTGGCCAGTTGCCAGCACCTCGCCACGCGACCTTGAAAACCTTCCGTGGCGTCGGGGGTGAGGTCATCGATCGTGGGGTGGTGTTGTTCTTTCCGGCTCCAGGCAGTTTTACCGGTGAGGACATTGCCGAGTTCCATTTGCATGGTGGCAGGGCGGTCGTTGCGGCTTTTGTCGCCTTTCTTGGAAGTCTTCCGGGAACGAGGCTCGCCGAGGCTGGTGAGTTTACCCGTCGTGCCTTCGACAATGGTCGGCTCGATCTCACGGAAGCGGAAGGCCTCGCGGACCTCATCGTTGCCGATACAGAAGCCCAACGGCGTCAAGCCGTGCGTCTCGCTGGTGGCGCCTTCCGGACAAGGGCCGAGGACTGGCGGCGGCGCCTGATCGATTTGCGGGCCTACGTCGAGGCGGACCTCGATTTTTCCGACGAGGAGGATGTGCCGGAAGATATTTCCAGCGCCGTCGGCACTGGGATTGGTGCCTTGCGGGCGGAGATGGAGCGTGAACTATCGGCTGGCCAACGTGGCGAGCGTATCCGCGATGGCTTTGAAGTGGTGGTGCTTGGTCCACCCAATGCCGGCAAGTCCAGTCTGGTCAATGCGCTGTCCGAGCGTGAAGTCGCCATTGTTACCGACATTCCCGGCACGACCCGCGATCTCCTGGAGGTCCATCTCGATCTCGGTGGCTACGCTGTTACGTTGGTGGATACGGCAGGCCTGCGGGACGGTGGCGATGTGATCGAGGTTGAGGGTATGCGACGGGGCAGGGCGCGGGCACAGTCCGCTGACCTGATCCTCTGGCTTGACGAGAACGGCGGCGATCCTCCTCAGGACATCACGACGCTGGGAGGGAAGGTTCTGAGTGTGCAGACCAAGGCCGATCTCAATTCTTCTAATCGCGAAGGGCTGACGATCTCCATTCACGACCGAGCTTCAGTTGATCGACTCCTTCATCGATTGTCTCAGGAAGCGGCTGGGCGTCTCGGAGGTGAGGCGCCGCTGGTGAGCCGGGCACGCCAACGACAGTGTTTGGAACAAGCAGTCAGCGCACTCAGGGATATAGAAGTTTCGGGACTTCCAGCTGAGATCGTGGCCGATCGACTGCGTCAAACTGGCGAGGCGCTCGGTCGACTGACCGGCCGCATTGACGTTGAAGAGGTACTTGGCTCGATATTCTCGACGTTCTGCATCGGCAAATAATCGATTCCAATCCGAAACGATTATCCGAAGTTGCCGCGGACCACGCCGTCGTATCGCTCGCCCGCACCTGGGAAGTGGGGCGCATTTCTGGCAAGCTTCCAAAATATTAACGGTGTTTCACGTGAAACACTCCACAGCTTGTGGAAAACTATTCGGATTCGCTACCGAACCGATTCCGGAAAACCGGCTCTTTCCTCCAAGAGCTAGCTTGAAAAGCGCAGAAATCAGCGCTTTCGGCTTTGACCTTTGGGGCAATTCTGACCTATTAAGGCATCCCCAAGCTTTAAGGGCTGGCGTCTGTGACGTGGGGATCAGGTGTGGATGGCCCGGCAATAATGGGCACCTCGGCCGTTTTTTGCAAAGTTTGCTAACTTGCAACATCAGGAGCGATGGTGAGCGATCTGGAACGCTTCGACGTCATTGTTATCGGTGGTGGCCACGCGGGCGCCGAGGCGGCGCATGCCGCGTCGCGCAGCGGTGCCAAGACAGCACTGGTTACGCATGACTTTTCAACGGTCGGCGCCATGTCCTGCAATCCGGCGATCGGCGGTCTGGGTAAGGGGCACTTGGTCCGTGAGGTCGATGCTCTCGACGGGTTGATGGGCCGAGTCGCCGATGCAGCGGGTATACAGTTTCGCTTGCTCAACCGGCGCAAGGGCCCGGCCGTGCGCGGCCCTCGTGCCCAAGCCGATCGTAAGCTCTACAAGGCCGCGATGCAGGCAGAGATCGCATCGGCGGCCAATTTGACGGTTGTCGAAGGCGAAGCCGACGATATCGTGGTTTCAAACGGTCGCGTCGGAGCCGTTGTTATGGCTGACGGGCGTCGGCTGACCTGTGGCGCCGTCGTGTTGACCACCGGGACTTTTCTGTCGGGACTTATTCATCTCGGACCCAAAACAACACCCGCCGGCCGTATTGGAGAAAAGCCGGCCTTGGGCTTGTCTCGGACGCTGTCGCGGCTTGGTTTGCGGCTAGGGCGCCTCAAAACCGGCACGCCGCCTCGTCTTGACCGCCATTCCATTGATTATACGGCCCTTGAATCCCAGCCGGGCGACGACGATCCTGAGCCTTTCTCGACGTTGACCGCCGCCATCACTCAGCCACAGGTGGCCTGTCACATCACCCGGACAGGTGAGGCTACCCACCGAGTCATCCGCGACAACGTCCATCGCTCGCCGATGTATTCCGGGCAGATCGGTAGTCGCGGTCCTCGCTATTGTCCGTCGATCGAGGACAAGATCGTTCGCTTCGGCGATCGCGATGGCCACCAGATTTTCCTGGAGCCGGAGGGGCTGGACAGCGACCTCGTCTACCCGAACGGTATTTCGACTTCCCTGCCGGAGGATGTGCAAGACGCCATTATCGCCTCCATTCCCGGTCTAGAGCATGCGCGTATCGTTCAGTATGGCTATGCCATCGAATACGACCATATCGATCCTCGCGAGCTGCAGCCGACCCTTGAAGCCAAGAAGTTGACTGGCTTGTTCCTGGCTGGCCAAATCAACGGCACCACCGGTTATGAAGAGGCGGCGGCGCAGGGTTTGGTTGCCGGCCTTAATGCCGCGCGGCGGGCTAGTGGGGCCGAAGGCGTCACCTTCGACCGGGCCGAGGCCTATCTTGGCGTGATGATCGACGACCTCGTCACCAAAGGCGTGAGCGAGCCCTATCGCATGTTCACCTCACGTGCCGAGTATCGGCTTTCCCTCAGAGCCGATAATGCCGACCAGCGCTTGACCAATCGAGGGCTCGCCCTTGGCGTCGTCGGATCGACGCGCGCTGAAGCCTTCTCGGCAAAGGTTGTGGCGCTTGAAGCTGCCCGGCAATTGGCTCGTTCGCTTTCTCTCAGTCCCCGCGAGGCGGAAGGCCACGGTCTTGCGCTCAATCAGGATGGCGTTCGGCGGACCGCCTACGAACTCTTGTCCTATCCGGATATGTCCCTTGCCCGTCTTGCCGCCATTTGGCCAGATCTGGGGCGTTTTGATGGGGTCACGACCGGGGCGCTGGAAACCGAGGCGCTTTATGCGGTCTACCTCAATCGTCAGGATGCCGATATTGCCGCTTTCCGGCGCGATGAGGCGCGCGCGTTGCCGGTCGATCTCGAATACGGAGCCGTGACGGGTCTCTCCAACGAAGTGCGACAGAGGCTCGAAGCGGTGCGCCCAGCGACACTCGGGCAGGCTGGTCGTATCGATGGTGTGACGCCGGCCAGCCTGACGCTGCTTCTCGCCCATTTACGCAAGCTCGCAGCGCAGCCGAAAGGGGCGGTGGCCTGATGGTCGGCAAGGCAAACAAGACCATGGCAGGCGATAGCGACGGCCTCGACGCTGTGCGTGCCATCTTGCCGCTTGATGCTGCGATGGAAGCGCGCTTTACGGCCTATGTCGAACTCGTCCGGAAATGGCAGCCGGTCAAGAACCTGGTAGCGCCGTCGACGCTGCCTGATATTTGGCGCCGGCACGTTGCCGATGGTGCGCAGGCTTTTGCCGCGCTTCCGGCAGCGAAACGATGGCTCGATCTCGGATCTGGCGCAGGTTTCCCAGGCCTCGTAACAGCCATTCTGCTTGCCGACATCGAGGGTGGCTCAGTAACCTTGGTAGAGTCCAATGGGCGCAAGGCAGCCTTTTTGCAGGCGGTGGCCAGAGAGTTGAAATTGCCGGCCAGGGTCGTTTCCGATCGCATCGAGTCGATACCGGAACGATTAGCGGATCCGGACAATCGATTCGATGCCGTTTCGGCGCGCGCGCTCGCCTCGCTCGACAAACTTCTGGCCTATGCCGAGCCCTGGTTGACGACTGGAGCGACCGGCGTTTTCCACAAGGGCCAGGATTTTGACGCGGAGCGCCGGCAAGCCGCTCTCGCGTGGAGTTTCGATCTGGTAGAACAGCAGAGCCGGATCGAGCCCGACAGTCGCATAGTCCTCGTCGATCACGTCCGCCGGCTGTTAACCGCCGGCCTTCCAAAGCAGGATGCCCGCCGATGAACCGCCTTCCCTTGAGTCCCCGCGTGTTATCGTTGGCCAACCAAAAAGGTGGAGTCGGCAAAACCACGACGGCCATCAACCTTGGTACGGCGCTCGCCGCCATCGGCGAGGAAGTGTTGATCATCGACCTCGACCCGCAGGGCAATGCGTCAACCGGCCTCGGCATCGATCGTAAGTCGCGCAAGGTGTCGACCTACGATGTGCTGATCGGCGAAGCGGAGCTTCGGGAAGCATTGGTGCCGACGGCGGTCCCGCGCCTCACCGTGGCGCCATCAACGCTGGACAATCTTGGTGTCGAGCTGGAGATCGCCAGTTCCGGGGACCGTGCTTACCGCCTCAGAAAGGCGATCGCCCGGCATGTCGAGGCGGTGGAGGCCGGTGGAGAAAAGCACTTCACCTATGTGTTGATCGACTGTCCGCCGTCGCTCAATCTTCTCACCATCAACGCCCTGTCGGCATCGCATTCCATCCTGGTGCCATTGCAGTGCGAGTTTTTCGCGCTGGAGGGGCTTTCGCAGCTTTTGTCCACCGTCGAGCAGGTTAAGCGCAGCCTCAATCCCGAGCTTGGCATCCACGGAATCGTGCTCACCATGTACGATGGTCGCAACAACCTGAGTGCCCAGGTAGTGCAGGACGTTCGCACCAACATGGGGGATGCCGTTTACGAGACGATCATTCCACGCAACGTTCGGGTTTCCGAAGCGCCCTCTTATGGGAAGCCGGCGCTGCTTTACGATCTCAAGTGCAGCGGCAGTCAGGCCTATCTGAAGCTGGCCTCCGAGATCATCCAGCGTGAGCGGCGTTTCCGCGCCGTCGCCGCCTGAAGCGTTTCTGATCCGAAATTAAATCTACCGCAGGGTGCGGGGCATCAGACTACAAGACCCTGTTTCCAGCTGGATTTCAGAGGTCGATGAAAGCGAAGGGGAAGTCATGAGCAGCGTCAGCGACGAGAGCGGACGTCGACGGCTCGGCCGGGGGCTTGCGGCGCTGATTGGCGACGCCAGCTCGGAGTTCGAAGTGGTGGAGCGGGTACGTGGTCTTCGCAAGGTGGCGATTGATCTCATCCGGGCCAATCCCAAAAACCCGCGCCGGCTGTTCAAGGAGGCGGAACTCGACGAACTGGCTGGCTCGATCCATCAGCATGGCATGATCCAGCCGGTGGTGGTGCGACCGGCGCCGGGTGGCGGCAACGGTTTCGAACTGATCGCCGGCGAGCGGCGCTGGCGGGCGGCGCAGAAGGCCGGCCTGCACGAGATCCCCGTCGTTATCCAGGATGTTACTGACCGCGAGGCGATGGAGATCGCCATCATTGAAAACGTTCAGCGGCAGGATCTCAATCCGCTGGAAGAGGCGATGGGCTACGATCAGCTGATCCAGGAATTCGAATATACGCAGAATGACCTTGCCGCGGTGATCGGCAAGAGTCGCAGCCATGTCGCCAACACGCTGCGTCTCCTCAAGCTGCCGGAATCGGTGAAGCAGTATCTCAACGATGGTGCGATGACTGCTGGCCACGCCCGCGCGCTAATCGCCGCGCCCGACCCGGCGGCGCTGGCCAAGCGCATCGTCGAGGAAGGCTTGACGGTGCGTTCGGCCGAGACGCTGGCGCAGGCTACCATTTCCGAGCCACATGGCCGGGCAAAGACGGCAAAACCCGATAAGGATGCCGATACCCGCGCGCTCGAGAAGCGATTGTCGGACGTATTGGGATTTTCCGTGGAGATCCGTCACAAGCCTGACGGCTCCGGCGAAGTGCGGCTGCGTTACGGCAGTCTCGATCAGCTCGACGATATTGTCCGCCGGCTTGAAGCCTGAGACTTACGAATTCGATTCGTACCCGAAAGATTCGCTAACGAAACGCCCCGACGGTCACCCGCCGGGGCGTTGTCATTTCGGATCCGTATCCGATTTTCATAGATTACGAATTCTCTTTGAAGATCATTTGGATAGCGGATTTGAAACGAACGACGACGCGCGCCTTATGAAACAGATCGTCAGCGCTGCGATAATGCCCTGACCATGCGATCGATGCCTTCGTCGAGCAAGGCGCGTGGGCAACCGAAGTTAAGGCGAACATGCTGGTCATCGCCGCCGAAGCTCGGGCCGGGATTGAAGGCAACCTTGGCCTTGTCGAGGAAGAAGCGGTAAGCGTCGCCAAGCTCAAGGGCCGAGCAATCGAGCCAGGCGAGATACGTCGCCTCAGGAGCGTTGATGCGGATTTCAGAGATTTCCCTCCCGAGACGACCGATCAGATGGTCTCGATTGGCCTCGAGATAGGAGAGAAGGGCGTCTTTCCACGGCCGGCCGTGCCGGAGCGCGGCTTCCGTGGCAACGAGGCCGAGAACATTGGCGCCTTCGCTCATGCCTAGGCTGGCAGCGGTAAATCGACGACGCAGCTCGGCATCTGGAATAATGGCGTAGGCCGTCTTGAGACCAGCGATGTTGTAGGTCTTGCTGGCAGCCATCAACGTGATGGTGCGGTGGGCGATCTCCTGCGACAGCGCGGCGATCGGCACGTGTTTCTTGCCGCCGTAGACGATGTCGCAATGAATCTCATCCGAAATGATCACGGCGCCGGATGTGAGGCAGGCTTCGGCGATGGCCTCAAGCTCGGTTCGCGTCCGCACTTTGCCGGTTGGATTGTGCGGATTGCACAGCAGGAACGCTTTTGCCTCGGTCAGCGCGGTGGTTAGCTGGCCGATATCGATCGCCGAGCCTTCAGAGACTGGCAGAACCGGCACGTCGACGCGGGTGAGCCCCCAGTTGCTAGCAGCGGCGAGAATTGGCGGATAGACGGGCGTCTCTACCACCAACCGGTCACCTGTCTGTGTGAACGCCTTCAGGGCCTGGTTGAAGCCGGGCACTACACCGGGCAGGAACACAACGTCGGCCGGCGATATGGACCAACCGTAGAGGTCTTGCATGTCGGCGGCGATCACGTCGCGGAGCGTCGCGGGGCCAGGGCCACCGTAGCCAAATATCGGATGAGCGAGCCGATCGCGCAACGCAGCGGCTATGGGTTCGGCAACCGGGAAGTCCATATCGGCCACCCACATTGGCAGCACACCCTCCGGATAACGGTCCCATTTCGAGGTGGGTACCTGCCGTCGGTCGAGGACGGTATCGAAGTCGTGGGCAGCCATGGAGGAAATGTCCTTTTCGTAGAAGCGGATCGGACAACACTAGACCCAAAGGCGGGAGCTGATCCAGCCCTTCAGGCTCCGCAAGAGACGATGCTAAGGCAGTCGGTCAGCCGGCTCGCTTGGGTTCGATGAGATCCCAACGATTGCCGTAAAGATCCTCAAAGACGGCGACGGCGCCATAGGCTTCAAAGCGTGGCTCTTCCAGGAAGCGAACGCCTAGGCTTAGGAACAGAGCGTGGTCGCGGGCGAAATCGTCGGTTTCAAGGAACAGGAAGACGCGGCCACCTGTCTGGTCGCCGATGTGCGCCGCCTGTTGCGGTCCATCGGCACGGGCGAGCAACAGCGCGGTGCCGCCCTTGGCCGGACCGACCCGCACCCAGCGCTTGTCATCGCCGAGCGGTGTGTCCTCGAGCAGCAAGAAGCCCAGCTTACCGACGTAAAAAGAGATCGCCTCATCATAATCGGCGACCAGTAGCGCCAAACTGGCAATGGTCCGATTCATGCGGCCTCCTTGGGAGGGGCCGGCTGCTCGATGGCATGGCGCGACAGAAGCGGCAGCTGGGCGATCGAGAACACCAAAGTTAGCGGCATGATGCCCCAGACCTTGAAAGCGACCCAGAATTCTGTCGTCTGGGTGCGCCAGACCAGCTCGTTGAGGATCGCAAGCAGGAAAAAGAACAGACCCCAGCGGATCGTCAGCTTGCGCCAGCCAGCATCGTCAAGATGGAAGGCACCGTCGAAAACGTAACCGAGCAGCGTCTTTCCAAAGAGGAGGCCGCCCAGCAGCGCACCGCCGAACAGGCAGTTGACGATGGTCGGCTTCATCTTGATGAAGGTGTCGTCATGCAGCACCAAGGTCAGCGTGCCGAAGATGGCGACGACGATGCCCGTGACCAGCGGCATGATGGCGAGGCGCCGATTGATCATCCAGGATGCGACCAGCGCTACTGCCATCGCTGCCATGAAGGCGCCGGTGGCGGCAAAGATACCGAAGCGGCCGTTGGCAAAAAAGAAGACGAGAAGCGGTCCAAGTTCCAGCCCGAGTTTGAGCCAGGGGTTCTCGGTTTTGCGGGCAGCAGCGGGCACATCAGTCATCGATCACTCCTGGCGAGCAGCCATCACTTGTACTTGGAATAGTTGATCTGGAACCACTCGGGATTCGTTGGCGTACCGATCTTGGTCTCGTAGATTGCGACAGTGGTGTCGAGCCCCTGATCGTCCGTCACGGTCCACTGCTTCAACTCGGTGGTCTTGGCGTCGAAATAAAGCGTCAGATGGTTGGTGACAAAGGTACCAGGGTCCTGAAGGCGGATAACGATGAAATCGGAATCGGCGCTGACTGATTGCACGACCGCTTCTTCAAGAAGATCGATGTTCTTGTCGAGCAGGAAACGCAACGGCGTCTCCGACAGAAGGTAAAGCGTCTGCGACTGCATGGCCTTGTCGTCGACCGCTACCGTCCGGCCATCGACCGTGATGTCGAGTTGCGCCGGTGGATAGTAGCGGAAGCGCATCTTACCCGGGCGGTCGATGACGAAATAGCCGGTGGTTTCGCTGCCATCGGGCGCCGTCTGCAGGAACTTGCCTTCGAAGCTTGTGATCGCGTTGAAATAGCGGTTGACCGCCTGCACGGTGGTAAGCTGTTCGGGCGAGAGGTTGGCGAGGTTGGGTTTGGCAAGTGCACCCGTTACCGAAACGGGGATCGCCGCTGCCGTGAGCGCCAGTGTCAGGCCAGCGGCGCCTACGCCATTCAGGAACGCGCGGCGCCCCATCCTCAAGGTTTGAAACATCGCGGACCCTCTCCTTTGTCGCCTCCCGCGCCGGTGCGGGACGTTTCGGCAAACGATTCTCTTCACTTAAAGACCAGATGATGGCGAAACAAGGTGGAGCTTCTTCCATCATCTTGACAATACGGCCGGTGACGCCAAAGACAGGCACGACAGGTCGGCGCGATGGAGACCGTTGCCTGACTGACCCTTGCTACCGGCCTTGGCGATCTCGGCGGAGAATGGAGGAGAACATGACCATTTCCGAAGCACTTGGACGGGTGCGGGCAGCGATCGAAGGCGCCGAGGCGGAAGCCGACCGGCCGGCCGGGTCAGTGACGCTGATTGCCGTCTCCAAAACCTTTCCAGAGGCGGATGTCCGTATGGCTATCGCCGCCGGGCAGCTGGTTTTCGGCGAAAATCGGGTTCAAGAGGCGGCAACCAAGTTTCCAGCCGTGAAGGCGGACTTTCCAGCCATAGAGCTGCATCTGATCGGACCGCTGCAGTCGAACAAGGCACACGAGGCGGTTGCCCTATTCGATGTCATCCACAGTGTCGATCGCGAGAAGATCGCCGCCGCGCTTGCCAAGGAAATGCAGGCGCAAAGCCGTTTTCCCAAGCTGCTCGTTCAGGTCAATACCGGGGAGGAGCCGCAGAAGGCCGGCGTCGCACCGCGTGAAACGGTAGATTTCGTGAAACGTTGCCGCGAGGTGCACGGCCTCACCATTGCCGGGCTGATGTGCATTCCGCCGGTCGGCGATCCGCCGGCACCGCATTTCGCGCTGCTGGACGAACTGGCGCGGCGCGCCGGTGTTGCTTTCCGCTCGATGGGCATGTCGTCGGATTACGAAACGGCGATCGGCCAAGGCGCGACGCATGTACGCGTCGGTAGCGCCATCTTCGGCTATCGAGATTACGGCGCTGCCTGAGTGGCGAGCGCCTTTTCGATCGCCGGCATCAATTCGGTCGAAATCCGCTCCCGCGTGAGCGGCCCGACCAGCTTGGCGGCGATGCGGCCATTCGCCACCACGAAGGTTTCCGGTACGCCGTAGACACCCCAGTCGATACCGACGCGGCCGTTTCGGTCGGCGCCGATGGCAGTGTAGGGATTGCCCAGACCGTTGAGGAAACGCAGTGCCTGATCGTCGGCATCCTTGTAGTTGAGGCCGTAAAGGCGGATCCGCTGGTCTTTTGTAAGGTCGGTCAGGAGCGGATGTTCAGCTCGGCAGGGCGCGCACCAACTGGCGAAGACATTGACGACGAAAACGCCTTTGGCGAGATCGTCGTTTGAGAGACCGGAAACCGGCACACCATTCCGCGTCAGACCGGCAACGCCTTCAAGGCGGAAATCGGGTACTGGCTTGCCGATCAGCGCTGATGGGACTTCCGACGGATCGCCAGCGCCAAGCCTTGAATAGAACAAGACGGCAAGCGCCAGAAACAAGGCGAGCGGGACGAGCGCGAGAAATCCGATGCGGCGTGATGGCTTGCTCACGCCTGCGTCTCCAGGGGCGTCTCGGGTGCCAGGCGGGCGGCGGCGCGCGCCGAGCGTCGGGTCAGGCCACGCGCCTCGAGCGCGGCGAGCGTGCTTTTGAGCCGCCAGTGATCGAGGATGATCCAAACCGTCAGGCCCAAAGCGGCGAGCGCCGCCGCCCCATAGCTCAGGAGAATGAAACCGGCGTAGGGACCGAGGAGAGCGATCATCTGATAGCTCCGGCGGCTGTCAGGCCGAGGGCACGGATGCGCCGACGCAGGATCTCGTTGCGCATGGCGGCCAGATGCAGGGTGACGAGAAGACACGTAAAGGCCAGCGCCATGGCCGCGAGTGGCACCAGCATGGTGGCATCGATGGTCGGGCCGCCGATGCGGAACACCGAAGCGGGTTGGTGCAGCGTGTTCCACCAGTCGACAGAGAACTTGATGATCGGCAGGTTGACCGAGCCGACGAGGATCAGGATCGCAGCGGCGCGGGCGCCTCGGGTTGGATCCTCAATCGTGCGCCAGAGGGCGATGAGACCGAGATACATGATGAACAGCACCAGCACGGAGGTCAGGCGCGCGTCCCACTCCCAATAGGTGCCCCACATCGGCCGGCCCCACAGCGAACCGGTGACCAGCGCGAGGGCCGTAAACGTGGCGCCGATCGGCGCGGCGGCGCGAGCGGCGACGTCGGAGAGCGGGTGCCGCCAGACCAGTGTGCCGAGCGCCGAGACGGCCATGATCGAATAGGTCAGCATGGAGAGCCAGGCGGCCGGCACGTGAATGTACATGATCCTGACCGTTTCACCCTGGAGGTAGTCGGCTGGTGAGCGAGCTACCAGCGCAAGGCCTCCGACGAACAGAACAACAGTCAGTCCGGCCAGCCAGGGAATCAGGCGGCCGGCAAACGCCAGAAAACGGGTAGGATTGGCCAGGTCGGCGAGGGACATGCTTGCCTCGGGGTGGGCGATAGGCGCCAGTCGCGGCTTCGACGTATTCCAGGCTGCACACATAGCGATTTCGTGGGCGGCCGGCAATCCGGGGCTGTCCGAGGAACAAACGTCGGTTCAGGGATACGGTCAGTCACCGAGCCCGGCAATGGCGCGGGCGAAATCGCGGGCGGCGAAGGGCTCGAGATCGTCGATGCCCTCGCCAACTCCGATGAAGTGCACTGGCAGGCCGAATTTCTCGGCGATGGCAACGAGAATACCGCCGCGCGCCGTACCGTCGAGCTTGGTCATGACCAAGCCGGTGACGCCGGCGGTGCGACCGAAGGCTTCCACTTGGGAAACGGCATTCTGGCCGGTGGTGGCATCGAGGACCAGCAATACGTCGTGTGGTGCCGTGGGATCGATCTTGCGGAGAACGCGGACGACCTTCTCAAGTTCGGCCATCAGCTCCGCCTTGTTCTGCAAGCGACCGGCGGTGTCGATCATCAGGATGTCGATGCCTTCGGCTTTCGCCCGAGTCAGTGCGTCGAAGGCGAGACCGGCCGAATCAGCGCCGACTTCGCGGGCAACGATCGGCACATTCGCCCGTTCGGCCCATACTTTCAGCTGATCGATGGCGGCGGCGCGAAAGGTGTCACCGGCGGCCATCATGACTTTTTTGTCCTCGGCAACGAACTTCGAGGCGAGCTTGCCGATCGTGGTGGTTTTGCCGGAACCATTGACGCCGACCACGAGCACTACATGGGGCGCCTTATCCGTCTTCAGCGTGAAGGGCACGGCGACCGGGGCGAGCACCTTCTCCACCTCGGCGGCAAGGATCGTTTTCACTTCCTCGTCGGTGATGTCTTTGCCATAGCGCTCGGCCGATAGCCGCTCGGCGATGGCCGACGCAACGGCGACGCCGAGGTCGGCCTGAATCAGCACGTCTTCCAGTTCTTCAAGCGTGTCGGCATCGAGCTTGCGCTTGGTGAAAATCGAGACGATGCCGCCGCTGAGCGCCTGCGAGGAGCGCGACATGCCACTCGTAAGTCGATGAAACCAGGACGGTCGATCAGCAACGGCCGGTGCGGCAACAACAGGCTCATTCAGTGATTCACGTGGATCGGGCGTTTCCCGCCCGCCACCGAACCAGCGGCCGATGAGACCCGGCTTCTTGTCGTCCGACATGTCGTTGGTCCTTCGCCTCAGGCAGCCTTGGAAATGAGGGCACGGTCGGTGCGGCCGGTGACGATGGCCGGCACGATTTCGCCGGGCGCGCCCCGGTCGATCTCGGTGAGCGTAAACTGTTCAGTGCGGCCGAGTCCGTTTTTCTCGACGAGCACCGCGTGATGGTGACCGGCCTCGCCGTCGAGGTGGGCACGAAAAGCGGCATCACCCTTCTCTCGCAACCTAGAGGCGCGTATCTTTATTTCGGCTCGCTCAACTTGTGTCATTCGCGCGGCGGGCGTGCCGGGGCGCGGTGAATAGGGGAAGACGTGCAGATGCGTGAGGCCGCAATCATCGACGATGGCAAGTGAGTTCTGGAACATCGCCTCGGTTTCAGTCGGGAAGCCGGCGATGATGTCGGCGCCGAACACCATGTCGGGACGAAGTCGCCGGGCTTCATCGCAGAAGCGGATGGCATCGGCCCGGAGATGGCGGCGCTTCATCCGCTTCAGGATCAGGTCGTCGCCATGCTGGAGCGATAGATGCATATGTGGCATCAGCCGCTCCTCCTCGGCGATCGCCGCCATCAGGTCCGGATCGGCCTCAATTGAGTCGATGGAGGAGATGCGGAGGCGAGACAGTTCCGGCACTTCCTTGAGGATGGAACGGGTGAGGCGACCGAGGCGAGGGTTGCCGGGCAGGTCATCGCCATATGAGGTAAGGTCGACGCCCGTCAGCACCACCTCGGCATAGCCGTTCTCGACGAGCCGGCGCACCTGGGCAACCACATCGCCCATCGGCACCGAGCGCGAATTACCGCGGCCGAAGGGAATAATACAGAAGGTGCAACGGTGGTCGCAGCCGTTCTGCACCTGGACAAAGGCACGGGTGCGGCCCTCGAAGCCATCGACGAGATGCAGCGCCGTTTCGCGCACGCTCATGATGTCGTTGACGCGGGTCTTTTCCTCGGCGGATACGCCGAAATCGGGGATCGCCTGATAAGCTGCTTCGGTGAGCTTGTCGGCATTGCCGACCACCAGATCGACCTCTGCCATGCCGGCGAACAGCTCGGGCGAGGTCTGGGCGGCGCAACCGGTGACGACGATGCGAGCGTCGGGGTTGGCGCGTCGGGCGCGGCGGATCGCCTGCTTTGCCTGCCGCACCGCCTCGCCGGTTACGGCGCAGGTGTTGACCAGCACGGCCTCCGAAAGGCCCGCTTCGGCCGCCTTCTGCCGCATCACTTCCGATTCCGCCGTGTTGAGGCGGCAGCCGAAGGTGATCACCTCGATCGCCATGCTTTCGTTCCGATGCTTGTGTTCAGACCGGCTATATGGCGGAAAGGCGCGGAAATTGCCAGAGCGGAAACCGCATCGCAAACTGACTCAGGACGGCCGCCGGGCACGCAGGACATGCAGGCCGAAATCACCATCGCCGGTTGGGGGTTCACCCAGATAGCGTTCACGAAGCTCCTGAAGATCGAGATCCTCGACATCTGAAAGACCAAGAGCAGTGAGTTCGTTGACGAGTATGTTTGGCGTGGCGAGGCCAAGCCAGGGTTCGCCGGTACTGGCCGCTTTGGCCATCAACGCCTCTGTGACGGCGCGCCCCTTCGGGGCCTGGTCTTCCGGAGGCGTCGAATAGTCAAAGACGACTTCTGAAGCGGGGAGGCCGGCAATGAAGCCGAAAAGCGCCTGTCGCGTTTCCGCCGGAAGATAAATGACAACGCCGAGCATTTGGAAGAAGGTCGGCTCATCAGCGCGCCAGCCAGCCGCGGCAAGGGTTGAGGCAACGTCATCCTCGCCGAATATCGTCGGCACCAGCGAAAGGCCGGCCGGCAGCCTGGGCCCGAAGCGCAACAGCCGACGATGCTTGTCGGCCTGGGTTGCCGGATGATCGACTTCGAAGATCCGGAGGCCGGCCGCGCGGTAGGGATTGCGAAGGCCGAGGGTATCGAGGCCGGCGCCCAGTATCACCACTTGGCGACAGCCGCGCGTTACCGCCTCTGCCAGCGCGTCGTCGGCATACCGGCTGCGGGCAGCCATGAGGAAGCGCATTGTCCGATAGCCGGGCACGATAGGAAGACCCATCATCAGCGGGGCGCCCTCAGGTCCAAGCATATCCTCGGCGAACGGGTCGCGGAATACCCGGCCATCATCTTGTGTCTGATGCGCGGCCCGCAGGGCAGCGACGACCAGGGCTGTGTTGCTGGCAGTGCGGTGTTCCATGTAACCGCCTCCATAAACTGAACCGCGTCAGGCGGCAGCTGGTGCGAAGATATCGTCCGACAGTAGGCCACCATGTTCGAACTCGGTGGCGCCGGTCATCAGAATGCGGTTCTCGGCCGTCCAGTCGATGACAAGGTCGCCGCCGGGAAGCGTCACGCGCACCGTGCGTCCGGTGCGCCGGGTGCGGGCGGCCGACACAGCGGCGGCGCAGGCGGCGGAGCCGCAGGCGCGTGTCAAGCCGGCGCCGCGCTCCCACACCTTCAGCGTCAGCGCGTCGGACGCCGTGACGTGGGCGAGCGAGATGTTGGCGCGTTCGGGAAATATCGGGTGATTTTCCAGCATGGGGCCAATGGCGGCCAGATCGTAGGCTTCGACGTCGTCGACCCAGAAAATGGCGTGGGGATTGCCTATGTTGGCGACCGAGGGCGAATGCAGGATAGGTGCGTCGATCGGTCCGATCTGCAGTTCGATGGCGCGGGTGTCGGCGAAGGGTTCGGCGAGCGGGATGTCGTTCCAGGCAAAGCGTGGCTCGCCCATATCGACGGTGACGAGGCCGCCCTCAGCCTGGGCGATGCACAGGATGCCGGCGCGCGACTCAACAAAGACGGGCGAGGGCGCGCCGGCCTCGAAGAGACGCGTGCCGACGCAGCGGGTGCCGTTGCCACAGGCAAAGCTCTCCGAACCGTCGATGTTGAAGATGCGCATGAAAGCAAGCGTGTCCGGCCGGCGCGGGGCATAGAGCACCATCAACTGGTCGAAGGGTTCCTGTGCGCCGATGGCGCGGGCGGCGTCGGCCGTCACGCTCTCCGGGCGGCCGCGCAGATCGAGCACGACGATCTCGTTGCCGATGCCGTTCATCTTGACGTAGGGAATACTCATCGCCGCTCTCTCATTTCTCTGCCATTCTTAGACGATTGGCGGCGACAGCGGAAGCGGCTGGTGATGCACGCGAAGCCACGAATACGGCGGATGTCGCTGCCAAAACCTGGTTTTCCTTGACTTGGCGCCGCCTTGCCGCTAATGGCCCTCCATTCTCGTCCTGTTGCGACAGCCGAGCCGCCGACCGGGGCACGATCCCGGAGGTCAACATCCGCCAGCGCGTTGCGCCCGCGGATGCAAGCGGTGCTTGGGTTTCGTGGGGGTCGAGGCCATATGAGCGGTTCGAGAGACCGTTCGACGAGGACCGCCGATGTTTGAAAGCCTTTCCGATCGCCTTGCCGGCATTTTCGACAAGCTCACCCGTCGCGGTGCGCTGTCGGAGGCCGACGTCGCGGAAGCCATGCGTGAGGTGCGGCGGGCCCTCCTTGAGGCCGATGTGGCGCTCGACGTCGTCAAGTCCTTTACTGACAAGGTGAAGAACCGCGCCGTTGGCGTCGACGTGGTCAAGTCGGTCACGCCTGGCCAGATGGTAGTCAAGATCGTCCACGACCAGCTCGTGGAGATGCTCGGCTCGGATGCCCAACCGATCGACCTCGAGGCACCGGCTCCGGTGGCCATCCTGATGGTTGGTTTGCAGGGCTCGGGCAAGACGACGACGACGGCCAAGATTGCGCGGCGTCTCACTGAGCGTCAGCGCAAGAAGGTGCTGATGGCGTCCCTGGACACCCGGCGTCCGGCTGCCATGGAACAGTTGAAGATTCTCGGCGAGCAGAACGGTATCGACACGCTGCCGATCGTCGGCGGGCAATCGGCGCAGGAGATCGCGGCGCGGGCGATGATGGCCGCCCGGCTCGGCGGCTATGACGTGGTGCTGCTCGACACCGCTGGTCGCGTCACTGTTGACGACGCGCTGATGAACGAGGCGGCCGACGTCAAGCGCATCGCCCAGCCGCACGAAGTGCTGCTGGTTGCCGACGCGTTGACCGGTCAGGACGCCGTCAACACGGCGCGGGCCTTCGACGGACAGATTGGCATTACCGGCATCGTGCTGACGCGCGTCGACGGCGATGGTCGCGGTGGCGCGGCGCTCTCCATGCGCGCCGTCACCGGCAAACCGATCAAGTTGATGGGCGTCGGCGAAAAGGCCGATGCCCTCGAGGATTTCCACCCGCAGCGGGTGGCCGACCGCATTCTCGGCATGGGCGACATCGTGGCGCTGGTCGAGAAGGCCGCTGCCAACATCGACGCCGAGAAGGCGGCCCGGATGGCCGCCAAGATGGGCAAGGGCGAGTTCGATATGAACGATCTCGCCGATCAGCTCGGGCAGATGCAGAAGCTCGGTGGCATGAGCGGTATCCTCGGCCTGATGCCTGGCATGGGCAAGATGAAGAACCAGCTCGCCGCGGCCGGTTTCGACGATCACCTCCTGAAGCGCCAGCTCGCCGTCATCCAGTCGATGAACAAGAAAGAGCGCGCCAAGCCTGCCGTCATCGATGCCAAGCGCCGCAAGCGGATCGCCGCCGGTTCCGGCACTGACGTGTCCGACGTCAATAAGGTGCTGAAGATGCACCGGCAGATGGCCGACATGATGAAGGCTATGGGCAAGCAGAAGGGCGGCCTGTTCGGTGGCCTTGGCAAGCTCGGTGCCATGATGGGCGGCGGCGGTATGCCCGACCCGTCCAAGATGGATCCGGCCCAGCTCGAGAAGATGGCTCGCGACATGGGAATGGGCGGTGCGCTCGGCGGCAAGGGTGGTCTCCCGCCGGGGTTGCCAGGGGCGCTGCCGCCGGGCCTCTCTGGTCTGCCAGGTCTGCCAGGTCTGCCCGGCGGTCGCCTGCCGGGGTTGCCGGGTCTTCCCGGCCTGCCGAAGGGGCCAAAGAAATGACGACGCTCGATCCGGTGATGGCCGAGCTCCTGGAACTGCGCGGCTCGATCGACAACATCGACGCGGCGCTGGTTCACCTTCTTGCGGAGCGCTTCAAGTGCACGCAGAAGGTAGGTCGGCTCAAAGCCGAGCACAGCCTGCCGCCGGCCGATCCCTCGCGAGAAAAAGTTCAGATCGAACGACTAAGGGCGCTTGCCGCCGATGCTCGGCTCGATCCTGATTTTGCTGAGAAATTCCTGAACTTCATCATCACGGAAGTGATCAGGCACCACGAGGCTCTTCGCCGATAGGCGGTGCCTCTCCCTAAACCAAGACAGTCAACCTCAAGAACAAGCTGGAGTAACCCGATGTCCCTCAAGATCCGTCTCGCCCGTGGTGGCGCCAAGAAGCGTCCGCACTACTCGATCGTCATCGCCGACGCCCGTTCGCCGCGCGACGGCCGCTTCATCGAAAAGATCGGCACCTTCGATCCGATGCTGGCCGACGACGTCGAGAACCGCGTCGTGCTCGACACCGACCGTGCCAAGTACTGGCTCGACCAGGGCGCTCAGCCGACCGATCGCGTGCTGCGCTTCCTCGACAAGGCCGGTCTCGCCAACCGTCCCGCCCGCAATAACCCGAACAAGGCCGAGCCGGGCGAGCGGGCCAAGGAACGCGCCACCGAGCGCGCCGAAAAGGCCGCCGCCGCCGAAGCTCCGACCGAGTGATCTCGGCCTGACATCATCCTATAAGGGACCGTCCCGCCCAGCGGGGCGGTCCTTTTCGTTGCCGGAGACCCCCACAGTGGCCGAGCCGCAAAAGTCCATCCTGATTGCCGAGATCGGTGCCGCGCATGGCGTGCGCGGCGAGGTTCGCGTCAAGGCGTATACCGCCGATCCGTTGGGCATCGCCGATTACGGTCCTCTGAATGACAGTCGGGGCGGCGTCTTCCGCGTGAAGTCGCTGAGGCATTTGAAGGATGACATGCTGGTCGTGGCTTTCGAGGGCGTGGCCGACCGCACCGCTGCCGAAAAGCTCACTCGCACCAAGCTTTATATCGATCGTTCGGCGCTGCCGCCGCCGGAGGAAGACGAGTTTTATCACGCCGACCTCGTGGGTCTTGCTGTCGAGACGACGGCCGGCGAGCCGGTTGGCACCGTGGTGGCGGTGGCCAACTTCGGGGCTGACGATCTCCTCGATGTACGCCGCCCGGATGGCGCCTCCGTCTATGTGCCGTTCACTCGCGCCGTCGTGCCCACCCTCGATTTTGTCGCCGGGAAGGCCATCATCGAGCCTCCGGAGGGTCTTCTTGAAGACGCTCGCGAACCGGACGGGGAGGGGACGCCGTGACCGGCTTCGCGGCCGATGTGCTGACGCTTTATCCCGAGATGTTTCCCGGACCGCTGGGCGTCAGCCTTGCCGGCAGGGCGCTTGTCGAAGGGGGATGGTCGCTGACGGCGACGCAGATCCGTGACTTCGCCGAAGGCCGCCACCGCAATGTCGATGACACCCCAGCTGGCGGCGGCCCCGGCATGGTGATGCGTGCCGATGTGCTCGCCCGCGCCGTCGATGCGGTGTCCCCGCTGGACGATCTTCGCCCACGCCTGCTGATGACACCGCGCGGGGCACCGCTCAAACAGGCGCGTGTGCGAGAACTGGCCGCCGGTCCCGGCGTGGTTATTGTCTGCGGCCGCTTCGAGGGGGTCGACGAGCGGGTCATTGGCCGCCGTCAGCTCGAAGAGGTGTCTATTGGCGACTATGTTCTATCGGGCGGAGAGGTAGCGGCCATCGTGCTTCTTGATGCCGTGGTGCGGCTGCTGCCCGGCGTGATGGGGAACGAGCTCTCCGGCTTCACAGAAAGCTTCGAGGAAGGACTCCTCGAACACGCCCAATACACCCGTCCGCCGGTCTTTGAGGACGAGGCGATCCCGCAGGTGCTGCTCTCTGGCGACCATGCGAAAGTGGATGCCTGGCGCCGCGCCGACGCCCAAAGGGTGACACGCGAGCGCCGACCCGACCTCTGGGCTGCGCATGGGCCGCGCGAAGGCCGGAAATGAGCGCTTTGATGAGGCTTTTTGGCAAAGAATCTGGGCGCGAGTGGTCGACAAACCAATCCAGCTCGTGTAGGAACCCCGCCCATATAGTTGATTGACGTATCGCCCCTTCGTTCGATGTAACGATGTTTCGGGCGCTCTGGTCGGCTCAGGAAAAAGAAGGAATCCAAAGATGAGCAAGATCATCCAGGAGCTCGAGGCCGAGCAGATGGCCGTCGTAAAGGCCCAGCGCGAGCTGCCCGAGTTCTCCCCAGGCGACACCGTTCGCGTCAACGTGAAGGTCACCGAAGGCACCCGCACCCGCGTGCAGGCCTACGAGGGCGTCTGCATCGCCCGCAAGGGTGGCGGTCTCAACGAGAGCTTCACCGTCCGCAAGATTTCCTACGGCGAGGGCGTCGAGCGCGTCTTCCCGCTCTACTCGCCGATGATTGATTCGCTCGATGTGGTGCGCCGCGGTAGGGTCCGCCGGGCCAAGCTCTACTATCTGCGCGATCTGCGCGGCAAGGCGGCTCGTATCTTCGAGGCGACCAACTCCCGCGCCCGCAAGCTCAACGACGCTGCCAAGGCCGCCAAATGAGTTCAGCCCAAGGCTGACTGATCGATCCGGGCCCGCGTGCTTCCGCTCGCGGGCCTTTTCACGTCCGGAGATCCCGAAAGCCCATGCGACAGGTCAAGATCGCCACCTGGAATATCAATTCCGTCCGCATGCGTCGGCTTATCGTCGAGCGTTTGCTCAACGAGGCGGCGCCCGATGTGCTCTTCCTGCAGGAGACCAAGTGCCAGGATGGGCAGTTCCCGGCGGCTGACTTCCGCAAGCTCGGCTACGAGCACATTGCCCTGAACGGAGGGCGTGGCGGTTACCATGGCGTCGGCATCGTGTCGCGCCTGCCGCTCGGCGATGTCCGCGTCCGCGAGTTCTGCGAAAAGGTCGGCGATCCGCGCCATATTTCGGCGGTGATAGGCGAGGGTAACTCAGCCTTTCGGGTCCATAATTTCTACGTGCCGGCCGGCGGCGATGAGCCGGACATCACTATCAACCCGAAGTTCGTTCACAAGCTGCGCTTCCTGGATGAGATGAAGGACTTCCTGCCGACGGGGGCGGACGGGCTGCCCGATGTGGTGGTGGGCGATCTCAACGTTGCTCCCTATGAGCATGACGTCTGGTCGCACAAGGCCCTTCTCAAGATCGTCAGCCACACGCCGATCGAATGCGAGAAGCTGGAAGCGGTCCGGGCCGCGGTCGGCTATGTCGATATCGCCCGGCGGTTCGTGCCTCTCGAGGAGAAGCTCTATTCCTGGTGGAGCTATCGCGCCAAGGATTGGCGCGCGGCCGACAAGGGGCGGCGTCTCGATCACATCTGGGTCCACCCTGACATGGCCGAGCGTGTGAGCGATTTCCAAATTCTGAAGGACGCGCGCGATTGGGATCGTCCGTCCGACCATGCACCAGTGATGGTCAGTATCGCGGTCTGATTAGTTCCCGAGACGGTCGAGGCGGTCGCGCACCGTCATCAACCGCGAGGTCGTGTCGCGAACGTTTGCCGATAGGCGCCGGTGCAAGCCGGCGGCGATCTCCGGAAACTCGTCCAGCATACGGCGGAACAGCGGTCGGCGAATCAAAATGGTCTCGACGCGGCCGCGTGCCACGGCCGTCATCGTTCGTTCGCCATCGACGATCAAGGATAAGCCACCAAGAAGGGCGCCTCGGCCCACGACTTCCGCGGCCAACTCCGCCTCTCCAGGCGGAAACAGCGCCACGTCTCCCGAGGACACCACGTGCGCACAGTCGGCGCGATCGCCTGCCGAATAAAGGCGTTGCCCATCCCGGAACTCGCGACTCTCGGCCGAGAAGGCGAGCAGGCGCAGTTTGTCCTCCGTGAAATCGGAGAGCATGGACACCGTGCCGAGCAGTTTGATATCGGTCTCAAGACTCATGGATGGCCTGGCGCGGGCGGGTCAAATGGGCGGCTGAACCTATACCTCACGCGCCGCCCACGCGACGCATGACGCAGATTCCCTAGCATGCCGCTCGCCGAAGGTTAACCGCCCAATCCCCGGCCCACGGACGCAGGCCGGGTTTTCCACCCCGAACGGCTCTGTTTACGGCACCAGCTTGTAGCCGCCGCCTTCGGTTATGAGCAGCTGAGCGTTTGCCGGATCCTTCTCGATCTTCTGGCGCAGCCGATAGATATGCGTCTCGAGCGTATGGGTGGTGATTCCGGCGTTATAACCCCAGACTTCGTGCAGCAGCACGTCGCGGGTGATCACCTTGTCGCCGGCGCGATAGAGAAACTTCAAGATTGAGGTCTCTTTTTCGGTGAGACGCACCTTGCCGCCTTTGGCGTCGACCAAAAGCTTGGCCGACGGACGGAAGGTATAGGGACCGATGGTGAACACCGCCTCTTCCGACTGCTCGTGCTGGCGCAGTTGGGCGCGCACGCGGGCCAGGAGAACGGCGAACTTGAAAGGCTTGGCAACATAGTCGTTGGCGCCGGCCTCAAGACCAAGGATCTGATCGCTGTCGGTGTCGTGGCCGGTCAGCATGATCACCGGCGCGGCGAAGCCACCTTTCCTCAGGATCTTCACGGCTTCGCGGCCGTCCATGTCAGGCAGCCCGACGTCCATCAGCACGAGGTCGACGTGAGCGGTGCGCGCAAGCTGCATGCCTTTGGTGGCGGTTTCCGCCTCGATCGGCTCGAATTCGTCGAACAGCGACAGCTGTTCGAGCAGCGCCTCGCGGAGGTCGGGGTCGTCGTCGACGATCAGAATTTTTCGAGCGGTCATGTTATCCCCGTCAAAGATAATCGCCATCGGAAGCCCGCCCCTCGCCTTCGAGGTGCACTGTGCCAGCTTGGCGATTCATCCGATCTCTGCCAGATTATCACGGCGGGCCGGATACTTCACAAAATTATACCGTCTGTCGGTCCTTCGCGACCGTCTGTCAAGCAAGGTGCAAAATATGCACGGCAAGTTGAAACCGAAGGGTCCGGCAATCACGCGCCTTCACGTTCGCGTGAGGTCGCCGCACGCTACGCGCGGACAGCTTGTCGGCGGTGGTGTCGAGATGAAGGCGGCTATCGGCCGGTCGGGGCTGACGGCCCTGAAACGGGAGGGCGATGGTGCAAGCCCACGTGGCCGGTTTCGCATCGTCGGTGGCTTTTATCGGCCGGATCGCTTCAGGACGCGGCCGAGCGCCGGCCTGCCGCTTGTTCCACTCCGGCCAGACGACGGATGGTGCGACGACCCCGCCGACCGCAACTACAATCGCCTGGTCCGCTGTCCCTATCCGAGGAGCCACGAGGCGATGTGGCGGAGCGATCATGTCTATGACGTGGTGCTGATACTCGACTTCAACCTCAGGCCGCGCATCCGGAGTGGTGGTAGCGCCATCTTCTTTCATCTCGCGCGGCCTGACTTTCGACCGACGGCCGGTTGTCTGGCATTAAGCCGCGTCGACATGCTGAAGCTCCTGCCGCGGCTGTCCACGCGGACTTATATCGTCTTCGGCTGACCGCACGCCCGTCAAATCGGCTCGCCGGCGACAAGGCGGGGCGATGGTCCTGGCGCGCCAGCAGCGGCATTGGCAAAGAGTCGCTTGACCGGCGGCATCCGGTCGACGAGGCCGAGGCCGAAGTCTCGGACCAGCCTTAACGGCATCAAGTCGTTGGAAAAAAGCCGGTTCAGTCCGTCGGTCATTGCCGCCATGCGCAACGTGTCAAAACCGCGCCAGCGTTGATACTCGTCCAGCACGTCGGTGGTCCCGGGGTCGCGGCCGGCTCGCAGGGCAAGAGCGACCACCTCCGCCAGTGCGGCCGCGTCCTTGAAGCCGAGGTTTAGGCCTTGGCCGGCGATCGGATGGATGGCGTGCGCCGCGTCACCGATCAATGCCAGGCGATCGGCCGTAAAACGACGGGCCAGCGTCAGGCCGAGCGGGAAAGCCTGTCGTCTGCCAATGACCCGTAGTTCGCCGAGTCGGTGGCCAATGCGACGGATAAGCTCGGCGTCAAACAGAAAGGGCGCACCGGAAACGAGGCGCTCTGCAATGTCGGTTCGTTCGCTCCAGACCAACGATGAACGGTGACCACCCTTGAGAGGCAGTATCGCGAACGGTCCGGCCGGCAGGAAATGTTCTTCGGCGCGCCCCTCGTGCGGTCGATCATGCTCAATGGTGGCGACGATCCCCGATTGACCATAGCTCCAGGAATTCGTTCCGATTCCGGCTTCCGCGCGTAGGCGCGAGTGAGCTCCGTCGGCGGCCACCACCAAGGAGGCGAGAAACGTTTTGCCAGAGGTAAGGGTCACTCGGCGCCCGCCAGGTACCGGCTCGGTAGCCAAAACGCTGTCCGGTGTCAGGAAGCGGACGCCGGCTGCCTCGGCGGCGGCGCCGAGAGCGGTGACCAGTGGGCCGTTCGGCAGCATATGGGCGAGGGGATCGCCATCTTCCTGTCGGTCGAAAGTAAGAAAGACCGGCCGGATCAGATCATCGAGACCAGAGTCGGTGACGATCATCTCACGGACCGGCTCGGCCTCTTCGACGAGCTTGTCCCAGATGCCGAGAGCCATCAGCATGCGGCGACCGGCCGCTGCTACCGCAAAGGCGCGTAGGTCACCCGATGCATCGCGCCAGGGCCGGGGATCGACGAGCGCCACGCGAGCGCCGGGCACCGAAGCAGCGATAGCCAGCGCTGCGGAAAGGCCGACATAGCCTCCGCCTGCGACCAGCACGTCCACTTTGTCGACTGTATCGGTCATCTTGTCTTCCCTTCCCTTGTGGCCACGGACGACGGAGACAGCATAGTGGGATTGCGGATACCGGCAAGGACCGGCTGGCGAGTTTATAAGCGTGGCTAAAGGGCGCAGGCCGTCAAGGGCGCGCCATACGGGCAATTACTGCCCAGTAAATAGGCATGTCTGGACTGAATTCCTGATTTCAAGATGGGCACATTCCGATTTTTGCTGGGGAATTGGTCATATGACATCGCTCGACCGCCACCAAAACCGGCGAAAACAAGGCGTTTGGTTAAGAGAAAGCAGAATCTGCTGCATCAGCGGTCGGCTTGGCACAAAGATTGATTCTATTGTCGGCATCGAGTTCCGCGACGGGGCGCATCGCGGGGGTGCGCGTTCGGTCCGGGGGACCAATCGATGGAAGGAACCCCATGAAAATCGTCATGGCCATTATCAAGCCCTTCAAGCTCGACGAGGTGCGCGATGCGCTCAATGCGCTCGGCGTGCACGGGCTCACGGTGACGGAAGTCAAGGGTTATGGCCGCCAGAAGGGCCATACCGAAATCTATCGCGGTGCCGAATATGCCGTCAGCTTTCTGCCCAAGCTGAAGGTCGAGGTGGCGGTTGCCACCGATCAGGTCGACAAGGTCGTCGAGGCCATTTCGTCGGCCGCCAAGACCGGCCAGATCGGCGACGGCAAGATCTTTGTCACCTCCATCGAACACGCCGTTCGCATCCGTACCGGCGAAACCGACGGCGAAGCGCTCTGACCATCTGGGAGGCCCGACCGGGCTTCCGACGCACGCCGCTTGTGTTTTTGCCTCGAAGGGCAAAGGCCGGGCGGACAGTCGATAACCGATCCAAGAGGATTTCGATGAAATATCTCAAGCCACTTCTCGCGGCTGCGCCGATACTGGCGCTTTCGGCCGTCGCGGCTTTCGCTCAGGATGCCGCCACGCCGGCCGCTGTTGCCGCTGCGCCGGTGCCCACCGCCGATCCCGGCAATACCGCCTGGATGCTGGTTTCCACCGTGCTGGTCGTCATGATGACGGTGCCGGCTCTGGCGCTGTTCTACGGCGGTCTCGTGCGCTCCAAGAACGTGCTGTCGATCCTCATGCAGTGCCTTATCGGCTTTGCCGTAATGGCCATTCTGTGGATCACCTACGGTTACTCCGTTGCCTTCACCATGCCGGGCACAGCGACCGCCCTGTCGCCGTTCGTCGGCACGCTCGACAAGGTCATGCTGGCCGGCATCACGCCCGCTTCGTTGTCCGGCACCATTCCGGAAATCGTCTTCGTGGCCTTCCAGATGACCTTCGCCTGCATCACGCCGGCGCTGATCATCGGCGCCTCGGCCGAGCGCGTTAAGTTCTCGGCGGTGATCTTCTTCCTGATCCTGTGGTTCACCTTCGCCTATCTGCCGATGGCCCACATGGTCTGGGGTGGCGCAGGCTCCTATCTTGGCAGCGTCTGGGGCGCCCTCGACTTCGCCGGTGGCACCGTGGTGCATATCAACGCCGGTATCGCTGGTCTCGTCATTGCCATCATGGGCGGCAAGCGCATCGGTCTCGGCCGCGACAACTTCGCTCCGCACAATCTGGTTCTGACCTATATCGGTGCCATGCTGCTGTGGGTCGGCTGGTTCGGCTTCAACGCCGGCTCTGAACTCGCCGCCGACGGTGTCGCCGGTTATGCGCTCGTCAACACCATTGTCGCGACCGCCGCCGCCGCCATCGCCTGGCCGTTCGCCGAATGGCTGACCCGTGGTCATGCCTCGCTGCTCGGTGGCGCCTCGGGTGTCGTCGCCGGTCTCGTCGCCATCACACCGGCCTGCGGTACTGCTGGCCCGTTCGGTGCCGTGATCATCGGTCTCGCCGCCGGCGCAATCTGCTTCTGGTCGGCGACTTGGGTCAAGTCCAAGTTCGGTTACGACGACGCCCTGGACGTGTTCGGCGTGCACGGCGTTGGCGGTATCGTTGGTGCCATCCTGACGGGCGTATTCGCCAACCCGTCGCTCGGCGGCATCTATGCCAGCTATCCTGGTTTTGGTACCCAGGTTACGGCGCAGATCGTGGCGGTTATCGTCTGCATTCTGGTGTCTGGCATCGTGTCGGTGATCGCTCTCACCATCGTCAAGGCAATCATCGGTCTCAGGGTTACCGAGACGGCCGAGCGCGAAGGCCTCGACGTCACGACCCATGGCGAGCGCGCCTACAACTGAGCCTGATCCAGGTTTTCTAGCGATATGCGACGGGCGGATTCCAAACGGAGTCCGCCCGTCGGCATTTTGTTCGTCCGGCGGCGGGAATAATCCTTTGGACGCAATCGCCACGGAAGTTCGCAGGTAGAATGGCTTTCGCCCTATTTCCCTCTTGGCGCATGCGCTCATCACGCTATGGTCGTCGTATCGACCGGAGGCGACATGCCGCCGCGTGTAATCTTGAGACAGACCGGAAAAGAGGTGCCCCATGAAGATCGTGACGGCCATCATCAAGCCCTTCAAGCTCGACGAGGTTCGAGACGCACTGACCTCGCTCGGCGTTCACGGCCTGACGGTTACCGAGGTCAAGGGTTACGGTCGCCAGAAAGGCCATACCGAAATCTATCGCGGTGCCGAATATGCCGTCAGCTTCCTGCCCAAGCTGAAGATCGAAGTGGCGGTACCCGCCGTAGAGGCGGAAAAAGTGGTTGAAACCATCGCAGCCGCGGCCAAAACCGGCCAGATCGGCGACGGCAAGATTTTCGTCTATGCCATCGAGCACGCCCTGCGCATTCGCACCGGTGAACAGGACGAGGAGGCACTCTGAGGGCGAAGACGGCGGCAAGGTTAAAGCGCGTTTAACCATGGGTGCCTAGAGTGGCCGGCAGAATGAAAAGGTCTGGCTGCCTTCTGGGCAGCGGGCCGAATCACCCGTTGCCTGAGCTCTGGTGTTCATGTCGTCCTGCGTGTCGCTCCCTCTTTCTCCTTTCCAGCGTCTCGGCCGGCTGATTGCCGGCGTCGAGCCAGGTCGCCTGCCGATTGATGTGTCGGTGGGCGAGCCTCGCCACCCGGTGCCTGGTTTCGTTGGCCCGGTCCTCTCCGCCGCGCTGGCCGATTTCGTCCGCTATCCACCGATCAAGGGCACGCCAGCCTTCCGAGCCGCCGTCGCGGGGTGGGCGGAGAGGCGATTCGAACTTCCCGACGGCACGATCGACCGCGATGACGGTGTGCTGCCGCTCAATGGGTCGCGCGAAGGGTTATTCCACGCGACGCTCACCGCCGTGCGCCTTGCCGGAACCACCAAGGGCGCACGCCCGGCTATCCTGCTGCCCAATCCCTTTTATGCCGTCTACGCCGCCGCTGCCGAAGCGGCCGGCGCTGAGCCGGTGCTGGTTGCCGCCAGTCGCGAGGATGGCTTTCTGCCACGGTTTGAAAGACTGCCGGTCGATCTCCTGGCTCGTACCGTTGCCGCTTTTCATGCCAGCCCCGCCAATCCGCAGGGGGCGGTGGCCGATCTGGGCAGGCTCGAGGGGCTCGTCCGGTTGGCTCGCCACTACGGCTTTCTTCTATTCTCGGACGAATGCTACTCAGAGATCTGGCGTGGCCAAGCGCCCGCCGGCGTGCTCTCCGCGGCGCTTGGTGCCGGCGGTAATCTCACCGGCGTCGTCGCCTTCAACTCGCTTTCCAAGCGCTCGAATCTGGCAGGTGCTCGTTGCGGCTTCGCCATCGGTGATCCTGCCTTCCTGAAGGCCTGGGCGGCCCTGCGCAACGTGACGGCGCCACAGGTGCCGATGCCGATCCAGGCAGTGGCTGTCGCTGCGCTGGCCGATGAAGCGCATGTCGCTGAAAACCGCCGCCTTTACGACCTGAAATACGCTGTCGCTGAGGAGATCTTAAGTGACCGATTCCCCGATCTCGTACCGCCTGGCGGCTTCTTCCTGTGGCTCGATGTCGGCCACTGGGGCGGCGGGGAGAACGTGACGGCCCGGCTCTGGAAGGAGATGGGCGTCAAGGTGGTCCCCGGCGGTTATCTGTCGGCGACCGACGCCGACGGCGTCAATCCGGGTCAAAATTTCATTCGCATCGCCATGGTCGAAAGCCTCGAGACGAGTCGCGAGGCCTTGAGCCGTCTCTCGGAGGTTCTGTCATGAGAGCAGAGATGAGGACTAGTCCCCGCCTTCGCGAGGCCGGTGGCCGGCTCGATGGACCCTATGAGCCGCGCCCGGTCAATGCTCGCCGAGCTGCCAATCTCAAAGACCTCGACCAGCGGATGCGGCGTGCCGCACCAAGTCGTGAGGATCGCCTGCGGCAAGCGATGCTGCGTAATATCGCCGGCGCCTCCGGCCTGTTGCTGATCGCTGGCGTCGCAGCACTGTCGGCGGCTCTTGCCACCTGGTCGGTGGACGATCCGAGCTGGAGCCACATCGCCGACGGACCAACCCGCAATGTCATGGGGTCGGTTGGCGCGGTGACCGCCGATCTGATCATGCAGCTCATCGGTCTCAACGCCGCGCTGTTCCTGGCGCCAGTGGTGATCTGGGGCTGGCAGCTCACCATAGGTCGCATCCCGCATGTGGCTCGCAACAGGCTCATTGGCTGGCTCATCGGCACCCTCATCGGGGCCGCCTTCATGGGGGCGCTGCCGCCAACCACGGGCTGGCCGCTGCCGACCGGCCTTGGAGGCGCCATCGGCGACCTCGTCCTTCAACTGCCGGCAGCTTTCAACAATGGTGTGCTTACCGATACGCTGCGCCTCATCATTTTGATCGTGACTGGCCCCTTGGCGCTCGCCGCCATGATTTACGCCTCAGGTGTGCCAGGGCATCGCATCGGCGCCAAGGCCGCGATTGTTGAAGACGACGAGGATGACGAGGACGAAGAATCCAGCGAAAGCCGCCTGGGTGCTCTGATTGGTGTGGCTGGCCACTGGTGGCTGACGCTCCGCGCCGGCCTGTCCCGCCGCCTGTTCCGTCGTCGGGCCTTCGCCTACCCGGGCGAGGAATATGACGACGAGGATGACTATGAGCCGCCGGTTGCCCGTCGCGCCGAGCCGACGCTTGCCGCGCGCCCGCGTCCCGCCGCACCGCCCGCCGTCGACGACGAGGATGAGGACGACTATCAGCCGCCGGTGGCCGAACGCCGGGGCGGCCGGGTGGAACCGTCTTTCGCGCCGGTGGAGCGGCCGCGCGCGGTCGCCCCGGAGCCGGTTCTGGAAGACGACGACGAGGAGGATGATACGCCGCCCTTCACCATGGGCGACCGTTTGTCCGACTATGACGAGACCGAGATGATCGCGCCGCCGCAGCCGGTCGCCGTGGCGCCGGCACCGCGCACCTTTGAACCGCGTCCGACACCGTTGCGCGGTCCCGCCTCGCGAATCGGCAAGGCCGCCGCGCAGCCTGAGAAGGCGGCAGCGCGCGTCAAGGCGCCGGCGCCGCCGATGCAGCCCGGCAAGCGAGCCAAGGGGGGCGCGCAACTCTCCCTGCTCGACGAACGCGGTTTCGAGTTTCCGGCCATCGAACTGCTTGCTGAGCCCAAGGTGGGCAACGGTGTCCAGTATACGCCCGACAGCCTCGAACAGAATGCCGGGCTGCTTGAGGGCGTGCTTGAGGATTTCGGCATCAAGGGCGAGATCTTCAACGTTCGTCCCGGTCCGGTGGTGACGCTCTATGAACTGGAGCCGGCGCCGGGCATCAAGTCCTCCCGCGTCATCGGCCTCGCCGACGACATCGCCCGATCGATGAGTGCCATCGCGGCTCGCGTCGCGGTCATTCCGGGCAAGAATGCCATCGGCATCGAGCTACCCAACCAGCGGCGCGAGATGGTCTACCTGCGCGAGTTGATTGCCAGCCAGGACTTCGAAAAATTCAAGGGGCGACTGGCGCTCGGCCTCGGCAAGACCATCGGCGGCGAGCCGGTGATCATCGATCTTGCCCGCACCCCGCACATGCTGGTGGCCGGCACGACCGGTTCGGGCAAGTCGGTGTCGATCAACACCATGATCCTCAGCCTTCTCTATCGGATGACGCCAGAGGAATGTCGGCTGATCATGATCGACCCGAAAATGCTGGAACTCTCCGTTTACGACGGCATTCCGCACCTGCTGACGCCGGTGGTCACCGATCCACGCAAGGCAATCGTCGCGCTGAAATGGACGGTCCGGGAGATGGAGGACCGCTACAAGAAGATGTCCAAGGTGGGCGTGCGCAACATCGAGGGCTTCAATGCCCGGGTGGCGCAGGCGATCGAGCGTGGCGAGAGCATCAATCGCACCGTCCAGACTGGCTTCGACAAGGAGACGGGCGAGCCCATCTTCGAAACCGAGGAAATGGAGCTCAAGCCGCTGCCGTTCATCGTCGTGATCATCGACGAGATGGCAGACTTGATGATGGTGGCCGGCAAGGAAATCGAAGGGGCGGTGCAACGGCTCGCCCAGATGGCCCGCGCTGCCGGCATTCACGTGATCATGGCGACGCAGCGCCCCTCGGTGGACGTCATCACCGGCACCATCAAGGCTAACTTCCCGACGCGCATCTCCTTCCAAGTGACGTCGAAGATCGACAGTCGCACCATCCTTGGCGAGCAGGGCGCCGAACAGCTGCTTGGCCAGGGCGACATGCTGTACATGCAGGGCGGCGGACGCATTCAGCGTGTCCATGGCCCGTTCGTCTCCGACGGCGAGGTGGAGGCGATCGTCGCTCATCTCAAGACGCAAGGAACGCCCGATTACCTCGAGGCCATCACGGCCGATGACGAGGAAGACAGCGGCGGCGGTGACGTTGCTCCGGTCGATGAAAACGCCGATCTCTACGATCAGGCGGTGGCGCTGGTGTTGCGCGACAAGCGCGCCACCACGAGCTACATCCAGCGCCGGCTCGGCATTGGCTACAACCGTGCCGCCTCGCTCATCGAGCGGATGGAAAAGGAAGGGTTGGTCGGTCCCCCCAACCATGCGGGCAAGCGCGAGATCCTGATGCGCGCCGAGGAAGATTGACGGCGACCATCCGGAACGAGACAAAGGGCGTCTTCCTTGCGCGGGAAGACGCCCTTTTTCATGTGTTCGGTGGTGCCGATGGACCGCATTCTGATCTCCGCCTGCCTGCTCGGCCGGCCAGTCCGTTATGACGGCGCCGGCAAACGGCTCGACGATCCGCGCCTCGAGCGTTGGCAGGCCGAAGGGCGGCTGGTGCCGGTTTGCCCCGAGCTGATGGGTGATCTTTCGGTGCCCCGGCCGGCGGCGGAAATCGTCGGCGGCTCCGGCGCGGATGTGCTGGCGGGACGGGCTCGCGTCGTAACTGTCACGGGAGAGGATGTTACGGCCGCCTTCGTTGCCGGTGCTGAGGCGGCGCTCGAGTACGCCCGTCGCAGTGGCTGCGTTTATGCGCTCCTCATCGACCGCAGCCCGTCCTGTGGCAGTCTCAGTATCTATGACGGCAGCTTCTCAGGCCGGCGACTGGAGGGAGCCGGTGTCACCGCCGCGCTTCTCGCGGCACACGGCATCGGCGTTTTCGCCGATCACGACATCGATCGTCTTGCCAAGATCGTCGACGTCGGCTTGTTGAGGGAACCCGACGCGGGGTGAGGGCGTTGTCTCTTCCGCCGGCCGTACGGCCGGATCGGACTTCCTGACGGAGACCCCCATGGCAGACAGCATCCTCGTTCTCGGCGCCACCGGCACCATCGGCCAGTTGGTCGTGTCCGAATTGGTGGCAAAAGGCGAAATCGTCAAGGCGGCCTCCCTGGACGGGCAAACGCACCCGGAAGCTGAGGTCCTGCGGTTCGATTTTCGTGATCCGTCCAGCATCGCTCCGCTATTCGAGGGGGTCGACCGCGTCTTTGTTCTGATGCCGTCGGCACCGCTCGACGTTATCGCCGCGTTGATGCCGGTGATGCGGCACGTGGTCGACCGTAAAATCAAGGCGGTTCTGCTGTCCACCATCGCCGCCGATGTTTCCGAGGACAATCCCTATCGCCGTCTCGAATTGGTTCTGGAAAACTCCGGTCTTCCTTTCGTCATCCTTCGGGCCAACTGGTTCGCCGACAACTTCCGGACTGTCTGGAAGGACGATGTCAGCAAGGGCGAACTGGCGCTGCCGACCGACGAGGGGCTGATCAGCTTTGTCGATGGTCGTGACGTGGCCGCCGCCGCTGCCGCTGCGCTGACCAGTTCAGACTTCGATGGTCAGACGCTGGTCCTCACCGGTCCCGCGGCTCTTCCGTTGTCGCGCGCGGCGGAAGTCATGAGCCACGTTACGGGCCGGCGTGTCACCTTCCGGCCGATCTCCATCGCTGATTACGAAGCGCGCCTAGTGGCGGAGGAGATTCCCGAACAGCAAATTGCCGAGCGGGTCGCCGAGTTCGATACGATCCGCGACGGTAAGGCATCGATCGTTAGCCCTGCCATCGAGAAGATGACCGGCCGTCCGCCTCGCTTCTTTGAAACCTTCGTCAAGGATCACGCGACCGACTTCGTTGGTGTCTGATCTTGTTGTGGGATTTCATCGATCCTGTCGCGGTCTGACGGAAAACGCCGGCCTCGGCATTCCAAAGCATTGACCCTAGGGACCGTTTCTGATGATGGTCATGCCGTAAGTTTTTCGCGCGGTCGCGTGCTCTTGGCACCGTTGACCCGCGACAGGCGTGGATCTGAACAGAAGACGAGACGATGGCGACCGAGCGATACAATGCGCGCGAAGCGGAAACGCGCTGGCAGAAGGCCTGGACCGAGGCCAGGGTGTTCGAGGCGAAGAACGACGATTCGCGTCCCAAGTATTACGTGCTCGAGATGTTCCCCTATCCGTCCGGCCGCATCCACATGGGGCACGTGCGCAACTACACCATGGGTGACGTGGTCGCTCGCTACAAACGGGCCAAGGGTTTCAACGTCCTGCATCCCATGGGTTGGGACGCCTTTGGCATGCCTGCCGAAAATGCGGCGATGAAGGGCCATATTCATCCCAAGACATGGACGTACGAGAACATCGCCACCATGCGTGGCCAGTTGAAAAGCATGGGCCTGTCGCTCGACTGGAGTCGCGAGTTCGCGACCTGCGACGAGGATTACTATACGCAGCAGCAAAAGCTGTTCCTCGACTTCATGAAGGCCGACCTCGTCGACCGTAAGAAGTCCAAGGTCAACTGGGACCCTGTCGACATGACTGTGCTCGCCAACGAGCAGGTGATCGACGGGCGTGGCTGGCGTTCCGGCGCTTTGGTCGAACAGCGTGAGCTGACGCAGTGGTTCCTGAAGATCTCCGACTATTCCGATGAGCTGCTGTCGGCTCTCGACTCGCTCGACCGCTGGCCGGAAAAAGTCCGGACCATGCAGAAGAACTGGATTGGCCGGTCGGAAGGCTTGAGGGTTCGGTTCGAGATCGACGGTCCGGCGGTCGCCGACGAGTCGACCATCGAGGTGTTCACCACGCGTCCCGACACGCTGTTCGGCATGAGCTTCCTGGCTCTTTCCGCCGATCATCCGGTGGCGAAAGCGTTTGCCGACAAGGATCCGGCGGTTGCCGCTTTCTGTGAGGAGTGCCTGCGTATCGGCACCTCGGCGGCGGCGCTCGAGACGGCCGAGAAAAAGGGCCTTGCAACCGGCCTGTCCGTGAAGCACCCCTTCAACGGTCAGAGCTACCCGGTGTACATCGCCAATTTCGTGCTGATGGATTACGGCACCGGCGCCATCTTCGGCTGTCCGGCCCACGATCAGCGCGACCTTGATTTCGCTCGCAAATACGGCTTGACCGTTACGCCCGTTGTTCTGCCCGAAGGTGCCGACCCCGCCGCTTTCGCGGTGGGCGACGTCGCCTATACCGACGATGGCAAACTGTTCAACTCCGACTTCCTTGATGGCATGGACGTGGAAGCGGCCAAGAACCTGGTGGCGAGTAAACTCGAAGCGACGACGCTGCATGGTGCGCCTTCGGCCAAGCGGCAGGTGAACTATCGCTTGCGTGACTGGGGTATTTCGCGCCAGCGCTATTGGGGCTGCCCCATCCCGGTCATCCACTGCGAGGACTGCGGTGTGGTGCCTGTGCCGGCCAAGGATCTGCCGGTTCGCTTGCCGGAGGATGTCGAGTTCGACCGTCCCGGCAATCCACTCGACCGGCATCCGACCTTTACCAAATGCGTCTGTCCCGAGTGCGGCAAGCCGGCTCGGCGCGAGACCGATACCATGGACACCTTCGTTGACTCGTCCTGGTATTACAGCCGGTTCACCGAGCCGCGCGCTCAGACGCCGACCGTGCCGGAAGTGGTCAATTCCTGGCTGCCGGTCGACCAGTATATTGGCGGCATCGAACACGCCATTCTGCATCTGCTTTATTCGCGCTTCTTCACCCGCGCGATGAAGAAGTGCGGTCACGTCGGGTTCGACGAGCCCTTCCGTGGCCTGTTTACCCAGGGAATGGTGGTGCATGAGACCTATCAGTCGGAAAGCGGCGAATGGCTGTCGCCGGCTGATATCGAAATCGTCGAGGAGGCTAGCGCCCGCAAGGCGCGACTGATCGGCTCGGGTGCGCCGGTCAAGATCGGCCCGATCGAGAAGATGTCGAAGTCGAAGAAGAATACTGTCGACCCCACCGATATCATCGACAGCTTCGGTGCCGATACCGCCCGCTGGTTCATGTTGTCCGACAGCCCGCCGGAGCGCGATGTCGAGTGGACCGAGGCTGGGGCTCAGGGCACCGCCCGCTTCCTGCAGCGCGTCTGGCGCATCGTATCCGAGGCCTCCGAACTGGTCCCGATCGCCGAGCGGGCCGAAGGCGGCGACAGGTTGGCGCTGTCTCTGCGCAAGGCGGCGCACAAAGCTCTGGCCGCCGTTGAGGAGAATGTCGAGGGTCTGCGCTTCAACGTTGCGTTGGCCAAGATCTACGAGTTGGTCAACACGTTGGCCGGAGCGCTTACCAATGATAAGGCGCTGCTGGCCACCGATGGCGCCGCCGCGACCGCTTTGGTCGAGGCAACCGGTCTGCTCGTCCGCATGATGGCACCGATGACACCGCATCTTGCCGAGGAAAGCTGGGCAGCGCTCGGCCACGACGGATTGGTGGCGCTTGCCGATTGGCCGACCGTCGACCAAGCTCTGCTGGTCGAGGACGAGGTGACGCTGCCGGTGCAGGTCAACGGCAAGAAGCGCGCCGACATTACCGTGGCACGCACTGCCACGCCCGCCGAGGTGGAAGCCGAGGTGTTGAAGCTCGAAGCCGTGATAAAGGCGCTCGACGGCAAGAGCCCGAAGAAGGTCATCGTCGTCGCCCAGAGGATCGTCAATGTGGTCGTCTGATCTCCTTCGCCGCGGCGCCCTAGTATTAGCGGCCGGCGCTCTTCTCGCTGCCTGTCAGGTGCGCCCCGTTTACGCGCCGATCGGCTCGCCCGCGGCGGGTGGTAAACCGGCAATGGTGACGGAACTCGCTTCGATTGCCATCGACACGCAGACCGATCGCGTGCCGCAGGCTCTGATGAATGAGCTAATCTTCCAGCTGCGTGGCGGCAGCGCGCTGGTGGCACCCAAGTATCGCCTGCATCTCGTCCTGACGACAGGCGTCTCGGAGCTCGCCATTCGTGCCAGCGAAGATATCGCGGTGGCCAAACTGGTGTCGCTTACGACGACTTACACGCTGACCGAGATCGCTACTGGCCGGGTGGTTACATCGGACAATATCTACACCACCTCTCCCTTCGACGTCACATCGCAGCGTTATGCCAACGTTCGAGCACAGCAGGATGCCGAGGAGCGAGCGGCGCGGGCAGCGGCGGCCGACATTCGCTTGCGTTTGTCGTCGGCGCTGATCGGCAAGGGCTGAGGCAATGGTGGCGGCGCGCGCTCAGGAGGCCGATCGCCTCGTTGCGCGGCCGCCGCAGGATGTTGTGTTCTATCTGGTCTATGGGCCGGATACCGGGCTTGTTTCCGAGCGCGCCAGAACCATCGCCGCTGCCTTTTCGGACCCCAGCGATCCCTTCGCCTTGGTTCGCATCGAAGCCTCCGAACTGACGGCCAACCCGACGCGGCTCGCCGACGAGGCCTATGCGGTGTCGATGTTCTCGAGCCGACGGGCAATCCTTTTGCGTGACGGTGGAGGACGCGCGGATCTCGCCAGCCGCTTCCGGGCGCTGTTCAAGCAGCCCCCGCCTGATACTGCGATCGTCGTCGAGGCGGGCGATCTCAAGAAATCCAGCCCACTCAGGGTTCTGTTCGAGCAGGAAAGCCGGGCGTATGCGATCCCCTGTTTTGCCGATGACGAACGGTCGATCGGGGCGCTGATCGATGAAGAGGCAAGAGCGGCCGGCCTTTCCATCGCGTCGGAGGCTCGGGCGCTTCTGGTCTCGCTTCTAGGCGGCGATCGGTTGATGACGCGTGGCGAGATTCAGAAGCTCTGCCTGCACGCTCATGGAACCGGCACTATTACTCTTTCCGATGTCGAGGCCTTGATCGGCGACAGCTCAACCTTCGCCATTGACGAGGTGATTGACGCCGCGGCTGGTGGCGCTCTGACGGTGCTGGTCGAAGGGTTGGCCAAGGCGCGGGCCGAGGGTATCGATGCCGGCCAGATCGTCGGCGCGGCGCTTCGCCATTTCATGCTGCTCGACGAATTACGCGCCGCCGTCGATTCCGGCGTGGCCCCGGCCGATGCGGTCAATGGCGCCCGGCCGCCGGTGTTCTTCAAGCGCAAGGGCAAGGTGGAGGCCGCGCTTGGCCTGTGGCCGCCGGCTCGGCTCGCCAGGGCGGTTATCGTTCTGGGCGAAGCGGCGCGCGACGCTCGTCTCAATGCGTCGCTTGCCGCCGATATTGTCGGCGAGACACTGTTGACGCTGGCGCGCGCCGCCGATCAAGCCGCCGGCCGGCGGCGCCGATAAAGCCTCAAGCCGGACCGACATCTCCGAAAACGTCCACGACGCGCATGTATTGCCGCCGCCGGTGCAGTGGGGCCACGGCCGGCAACTCGTCGAGTGGTCGCCAGCGCCACTCGAGAAATTCCGGCGGCTCGTCGGTGTGGGCCGCCATGACCGTGATCTCGTCGTCTTTGCCGGTAAAGCGGAAGGCCGCCCAACGCTGACGCTGGCCACGGAAGGGGTGGAGCTTGTGAATTTTGGCGCCGCGAACGGGGAAGTCGTAGCTCCACCATTCGTCGGTCACGGCTATAAGGTCTGCGTTCTTGACGCCGGTCTCTTCCCAAAGTTCACGGCGTGCCGCCGCGATGATATCCTCGCCGGGGTCTATTCCGCCCTGCGGCAGCGACCAATCGGCGCCTTCGGTGAAAATCTCCGGATCCGGCCAGCCGAAGGGATTGGAGTAGGCTCTGCCGGCGAACACCAGCCCTTCGGCATTGAATAAGCAAATGCCGACATTCGGTCGATAGGGAAGGTCCGGCGAAAGCGGATCGCGCTCGGACGGGTCCGGCGGGGTTAGGGCGGCGGGGATACGGGCGCTCATGAAGGCACCGCCAGACCGGCGAAGGCTGCGGCAACCTTCTCGTAGATCGGCCGCTTGAAGGCAACGACGAGGCCTGGCACCTCGGACAGCGGCTTCCAGCCCCAGCGAGAGAACTCAGCCGGATGCGCGCCGCCTCCCGGTCTGTCGATGTCAATTTCGCCGTCATCGCCGAGAAAGCGGAAGGCGAACCACTTCTGTGTCTGGCCTCGCCACTTTCGTTGAAAGCGCCCCGTGGCCAGTTCATCGGGAACGTCGTAGCGATACCACTCCGGCGCCTCACCCAAGAGCTCGACCGAGTTTACCGAGGTCTCTTCCCAAAGTTCCCGGCGGGCGGCGTCGAGCGGCGTTTCGCCGTCGTCTATGCCACCCTGAGGCATTTGCCAGGGGGCTGAGTCGGACGCACCTTCAAGGTCGGCGCGATGGCCCACGAAGACCAGGCCTGCGCGGTTGATCAATACGGCTCCGGCACAGGGGCGGTAGGGAAGGTCGGCTCGGGAGGTCATGAATTGTCTCAATTCTGGTGGGGAACGGCAGTGATCGGTACCAGCGTAATGCCGCGCCCATCGAGACCGCTTGTCCAGCTGACAAGCGCCTTCAGCGTCGCTGGCCGGGCGCTGGCGACACCGACGGCGAGGCCGCGTGTGCGAGCGATCTGCTCGAGCTGTGCGAGACGGCTGGTGATCTCGTTCGGCGTCGGCACGGCGTCGATGACCAGGTCGGCTCGGGCAAAGGTGGTCTTGAATTTGCCGGCCGACTGTTCGGCAACGCTGCGCGGCGAGCTGCCGTCATCAAGATAGAGCAGCCCGCGTAGCGCGATCTCCTGCATCACCGGGTCGAGGGCGTCGGCTTCGGACGTGAAGCGGGCACCCATGTAATTGACCACGCCGACATAGGTCGTGAGACGCCCCATTACCCGATGCAGGTTCTCGATGTTCTGACGCGCATCCTTGCTGACGAGCAGCGTATTTTCGCCGGGGTCGTTATCAGGATAATCGAAAGGCTCCAGCGGTACTTGCAGCAGGAGTTCGTGGCCGTCCTGCCGTGCCTTGGCGGTCCAGCGGTCGAGGCTGGCGCCATAGGGAGCGAAGCCCAGCGTAACCTCGGGCGGCAGCTTGGCGAGGGCATCCTGCGTTCCGGTTTGGCTGAGGCCAAGATCACCGACGACGATTGCAATTTTCGGAGAGGCGCCGACGACGCTGGGTACGGGGCGGGCATAGGCGTCGACAGGCTTGCGACCGTCGGCGGCGACGCGCGGCAGCGGACCGAAAGGTGATGTCTCGGTGAGAGCGGCATCGGCCTCGACGGGTAGGGCCATATGCGTTTGTGTAGCGGAGGGGCTCTCGACGGCCGCTCCGGCCTCGGGCTTGCTCTCGGACGGCGGCGGCAACAGCTCGCCGGTGCCTGACTTCACACCTACCGTGGCGATGTCGGCGCGAGCATACGCGGTGTCGGAGGTTTCGATTTTGGTCCGCGCATAGGGCTCGCCACCAAGCGGGTCGTTGACGACCATCAGCCAGACGGTGAGCCCGGCAAAGAGGCACGCCGTGATGACCGCGGCGATGGCGCCGACCGGCACACGAAACCTTCGGCCTCCGGTACCGCCGAAGCCGAGGGGATTGGTCAGGTCGTTCATGGCACGTGGCATCCGGCTACTGGCGACCGCCCTGATTCGGTCCTCGCGAGCTTAGTTCAATCCGTGGCGTTGCGGTATGCCACTGAAACGTAACGGGCCGGAGATGAACTCCGGCCCGGCATCTTTCGGCTATTTGCCCGCTCAGTTGGCGACGGGGTCGTCGCCCTTAGGCGGGAAGGCGGCGTTGGCCTGCAACCCGCGCAGCAGGTCGAGCGCCAGATTGAGCTGCTTGTCGTTCTTGGGGTCGGGCGGCACGTAGGCTTGACTGCCGGACGCCTCGGTGCCCTCGGTCTCGCTCTTGAGATGTCCCTTCAGCGACGCCTCGCCCTTGGTCTCGGTCACTTGATCCTTGAGATCCTCCGGCAGATCCTGCAGCACCTCAATGTCAGGGTGGATACCCTTGGCCTGGATCGAGTTGCCCGACGGCGTGTAGTAGCGCGCCGTGGTCAGGCGGATAGCGCCATTCGAGCCCAGCGGGATAATAGTCTGGACCGACCCCTTGCCGAAGGACCGCGTGCCGAGGATTGTCGCCCGGCGATGGTCCTGAAGCGCGCCGGCGACGATTTCCGATGCCGAAGCGGAGCCGCCGTTGATCAGCACGATCAGCGGCTTGTCACCGACCAGCTCGCCAGCCTTGGCGGCATAGCGGCGCGTATCGCCATCGTGGCGGCCGCGCGTGGAGACGATCTCACCCTTGTCGAGGAAGGCGTCGGAGACGGCGATCGCCTGATCGAGCAGGCCACCTGGGTCGTTGCGCAGATCGAGCACATAACCCTTGAGCTTGTCGGCGGGGATGGCGGCGTCAATCTTGTCGATGGCGGTCTTGAGGCCGTCGAAGGTCTGGGCCGTGAACTGGGAGATGCGGACATAGCCGACATCGTCCTTCACCTCGTAGCGTACCGACTGCATCTTGATGACGTCGCGAACGATCTTGACGTCGAAAGGCTTGTCGGTGCCGCGCACCACGGTGAGGGTGATCGACGAGTTGATCGGCCCACGCATCTTGTCGACGGCGTCGTTGAGGGTAAGGCCCTTCACGTCAGTGCCATCGATGGCGGTGATCAAATCACCGGCACGGATACCTGCCTTGGTGGCGGGCGTATCGTCGATCGGCGTCACCACCTTGACGACGCCATCTTCCATGGTGACCTCGATGCCGAGTCCGCCGAACTCGCCCTTGGTCTGAACCTGCATGTCCTGATAGCTCTTGGCATTCATGTAGCTCGAATGTGGGTCGAGCGACGTCAGCATGCCGTTGATCGCGGCCTCAATCAGGGCCGGTTCGTCAGGTTCCTCGACATAGTCGGAGCGGATACGCTCGAACACGTCGCCAAACAGGTTTAGCTGGCGATAGGTATCGACGCCGGCAGCTACGGCCGACCCGAAGCCGGGCAGACGGTGCTCGAGGGTCAGGGTAGTAACGCCGGCGCCAAGTACGGCGCCCGCTGCGAGTAGCGACAGTTTTCTGATCATCCGCTGACCTTCCGATCCTGCGATGCGACCCACCAGGGGGAGGGATCGACCGAAGTTCCACCTTTGCGAAATTCGACGTAAAGCACGGGCTGCGTGACGCTGGCATCCAAAGCGGCGGCGCTGGCCAGCCTCTGGTTTCCCATGACACCGACGGGCTCGCCCGTCAAAACAAATTGGTCCAGCTGGACGTCGATCCGTTCCATGCCGGCAAGCACGATATGATAGTCGTCGCCTGCATCAAGTATCAAGAGCTGTCCGTAAGAGCGAAACGGTCCGGCATAAACGACGCGGCCGTCGGCCGGCGACACCACGCGGGCACCGGCCCGGGTGGCGATCGATTGGCCCTGCGAGGCACCACCAAGGCCATTGTCGTCGCCAAAGGACTGCAGGTTGACGCCGCGTACGGGCAGGATCACTCGTCCCTTGGCGTCTGCGAAGGCGATGGCCGGCCCGAGGCGGCCACCAACGCTCGGCGCCGATGCCGTGGAAGGTGGCGATTCGGTGTGGGCTGCTGGCAGCGCCTTCTTCATGCCGGAGATCAGCTCTTCCAGGCTGCGGGCGTTTTTCGCCAATTCCTCAGCTCTCGCCTTCTCGGTCGCCAAGTCGACAGAGCGTGCTTCGCTTTCCGTTTTTTTCTTGTCGATGAGTAATGCCAAGCGCTGCCGTTCCTCGGCAATGGCGGCGGCATCAGCCCTGAGGCGGTCACGTTCGGCGGCGGCGCGCGTTCTTTCTGCCACCAGGGCATCGAGATCGGATTGCAGCGCTTCCGCCTCAAGACGGATCTCTGGGAGTACGGCACCGACGATGACCGCCGAGCGCACGGCTTTAAGGGCGTCTTCTGGGCTGACGACAAGCGCTGGAGGTGGCTGGCGGCCTATGCGCTGCGCGGTGGAGAGCACGGCGATCAATACGTCGCGTCGGGCCGATAACGAGGCGCGGATGCGCGATTCGTTGTCGGCGCCGCGAGCGAGGCGTTCCTCGCTATCGGTGATTGATTGCTCCAACGCCTGAACACGGGCAGCCGAGGTGACGAGCTGATCGCTGAGCGCCTGCTGATCACGCGAGAGGCCGGCAATTTCGGCTGCTATCTCCGCCTGCTTTTCCGCCGAAAGCTCCATGGAGCTGCGAAGCTTGGCCAGTTCCTGATCTTTTAGCGCGCGTTCGGCCGCGATGTGGTCGGCGTCGACGGCGCTGTCGGATACGGAGGCTGGCCGAACAGCGCTCGTCGCCGGGGCAAAGGCAGTCGCCTCGGGTGGCAAGCCCTCCTGCGCGGCGACATAGCAAGGCATCGCCGCGATTATCGCAGCGATGGTGAGGCGGCGGACTCCGGGACGTCGCGTTTCGGGCGGCATGGACGATGAGCTGTCCGGTACGGTGCGGTCGAGCGGCCGAACCTATCGGTCTTTCCATTAACGCTTCGTCAACCAAAGGGCGATGATGACGAGATGCGGGACGGATCAGGGCCGATGATAGGGATGGCCGCTCAGGATGGTTACGGCACGATAGATCTGCTCTGCGGCGAGAATGCGGACGATTTGATGCGGCCAAGTCAGCCGGCCAAATGAAATGCGGTGGCCAGCGCGCGACAGGAGCTCCTGTCCGTGGCCATCCGGTCCGCCGATCAGCAGAATGGTGTTCGGTGTGCCGCGGTCGCGTGCCTCGCCCAGCATTTCGGCGAATCGCTCCGAGGTCGGCGAATCGCCTCGCTCGTCGAGGGCGATGAGCAAGGCTCCCGGCGGCAAATCGGCGAGAAGCTCGCGTGCTTCCTCCTCTTTGCGCTGCAAGGCCTCGCGTGCGCGGCTCTCGACGATTTCTCGGGCGGTGACAGAAGAAAAGCCGATGGCTCGACCGGCTTTGTCAGCACGATCGAGATAGCGGTCGGCAAGCTCGCGCTCAGGGCCGGCCTTCAGTTTTCCAACAGCGTGAATGGCGATGCGCATAAGTCTCTTCTTAGTCGGGCGCACGCGCCGTACCGGCGGGGCCAGCGGCCCCGCGCGTCGGGGTCATGAGAAGCTTCCGAGCCATTTCCGGACTATCCGCGCCTTCGAAAAGTCTACAGCTTTCCAAGCGGATCGTTCCAGCTCGGGTATCCACTTTTCTGGGTGGATACCTCAACGGCGGCCGGTAGCGGGCTCCGGGTCGGGCGCCCAAATCTTCTCAAGATGATAGAACTCGCGCACTTCCGGGCGGAAGACGTGGACGATGACCGAGTCCGCGTCAATCAATACCCAGTCGCAGGCCGGCTGACCCTCGATGGCGACGGCGCCGAAGCCGGCATCCTTCAGGTCCTTGGCCAAATGGTCGGCGATGGCGCCGACATGGCGAGTGGAGCGACCCGTGCAGATCACCATGTGATCGGCGATCGGCGTCTTGGCGGCAACGTCGATATCAACGACGGCCTCGGCCTTGGCGTCGTCAAGGCTGGCGAGAATCGTATCGAGCAGGGATCGCGGAAGAGGAGTGGCATCGCCGGAGAACGCAGCGACGTCGGCAAAGGAGTTGGCGCTGAAGGCGCCCTCGGTGAAAGGCATGCTCAGGGGTGCACCTCGTGAAATGGTCCGCGACAGCCGGCCCCATGCCGACAACCGCCGATGATTGAAAGGATGAACCTTGACGGTGACGTTTTCAAGATCAGGCTGGACCAATGGCTAAGCTGGTTTGGCGCAGGGCGGTCGATGACAGCGGCACCTTGACGCCGGCGATGAATATCCAGGCGGGGGGGGCAAGGCTTGGCAGCAAGAGGCCGTCACACTCGGCGACGCGCGCGCCGGCAAAAGTACGGGCGGCCGGTGAGGCCAGCGCCGCGAAGGTGGCTCCGGGGCGGTCGATGACCGCGATCGGCACCGTTTGGGCGATCTCGCGCCAGCCGCCCCAGCGGTGGAACGTCGCCCAGTTGTCGGCACCGATGACCAGCACGAAACGAACATCTGGTCTGAGCGCTTTCAGCCGCCGGATGAGGTCGACTGTATAGCGCGTTCCGAGTCGCGCCTCGAGGTCGGTGACGACCGCGCGCGGGTGGTTGGCGACCCGCCGCACGGCTGCCAGCCGTTGGCCGACATCCGGTAGGCCGTCCATCGACTTCAAGGGGTTGCCAGGGCTGACCAGCCACCAGATGCGATCGAGCCCAAGTCTTTGAAGTGCCAGCCGCGCCACGTGGGCATGGCCTCGGTGTGGCGGATTGAAGGAACCACCATACAGGCCAATGCGCATGCCCGGGAATGTGACGGGGAGGCGGGGTGTCGTCACGGTCGCGTCTGGCCGCTGCCGCGCACGCGGTACTTGAACGAGGTCAACTGCTCGACGCCGACCGGGCCACGGGCGTGCATCTTTCCGGTGGCAATGCCAATCTCGGCGCCCATACCGAATTCGCCACCGTCGGCGAACTGCGTCGAAGCGTTGTGCAGCACGATGGCTGAGTCGACACGGGCAAAGAAGCGGGCGGCCGCCGTTTCGTCAGCCGTGATGATGCTGTCGGTGTGATGCGAGCCGTAGGTTTCGATGTGCTCGATGGCGGCGTCGATGCCGTCGACCAGTGCCACCGAAATGATCGGCGCCAGATATTCCGTCGACCAATCGGCTTCGGTTACCGGCACGGCTGCCGGGAAGCGGGCGCGAATTTCCTCAGTTGCCCGGATTTCGCAGCCGCGCTCGTGAAGCGCCTTGAGAATTGGCAGGAGGTGCGTATCAGCCACAGCGCGGTCGACGAGCAGAGTCTCGGCCGAGCCGCAGACGCCGACGCGCCGAAGCTTGGCGTTGACGGTCACGGTGACGGCCATGTCGAGGTCGGCGGCCCGATCGACATAGATATGGCAGATGCCCTCGAGATGGGCGAACACCGGCACCCGCGCTTCGGCCTGGACGCGGGCGACCAGGCTCTTGCCGCCACGCGGAACGATGACGTCGATCGACCCGCTGAGGCCGGTCAGCATCTCGCCCACGGCGGCGCGGTCCTTGATCGGCACCAACTGGATGGCATCCTCGGGCAGGCCGGCCGTCCGGAGACCGGCGACGAGCGCGACAAGGATCGCCTGCGACGAGCGAAGCGAATCGGAGCCGCAGCGCAGGATGGCGGCGTTGCCGGCCATCAGGCAGAGGGCGCCGGCGTCGGCGGTGACGTTGGGCCGGCTTTCGAAAATGATCCCGATGACGCCGAGCGGCGTTGCAACGCGCTCAATGGCGAGGCCGTTCGGCCGCGTCCAGGCGGCGAGCACACGGCCGACCGGATCGGGCAGGGCAGCGATTTCCTCCAGCGCCTTGGCGATGGCCTCGACGCGAGCGGGATCCAGCGTGCCGCGATCAAGGAAGGAGGCGGCAACGCCATTTTCCTTCATGGCCGCGACATCGATGGCGTTGGCCTTGAGGATGTCGGCTTCGCGGGCACGAACCTCTATGGCCATAGCGGTCAGCGCCGCCGCCTTTTCTTGTGTTGAGGCGCGGGCAAGGCGACGGGCGGCGACGCGCGCGCGCCGGCCAATATCGGCCATCAGGTCGTGAACGGAAACGTCGGTCAATGCAGTCATGGTCAGTCTCCGAGGTCGCCCTTTAGCACGAGGTCGTCGCGATGGATCATTTCGCTGCGGCCGGGTGCGCCGAGGATATCTTCGATTACCGTCGAGTTCTGGCCGCGAATGCGCCGTGCATCGACGGCATCATAAGCGACGAGGCCACGGGCCAGCTCGACACCGGCTTCATCGACAACGATCACCGTGTCGCCGCGATGGAAATCTCCATCGACCCGGGTCACGCCGGGTGGCAGCAGGCTGCGCCCCTGTTTCAGCGCCCGGACGGCGCCGGCGTCGATCGTCAGAACGCCGGGCGCGTCGATGTGACCGACGATCCAGGCCTTGCGGGCGGTGACCGGGTTGGCTTCGGCTCGGAATAGCGAGTGTGGCCCACCGGCGTCGACACGGGAGAGCGGCGCCGCCACTTTGCCGGAGGCAATGATCATAGCCGTGCCGGCGACTGTGGCGATCTTGCCGGCGTCGATCTTGGTCTTCATTCCACCGCGCGACAATTCGGAAGCCGCGCCGCCGGCCATGGCTTCGATCTCCGGTGTGATGCGGTCGATCACAGGGATCAGAGAAGCGTTGGGGTCGACCTGAGGCGGCGCCGTATAGAGACCATCGATGTCGGACAAAAGCACCAAGAGATCAGCGCCCATCATGGCGGCGACACGGGCGGCTAGCCGATCATTGTCGCCATAGCGGATCTCGGTGGTGGCTACCGTGTCGTTTTCATTGATGACCGGCACGGCGCCGAGCTTCAAGAGCTTGCCGAGGGTGGCACGGCCGTTGAGATAGCGGCGTCGCTCCTCGGTATCGCCCAGGGTCAACAGAATCTGGCCGGCGGTAATGCCGTAATCGCCGAGCACTTCGGCCCAGGCTTTCGCCAGCGCAATCTGTCCGACAGCGGCGGCGGCCTGGCTGTCCTCGAGTTTCAGCTTGCCCTTCGGCAACTTCAAGACGCCGCGACCCATAGCGATGGCGCCTGAAGAAACCAGAAGCACGCTGGCGCCACCGGCCCTGAGACGGGCGACATCGGCGGCGACGCTCTCCATCCAGCCGCGCTTCAGCGTGCCGGAGCGGCCCTCGACGAGCAGTGCCGAGCCGATCTTGATGACGACGCTGCGGTAACCGGAGAGCGGTCCGGTGAAAGCCTCAATAGTCGTCATCATCGTCTCTGTCGTCATCGCTATCGCGGGAAAGGGGCTGCCAAATGCGCGTGGCGGTGGCCGGTCGCGATTCCTCATTGTCGGCGCGGCCGGCTTCGACCGCTGTTGCCATGGCGCGCAGCACCGCCTCGACGCCTGTGCCTGTGATGGCGGACAGGAGAATGGGCGTCGCCTTGGCGGCTCGCTTCAGCTTCTTCGCCTTGGCGGAGAGTTCGTCCTCCGGCACCAGCTCGCACTTGGACAAGGCGATGACCTCGGGTTTCTCGCCGAGCGCTTCGTCGTAAGCGCCAAGCTCCGCCCGAACCGTGCGCCAAGCACCGACCACGTCTTCCTGGCTGGCATCGACGAGATGCAGCAAAACGCCGCAGCGCTCGACATGACCAAGGAAGCGGTCGCCAAGGCCGACGCCTTCATGCGCCCCCTCGATCAGGCCGGGAATGTCGGCCAAAACGAACTCGCGGGCATCGATGCGGACAACGCCGAGGCCGGGGTGCAGCGTGGTGAAAGGATAGTCGGCGATTTTCGGTTTGGCAGCAGTGGTGCGGGCAAGGAAGGTCGACTTGCCGGCGTTGGGCAGACCGACGAGGCCAGCGTCGGCGATCAGCTTCAAGCGCAGCCACAGCCACTTTTCCTCTCCGGGCAGACCCGGATTGGCCCGTCGCGGCGCCTGGTTGGTCGACGTCTTGAAATAGGCGTTGCCGAAGCCGCCATTGCCGCCTTTGGCGATCAGCACGCGCTGGCCGATCTCCACCATGTCGGCGAGAAGGGTTTCGCCGTCGTCCTCGATGATCTGGGTGCCCACCGGCACCTTCAAGACGATGTCGCCACCCTTGGCGCCGTGACGGTCACGCCCCATGCCATGCCCGCCGGTCTTCGCCTTGAAATGCTGTTGATAGCGGTAGTCGATCAGCGTGTTGAGACCGCCGACGCACTCGGCCCAGACGTCGCCGCCGCGGCCACCGTCGCCGCCGTCCGGTCCGCCGAATTCGATGAACTTTTCCCGCCTGAACGACACGGCACCGGCACCGCCGTCACCGGATCGGACAAAGACCTTGGCTTGATCGAGGAATTTCATCGGGGCTTTCCTGGAATGGCGACCGAGGCGGCGCTTTGCGCTGCTGGTAGCCTGAGATTTCGGATGACGGCCGTGCCGCCTACCGTTCTGACGCGGGCCACAGCTTGCCCTTTAGAGCATCGCGCGGCGAAAATGAACGGATTTTTAGGATTTCGCGGAGCTGAGGGTCACGGTCGCCATGGTCGGGCGGCGTGGCGTGCTCGCGTCAGGCGCGTATCGACGTGGTCGAGTAGCCGTTCTTCGATCAACGACGGCCGTCGGCTCATGCCGATGACCTCGAAGCCTTGGCGTGCCTGAATGGTGAGCGAGGCGATGTTGCCGTGAAAAGCGCCAGCGATGATGGCGTCGATATCGAGGTTGGCATAGGCCCAGGTGAGCGTGGCGTCGACCGCTTCACTCATCAGTCCATGACCCCAGAAGGGACGGCCGAGCCAGAAGCCGACTTCCGGTCGAGTGTCCAGACTATGCAGTGCCACAATACCGCGTACGATGGCGCGATCGTCGCCGCGCACCACAAGACCCAACGTCGTTGCCGTGCCGAGGCTGGCGGTCATACAGCACTGGCCGATGAAATCGCTCGCATCTTCAACTGTGAACGGGTGCGGCACGCGCACCAGCCAGCGCGCTACCTCGATATCACCGAGATAGACCGCCAGCGCTTCGGCATCGTCTTGCTCAAGCGGCCGAAGAACGAGACGACCGGTCTCTATGCGCGGGGAGAGGACCGTGCGCGGTTGCCATGAGCCGAAGGCACCGGAAAGTAACTTCATTCCGTACTCACCTCTCTAGTGGCCTGGCTCTACCATCCATATCGGCGAAAAGAACCGCCTGAACAGACATAGAAACAAAACCACTAGTACTCACTGTTTCCGGCGGAAGGATTTGACATTTGAATGGCAACACCAAGGCTGTCCGGATTCAAGTTCAAATTCGCTCCACCGGAGCCTGAAGCTCTGCGCGCCGCTCTTCCCATTCCGCTCTTTCAGCTTCATGGTCGTGGACGCGCAAGGGCTCCCAGGCTCTGATACTCTCCCAGGTGCTGCGATCTATGCGAAAGCGGTCGATGGCCACCGCCGCGCCGCTGCCAACCACCGAGGCCAGCTCCTGCGCCACCATCTGGAACCCGCACTTCTCGATCACCCGTCGCCCGGTCGAGTTTGTCACCCGGCAGGCAAACAGTAATCTGTCATGCCTCTGGTGAAGAAAGGCATAATCAATCGCGGCGTGGCAGGCCTCAGTTGCGAAGCCTTGTCCCCAATGGTGCTCCCCGAGCCAGCAGCCGATCCAGCCAGGCCCGACCCGCCCACGCATATCGAGCGTAAGAACCCCGATCGGGGTCGGCGCCGCGTCGAAGCCCTTACGGCAGATCAGGTGACGCTGACCGCGCGGGTCGATCGACTCGGCAAGCCAAACGCGTGCGTGCTCGATGCGGTAGGGATGGGGCATGCCCACGAGGTTGCGGGCGACGGTGGCTGAATTGGCGAGCCGGGCGATGGCTTCGGCGTCGTCATCGACCGGCGGCCTAAGAATCAGCCGTCGCGTCTCGATGGCCGGCCTCACCGCCGCCATCAACGGCCAGCCGCAGGGACTGTCAGGTTCCTCGATCTCGCTTAGTTCGGACATGGGGCTCTCCTAGCGCTCCAAATGAAATCAGGGGAAGTGGTGTCCCACTTCCCCTGTCACATCGCGCGCTTGGATCGCGATCCGCCTGGGTCCGTGGGACACCGGCGGGCCGCGTGAGCTCCATCCGGCTTACTCGGCTGCTGCCGCCGTCGTCGTCGGGACGACCGAGACGTAGACTCGGCCGTTGCTCTTGGTAGCGAAGGACACGTTGCCTTCGGTAAGGGCGAAGATCGTATGATCAACGCCGAGGCCGACGTTGGCGCCTGGGTGCCATTGGGTACCGCGCTGGCGGATAATGATATTGCCGGGAATGACGGCTTCGCCGCCGAACTTCTTTACGCCAAGGCGTCGGCCGGCCGTATCACGACCGTTGCGGGACGAGCCGCCTGCTTTTTTATGAGCCATTTCAGTCTCCTGTCTGTCGTATCGTCCTCCGGCGGAGCGGTTCGGCGCTCTACACCTTGATGGACGGTTATCTGGTCAGGTTCCGGCAGCAGCGTGCCGGAAAAGGAATTTCGTCAGGCGGCGTTGATCGCGGTGATCTTCACCGTGGTCAGAAGCTGCCGATGACCGCGCTTGCGCTTGGAATTCTGGCGGCGACGCTTCTTGAAGGAGATCACCTTGGGGCCGCGGGTCTGCTCGACAACTTCGGCGACGACGGTGGCACCGGCAACGGTGGGAGCACCGAGGGTAACGCCCGCGTCGGACCCGACGGCCAGCACTTCCTCGAAGGTGACGGCGGCGCCGTCCTCAAGCTCGATCTTCTCAATGTCGAACACGTCGTCAACGGCAACCTTGTACTGCTTGCCGCCGGTCTTGATTACTGCGAACATGGTCATGCCAGTCCTTCTTCAGATGGTTTTTGGCCGCGCCGCACCTTTCGGGCGCGCGACTGTTTGACAAAACGAAAACACCCGGACAATTGACCGGGCGCCCATTCAGCCGCGTTTTCCCTACACGGAAAGCCTTCACCGGTCAACGCCGAAGGGAGCGTTTCTGGCGGTTGCCGGCAGGCAGGCGGCATTCATGTCCCAGTACGTTTCAAAAAACCGGCTCCATCGGTTTTGCCCCTCTTGCCAGAGGCTTTGGTCGCGGTTATGGTCCGCGCCGCTTTCGACCGGGATCACATCCTAAAAAAGCACCGCGGAGAGGTGGCAGAGTGGTCGATTGCACCGCACTCGAAATGCGGCATACTCGCAAGGGTATCGGGGGTTCAAATCCCTCCCTCTCCGCCATTTTCCCAAATGGATTGTTCTTCGTGTTCGGTCCGAGCATGCTGGGGCCCGACCGCCGGAAACGGCATTGAGCAAAAAGAATCTGGGAATAGTTTTTATCCAGGTCCGCTCGCATCTTTTTGGTCGCGGGACCTGTCAACCGGGCGCGATTGCGTCTGGAGGGGCCAGCCGATCAAGAGCCGCGGCCGCGTCCAGAGGGCGACAGAACAGATAGCCCTGGCCTTCCATGCATCCGAGGTGGCGCAACGTGCGCGCCTCCGCTTCTGTTTCTATTCCCTCGGCAACAGCGCAGACGCCCAGTTTGCGCGCCAGGGCAAGGATATTTTCGACCACCAATTGATGGCGCGGGCTGCCATCGATGCCGGTGATGAAAGAGCGGTCGATCTTAAGCCGATGCAAGGGCAGCGCCGACACCGACGCCAGCGAGAAATACCCGGCTCCGAAATCATCGAGTGCAATTCGCACGCCGATATCGGCAAGGCGCGAAAGATCGGCCTCCGCGAGATCAAAGTCCAGAATGGCTTCCTCGGTTATTTCGATCTCGATCCTTCGGGGATCTATCCCGCGAAGCGTAAGGGCTTCGATGATTGTCCGGGCCGGTGAGGTGCGGCGGAATTCGACGGGCGAAACATTGACCGCAACAACGGTGGTACCGTCGCCTTTAGCCGACAGACCGTCAACGAAATCGCAGGCCCGCCCGAGCACGTAAGCCGTAAGGCGATCGTCGACGTAGGTGTTTTGGGCCGCTGCGACGATTTCCGGTGGCGCCACATTGCCAAGCTCTGGATGGGACCAACGAACAAGGGCTTCATGGCCGAGCGTCCGCCCGGTTTGAAGGTCGACCTGAGGCTGGAAGACGACGCCGAGCTGTTCGTCCGCGATCGCGTTGGCGATGTCACTTTCGATGCGTTGTTGCCGTTCGAGCGCCTGCTTGAGCGCGTTGTCGAAAAGGGCCGCCCGGTTCTTTCCTCGGCGCTTGGCGTCGTAGAGCGCGATATCGGCCGAGGCGAACAGCTCGTTCGGCGAGCGGGCATGCCTTGGAAAAAGCGCGAGTCCAACCGAAGCGCCGACGACGGGATGCCCCCCGACTTCAAATGGTTCTCCGACCTGGGCGATCAAGCTGTTGGCTAGAGCGGTCGCAACACCAAGCGCATCCGGTCCGGGAACGATGACCGCGAACTCGTCGCCGCCGAGTCGGGCAAGGAACTGCTCCGGCCGGCACAACGTGCCGAAACGGACTGCGATGTTGCGCAAGGCCTGATCCCCGGCGGCATGTCCCTGGGTGTCGTTGATGACCTTGAAATTATCGAGGTCGACGATCGCCAGCGCCATCTCGTCCTCGCCGCCTGTCAAATCGCGAATGCGTCGCTCGAGTTCGTCGTTGAAAGCGGCACGATTGTGCAGCCCTGTGAGAACGTCATGGGTCGCCAACTGGTGGAGACGCGCATTGGCCGCGGTTATTTCCCGGTTGGCACCGGCAAGCGAACTTGCCATCGAAAGGGCCGACAGGCGAAGGCGCTCGTTGTCGCAGAATGCCCGGGCGTTGCTGAACGCTTGCCGGGCAAACAACCAGATCAGCAGCAAGATGTCGGCGCCGATGATGCCGGCCGCCCATTTTTCAGTCGCAAACAGAGCAACAGCCGTCGGCGGCAACGCCGGCAGCATGAACATCAGATTGGCTGGTGCATATGAAAAGTTTTGTGTCAGCGCCGTCGATGTCGTGCCGACGACAATGAAGGCCGTGAAAGCCAAAGTAGACGCGCTGACATTTCCGATTTCGGCAAGTGGAGCGACTCCCCAAAGGCAGCCTGCGATCAGGCAAAGGATCCTCAGATCACGCAATGCTTTTCTGGGCGAGTACGTCTCGATGCCCACGGCCCGAATATGCCGGTAGTGAAATATCCGGGCCGCCGATACCGAAAGCGATACGGCTAGCCAGACAAAAACCCAGGGCGACGTTGTTTCGGGCAGCAATACGCCGACCAGCGCAACTGTCAGCGTTGTATTCGCGCCTATGGTGTTCGGTGTGCCCTCGATAGAGGAGCGTGCCTGACTGGCATAGATTTCAGCGTCACAGGTTGTATCCGTGTCCCGCATGGCCAGCCGACCCCAAGGCGAATGCCATGGGATCTTTTCTGATAATACTTTCGACAGAGTGAATATTTTTCACTCTCGATGTGATCGAAACCTGATTATGTGCTGTCGCTAGAGGTTGCGGATCGTCATTTTCCGCGGATCGCCAACGCAACTCAGTGTTGTTAAACCCTGCGCGCTTGGTTCCGTTCTCTCTTCAGGCCGCTTTTGCGAGATAACGTATCTATGGAATCAACTTGGCACGCTTGGTGCTTTCCAATGGCCATAGCTGCTTTGCTCTTCTCAAGGATTGAGCTGTTCCATGGAGCCCGTCAACGGTGCCTTCGATGTCCGCCTGATGCGGACACTGCTTCTGCTGGTTACCGAATGCAGCGTGTCGCGCACCGCCGAAATACTCGGCCAGACGCAACCGACTGTCAGTTTGGCGCTGAAGCGACTGCGCGAATTGATCGGCGATCCGATTTTGGTGCGGTCAGGCGGTGTGCTTGTCCCCACCGAGCGTGGCCTTGAACTCAGAGCGACATTGCAGCGACTGCTTGTCGACATAGATGCTCTTTTGGCGCCGCCACCCAGTTTCGATCCCGAGCATACCAAGCGGCGTTTCCGTATCGCGGCCGCTAATTGCCTGGATTCGGCCTTCTTGCCTCGCATCTTCGCCCGGCTTGCCGAAGAGGCGCCGAAAGCGTCCATCGACGTTGCGACGCTTCCGGGACACGACGAACTGATGGCCCATCTCGCCGATGGTTCGCTCGATCTCGTCGTCGGCAACTGGCCGCGACCACCCGAGCAGTTGCGCCTGGCACCGCTGCTTTCAACGCCGATCAGGTGTGTCGTCGCCGGCAATCATCGGCTCGCTGGCACCATTGGTCCTCTCAGCATGGATCGGTATCTCGCCGAACGGCATCTGTCGCCGTCGGCCGATGTTATGAAGCAATATAGCCCGATCGACGGTCGGCTGATGGAACTTGGTCTCAACAGGCATATCGCCGCTTCGGTACCGGAATATGCCATCGTCCCGCATATGCTGGCCGGGTCCGACCTGATCTTCACCACGGGGGCACCCTTTGCCGAGCAGATGGCCGAGACGGGAAATTTCGCCGTCATCGATGCTCCCGTCGAGTTCGGCTGCATGGATTTCTATCTGCTCTGGCACGACTGCAAGCACCACTCACCAGCCCATATCTGGTTCCGCCATTTGGTTAAGGCCGCGGTCGCCGATCTGAAGGGCTCGGCCGACGCGGGATCGCAAATGCTGCGCGTCGCAGCCGAGTGAAGCTAGTGGAGCGAATTTGACATTTGAGTCCCGCCTGACATAAAGCTCGCGGTCAAATGTAAAATTCAAAAGCTCCACTAGAAACAATAACTTGCTAGTGGTTCTTATGACTCCGACATTTGCTCCGAGGCCGATATCAAGCGGATGCAAATGTCGGAGTCGAACTACTAGTTCAGCGCTTGTCCCAGAACGACCGATGAAGTTGGGCTGCCTCATCTTCGAGCAGCGGACCGATCACTTCGACGGTCCGTTGGCCGCTTTCCAGCACTGTCCGGCACGGTAGGTCGAGTGTCGGATTTTCGGGATGATTACCGGTAATCTGTCCGAGCGTATTTTCGGAAAGCCCGTAGACGATGCGGCCAATGCCTGCCCAATAGGCAGCCCCAGCGCACATGGCGCAAGGCTCAGCCGAGGAGTAGAGCGTGGCGCCCACAAGCTCGGCCGGACGGAAGCGTTGCGAGGCGCGCGTTGCCAATACCCGTTCGGCGTGACCCGTCATGTCGTGGTCCGGAAGGTAGGCATTGCCCTGTTCCATCAGCACGGCGCCGTCGCTGCCAACCAGGATGGCTCCAAACGGATGGCTGCCGTTGGCGACCGCCTCCGCCGCGACGGCAAAGGCCCGGCGGAGATAGGCAGCATGATCAAGGTTGGGAAGCGGCATGGCGGTCCGGAGCAAGCGATAGCATCACCGGTCATCTTAGCTGAGATTTCGCGCCGGCAAAGGCGCTCCATCTTGGCATGTGCCTATAGTGTCTATTGTGACCGCCATATGGACGTTGCTCGGCGGGGCAATGCAAACTTCCTCAAAATAAAGGGAACAGGACTGTCTTTCCGCAAGCGAGAGGGGTTTTCACATGCAGCGCTTCACACTTAACCGCCGCCAGATGCTAGGGGGGCTCGCGGCCGGCGCAGGGCTTTCGCTTCTTGGCCCGATGGGTCGGGCTTCCGCCGCCGTGTCTGAGATCGTCTGGGCAACGTGGGATTCCAACGGCCATCCCGAATATGTCGCAGCCTTCGAGAAGGCGACGGGCACCAAGGTGAAGCTATCCTTCCTGTCGAGCGAGGATGCGCAGTTCGCCGCCCTCAAGACCGGCTCGGCGTCCGACTGGGATATCGTCAATCCCTCGCTGAACGGCGCTTGGCGCTACATCAAGGCCAAGGTGCTGAAGCCGCTCGATCTTTCCAAGGTTCCCAACCTTGCGCACATGTACGACGTGTTCAAAGCGACCGACAAGGTGAAGGGCGAAGATGGCGCCACCTATGCCATTCCCTATCTCTGGGGCCTCAATCCGATCGTCTACCGGTCGGACATTCACACCGAAGAGCCAACTTACTCGACGCTGTTCGATCCCAAGTTCAAGGGCCAGCTCGCCATGCGCGACTACGCCCTCGAATCGATCGCCATCGCCGCCTTGCACATCGGTATTCCGCGTGAGCGCGCCTTCCTGCTGACGTCGGACGACCTCGCCGAGGTCAAGAAGGCGCTGATCGCGCAGAAGCCATTGCTTCGGACCTACTGGCAAACCATCGGCGACCTCACCAATCTATTCGCCACCGGCGAAGTGACGGCTGCCTTCTCCTGGCGCGTCCCCTACGACGCGCTGAAGGACAAGATGAAGGTGGCGATGGCCAAGCCGAAGGCCGGCATCATGGGCTGGTGCGACTGCTTCGGCATCCCGGCCAACCTGCCGGACGAGAAGCTGGAGATTGCCTACAAGTTCGCCGATTATCTGCTCGGCGCCGATTACGCCTCCACCATTGCCGAGATCGGCAACTACGCCACCACGTCGTCGATCATCCGCGACAAGCTGAGCCACGAAAAGCAGGAAGCAATCTTCGTCGATGACCTCTCGGTCATGCAGAACTTCATGTGGCCGGTGGCGCCGGACAATTATTCGGAGTGGCTGAAGGTCTGGAACGAGGTCAAGGCTGCCTGATCCGCTGTCCGCACCGCTCGATCGGAAACCGAACGGTGCGGGATTTGCTTGTCGAGCGAGGTTGGGGGAGACCGCCCGAACTCGATGACCGAGGCATTTACATTGGTGGAAAGCGGAATGGACAAGCGGACGGAGCCGGCGGCCTCGCCGCTGCTTCTCGCCATGCGAGGTATCGTCAAGACATTTGGTCGCTCGACCGCGGTGGACGGCATTGACCTCGACGTACCCGAACGGGCATTCCTGACATTGCTCGGTCCGTCGGGGTGCGGCAAGACGACGGTTCTCCGAATGATTGCCGGTTTCGAGGCGCCGGATGCCGGTGAAATGCGTCTCGACAACACGCCGCTTGCCGACGTGCCACCCGAGCGGAGGCCCGTTAACACGGTCTTCCAATCCTATGCCCTCTTTCCTCATCTCACCGTCAATGACAACGTCGCTTTCTCGTTGAAGCTTCGGGGTGGGGTTGCCGATATTGCCGCGCGCGTGCGGCGAGCGCTTGATGCCGTCCATATGGCCGATTTTGGCGAGCGTTATCCGCATCAGCTTTCCGGTGGGCAGCAGCAACGCGTCGCGGTGGCGCGATCGATCATCGCCGAGCCGCGCCTTTTGCTGCTTGATGAACCTCTGTCGGCCCTCGACCGCAAGATGCGTGGTCATCTCCAGATCGAGCTGAAGGCCCTGCAACGGCGTCTCGGCATCGCTTTCGTCTATGTGACGCATGACCAGGAAGAAGCCTTCGCGCTATCCGACATCGTGGTGGTGATGAACAAGGGGCGCATCGCTCAGAAAGCCGACCCACAGACAATCTATAGTCGCCCAGCCGACAGCTTCGTGGCCGATTTCATTGGCAACTCGACCCTGGTCGAAGGGCGAGTCCTCGAGCGCCGTGGGGAGGTGGCGACGATTGAAACCGCGCTTGGCGCGATTACCGCGCCGGCTGCCGAGGGGCTCGCTGCCGGCGACCTAGCCATGCTGGTCATCCGTCCCGAGTTGTTGTCAACGCGCGGGGAAGGGGAGGCGACCTTTACTGGCGACGTCAGTAACTGCGTCTTCCAGGGCGAGCGGAGCATGATGCAGGCCGAAGTCGCCGGGATATCTCTGCGCTTTGCTGCCGAAATACCCTATTCCGTTGGCACGCCGGTTGCTCTCTGGCTTGATGCAGACCGCAGCTTCATCACGAGGATCGTCGCATGATTTTCCGCCAGCGCCATCTTGCGCTGCCGGTCGCGGCGGCGATCGTCGCGGGTTGTCTTGCACCACTCGCCGTCCTCGTTGCCTTCAGTTTCTATGAGGTGGAAGATTTCGACCTGGTTCCAGCCTTCTCGTTCAGGGCCTGGGGGGAACTTGCCTTTTCCTCGACCGATTGGTTCCTGATCGGCAAAGCCGTTCTGTCCGGGCTTTCAACCACCGTGTTCACGGCCCTTCTCGGCTATCCGGTGGCGCTGGCGCTGACGCGGCTTGCCGCGTCGGGGAAAGGGCTCGCCATCATTATGCTGCTAACGCCGCTTTATACCGGCGAGATCGTTCGCATCTATGCCTGGCGGATCGTTCTGGGTGGCGAGGGGCTGGTCAACACGCTGCTCCAGGGATTGGGAGTGATCGACCAGCCGTTGAAATTCCTGCTGTTTTCGCCCTTCACCATCGGTCTTGTCCTCACCTACAACAATCTGCCGTATATGGTGCTTGCCATCTGGGTGTCGGCCGAAATGGTGGATCGTCGGCTGATCGAGGCCGCGCGCGATCTCGGTGCCCGGCCGATCGACGCCTTCTTCCGCGTCATTTTCCCGCTGACCACGCCGGGTTTGGCTGCCGGCAGCCTCACCGTCTTTGCCTTGGCGGCCGGCGAGATGCTGACGCCGAGCCTTCTTGGCGGGACGTCGGGGTCCACCGCCATGGCGCTGGTCGACAATCTGTTCGGTACTGCGTTCGATTGGCCACTTGCTTCGGCATTGGCTCTGGCGCTGCTCGCAACCCTGTTCCTCGTCGCCTCGGCCATGGCGGGATTGCTGTTGCGCTTCAAGGGCGCGCGGGCCGTGATGGGGAGGGTATGATGGGACGAGCCAGCCTTTCCGTACTGATCGTCGCGGCCGGATTTCTCTATCTGCCGCTCGTCGTGCTCGCGGTGTTTTCCTTCAACGATTCCGCATTGATGGCCTTTCCGCTGTCCGGCTTCACCTTCGAATGGTATCGCGAGCTGGCGCAGAACGAGAATTTCCTCAAGGGGTTCGTCACCTCGTTTCTGATTTCGCAGCCGGTCGGTATTCTCGCCATGCTGTTCGGCCTGATGGCCTCGCTCGCCCTGACGGCGCCGGGATTTCGCTGGCGCGGCCTTTTCGCCGTCCTGCTGCTGATCCCCTTCCTGGTGCCGAAGAGCGTTCTGTCGATCGCCCAGGCCATGATCATGAGCCGCGTCGGTTTCGAGCGTGGGGCCACAGCGTTGATCCTGGCGCAGTCGCTGGTCGCGCTGCCCTTCGCTACGGCGCTGATCTCGGCGGTGATGGTGCGTCTGGATCCCCGTCTCATAGAGGCGGCGCGCGATCTGGGCGCCACGCCCTGGCAAGCCTTCCTGCGGGTGCTGTTGCCGCAAATCAGGCCGGCGCTGTCGGGTGCCTATTCGGTTGGCGTGATCCTGTCGCTGGCCGATCTGACCATCGCCATGTTCCTCGCCGGCCGAACCCAGCCGCTATCGCTGATGGTCGCCTCGGAATTCCGGCGCGAACTCAGGCCCGATCTCAACGCCATGCAGGTGGTGGTGCTCGTCCTGACGGCGCTGCTGGTTGGCCTGAGCGAGGCGTATCGCCGCCGCCGGTTACGCAGGCTCGCTGCAAGCGCTTGATCGCTCAGCCGGAGAAGGCCGTTTTGGGGGTCAGCCGATCAAGGTCAAAGGCAGCAACGTCCCCCAACAGTGAAACGAAAGCCGACCCGGCGCGATCGACGATGATCCGTCCCTTTTCGGCAGTGGCGACCTTGGCATTGCCGGCAACGCCCTTGGGGTGAAGATCCTGCGCCTGCCAGCCGAAGCCGACGGCGCCCTCTGCGGTCAGCAGGCTGCCGGAAGCCTCGATCTCCACCGTCAGCGGAACGAAATCCTCGGCTTTGTCCATGGCAACGAGATCGCCGTGCAGATGCAGCATGACGCTGGTCTCGAGATCTCCGCCGTGAATGCCATGCGCCGATTCGGCGGCTGGAATGATGTCGTCGACTGTCGTGATGCGGAACCACGAGCAGGCAACCGCCAGCATGCCGAGCTTCACCCGGATATCGCGGCAAACGATGTCGATCAGGGCGATCTGACCACCATGAGCATTGAAGAACACCAGCTTGCGGACGCCGGCGCGATGAACGCTTTCGGCGATTTCAAACCAGATGCGTGCCAGCGTTTCGCCCGTAACGGCAATCGTTCCGGGAAAAGCGATGTGCTCATCGGACTTGCCGTAGGGCAATGGAGGCAGCACCAGAACGTCGGTATCGGCGGCGAGTTTGGCGAGCGCATCGGCCAATACGCCGGCATTGATTGCCGCGTCGACACTGACCGGCAAGTGGGGGCCGTGTTGCTCGACCGCGCCGACGGGCAGCACCGCGACCGTCTTTGAAAGATCGCGGCCTGCGAAGTCGGCGGTCGAGAGATTCCACCAGGAAAAGGATGTCATGTCGTCGCTCACGCTGCGGCTTCGGCGGCGAGTGTCGCCTTGGCGATTTTGCCGGTTGGCGTCATGGGAAGGCTCGTCGCCTTGCGGATGATCAGCGGCGTCAAGTCGTAGGGTACGAGCGCTGCGATGGTCGCCTTGAGCGCGGCAAGATCGACCGTTTCCCCGTGGCGCTCTGTTATGTAGGCGATTGGGGTACTCCCACCAGCGGGATTGGGCACGCCGACCAGCGCGGCCAGCAGTACGCCCGGTTGAGCCGCGAGCGCCTCCTCGACGTCCCGAGGGAACCAATCTACGCCATCTACCGTGACGAGTTCGGCAACGCGGCCGCGCATGGTCACATAGCCATCGGCATCGATGCTGCCGAGATCGCCGGAATGCAGCCAGCCGCCCCGCGTTGCTTCAGCTGTTTTCTCTGGCCGGCCCCAGTAGCCGGCCATGAAGCCACCCCTCAGGCAGATCTCACCCACGGTTCCAATGGGAGCTCGGGTGCCGGAGGTGGTCAGGATCGCCACCTCCTTGTCCGGCGTGCCCGGCCCGACGCGAACCAGTTTGCCGTCATCCCGTTCGAGTTCGGGAAAGCCGAGGGCGAAGAAACCGCCGATTTCACTTTGGCCAAAACTTTCGACCAACGGCAGCTTCAACACGTCGCGGAAGGCCTTTCGCAAGGTAGGAGGTACCGGCCCTCCGCCTGAAAGCCCAAAGCGCAGCGGTGATGGCAGTCGGCCACGCGTCTGCGATTCCTCGAGAAGTTCGGTCAGCACAACCGGATTGCCGACGAACACGGTGGCTCCGGTCCGTTCGAGCGCGTCCCAGCCGGTCGCCTGCGTCCACTTTCCCATGACATTGACGATGGCACCGGCCGCCATCGGTGGCAGCAGGTTGGCCACCAGCTGATAGGAGCTCGACAGGGCCGTCGGGCCGAAGGAGCGGTCGGCGGCGCGGATGCGCAGTCGTTCGCCAATGCAGCGGGCGGCAGTAACGGTCGGCTCGTGGGCGAGGCAGGCGCCTTTGGGTTTGCCCGTTGTGCCAGAAGTGTAGGAAAGATGGGCGATCGCCGTGGCGTCTTCAGGGTCGGTCGGTGGGGCAAAGTTGGCCGCCATCAGTTCCGGCAGCGCGTGGGCGCCGTCCTGTGGACCGTCCATGCAGATGAGATGAGAGACGCAACCTATCGCCGCGGCGGCAGCCTTCACCGGTCCTTCCATGTCGTGGGTATAGATGATCGCCTTGGGACGGTGATCGCCGACGTAATAGGCGAGATCGTCGGCGTATTTCACGTTCACCAAGGCCGAGATGGCGCCGAGTCGCCAAATCCCGAGCATGGCCAGGAGATAATCCATGCCGTTATGGGCGAAGATCAGCACCCGGTCACCGGGCGAGATGCCGAGGTGAGCCAAGGCACCGGCCATTCTCTCCATGCCGCCTACCGCTTGTTCGGCGGTGAGCGCCAGGTTGCGATCCACCCAGTTGAGGGCAGGAGCGTCCGGGACGCGCTCGGCGGCGCGATAGAGCAGGTGGTGCATCAGCATGGGGTGGCGGCTTCCTTGGCGAGCGGCGTCATATGCACCGAACATGGGCACGCCGGCGGGCGAAGGAAATTCAATGCCCGACATAGACTTCATTGAAAGTCGCCAATTGACGCCCGCAGATCGAACCTTACGTTTGTCGCGCCGCTTCAGGGTAACCAGACCGACGGCACCGCTACCTCGGCAACGCCGTTGGCCCTTAGAGTGGCGGCCGCAGCTTCGACGCCAGCGCGCGGCATGGGCAGCCAACTGGCGGCTGGTCCGCGCACCCCGTGGTGTTGGAAGGCGTTGAGGCGGAGGCGCGTCTGCGAACCGAGTGCGCATGCCAGAGTGGCGAGGGCTGCGATTTCCTCAGGATGGTCGGTCTCGCCGGGAATCAGCAGGAAGCGCAATTCGTAGAGCTTGCCGGCGTCGGCCAGCAGTCTGGCCGAGGCGAGCGACAGATCGTTGTCGGTGCCGGTGAGGCGGCGGTGGCGCTCGGTGTCGAAAGCCTTGATGTCGAGCATGACGCCATCGGTCAGCGGCAGTACCTTTTGCCAGCCTTCGGCCGGCAGATGGCCGTTGCTGTCGATGAACAGCGTCAGATGGGCGAGGTCCGGCGCCGCCTTGACGGCCGTGAACAGGTCGATCAGGAAGTCGAGCTGCAACGTCGCCTCACCGCCTGACACGGTGAGGCCGTTGAGGAAGGGGGCATTGCGGCGGAGAAGGCCAAGTACGTCCTCCACCGTCATGCGCTTTACCATCGGGTTGGCGCGTGTCGGGCAAGCCGCAAGGCAGCTATCGCAGGCAATGCAGACAGCGGGGTCGTGGGCAACCTTGCGACCGGTTCGGTTCAGCGCGCCCGACGGGCAAACGGCAACGCAGGCGCCGCAGTCGCAGCAGACGCCGATGGTGTGCGGGTTGTGACAGGTGATGCAACGATAGTTGCAGCCCTGCAGGAACAGGACGAAGCGATTTCCCGGCCCGTCGACTACCGACCAGGTCAGGAATTTGCTGACGGCGGCGACGCCGTTAGACACCCGAACCTGCCATCAGCTCCAGCCCGACAACCCGAGGCTTACGGGCGAGAATATGCACCGTTTCAGCCGCCTCAGCCCCAAGCGCTGTCGTATTGACGCGCGATCCTTTCGCCGCGTTGTAAAGCTTGACGTCGGAGAGGCGAATCATGAAGCCGGTGACGCGCACCAGATCGTTGCCGGCGACATTGGCGGTGAACTCACGGAAGCCGAGTTGCAGGGCACCCTTGGCAAGCTGGAACACCGCTTCGGGGTTGGCTCGCACCGTTTCGTCGAGGGTCAGGATCTCCGATACGCCTGAAAGATAGTGCTGGTGGTGCGGCAAGAGCGCCTGCACGTGGCTGACCGGGTCGGGCTCGCTGCCATAGGGAATGCGCACGCCGGGGGTGGTGCCGGCGTCGCTGGAGAGGCCGGCCTGGGCGTGCAGCATGGCAACCCCGCGCCAGACGTGCTCCATCGGTTCGCGGGCGACAAGCTCGGCGAGACGGGCCGAAATGCGGTGGCCAAGGGCGTTGGCCGCGGCATCATGGCCGTAGCGGCCAGGCCGTCCGGCGATATCCTGCAACTGATTGACCGCCTCGGCCATGGCGAAGATGCCGAACATCGCCGTGAAGCGGTCCTTGTCGATCCAGCCTTCCTCGACGAGGAAGTTGCCGTCGAAGAAGCCCGACTGGCGGAACAGATAGTCGATGCGGGCGCGCATCAGGCGGGCGTTGAGATTGACGTAGCGCGGCAGCTGGACATCGAGAAATTCGGCCTCGCTGGCGCTTGCCTCGGCCACCTTCTTGAGATTGATCCGGGCAAGCGACGCGGCGCCGCCCCTGAGAGGCAGGGCGTTGTAGCAGCTGACGATGGCGTAGCCCGGCTCGTCGAACACTTCGCGGTGGATCGGGTGGTTGGCGATGTGGGGCTTGGAGCAGGCGATGATGTTGTCGGTGCAAAGCCGCAGCATGGCTTCGCCGCTGACTTCGGGGTCGTAGAGAAAGGTGAGGTTGGGCGCTACCTGCTTCAGCTCGGCGTCGACACGGAGAATGGCGCGGGCGACGCGGTTGTCGGTGGGGCCGATGTTGGCGTGCAGGAAGGCGTCCGGCAGCACACGGTCGATGTAGCGCCAGAACAGCTTGATCTTGCGATAGAGGTCGTCGTCGGAAACGCCGTCGCAGAAGGGCAGGAGCAGCGCGTCAAGATGGCCGATAAACACCGGCATGCCGGTTACGGAGGGTACGTGATGGTAGGCGATCTGCAATGTGCTGATTGCTTCGTCAAGCGTTTCCGGCTTCGGCAGCTCCAGATGTTCGGAGCCGTTCCGTAGTACCACCTCGTAGTCGGGCAGCACGTAGCGCGGCTTGTAGGGCGCGTGTCCCTCGTACATGTCGCAGATGATGCGGGCATCAAGCGCGGCGCGCGTCTCGGTGTCGAGCAGCACGTAGGGCAGCATATTCTCGGCTTCGATCGCCAGCGCATGTGCCTTCTGCTTGAAGCTCAGGGTTGGGTTCTGCGCGATCCTGCGCAGCTGGCTCAGCGTTTCGGTCATGGCGGTTCCTCGTTGTCGGGCACGTGCGTCGTGTTCCATGATACGCCGCTGACGGCGGCGCAGCCATGGTTTGGCGGCATCAAGCGAGATAAAGAGCGTCTTGTCCAGACGGAGGGTTACCGATCAGCGGCTCCGATGTGCCATTTTCGCGACTCACCCGTTCCCCTCGTCGGGAATTGCCAGGAGGTGACCGCAGGCCTTGCAATGGACGGCGTCCGGTTCGTGCCGCATGAGCGCGCATTTCGGACAGCGGAACGCGACCTTGTAAGGGCGAAATAGCGCCTGCGCCAAACGCACGAACAAAGAGATGCCAACGATCATGGTGACGATGGACGTCAGCTTGCCGATCGTTCCGGGAAGGGTAATGTCGCCGAAGCCGGTGGTGGTAACGGTGGCGACGGTGAAATAAAGCGCGTCTATCCAGCCCTCCATGCCCGAACCGGGCCGTGCGAAGGCGGTGTAGACGAAGCCCGTTATGACGAAGAGACAGGTGATGAGATTGATCGCCGCCCGCCCAACGTCTTCCCACTCCCAGTAGCCTCGCCGACGCAGCGAGCGCCAGAAGACGTCTTTCTGTGACAAGGTCCAAAGGCGAAGGATACGCAGGAAACCGAGGTTGGCAACCCAGAGGGGGGCCAGCAGCGTTGCCAGCACGATGAAATCCACCCAGACGGATGGTCGTCGCAACCACCGCCGAAGGCTGATGGCAGCCACAGCCCTTGCCGCCAGGTCGCTGGCGAGCAGGCAAGCCACGGCATAGTCGAACCACAGGAAGGCCCGCCACTCCTGCAGGACCGGGCTCAAGATGAAGAAGGCGATGATGATCAGGTCGACTGTGGCAAACGCCCACTGAAAGCGCACCGCCTTGGGATCCGTTCCAACATAGAGCTGGCGCAGGCGTCGCCGCCAATGTGCCCGGTGAGGCACCTGTTCCGGCGCCACCGCGTGCCGGTGCTGGAATTCGAGAAGCGTCTCGACACTAGGGCCGTCCGACGTCCGCGCCCCTGGAGTGTCTGACGTGACGGGTGGCTTGGTCGTCACAATGGATCATATCCTTACGAATGACCGCCTTGGATGGGGAGGATGGCAGTAGACGGAGGCCGGTCCGCTCCGCCTCCGAATGTGGCAGTTTCCCGGCAATCCAACCAGCAACCATCGGCTAAGCGATGGGTTCCGCGTCTATCGGCACACCTTCTAAACAGCCGTCGACGGCAGGCGTTATTCTCTGCGCTTTTCAGGCGCGCTCCTGAAACTTGTAACCGGCGCGCTCGCGTGCATGCGAACATGGCTGTGCGACTTGAGGTTCGCGGACGTGTCGTCGCGGACCACAAAGGCGGACACCGCCTCAGGCGACCCCGCCCATCCCCTGAGTTGGCTTGCCAACGCGCTCGCTTCCGCTTCGGGCGGGGGAGGTGGTGACCACCGGAGCCTTCGGCGGCGGCCACGCCATTGTGTCGGGCGAGATGGCGGTCGCAATCGTCGAGGGCTTTGACCCCATTCGCTTTACACTCAAGGCCTGATCGAGCGGTGGCCCTCGATAAAGGTAAAGGAGAACCTAACGCTGCTTTTAGATTTTCTTTGGTCGGCCTTCAGCGAATACGACTTTCGTATATGTGATCGAAAGCCTATATCAGCGGCGTCGAACAAGGTCGTTCGGCACATGGAAAGGAAACCGAGATGTTCGCCCAGGCTCCCCTCAACAGGACGTTCCGCGAATCCCGCGCCGTCGAGCGGGGCACCAGCTATGTGCGCGGCTTCGGTTCGGAATTCCGTGAGCGTCAGTATGTCCGCGCTGGCGGCAGCCGGATCTCCGGTCTCTGACATAGGTGGCTGCTAGCCGAGTTGTTCAGGTCGAGCGCCCGATCCGCAAGGATGTCGGGCGTTTTGCTTTTAAAAAACGCAACAGCAGAGTTGGTCCGCTCCGCACGGGGCGACAAGCCGTCTTATTTGCCTGCAGCTTCGGTCTTGCGGCGAGGACGATTAGCGGCCGGCCGTTGTGCCGGACGGTCTCGCCCGCCCACGACGGTGTGACCGATAAAGTCGCCGTAAAGCGCCGATACCGCATTGAGGCGCGCCTCCACCTCCGGTCCCAGCTCGGCAAATACCGCGTTGACGATCAGGCCGATCAGGCTTGCCATCGCCGACGTTGCATCCCAAAACTGATCGAAATCGGTGCTGACGGCGAACACCTCGTCGGCTGCTTCGCTGCCCCAGGTGCAATAGGGATCGGTGATCAGCGTCACGTGCGTACCCGCGTTGCGGGCGGCAATGCCGAGATGGCGGGCGAGGCGCGAATAACGGCGACCGTCGATGATCACCAGAGCCGTCTCCGAAGGCGTACCGAGCAAAAGTTCGGCAAAGGTTCCGTCGGCGGCGTCCATCAGATGCACGTTCGGCCGGAGGTAGGAAAGACCGTGGGCGAGATACTGGGCGTGGCCGCGCTCGGTCTGAAAGCCGGCAACGAAGACCTTATCGGCGCGGGCGAGCCGCGCCGCCACGGCGCGGAAGGCAGGTTTCGCGGCCAGCTCATGGTTGGCCACAATGGCCGCGATTTCCTTTTCGAGGGCTCGGCTGTCTCCAGTCCGGTTGCGTTCGGCGAAATCGCGCAATCGGTCGCCAATCAGAAAGGCGCGATCGCCGAGGTCACTCCTGAGCGATGTTTTAAGATCCTTGAAATGGCGGAAGCCGATAGCGCGACAATAGCGGCCGACAGAGGCTTCGGACACGCCAATCCGGCGGGCAACCGAGCCGGCGGTTTCGAAGGGCAGGCTGGAAAGATCGCTCAAAAAGAAGCCTGCGATGGCTGCTTCCGTCCGTGTGGCGGCGGCAAGGCTTTCCTCGATGCGGCGCCTAAGGTCGGCGCCTGATCCCGCCGTTTCCTTTGTGCCACGCCGTTCCTTCACCCTAAGCTCCCACCTGAATTCGCGGGAACGCTGACAGGGAAATTGCCGGCTGTCAATCTTGCAAAGAAACTTGCAGCAGCCTACCGTTCCCGGGCTTTTCCCGGAGGTTCCGCCGATGACCCGTTCCCTTCCGCCAATCGAGCGTGCCGAGTTGAGGCTCGTCCGGCTGCCCTTGGTCAACCCCTTCACCATCTCCACCGGCACCATGACCGAACGTGTCTTTCCGCTGGTGACGCTTTCTGCCGGCGGTTTGGAAGGCTACGCCGAGGGGGTGATGGATCCGCTACCCGACTTTCTCGAGGAGACGATCGCCGGTGCCATGGATCTGATCGGCGAGACCATTCTGCCGTCGATGATGGGGCAATCGTTCGATAACCCGGCCGCTGTCGAAAGGTTACTCTCTCCATGGCGCGGCAACCGGATGGCGCTCGCCACCGTCGAGATGGCGTTTTGGGATCTGTGGGCCAAATGGCTCGACCTGCCACTCAAGACGTTGATCGGTGGTTCGGGCGAGGCGGTTGACGTCGGCGTATCGCTCGGTATCGGTCCGATCGACGGTACGCTGTCGCTGGTGGAGAGCCATGTGGCGCAGGGCTACAAGCGCATCAAGCTTAAGATCATGCCGGGCCATGACGTCGAACTGTTGGAAGCGGTGCGCCGGGCCTTCCCCAACATCAAGCTGTCGGTCGACGCCAACAGTGCCTACCGCCTGTCCGATTGGGCGGTGCTCGGCCAGCTCGATAATTTCCACCTTGAATATGTCGAGCAACCGCTGGCCCACGACGACATCGCCGACCATGCGGTGCTGCAGAGCCGGCTCAAGACGCCCATTTGCCTCGACGAAAGCATCCGCAGTGCTGGTCACGCCCGGCGGGCGCTCCAGGCCGATGCAACGCGCGTGATTAACATCAAGGTCGGCCGTGTCGGTGGGCTTGCCGAGGCGATCCGCATCCACGACATCGCCGCCGCCTTCGACGTTCCCGTCTGGTGCGGCGGCATGCTGGAATCGGGCATCGGCCGCGCTCACAACATCCATCTGTCGACGCTTCCCAACTTCCGTAAGCCCGGCGATACTTCGTCGGCGAGCCGTTATTTCCACCGCGACATCATCGTCGAGAAATTGGAGACCGTTGACGGTCGCATGCCTGTACCGGAGGGGCCGGGCATCGGTGTTCACCTTGATCGCGATGCGCTCGACAACGTCACCCGGTCGGTTCGGGGCTTTTCCGCATGAGCTCCATAGATACTCAGCCTGTTATCCGCGATCTTTCGGGCATGGTCGAGTTCCACGCCGCCGAGGATCTTCAACGCGACGTGTGGGGTCCGGACGACAAGACCGATCCTGGCGATCTGATGATGGTCATTCAGGCCGAGGGGGGACTAGCCGCCGGCGCCTTTGTTAAGGACCGCCTGATCGGCTACGTCTTCGCCTTCCCAACGGCAACGCCCGGCGTGCAGCATTCGCATCGTCTCGCCGTGCGCGCCGAAGCGCGTGGCTTGGGGCTCGGCCTGAAGTTGAAGCTCTATCAGGCCGACTGGTGCCTCCAGCGAGGCATACGGCACGTGCGTTGGACCTACGATCCGCTGCGCCTTCCCAACGCCGCCCTCAACATCGGTCGTCTTGGCGCGACATCAAGCACCTATCACCGCGACTATTACGGGAAAATGGGCGGCATCAACGCAGGTACCGCATCCGACCGCTTGCTCGTCGATTGGAGACTGGACGGCGATCGCTACGCCCGATGCCGGGCAGGGGAGGCCGCGCTGACGGCCAGCCAGGTCGCAACTGCCCGCCGGATCGCCCTACCTTCAGATTTCGCCGGATTGCTTAGAGCCGATCCGGCTGCGGCGAGCGCTGAGCGCCTTAGGGTCCGTGAGGAGATCGAGGCCTCTCTTGCTGCCGGGTTCGTCATCGCCGGTGTCGATGCCAGGGAACCGGCCTATCTTCTGCAACGTTTACCAATCGAATAGCTCCGCGGCCGCCGCGCAGCGAGATTGCACCCGTTAGTTCGTCAGATTACACGCTCTATAAAAGGGTTTTTCGTTCCTTCGATAGATTCCGCCAACTTCTTCCGATCATCGTCCTTCTTGACTGTGAGATATCATGTCCGTCAGCTTTGGAACGTCGGGTCTTCGTGGCCCGGCTATTGATTTCACAGGCCCTACCACGGCCGCTTATGTACGAGCCTTTCTGGAAGTAATTTGTTCCGGCGTTTCGTCGCGGACTGTCTACCTTGGTGCCGATCTCAGGGCGTCCAGTCCAGAGATTGCCGGCTATGCCGCGGCCGCCATTTCCGCTGCCGGTTGGACGCCTGTTTATGCCGGCAACGTGCCGACCCCGGCGCTGGCTGTATATGCGTTGGCCCGTCAGTCGCCGGCCGTCATGGTGACCGGTAGCCACATTCCCGAAGACTATAACGGCATCAAATTCTATCGCCCCGATGGCGAATTCCTGAAGGAAGATGAGGCGCCTGTGCGCGACCGCGCCGAAGCTCTGATTGCCGAGACTCTTTCCGCTGGCGGCGGTAACCTGCCACCTGTTGATCCGGCCATCGCCGAAGCCTATGTCGCCCGCTATACCGACGCCTTCGCTGGTCGGCCACTTAAGGGGCTACGGGTCGGGCTCGACCTGCATTCGGCTGTGGGCCGTGATCTCACGGGCCGCATTCTCGAGGGCCTGGGCGCCGAGGTGTTTCCGTTCCGCCGTTCTGACCGCTTCATCGCAGTGGATACCGAAGCACTTGATCCGGAAGATCTTTCCCGCGCCAAGGGCGAGATTGCCGCTCACCGGCTGGATTCCGTGGTCTCAACCGACGGCGACGGCGACCGTCCCCTGGTGATTGACGAGGCCGGTCGCCAGGTAAATGGCGATGTGCTCGGCATCCTTACGGCTCGTCGGCTCGGTGCCAAGACCGTGGTGACGCCGATCTCTTCGACATCGGCTATCGAGATGACCGGCTGGTTCGAGACTGTCGTCCGTACCCGCATCGGTTCCCCTTACGTCGTTGCCGGTATGGCGGCTGCCAAAACGGCACCCGTCGTTGGCTTCGAGGCCAACGGTGGGTTCCTGACCGAAAGTGACATCGCGCTTTCCGGTGGCTCGCTCGCGCGTCTGCCTACTCGCGATGCCATCTTGCCGATGGTCGCCGCCCTTGTTGCCGCCGCCGAGGCGAAGAGGCCTTTGTCAGCGTTGGTCGCAGACTTGCCGCCGCGTGTCATGAAGGCCGATCGTCTCAAGAAGATCGCCCCCGCCGATGGGGCAAAGCTGCTGCTTGCCATCGACGGCTCGCGTGAGGCGCGCGTTGCACTCGATCCGCGTCTCGCAGCGCCGGTGGCCGTCGACCACACCGACGGGCTTCGCCTGGTATTGTCGAACGGTGAGATCGTCCACTTCCGGCAGTCCGGTAACGCGCCGGAGCTCCGCTGCTATGTCGAGACGGACAGCGCAGCCGCGACCGACGCGTTGCTCGCCGACATGCTGGCCGCCCTCAACCGCCATTTCGCCGCCTGAGAGAACCTATGTCCCAAGCATCTCCCAAGATCGTTCCGGTCATTTTGGCGGGCGGCTCCGGCACCCGTCTATGGCCGGCTTCGCGCGATTCCTTCCCCAAGCAGTTCCAGCCGCTGACGGGCGAGCTTTCGACCTACCAGGAAACGTTGCGGCGCGTGGCTGACCCCACGCTGTTCGACGACCCCGTGGTGATCACCTCCGATACCTTCCGCTTCTTCGCCCGCCGCCAAGCGGCCGATGTTGGTGTCAAGGTAACCGTTGTGCTGGAGCCGTCGCGCCGCGATAGTGCCGCCGCCGTTGCCGCCGCCGCGGCTTTTGTCGAAAAGACGCGCCCAGGCAGCGCGGTGCTGGCGCTGGCCGCCGATCATGTGGTGCTCGACGACGAGGTGTTTCGCGACGCCGTCCGGCTTGGTCTCACAGCAGCCGAGGCCGGCAAGATCGTGGTGTTCGGCCTGGTCCCGACCGAGCCGAAGACCGCTTACGGCTACATCCGCCCCGGTGCCGCGCTGAATGGCAACGACGATCTCTGCCTCGTTGACGCTTTCGTCGAGAAGCCGGACGCTGCAACTGCGCTCGAGTATCTCCGGCAGGGATATCTATGGAATTCGGGCAATTTCCTGTTCAAGGCCAGCCAGATGCTGGCTGAGTTCGGCAAGTTTGCACCCGACATTGTCGCCGCCGCTTCCGAAGCCGTCGACAAGGCGTCCGAGGACATTGGCTTCGTCCGGCTTGATCCGGACGCCTTTTTGGCAGCGCGCAAGACATCGATCGACTACGCGGTGATCGAGAAGACGGCGGAGATCGCCGTGGTGAAGGGGCGCTTCCGCTGGTCGGACGTCGGTGCCTGGGATGCCATCTGGCAGGTGAGCGAGCGCGACGAGGAGGGTAACGCCATCCACGGCGACGGCGTGATCCTCGCCTCACACGATTGCTTGGTTCACAGCCAGGGCATCCTGACGACGGTTGTCGGCGCCGAGGGGCTTGTCGTGGTGGCGACGCCGGATGCGGTGATGGTCGTGCCACGCGAACAGGCGCAAGCCGTCAAGGGGCTGGTCGATACTCTGAAGGAGCGCGGGCGTGGCGAGGCGACGCTGCATCGGCGCGACTTCCGTCCCTGGGGCTACATTGAGGCGCTGGTTGGCGGATCGCATTTTGCCGTCAAGCATATCGTGGTCGATCCGGGTGGGGTGCTGTCGTTGCAGCGTCACCAACATAGGGCCGAGCATTGGGTGGTGGTGAACGGTACGGCGACCATCGAGATCGAGGGTGAAGCGCCGCGTCTTCTCACCATCAACCAGTCGGCCTATGTGCCGCTTGGCGCCCGTCATCGCCTCTCCAACCGGGGCAAAATCCCGCTGGAGCTGATCGAGGTGCAGTCGGGTGCCTATCTCGGCGACGACGATATCGAGCGCATCGAGGATATCTACCAGCGAAACTGAGGGCAGACTGTTCAGCTCGCTATCGGTCGGTCGAGCGGATGCTTTTCAAATTGCGGGCAAGCGAGCCTTTTGGGGTCGCTTGCCCGTTTGTCTTTCAGCCCTTCCAGGTCCTGTACCATTCGACGAAGTTCTGGACGCCGTGTGGCACATCGGTGTCCGGCACGTAGCCGGTGAGCGCCTTGAGAAGATCGGGTGCGGCGTAGGTCTGCGGCACGTCGCCTTTCTGCATGGGCAAGAGGTTGCGGGCGGCGGGCTTGCCGAGCGCCTGTTCGATGGCTGTGATGAAGTCCAAGAGGCCGACCGGCTGGCCACCGCCGATGTTGACGATGCGGAACGGTGCCTGTTTCGACAGTGTGTCGATCACGCCCTCGGCGGTGACGCGGTTGTCTTCGCTCGGGGCGACGGGCACCAACCGGACGATCGCCTCCACCAAGTCTTCGACATAGGTGAAGTCGCGCCGCATGTTGCCTTCGCCGTAGACGTCGATCGCCTCGCCCTTCTCGATGGCGTCGACGAACTTGAACAGCGCCATGTCCGGCCGGCCCCAGGGACCGTAGACGGTGAAGAAGCGGAAAGCGGTGGTCGGGATCTTCCACAGGTGGGCGTAGGAGTGGCCCATCGCCTCCATCGCCTTCTTGGTGGCGGCGTAGAGCGTCAGCGGCTCATCGGTCTTGTCGGCCTCGGCGAACGGCACCTTGTCATTGGCACCATAGACCGACGACGTCGAGGCGAGCATCAGGTGCTTCACTTCGCACGCCTTGGCCAGCTCCAGCACGTTCCAACTGCCGACGAGGTTGGCGTCGACATAGGCGCGTGGGTTCTCGAGGCTGTAGCGAACGCCGGCCTGGGCGGCGAGGTGGACGATCACCTCGGGCTCGGCCAGCTCAGCCGCCTGCTTGAGCGCTTCAGCGTCTTCCAGTTGACCGATCACCGCCCGAAAGCCGTTCGACCGTTCGAGGAGGGCGTGCCGCGCCTCCTTGAGCCGGACGTCATAATAGGGCGTCATGCCGTCGAAGCCGACCACGAAGTGGCCGGCGTCGAGAAGACGCCGGGCGAGATGGAAGCCGATGAAGCCGGCGGTGCCGGTGATCAGGAAGCGCATCACTCGGCCGCCTGGGCTACGGAACCGGCGATCGGTGAGCCGCGCCCGACGCTGGTATAGCTGAAGCCGTGCTTCTCGATCTCTTCAGGACGATAGATGTTCCTGAGGTCAACCAGCACCGGCGCCTTCATCACGGCCTTGAGGCGGGGGAAGTCCAGCGCCCGGAACTCGTTCCACTCGGTGACGATGCAGACCGCGTCGGCATCCTTGGCCGCCTCATAGGCGCTGCCGACATAGGCGATGTTGTCGATCAGCTTCTTGGCGTTGTCCATGCCCTCGGGATCGAAGCCGCGCACCGTGGCGCCGGCGTCCTGCAGCGCTTGGATGATGGAGATCGCCGGACTGTCGCGCATGTCGTCGGTCATCGGCTTGAAGGTGAGGCCGAGCACGGCCACCGTCTTGCCACGGGCGTCGCCGCCCACCGCCTGAATGACTTTCCTCGCCATCGCCCGCTTGCGGATGTCGTTGACGGCGACGGTGGTCTCGATCAGGCGCACGGGGCTGTCATAGTCTTGAGCGGTCTTGACCAGCGCCAGCGTATCCTTGGGGAAGCAGGAGCCACCGTAGCCAGGGCCGGCATGCAGGAACTTCGCCCCGATGCGGCCGTCGAGGCCGATGCCGCGCGCCACCTGCTGCACGTCAGCGCCCACCTTCTCGCAGAGATCGGCGATCTCGTTGATGAAGGTGATCTTCATGGCCAGGAAGGCGTTACCGGCATACTTGATCAGCTCGGAGGTGCGGCGCTTGGTGAACAGCAGCGGCGCCTGGTTGAGATAGAGCGGCCGGTAGACCTCGGTCATCACCTCGCGGGCCCGTTCGTCCTCATAGCCGATGACGATGCGGTCGGGCCGCTTGAAGTCATCGATCGCCGCGCCTTCGCGCAGGAACTCGGGATTGGAGACGACGGCGACGTCGGCGGCCGGGTTGGTCTCGCGGATGATGCGCTCGACCTCGTCACCGGTGCCGACCGGCACCGTCGACTTGGTGACCACCACGGTGAAGCCCTTCACCGCCGCGGCGATCTCGCGGGCAGCGGCATAGACGTAGGACAGATCGGCGTGGCCATCGCCGCGCCGCGACGGCGTGCCGACGGCGATGAACACCACGTCGGCCTCGGCCACCGGACCGGCGAGGTCGGTCGTGAAGGTGATACGGCCCGCCTTAACGTTGGCGGCTACCAGCGCCTCGAGACCGGGCTCATAGATGGGGATCTCACCGCGCTCCAGCGCCTCGATCTTCTCCACCGCCTTGTCCATGCACACAACGTCATGGCCGAAATCGGCAAAGCATGTCCCCGAAACAAGACCAACGTAGCCAGATCCTATCATCACGATCTTCATGGCAAGCTCCCCTCAATCGGCGTTGCTGAAGCCTTTAGCTCGGTTTTGACGCTGGCTCAAATTCCAATCCAGCAAGGGGCTTGAGATTTGCCGGCGGATTTCGTCGCCAGCGGCGTCACGGACACGCCCATCCGGCGGAAAAGCTGACTCCAGCTAAACGCCAATGGCTGAGGTGAACGGTTCGCGGTAGAAAACCGGTCATGGCAAGAAGATCCTGGCACAAGAGCGCCGATACGCGCGCGGAAATTATCGATGAGGCGGAGCTGCAGCTGCAGGCATTGGGCTATGCGAATATGACCATCGGGTCGATTGCTAAAGCACTCGGTATGTCGCCTGCCAATATCTTCAAGAATTTTGGCAATAAGGCCGGCCTGATCGATGCTGTGGCGTTACGTTGGGTGATGGAGATCGACGCGGCTATCGAAACGACAGCGGACATCCCTTCGGCGTCCCTTCGTTTGCGGGCTATGGCGCATCTTATTCTGGAAATACACCTCGCTCGCGACAAGATGCCGGTGCGCATGGCAATCCTGATTGGTCTCGATTCCACCCCCCCACCGAGCGCTCTTGCTTTCTTCCATCGGCTGCTGCGACGGCTCGAGAAGCTGATCGATGATGGAGTCGCCGATGGGGAATTTGCACCCTGCGACGTTGAAGTTACCGCTGCTGCCGTTTGCGACTGCCTGGTTACCATCCTTGATCCAGCTGCCGTGTTTCGCGGCCTCAGTCTGTTCACAGTGGAGGAGATGACAAAGAAGTGTGATCACCTCGTCGATTTCGTGATCCGGGGCCTCAGCCTGCGCGCTTGAAAAGTGATCATTTGCAAAATATGGTACTTTTTTGTCGGTTTCCTCGAATCGGCACACAAGTTTGGGCCGTTTGTTTGTTCACTTTGTCGCCCGGCTCTCGTTCGCAGATTGACTTTGAGATAGGCCAAACGTCTTCTTTGACTTTGCGTACGATCAAGAATTTTGGTTGCCAGCTTCAATGGGGTGGCCTTTTCGACACGATGAGCCGGGTAGCCGGTCATGTGGTCGTCTTTTGATTGTGCTTTGACCGTACAGGGGAGTATCCCGTCGGGTGTTTGGTTCTTTGGGGTGGGGGCATTTATGACGCCGGCTCGGCTTGTTTCTCTTCTCCTGTCGGTGACGATGCTCGCCGGTTGCGCGGTCGGTCCGGACTTTGAAAAGCCAGCTCTGGATCCTGGAGCGGGCTATCTCGGCTCCGGTGATGCTACCGCCGGTCGGGCGACAGGCACGAACATCGCGTATGGCGCCGATGTTCCGGCTCGTTGGTGGGAGCTGTTCCGCAACAAGGATCTCGACGCGCTGATGAAGCAGGCGATCGAGAAAAATCCGGATCTCGATGCAGCACGGGCGACATTGAAGCAGGCCAACGAGACGGCTCTTGCGACGGGTGGCAGCCTTTTTCCGAGCCTGTCGCTCTCGAGCAGTGCGACGCGCGCCGATTCGACCGGCAGCACCAACGTCGGCCTTTACACGCTCTATAGCGTTACGCCGTCGCTATCCTATCCGCTTGATATTTTCGGCGGTACTCGCAGGTCCGTGGAGGCCTCAAAGGCCTCGGCCGAGGCACAGGCTTTCACGGCGGAGGCAACCTATCTGACAGTTACCTCCAGTCTGGCCCAGGCCGTCATTCAGGAAGCGTCCTATCGCGAACAGATTGCCGCCTCGCAGGAGGTGATTGCCTCTTATCAGGAGTTGCTTGGCGTTCTCAACAACCAGGTCAGCGTTGGTACGGCGGCACGCGCCAACGTTCTGCAGCAGCAGGCGGCGCTCGCCCAGGCGCAGGCGTCTCTGCCGGCATTGCAAAAAGCTTTGTCGCAGCAACAGAACACTATTGCCGCGCTGGTTGGCGATTTTCCAAATCAATACGCTTCCCGTAAATTCCGCATTTCCGGCCTCGTTTTGCCGCATGCACTCCCCCTCAGCGTCCCGTCGGCGCTCGTCGAACAGCGTCCCGACATCCGCTCGGCGGAAGCGCAGCTTCATCGAGCCTCGGCGGAGATCGGTGTCGCAATCTCCGATATGCTGCCGCAGGTGACCCTCTCTGCCTCTCTGCCGACATCGGCGGCCGATCTTGGCGATTTGTTCGCTTCCAGTGCCACCGGGTGGAGCATCGCCGCCGGTCTTACCCAACCGATCTTTAAGGGTGGTGCGCTGCTCCATAGCAAGCGCGCTGCCGACGCGGCCTATGAGGCGTCGTTAGCCAACTATCGTTCAACCGTCCTCGCCGCCTTTAAGGATGTCGCCAACGCGTTGCGTGCGCTGCAGCACGACCGTCAGGCGCTTGCCGGGTATCTTGCTGCGGAAAAGGCAGCGAAGGAAAGCCTCGATCTGTCCCAAACACTGTTCAAGGCAGGTACGGTTTCTTATACCGACGTGCTAACGGCACAATCCACCTACCAGTCAGCAAGGCTCTCCCGCGCTTCCGCCGAAGCTTCGCGTTATCTGGACGCGGTGGCGCTGTTCCAAGCTCTCGGTGGTGGCTGGTGGAACCGGCCGGATAACCTAGCCGCTCTTGCCAATACCGATCCCCAAAAAACCATGCCGTCCGTATCCGGAGAGAAGAAGTGACGAATCTCAAGAAGCTGGCTGGCGGCGCATTGTTGCTCGCCGTTGCGTTGCCGCTGGTCTCCGGCTGTGAACAGGTGGGTGCGGTGTTGCACAAGGCCGGCGACATGCTGGGTGCCAAGAGTGGCGGGGCGCCGGCTGGCGCGCCCGGCGGTGGGGCGCCCGGCGGCATGCAGATGCCGGCGCCGGAAGTCGGCTTTATCGTCGTTCATCCCGCTTCGGCCCCGATCGTTGAGGAAGTCGCGGGACGCACGGCGGCTTCGGCAGTGGCCGAGATTCGGCCGCAGGTCGGCGGCATCATCGAAAAGCGAGTGTTCGAGGAAGGTTCGCGGGTCAATGCCGGCGACGTCCTTTATCGGATCGATGCTCGGTCCTATCAGGCGACGCTCGACGCAACCAAAGCCGATCTCGAGCGGGCTGAGGCGAGCGTACCGAGTGCGCAGGCGAAGTTCGATCGCTACCAAGAGCTCGCCAACGTCAATGGTGTTTCCAAGCAGGACATCGATGAGGCACGCTCGGCACTCCTGCAGGCCAAGGCTGCTGTCGCTTCCGCGGCCTCATCCGTCCGCACGGCGGAAATCAACCTTGGCTACACTGAGGTGAAGGCGCCGATTTCTGGTTTGATCGGTCGTTCCTCGGTGACCGAGGGCGCGCTGGTCACGGCAGGGCAGGCAACGGCTCTCGCCACCATTCGTCAGATCGACCCGATTTATGTCGACCTCAGCGCGTCGAGCACCAGCATGAATCGCATGCGACAGGCGATCGAGGGCGACGGTGTCAGCGCGGGCAAGGAAGGTCCGAAAGTAACTATCAAGCTCGACGACAACTCGACCTACGAGGAAGTCGGCCGCATCATCTCGACCGAAGCCAATGTCGACGAAACCACCGACACAGTTACCCTTCGGTCAAGCTTCGCCAATCCGAAGCTTCGTCTTTTACCCGGCATGTATATGCGTGCCGCCGTTGAGATTGGCACCGAGGAGAATATTTTCCTGCTGCCGCAGCGTGCTGTGAGCCGTAGCGTGACCGGCCAAGCGACGGCCTATTTTCTCACACCCGATAACAAGGTTGAGGCGCGTATGCTGGCCGCTGATCGCGCCCACGGCTTCAGCTGGGTGGTCGAAAAGGGCGTGTCCGACGGCGATCGGCTGATCATCGAGGGTGTGCAGAAGATCCGCCCTGGCATGGAAGTGAAGTCTGCCGAGGTGGAGCTTGGCGCCGACGGTCTCGTCAAGCAGCAGGCAGCTCCCGCTGCCGCGCCGGCTAAGGCGCCCTGAACCAATCAACAGGCCGGCCGGCGGCTCACGCCGCCTTCGGCCCGACCGCGTGGCGCACATCGGTGCGCTGACCGATTTTCGCTTCCGGATTCGCCCCAACCGGCGGACCGACCTCGTCGAGGCAAGGCATGGCTCAATTTTTCATCAATCGTCCCGTTTTCGCTTGGGTGATCGCGATCACCATTATGCTGGCGGGACTTCTTGCCATCTCGACACTATCGATCTCGCAATACCCCGAGATCGCGCCGCCCACCGTGCGCATCTCAGCTACCTATCCCGGGGCCAGTGCCGAAACCGTCGAAAATGCCGTGACCAAGGTCATTGAGCAGAACATGAACGGGCTCGACAATCTCGACTACATGGAGTCGTCGTCGACCTCCGATGGTTCGTCGTCGATCACACTGACCTTCTCCAACAAGGGCAACGGCGACATCGCTCAGATGCAGGCGCAGAACAAACTGCAACTCATCGAATCAACTTTGCCCCAAGCGGTGATCGATCAAGGCATCACTGTTAGCAAGTCGACGAACTCTTTCCTCATGGCAGTGGCACTGGTGTCGAGCGATGGGACGCTCAACGGCACGGATCTCGCCGATATCGTTTCGACACGTCTCAAAGACCAACTGCTCCGCGTCCAAGGCGTCGGCAACCTGCAACTGTTCGGTTCGAGCTATGCTATGCGCATTTGGCTCGATCCGGATCAACTCAACAAGTTCACGCTCACTCCCAGTGACGTGGCAAATGCGGTTAAGGCGCAGAACGCGCAGGTTTCTGCCGGCCAGATCGGTGGACGGCCGGCGGTCGAGGGTGTGCAGCTCAACGCGACCATAACCGCCCAGAGCCAGTTGCAGACACCCGAACAATTCCGCAATATTATCCTGAAAACGCAGCGGGACGGTTCGATCGTCCGGCTCGGTGATGTGGCGAGAGTTGAAATCGGCTCCGAAAGCTACTCCACGCAAGCCTATTACAACGGTAAACCGGCCGCGGGTTTTGGCGTCAATCTCTCCTCGGGCGCCAACGCACTTCAAACCGCTCAGAATGTTCGCAACACGCTCGACCGACTGAAGCCGTCGCTGCCGCAAAACGTAGAATATGTATACGCTTACGATACGACGCCCTTCGTAACGCTCTCGATCGAAAAGGTGGTCGAGACGCTGATCGAAGCTGTCGTCCTTGTTTTTCTGGTGATGTATCTGTTCCTTCAGAATTTCAGGGCGACGCTGATCCCGGTTATTGCCGTACCGGTCGTGCTGCTCGGGACCTTCGGCGTTCTCGCGGTGATGGGATATTCCATCAATACACTCACCATGTTTGCTATGGTGCTGGCCATCGGTCTGCTGGTCGATGACGCCATCGTCGTTGTAGAAAACGTCGAACGCATCATGACCGAGGAGAAGCTGCATCCGAAGGCGGCGACCCAGAAGTCGATGCGCGAGATCACCAGCGCGCTGATCGGCATCGCACTGGTTCTGTCGGCGGTGTTTGTACCCATGGCGTTCATGGGCGGTGCCACAGGTATTATCTATCGACAGTTCTCGGTCACGATCGTGTCGGCCATGCTGCTGTCGGTTATCGTGGCCCTCGTCCTGACACCTGCGCTCTGCGCGACTATGTTGAAGCCGAGTCATGGCGGGCATCGGGGCTTCTTTGGCTGGTTCAATCGCCGCTTCGACGATTCCTCGTCGGTTTTTCAGCGGACGGTGCGCGGCATTATCGGTCGTCCCGTGCGCATGTTGGTGGTGTTCCTGGCGCTGGTTGGCGGCGCTGTTTTCATGTTCGACAAGCTGCCGAGCTCGTTCATCCCGACTGAGGACCAAGGCGTGTTGCTCGCCATGATCCAGCTGCCCTCTGGGGCGACGACGGAACGCACCAAGCAGGTGGTCGACGAGTATGCCGACTATTTTCTGAAGAATGAGACGGAGGCGGTGGAGAGCGTCATGGCGGTGACCGGCTTCTCTTTTGCCGGTTCCGGCCAGAATGCTGGTTTTGCCTTTGTGCGCCTTAAGGATTTCAAGGGGCGAACCGACCCAAGGCTATCGGCGCAGGCCGTCGTTGGCCGTGCGATGATGGCGACCTCGAAGATCAAGGATGCCATGATCTTCACGCTGTTGCCGCCGGCTATTCCCGGCATGGGCATCACCGGCGGATTCGACATGTATCTGCAGGACACCGCCGGTAATGGTCGCGCCGCTCTGGAAGCGGCCCGTGATCAGGTCCTGATGCAGGCGAACCAGAATCCCCTGCTGATGGCGGTGCGCGAAAACGCTCAGCCCAATCAGATGCAACTGCACGTCAACATCAATCAGGAGAAGGCGACGGCTCTCGGGATCGAATTGGCCGACATCAACTCGATCATAACAACTGCCTGGGCCGGCTCCTACGTCAACGACTTCATCGATCGCGGTGAGATCAAGCCCGTCTACCTGCAATCTGATGCGCCGTTCCGTATGACGCCCGACGACTTCAATCGTTGGTATGCCCGCAACGGATCGGGCGAGATGGTGCCGTTTTCTTCCTTCGTGGAGACCAATTGGTCTTTCGGCCCGCCCAAACTGTCGCGCTTCAATGGCGTGTCGGCAATCAATATCCAGGGCAACGCAGGTTTCGGTGCGTCGTCCGGCCAAGCGATGAACGAAATGGAGGCCTTGGCCTCTAAACAGAGCGGTGGATATACCACAGGCTGGATTGGTCTTTCTTATCAGGAGAGGCTGTCTGGCGCGCAGGCCAACATGCTGTATGCGGTGGCTTTCCTGGTGGTGTTCCTGTGCCTTGCCGCCCTTTACGAGAGCTGGACCATCCCGTTCGCGGTTATGCTGTCGGTGCCGATCTCGGTGCTCGGTACGCTGCTCGCCGCCAAGCTGTTTGGGCAATCCAACGACGTCTATCTCAAGGTCGGCCTGCTCACGACCATTGGTCTCGCCGCCAAGAATGCGATCCTGATCGTCGAGTTCGCTCGCGACCTGCAGCGGCAAGGCGAGGGGTTGATCGAAGCAGCGTTGCACGCCGCTCGCATTCGTCTCCGCCCGATCATCATGACGTCTCTCGCTTTCATTCTCGGCGTCACTCCGCTTGCCATAGCGACGGGTGCCGGCTCGGCGGCGCAGAACGCCATTGGTATCGGCGTGATGGGCGGCATGATCGCTTCCACCACCGTTGGCCTGTTCTTCGTGCCGCTCCTGTTCTACGTCGTCATGCGGGCGAGCGAGCGGCTCGGTTGGAGCAGCCGGCCGCCGGAAGACGAAGCCGCGGCCGAGATCTGAGACAGACCAAGACGAACGAGAAGCCCCGGTTTTCCGGGGCTTTTCCATATGAGGGGCACGGAAGGACTCCCAGCCTTGGGGCGCCCAAAAGCGCTCTTTTTCAGAGGGTCCGATCAGATCGATGCACATCAGCGAGAAGGACATGCTCCGGCCACGCGAATTTGTGTGATAAATAGCGGTGGCCGGATCGCTTTCCCATGAAAGCCCAGCCGTCCGGCTAGCCAAACAAGGCGGAGGAACCCCATGCAATATCGCAAGCTCGGACCGAGCGGCACCATCGTCTCGGTCCATTGCCTCGGCACCATGACTTTCGGCGCGGAGTCCGATGAAGCAACGTCGTTTCGTCTGCTGGATGTTTTTTTCGCCGCGGGCGGCAATTTCGTCGATACAGCCGATGTCTACTCGGCTGGGGCGTCGGAGGAGATCGTTGGCCGCTGGCTTAAGGCGAGGCCGACCGAGGCGAGACAGGCGGTCGTCGCCACCAAGGGACGATTCCCGATGGGATCTGGGCCAAATGATCTTGGTCTTTCTCGCCGCCATCTCGGCGACGCTCTCGACGCCTCGCTACGGCGGCTCGGTGTTGAACGCGTCGATCTTTACCAGATGCACGCCTGGGACGCCCTGACGCCGATCGAAGAGACGCTGCGCTTTCTGGACGACGCGGTCAGTGCCGGTAAGATCGCCTATTACGGGTTTTCGAATTACGTCGGCTGGCATATTGCGAAGGCTTCGGAGATTGCCAAGGCGAGGAATTACAGTCGGCCAGTGACATTGCAGCCGCAGTATAGCCTGTTGGTGCGCGATATTGAGCTGGAGATCGTCGACGCTTGTCTCGATGCAGGAATGGGACTGTTGCCATGGTCGCCGCTCGGTGGCGGCTGGCTTTCAGGCAAGTACAAGCGCGATGAGCTGCCGGCGGGCACCACGCGGCTCGGCGAAAACCCCAATCGCGGCATGGAAGCCTATGGTCCTCGCAACGCCGAGGCACGCACATGGGCAATCATCGAGGCTGTCGAGGAGATAGCCAAAACGCGCGGTGTAACGATGGCACAGGTGGCTCTCGCCTGGTTGGCCGCCCGGCCAGCCGTTACCTCGGTTATCCTCGGTGCCCGCACCCCGGGGCAACTTGCCGACAACCTTGGTGCCGCGGATTTCAGGCTCGCTGACGACGAAATGGACCGACTTTCGGCCGTTAGTTCGCCGATGCCGCCTGATTATCCCTATGGCGTACAGGGAATCGCTCAACGCCATCGCAAGCTTGCTGGCGGCCGATAGGACTAGAAAAGATGGCCGGACGTCGAGCCCGGCCAATCTTTCAAGCGATCACTCTCCCGAAAGCTGGATCGGTCGGCTCTGGGCGAAGCCGAGGGCAAGGATCAGCAGCATCATCAGCACGATGGCTGGAATTTGCAGGCTGAAGTCGACCAGCGAATGGACGCCTCCGGCAAGCACGGCAGCAGCCGAAGCGGCTGGAATCATCCAGTTTTCGCGGCGTATGGCGGCAACGGCCGTGGTTCCAGCCAATAGCAACACCGACAGCACGACGGCGATTGCTGCGGGGATGCCGAGTTCGGTGGCAAGCTCCAGATAGAGATCATGGGCGGCGTCGAAGGTCACATCGGGGCTGATGGGATCGGCCTTGACCGCTCGGAAGGCATCTTCATAGGTGCCACCGCCATAACCGATCAATGGTCGGGACGCGATGAGGTCAAGGGTCTGTTCGTAGACGGCGAGCCGGATATCGGCATCGCGGTCGACCGTCGCCATGCGCTCGAACAGGACGCCACCGGTGTTGGCGAGTACAGCACCCGCGACAAGGCCAACGACAATGAGCACGCCGGCAAGGATACGGCGCGCGCCGGTGGATCGGAATACGGCAATCAGTGCCACAACGCCGGTGCCCAGCGCGGCCACGAACATGCCCATGCGCGAGTGCGAAAAGGCGAGCGCGAGGCCAATCAGAGCGAGCGGCGCCACATTGAAGCCTAGCCGGACCAGCAGGCGGCTCAGTCGCGAGCGGGCGACGTCGTCTTCGTCATCTCCGAAGACAAGAGCTACACCCATGATGGCGCCGAAAGCGGCAAAGGTAGCGAAGCTGTTGCGGTTGACGAACACGCCGGTGGCGTCGCCGAAATAGGCGTCCTTAGGCAGGAACAGCAGGACGTCACCGAAATAAGTCAACGAGGCGAGAGCAAGCAGCGCGTGAGCCGCGATACCCCAGTAAATCAGACGAAACAGTGTCTTCGCCCGCTGTTTCTCGACGGACACCTGCACTGCCAGCACGAAGAACAATGCGTAGGTCAGGTAACGCACCAGCATGTCGAAGGTCGCGCCCGGACCTATGGAAACTCGTCCCGTGACATCCGCCAACGGCGACAGCGCCGCCCACTCGGGTGCTGCGCCGATGCCGATTGGCAGAAGCGTTATAAGCAACCAGACGATCACAAGACCGAACAGGACGACCGGTATGGCGAACGCAGACAACGGCAGGCGTGGTCGGACATGGCCGCGATAGAGGCCGACTGCGTAAAACACGCCCATCACGGCGACGACGACCGCATAGAGCATGAAAAAGAAGGCCCGAATGCCGCCCAGGGGCAGCGGCGCCAGAACCGCGGTTGCTACCAATGCCCATCCGAGATAGTCGTGGCCCTTCGACCGGCGGGACATGCTGCTCCGGTGCGCCCTATGCTGACGATTGGCCACGCTTGGCGTTCCTCCTCAATGACGGCTGCACTTTAGCGATTTCGTTGGCGGCGAGCTAGTGGATGTATCTCGAAAGTTGCTGGCTTTTCGACGGGAAGCATTTCCGCCAAAACAATAGGTTAGACAAGCCGTTGGTTCCCGCTGCCGGTTCCGCTTGCCGCTGGTGCGCTTCATCCACCGTTCAGAGCATCGGCTGCCCTCAGCGCCGCTGAGGCACGGTTTTCGACGCCGAGCTTGGCGTAGATCTGCTCGAGGTGTTTGTTGACGGTGCGCGGCGACAAGCCAAGGATCTCACCGATGTCCTTGTTGGTCTTGCCGCGGCCGATCCACAGAAGAACCTCCGCTTCGCGCGTGGTGATTCCGAAGCGGGATTTCAGAAGATCGCTTTCGCCCGCCTCGCTGCGCCCGAGTCGGTAAAGGCGCTCGCCCGGACCAGCGGTGCCCACCGGGGCAAGGAGGAATGGCGAAGCGTTCGCTACCGCCACCTCCAACGGTCCATCGCCACTCGCGGCAGCCGCCTCGATTGCGCCGGCGATGCCTAGATCGTCGATGAGACGGCTCGCCTGGGGTGTCGCCCAGACGATACGGCCGTCGGGGTCGAGCGCTACCAAGTGCCGTCCCGCCGCGTCGAGCGCGGTTTGTGCCGAGAGATTGGCGCGGGCATTGGCGAGGTGAACGCGGATGCGCGCCTTGAGTTCATCAAGGTCGATCGGCTTGGTAAGATAGTCCACGCCGCCGGAGGCAAGGCCACGGACGATATGTTCGGTTTCGCTCAATCCGGTCATGAAAATAACTGGCACGTGGGCGAGCGCCGGCATGGCCTTCAGCGACCGACAGGCATCGAAGCCGTCCATTTCCGGCATCACGGCATCCATCAGGACAACATCCGGGGTCACGCGAAGGGCGATGGCGAGTGCCTGGCGGCCGGATGTGGCGACCAGCACCGTGACCCCCTCGGCCTCCATGGCCTCGGTGAGGAAGCCAAGCGTCTCGGGACTGTCGTCGACGACGAGGACGGTGTCGCGGCTCTGGGTCATGGCGAGGTCATATCCTCGAGGGTGGCGGTGAAACGAGTGAGATCGAAGGTGGCAAGATGGGTGCTGAGCACCGCGATGGCGGCCGGATCGGCATCCGATTCGGTGAGCGCGGCGAGCTTGCCTTCAAGTCCGCGTACGTAGCCGATGGCCGCGAGCGACTTCAGCTCTGCGATATCGGCCGCGGAAAACGCGGTTGGTCGTCCCACTGGTCGAGGGCTGGTCGTTATCGGCTCATCGGTTCCCGTTTCCAGGAAGGTCACACCGAGATGGCGGCCGAGCCGATCGAGCAGGTCGGCGAGCGAAAAGGGTTTGGCCAGCAGGTCATCGTGACCGAGGTCGCTCGCCGGCATGGCGCCATCGCCGATGTTGGCCGACAGCATGACGATCGGTGTCCTGACACCGCTCGCTCTTAACCGGCTGACGAGTTGCCAGCCAGTCATGCCGGGCATGCGGATGTCGACGAAGAGGATATCCGGCTGGGCCGTTTCCATGAGCGCAAGGCAGTCCTCGCCACCGGCTGCCGTCAACACCGTGAAGCCCAGAGGAGCGAGCATCTCCGTCATCATGTCGCGATGCTCGGCGTTGTCATCGACCACTAGAATGATGCGGCGGGGGCCTATGTAGCCGGTCACTGGCCGGGCCCCGTCAATGACGGCGGCGCCGACTACGGCTCCAAGCATCAGGCGGACGCAGAAACTTGTGCCAGTGCCCGGCGTCGAGTTGATGGCGATATCGCCGCCCATGGTCTCGACCAGCAGGCGGGTGATGGTGAGGCCGAGCCCAAGGCCAGGCACGTTTGTGGAGGCCGCGTGCCGACCACGCTCGAAGGGCTCGAACACGCGGCCCTGATCGTCCTCGGGAATGCCGATGCCGGTGTCTGCGACGGTGAAGCGCGCCACCTGATTTCGGTAGTCGACGGTGAGCGTCACGGTGCCTTCCGGCGTGAATTTGATGGCGTTGGAGAGGAGATTGACGAGAACCTGGCGCAGGCGCTTCTCGTCAGTGCGGACCACGGCGGGAAGGTCGGTGGCGCGGCTGGCGTGGAAGGCAAGTCCGCTTGCCTCCGCTTGCAGGGCGAACATGCCCTCGACCTGATCGAGGAGGTCGTGGATGCGGACATCGGCCAGCCGGATGCGGAAACGGCCGGCCTCGATGCGGGAAATATCCAGAAGGCCGTCGATCAGGCCGGACAGATGCTCCGCCGAGCGGCGAATTACGCCGACGGCGTTGCGCCGCTTATCGGCAATGGCCGGGTCGCGCTCTAGAATCTGAGCATAGCCGAGCACCGCATTGAGCGGGGTGCGCAGTTCGTGACTGAGGCCGATGACGTAGCGGCTCTTGGCGTCGCTCGCCGCTTCGGCCTTTTCCTTGGCTTTTTGCAATTCGGCATCGGTTCGTTTGTGAGCGGCGATTTCCTGGAACAGCGCCTGGGTCTGGCGGGCGCTTTCCTCCTCGGCGACGGCGCGCGAATCACGAGCCAACACGAAGAACCAGACGACGATGCCGATCACCACCGAGAACACGAAGAACACCACGGCGAGCGTTCTTCCAATCAGCGCGGCTTCACCCGGATGATCGACGGCAACCTGGCGGTAGACGAACCACATGATGAGGCCCGACAGGCTAGCCCAGAAGCCAAGCTCCATAAGGTAGCGGCCAAGCCGCGTGTCACCGACGGCGATGAGCGGCGGCGGCAACAGGCGCCCGAATAGGGCCTGGACCTGAGCCCCAAGCCGCGCCTTTGGCTTGCATCGGTCGTGGCAGCGGGCATCGAGCGAGCAGCAAAGCGAACAGATCGGCGCTTGGTACGCCGGGCAATAGGACATGTCCTCCGCTTCGAAATCATGCTCGCAGATAGAGCAAGTCAGCGTCGGCGCCAGTGCGTAGCTTCGGCGGGGCTTGCGAGCCAAATAGAAGCGGCCTCCAGTGCGCCAGGCAATCAGCGGCGCGGTGAGGAAAGCGACGATGAGTGCCACGAAGGGCGCAAAGGCTTCAGCGACCGGGCCGGCGAGACCAACATGGGCAAGAAGACCGATCAGAGCCGCCGCGGCCATTGCACCGACGCCGACCGGATTGATGTCCCAAAGGTGCGCCCGTTTAAACTCGATGCCCGGTGGGCTGAGACCGAGGGGCTTGTTGATCAGGAGGTCGGCCGAAATGGTGGAGAGCCAGGCGACTGCGACGATGGCGAACACCGCCAGCGTTTGTTCCAACGCTTGGTAGATGCCGATCTCCATCAGGAGCAGGGCGATGCAAACGTTGAACACCAGCCAGACGACGCGGCCGGGATGGCTGTGAGTGAGGCGCGAGAAAAAGTTCGACCAAGCGAGCGAGCCGGCATAGGCGTTCATCACGTTGATCTTGAGCTGGGACACCACGACGAAGATGGCCGTCAGCAGGTAGAGCCAAATTCCTTCCGGCAACACGTAGCCAAAGGCGACGGCGTACATCCGCGCCGGTTCGGCGGCGTGCTCGATGGGTACGCCGCTCGACAGCGCGAGCACGGCGAGGAAGGAACCGGCGATCATCTTGGGCACGCCGAGCACCACCCATCCTGCACCGGCGAGGAATACAGCCACACGCCGCCGCCGACCCGAGCCCGGTAGCCGTGCCGGGAGGAAACGGAGGAAGTCGACCTGTTCGCCAATCTGGGCGGTGAGTGCCAGGATCACCGCGCTGGCCGCGCCAAAGGCGACGAGCTGGAAGCCGCTGCCCGTCACTCCATCCCGCCCCGCAAACGCCGCCCAGTCGGAAAAACTGGCGCCATCGGAGAAGGCAATGAAGATGAAGGGAAGGATATTGAGCACGATCCAGATCGGTTGCGTCAGGATCTGGAAGCGGCTGATCCAAGCAATGCCATGGGTGACCAGCGGGATGACCAGAAGCGTCGAGACGATGTAGCCGACCCAAAGCGGCAAGCCGAGGGCCATCTCCAGGGCGGTCGACATGATCGACGCCTCGATGGCGAACAGGATGAAGGTGAAGCTTGCGTAGATGAGGGAGGTCACCGTCGAGCCGATGTACCCAAAGCCGGCGCCACGGGTCAGCAGATCGATGTCGACGCCATGGCGGGCAGCGGTGCGGGCAATCGGCCAGCCCACAACGAGCATGGTGAGACTGGCTGCAAGGATGGCGGCGACGGCGTTTATCGTACCGTAGGACAGCGTGATGGCGCCGCCGATCGCTTCCAGCGCCAGGAAGGAAATTGCGCCGATGGCCGTTTGAGCGACACGCTCCTGCGACCAGCGCCGCGCCGACTTGGCTGTGAAGCGCAGCGCGTAGTCTTCCAGCGTTTCGTCGGCGACCCAGCGGTTGTACTGGCGCCGGATAGGAATGATGCGCTGCCGCGCCGCCATGCGCCGTGTTCCTCTTTTGACGCCCCCGTATGCGGCAGGCTGCCTTTTTTTTCGTCAGTGCGATCGGCGGAACCGTGGTCATACAGCCCGTCTGCCGGGCTCGACGGATTGGCCGCCTCCACCACTGGCAATGTGCAGGGTTCATGCCGGTTTGGAGGGAAGCTTACGTTAATCGACGTATAGGGCGTCCGGCCGGCTTGGTCGAAAGTCGGAGTGAGGACCAGACGGGGCAAGGGGCCTCGGCCTCCAGATAAAAACGGGGAACCAAAGATGTCGCAGATCTTCGATCGGCGTCGCACGACGCTTGCTGCCGTTCTCGGCGCGCTTCTCGCCTCTACGATGGCCGGTTATGCCGCCGACGACACCATTAAGGTCGGCGTGCTGCACTCGCTGTCGGGTACCATGGCCATTTCCGAGACGACCCTCAAAGACACTGTTCTCTATCTGATCGACGAGCAAAACAAGAAAGGCGGCGTGCTCGGCAAGAAACTCGAACCGGTGGTGGTCGACCCTGCTTCGAATTGGCCCCTCTTTGCCGAAAAGGCGCGGGAGCTGATCTCGCAGGACAAGGTATCGGTAGTGTTCGGCTGCTGGACGTCGGTCAGCCGCAAATCGGTGTTGCCGGTGTTCAAGGAGCTCAACTCGATCCTGTTCTATCCCGTCCAGTATGAGGGCGAGGAATCGGAGCGCAACGTCTTCTACACCGGCGCTGCCCCCAACCAGCAGGCCATTCCCGCCGTCGACTACCTGATGAAGCAAGAAGGCGTGCAACGCTGGGTGCTTGCCGGTACCGACTATGTCTACCCGCGGACCACCAACAAGATCCTTGAGGCCTACCTTAAGGCTAAGGGTGTGTCCGCCGACGACATCATGATCAACTACACGCCGTTCGGTCATTCCGACTGGCAGTCGATCGTCGCTGACATCAAGAAGTTCGGTTCGGCGGGCAAGAAGACTGCCGTCGTCTCGACCATCAATGGCGATGCCAACGTTCCCTTCTACAAGGAGCTCGCCAACCAGGGCATCAAGGCCGAGGATATTCCGGTTGTCGCCTTCTCGGTGGGCGAAGAGGAACTGGCCGGCATCGATACCAAGCCGCTGGTCGGCCATCTTGCTGCATGGAACTACTTCGAGTCGGTCGACAGCGAAGCCAATACCGCCTTCATCGACGGTTGGCACAAGTTCATCAAGAACGACAAGCGCACCACCAACGATCCGATGGAAGCCACCTATATCGGCTTCAATGCTTGGGTGAAGGCGGTTGAGGCGGCTGGCACGACAAACACCGATACGGTGATCGATACACTGGTCGGCACCACCGTGCCGAATCTCTCGGGCGGCTATGCCACCATCATGCCGAACCATCACATCACCAAGCCGGTGCTGATCGGCGAGATCCAGGACAATGGCCAGTTCGATATCGTCTCGACGACGGCACCGGTGGTTGGCGACGAATGGTCGGACTACCTCGAAGGATCCAAGGACCTGATCTCCGATTGGCGCAAGCCAATGTCCTGCGGCAACTTCAACGTCGTCACGGGCAAGTGCGGCGGCGGTTCCTGACCCGCGCCGCGCACCCTCCGTCCGGGACTACCCCTGGCCCCGGACGGGCATTGATAGGCCTAGCCGAGTAAATCGGCATTTGAATCACGTATATATGGGCTTTGCATTAAATATAAGCTTAGAAAATCAATTGAAAACAATAGATTACTGGTGGTTCTCTAGGCTCCGACATGTGCTCCGGGCGTAGTATTTGGGCGGACGCAAATGTCGGAGTCGAACCACTGGAACACCCGCTGATCAGATCGCACTCACCTGATCGTCAAGCGAATGCTCCAGCGGTCCCTGACCGGAACGGACATGCCATGAGCTTCTTGCGCCTCTTCACCATTCTATTCGCGCTGATCGTCAGTTTTCAGCCGGCACTTGCCAGCCGCATCGCCGACGCCGACCTTTCGTCCCGCGTTACGGCTCTCGGTGCCGGTAGCTTCGACGATCTGGAGAAGGCCATCGCCAATCTTGCCGCCACCGGCGACGATCGTGTGCCGGCTATTCTCGATCGGCTCGGCAACGGCGAATTGACGGTGCGCAAGGCCGATGGCCGGGTGTTCTTTGCCGACAAAGCCGGTACCGACTTTCGCCTCACAGATCCGGCGACCGGCGCCGATGCCGGGCTGGCGCCCAAGGCGACCGTCGAGAAGGTGAAGGTCAACAATCGCATCCGTCGCGCCATCGCTTCGGCGGTGGGCGCATTGACACTGATGAACCCCGACCCGGCTGTACGTCGCGCCGCCGCCGAGGCGGTGATGAAATCGGCCGACGTTGCCGCCCTTCCCGTGTTGGAGCAGGCAATCGCCGCCGAGACCGTCGCCGATGTCCGCGCCGCGATGGTGGCGGCGCGCGCCACGGCGCTGCTCGCATCCGACGCGCCGGAGGCCGACAAGGTAACTGCCATCGCCGCCATTGCCGATCTCGGCAGCCGCGATGCTCTCGGCTTCCTGTCCGGCTACACGGCCACCGAAGGCGCCGTTGGCGATGCCGCGCGCAAGGCGGCGGCGGTCATCCAAAGCCGGCTTATGCTTTGGGATGTCGGCCAGAACCTCTGGTACGGCCTGTCGCTCGGCTCGGTGCTGCTGCTCGCCGCCATCGGACTTGCCATCACCTTCGGGGTGATGGGCGTCATCAACATGGCGCATGGCGAGATGGTGATGCTGGGGGCCTACGCCACCTTCACGGTGCAGGAGGTGATTCGGACTTCTTGGCCTGATCTGTTCGATTATTCGCTGTTCATCGCCCTGCCGGTTGCCTTTTTAACGGCCGCTCTCGCCGGCATTCTGATCGAACGGCTGGTCATTCGCTGGCTTTATGGCCGGCCGCTCGAAACGCTGCTTGCCACTTGGGGCGTATCCCTCATCCTGCAGCAGGCGGTGCGCTCGCTTTATGGGGCCAATAATCGCGAGGTCGGCAATCCCTCGTGGATGTCCGGCTCGTTCTCCATGGGCGACATCCAGATCACTTGGACACGCCTCTGGATCATCCTGTTTGCGATCGCCGTATTTCTGGCGCTGATCGCCGTTCTCAAACGCACCCGGCTTGGTCTTGAGATGCGCGCGGTGACGCAGAACCGGCAGATGGCCGCCGCTGTCGGCATTCGAACCCCACTGGTCGATGCGCTGACCTTTGGCCTCGGCTCGGGTATCGCCGGTCTTGCCGGCGTGGCGCTCAGCCAGATCGACAATGTGTCGCCCAACCTCGGGCGCGGCTACATCATCGACAGCTTCATGGTGGTGGTGTTCGGCGGTGTCGGTAATCTCTGGGGTACGCTGGTCGGCGCGTTGACGCTCGGTGTCGCCAACAAGATGCTGGAGCCTTATGCCGGGGCCGTTCTCGGCAAGATCATCCTGTTGGTCGCGATCATCCTGTTCATCCAGAAACGGCCGCGCGGCCTGTTCGCTCTGAAGGGTCGGGCGGTGGAAGCATGATCACCACATTTCTCATCGACAGCCTCGATCGGCGCGGACGCATCGTGGTCGGCCTGCTCGTGGCGCTCGCTTTGCTGGTGCCGGCGGGCAACCTTCTGGTGCCGGAGGCAAATGTCTTCCACGTGTCGACCTACCAGCTCACCCTTTGCGGCAAGTATCTTACCTACGCCTTGCTGGCGCTGTCCGTCGATCTCGTCTGGGGCTATTGCGGCATCCTATCGCTTGGTCACGGGGCCTTCTTCGCGCTCGGCGGCTATGCCATGGGCATGTATCTGATGCGGCAGATCGGCACACGCGGCGTCTATGCCGATCCGGTGCTGCCCGATTTCATGGTGTTCCTCAACTGGAAGGAGCTGCCCTGGTTCTGGCAGGGCTTCGACATGGCCTGGTACGCCTGTCTGATGGTGATCCTGGTGCCGGGCATCATCGCCTTGCTGTTCGGCTGGCTGTCGTTCCGGAGCCGGGTCACCGGTGTCTATCTGTCCATCATCACCCAGGCGCTCACCTATGCGCTGCTGCTCGCCTTCTTCCGCAACGACATGGGCTTCGGTGGCAATAATGGCCTTACCGATTTCAAGGACATCCTGGGCTTCCCGATCCAGGCGCCCGGCACCCGCGCGGTACTGTTCGCCGCTTCGGCACTGATGTTGGCGCTCGGCTTCATCGTCGCATCGGCGGTTGTCCGTTCCAAGCTCGGCAAGGTGCTGGTCGCCATTCGCGATGCCGAGAGCCGTACTCGATTCATCGGTTACCGTGTCGAGCACTACAAGCTGTTCGTCTGGACGCTGTCCGCCGTGATGGCGGGCATCGCCGGCGCGCTCTACGTGCCGCAGGTCGGCATCATCAATCCGTCCGAATTCGATCCCGCCGCATCCATCGAAGCGGTGATCTGGGTGGCGGTCGGCGGCCGGGGTACGCTGGTCGGTCCGCTGATCGGCGCCGTGGCCGTCAATTTCGGCAAGACTTGGTTCACCGGTGTTCTGCCCGAGGTTTGGCTCTACGCGCTCGGCGCTCTGTTCGTGGTGGTGACGCTGTTCCTGCCGCGCGGCATCGTCGGCCTGTGGGACAAGCTGGTTACTCGACGGGAGAAGCCGGCCAAGGAAGTGGATGGTTCCGGACGGCAGGCGGGAGAAGCAGCATGACCGATAAGGCGGAGGGCTCGCTGCTCTATCTCGACGACGTCTCGGTATCCTTCGATGGTTTCAGAGCGATCAATCGGTTGTCTCTGGTGCTGGAGCCGGGTGAAATGCGGGCTATCATCGGCCCCAACGGTGCCGGCAAGACCACGATGATGGATATCATCACCGGCAAGACGCGGCCCGATGCGGGCGACGTGCTGTTCGATGGTTCCGTGGACCTCACGCGACTTGACGAGGCGGCCATTGCCAACCTCGGCATCGGTCGTAAATTCCAAAAGCCGACGGTGTTCGAAAGTCACAGCGTCGAGGACAACATCGCATTGGCGTTGAAGGGTCGGCGAGGCGCCTTTGCAGCGTTGTTCCACCGGCGTTCGGTCGCCGAGCAGGAGCGCATCGACGCGCTGCTCGCCACCATCCGTCTCGCCGACAAGCGCGATCTTCTCGCCGCTAGGCTGTCGCACGGCCAGAAACAGTGGCTGGAAATCGGCATGCTGCTCGCGCAGGAACCTCGGCTTCTTCTGGTCGACGAGCCGGCTGCCGGCATGACCGACGCCGAGACGGCGGAAACGGCGATCCTTCTCAAGGAGATTGCCAAGACGCAGTCGGTGGTGGTGGTCGAACACGACATGACCTTTGTTAGGGCGCTTGGCGTCAAGGTAACGGTTCTGCACGAGGGCTCGGTGCTGGCCGAGGGCTCGCTCGATGCCGTGTCGGCCAACCCAAAGGTGATCGAGGTCTACCTCGGGCGGTGAAGGAACGGAGACTATGCTGAACGTTGAAGCCGTCGATCTCCACTACGGTGCTGCCCAGGCGCTGCGAAAAGTGTCGTTGTCCGCCACCGCGGGGCGCGTCACCGCGGTGCTCGGCCGCAACGGCGTCGGCAAGACCTCCCTGATGCGGGCCATTGCCGGGCTGCAGTCGATCTCACACGGGGCGATCCGCCTCGATGGCGATGATCTCGTCGGCCTTTCACCCTACGAGCGGGTACGGCGCGGTGTCGCCATCGTTCCGCAGGGGCGTGAAATCTTTCCCTTGCTGACAGTCGAAGAGAACCTCCAGACCGGCTTTGCCACGCTGAAGCGTGTCGACCGCTATGTGCCGGATATGGTCTACGACCTCTTTCCGGTCCTGAAGGACATGCTGCGCCGGCGTGGCGGCGATCTTTCCGGTGGCCAGCAGCAGCAGCTCGCCATTGGCCGAGCGCTGGTAACGCGGCCGCGCCTCCTCGTCCTTGATGAGCCGACCGAGGGAATCCAGCCGTCAATTATCAAGGACATCGGCCACGCCATCACGTTTCTGCGCCGGCAGGGCGACATGGCCATTGTTCTGGTGGAACAGTATTTCGACTTCGCCAAAGACCTCGCCGACGATTTTGTCGTCATGGAGCGCGGCGAGGTGGTGATGGCAGGCAGTCGTGACAGCATGGACGAAGAGGCCGTCCGCGGCAAAATAGCCGTCTGAACGACCGGCGCGGTGGCAGCAATCCTGTCCGTTCGGGTGGGTGGTCTTGAAAAACTGCCTTAGGCGTGCGATTTCCTCCCAGGATATCCCGACGCAAGCGGAAGCCGGGGAGGCGGTATGCGACTGACCAGCTATTCCAACTATTCGCTGCGTGTGCTCCTGGCCGCCGCCGCCCGTTCGCCGCGCCTGACCACCATCCGCGAGGTGGCCGAGGCTTTCGATCTGCCACAATCACACCTCGTCAAGTGTGTCCATCAGCTCGGTACCTGGGGCTATCTTGAAACCGTGCGCGGCAATCGAGGTGGCTTCCGCCTCAAGCGATCGGCTGCATCGGTGTCGATCGGCGAAGTCGTTCGCCGGACCGAGGATGGTCTGTCGATCGTGGAATGTCTCGATCCGGAAACCAACACATGTCCGCTGACCGATCGCTGCCGGATGAGTCAGGTGTTGCGGCGGGCTACCGACGCGTTCCTCGACGTGCTTGACCGGCTGACGCTCGCCGATGTTGCCGGCAACGAGGCGGAGTTCCGAGCGCTGCTCGACGGGGTCGATCAGGCCCGACCTATTTCCGCGGTTGGTTGTGTGGCCGAGCCGTTCGCTGTCCGCGCCTGAAGGGTTGTTTCGGAGCGTATACTCGCCAGCAAGCTTGCCTTGGCTGCTAGGCGGATTTCAGCGCCTGCGCGTGGTCATGGTCGATGAGGATGTCGGCAACGGAGATTGCCGCCAGTTCATCCCGCATCGCCCGGTAGGCATCGGCACAAACTCCGGCTAACGGACAGCTATCGCAGGCTCGCGTATCGGCGCGCCCACAGATGCGCATGTCATCCTCGGGCTCGAACAGGTCGATGACCGATAACACCGAAATTTTGGCGGCGGGCCGGCCGAGACGATAGCCGCCGCCGCGCCCGCGACGGCCAACCAGCAGGCCGGCGCGAGCGAGCGCGTTGCAGGATCGGATGACGCGTGCCTCGGGCATGCCGAGCCGGCTGGCCATTTCAGGCAATGTTATCGCCTCGCCATCGACGCATATCATCAAAATACGAAGGGCGCCGTGGGTCACAGCATTGATTTTCATGGCGACCTTCCTCCAAAGGTATATTGACTGTATAGCTTTATATCGATAGTTCTGTCCATGTCGATTGCCGGGCGGGGAGCTGCCGGCGGTCAGCCGGTGTCAAAGCCGGACACGGGGGTTGCAAAGATGATGGTCGTTCATGCCGTCGCTATCGGTGGTTGCCGCCGGAAGCGCACGGTTGACTCTGTCTGCCCGCCCTCCGAATCGATGAGTTCTGCCTCCCGCCGGCCTGCCGGCGACGCGGCGAGCGCTTGAGGAAGAACGTGGCGGTTCGAACGCGACAGGTGTTCGCGGGCCGCCTTCGCTGAGAGGATGTCGGCCATCATGTTCGATCAGACATTCGTGGAGTTGTCGCGCTGGCAATTCGCCGCCACGGCAATGTACCACTTCATTTTCGTGCCGCTGACGCTGGGGCTCGCCTGGCTGCTTGTCATCATGGAAACCGTCTATGTGATGACCGGCAAGGAAATCTACCGGGACATGACGAAATTCTGGGGCAAGTTGTTTGGTATCAACTTCGCCCTCGGCGTCACGACCGGCCTGACCATGGAGTTCCAGTTCGGAACCAACTGGTCTTATTACTCGCATTACGTCGGCGATATTTTCGGAGCGCCGCTGGCCATTGAAGGTCTGATGGCCTTCTTCCTCGAATCGACGTTCGTCGGTCTGTTCTTCCTCGGTTGGGAAAAGCTCAGCCGGCGCCAGCATCTGGGCGTCACCTTCCTGACGGCGCTCGGCTCAAACTTGTCAGCTCTTTGGATTCTGGTCGCCAACGGCTGGATGCAGAACCCGGTCGGCTCCATGTTTTCGCCCGAGACGATGCGCATGGAGATGCAGTCCTTTTCAGAGGTGCTGTTCAATCCAGTCGCCCAAGTGAAGTTCGTCCACACCGTCGCCGCCGGCTACACCACTGCGTCGATGTTCGTGCTCGGCATTTCCTCTTGGTACCTCCTCAAGGGCCGTGACGTTGCTTTCGCCAAGCGCTCGTTCGCCGTCGCCGCCGGTTTCGGCCTCGCTGCTTGCCTTTCTGTGATCGTGCTCGGTGATGAGAGCGGCTATGAACTCGGCGATGTGCAGAGGGTCAAGCTCGCTGCCATTGAGGGCGAGTGGGAAACCCAGCCCGCTCCGGCTCCTTTCAACCTGATCGGTTTCCCCTCTCAGGAAGAGAAGGTCACCCGCGGGGCGATCGAGATCCCCTATGCTCTCGGCCTCATCGCCACTCGGTCGCTGGACAAGCCTGTGCATGGCCTTAACGACCTGCGCGAAGAGCACCTTGCGCGTATCCGTTCCGGTCAGGAGGGCTACGCGGCGATGATGAAGATCCGCGCTGGCGACACCACGCCGGAAACGCGCACCGTCTTCGATGCCCACTCCAAGGACATCGGCTTCGGGCTTCTGCTCAAGCAGTTCGTCGAAGACCCGGCCACCGCCACCGAACAGCAGATTCAGGCCGCCGCCGACAGCACGATCCCCAAGGTATGGCCGCTGTTCTGGGCCTTCCGCTTCATGGTCGGCTTCGGCTTCGTCATGCTGATCATCTTCGGCTCGGCGTTCTATGTCAGTGCGCGGCGCAGCCATGAGAAGAATCGCTGGTTGCTCAGGGCGGCGCTGTTTGCCATCCCGCTGCCATGGCTTGCCTGCGAACTCGGCTGGTTCGTCGCCGAATTCGGTCGTCAGCCTTGGGCGATTGGTGAGGTGCTTCCGACCTTCCTCGGTACGTCCAGCCTCACCACGACCGACCTGATCTTCTCGCTGACCGGTTTCCTGGTGCTCTACACCGGCCTGCTGATCGTCGAGGCCTATCTGATGTTCAAGTTCGCCCGCCTCGGCCCGAGTTCGCTCGGTACCGGCCGCTATCATTTCGAGACGCAGACCCCAACATCGATCCGCGTCTCGGCGGCAGAATGAGGAGACCGCCATGTTCGACTATGAAACGCTGAAGTTTATCTGGTGGATCCTCGTCGGCGCGCTGCTGATAGGCTTCGCCATCACTGACGGTATGGACATGGGCGTCGGTTCGCTCCTGCCCTTTATCGCCAAGACCGATGCCGAGCGGCGCATTGCCATCAACACCGTCGGCCCGCACTGGGACGGCAATCAGGTGTGGCTGATCACCGCTGGCGGCGCCCTGTTCGCCGCTTGGCCGATGGTCTATGCCGCTGCCTTCTCCGGCTTCTACATGGCCATGCTCCTGGTGCTGTTTGCGCTGTTCTTCCGGCCGGTCGGCTTCGACTACCGCTCGAAGCTCGACAATCCGAAGTGGCGTTCGACCTGGGATTGGGCCTTGTTTGCCGGCGGAGCCATCCCGGCGCTGATCTTCGGCGTCGCTTTCGGTAACCTTTTGCAGGGCGTACCCTTCCACCTCGACGAGATCCTGCGCGCCCACTACCAGGGCTCGTTCATCTTCGCCCTCCTGCCGCTGCTCAACCCCTTCGCGCTTCTAGCGGGTGTCATTTCGCTCGGCATGCTGGTCGTGCACGGGGCCGTCTGGCTTCAGCTTCGTGCCTCCGGTGTCGTGGCGGCGCGGTCGCAAGCATTGGTCGTTCGGCTGGCACCGGTGATCGCCCTGCTGTTTGCCGTGGCCGGTGTTTGGGTCTGGCTCGGCATCGACGGCTATCGCATCGTGTCGCAGCCACCGCTCGATGCCCTGCCCAACCCGCTTGGCAAGCAGGTCGTGGTAGCGCCGGGGGCTTGGTTCGACATCTATGCGAAGATGCCGATCACCATCCTGGCACCGGCGATCGGTCTCATCGGGCCGCTGTTGACTGCTCTTCTCGCGAAGGCCAGCCGTCCCGGGATCGCCTTCGTGACGTCGGCGCTCGGCATCGCCGGTATCATCGGTACCGCCGGTTTGTCGATGTTCCCCTTCGTGATGCCATCGAGCCTCGACCCCAACTCCAGCCTGACCATGTGGGACGCCACGTCCAGTCACCTGACGCTCAACGTCATGTTCTGGGCAGTCATCATCTTCTTGCCGATCGTGCTCGCCTATACCGTCTGGTGTTACTGGCGGATGTGGGGTCGCGTTACGGCGGAAGACATCGACGCTCGCTCGCATTCGGCTTACTGACAGAGGAGAACCGACAATGTGGTATTTTGCCTGGATCCTTGGCGTCACAGCCGCGGCTGCGATTGGTGTGATCAACGTCATGTGGTTCGAATTCCAGGACGGCCTCGATATCGACGCCTCCAAATGACCAATCCAGCGCGGCGGGTGACCGCCGCGCTTTTCAAGGCCGGTCCCCGTCTTCCGCCGGCCTCTCAGAGTGGCTGGCACGGTCGTCCCACCCACCGTGCCGGCCGCCTCATTTTCTAATCGCGTCCAAGTGAAGGCGACCGCCCTTGCGGTTCCCGTTGGCGCATGGCAATCCGGCTTGCCACCCCTCATCACCGGCCCATTTCCGCATGCATAAACCCGAGACCCTTCTCGACGATCTTTCGGCTGATGTGCGAAAGGAGACGGCGCTGCTTCTTGCCGCCGCCGTGGCCGAGGGGCTGCTGGGAGTGGCCGCCGCCTTTGTCACTGCTCGCATTATCGATGCCGTGGTCTTTCGCGGCGCCGACTTCGCCGTCATCCTGCCTTGGCTCATGCAGCTTCTCGGCATTGCCTTTCTTAAGGCGATGATCGGTTACGCCGGTTCTCAGTTCGGTTTCGAGGCGGCGGCGCGGGCGCGGCGGAGCTTGTTCGCCCGCCTTCTCGATCAGGTCGCGACGCTCGGGCCGGTACGGCTTTCCGGCACCGCGACCGGCGATCTTGCTACCACCCTGACCGACGCCGTAGCCGGCATCGAGCCCTACTGGCGGCAATGGCTGCCGGCCACCGCCACCGTCGCCGTGCTGCCCGTCGCCATCCTGCTTGCCGTGCTGCCGGTCGATTGGCGCTCGGCCATTGTGTTCGCGGTGACGCTGCCGCTTTTGCCGATGTTCATGGTGCTGGCTGGGCGCTCGGCCGAGCGTGCCAACCAGCGGCAATGGGTCTCGATGGCGCGGCTTGGCGGCCATCTCCTCGACGCCGTCGCTGGCCTTGCCGATCTGGTGCTGCTTGGCGCGGCCAAGCGCGAGGTGGCATTGGTGGCCCGGACCGCCGACGACTACCGGCGCGAGACCATGAAAGTGTTGCGCCTCGCCTTCTTGTCGGCGCTGGTTCTGGAATTCTTCGCCACCGTTTCCATCGCCGTGACGGCGGTTCTGGTGGGGTTCCGCCTGCTCTGGGGGGAGATCGCTTTCGTCGATGGCCTCACCGTGCTGCTGCTCGCACCATTGTTCTATGCGCCGCTCCGGACGCTCGGTACCGAGCGGCACGCCCGCATGGAGGCGGTGGCCGCTGCCGAGCGGCTCGCGGATTTTCTGGCCCGGCCAACTCACCGGCGAACTGGCGGCGAATCCTTTTCTGCCGGAGCGGCGGTATCGGTCCGCTTCGACAATGTCTCGGCCGACTACGGCGACGGTCGCCTCGCCCTTGATGGCGTCAGCTTTGAGGTCCGCGCCGGAGAGCAGATTGCGATCGTTGGCGAGAGCGGCGCCGGCAAGTCGACCCTCTTGTCGCTGATCGCCGGATTTCTAGAGCCTTCAACAGGCACCATCCTGATCGACGGTCGGCCGCTCGAATCCCTTGACCTCGACGATGTTAGGCGACACATCGCCTTTCTGCCCCAGCGCGCCTTCCTGTTCGATGCCACGATCGCCGAGAATGTCGCCATGAACAGGCCGGGCGACGTCGCGGCGGCACTCAAGGCCGCCCGCGCTGACGATTTCATTGCTCGTCTTCCCGGCGGGGTGGAAAGCCGTCTCGGCGAAGGTGGTGCCGGCCTTTCAGGTGGCGAGGCGCAGAGGCTGATGCTGGCCCGCGCTCTCCTGGTTCCTGCGCCGCTCGTGCTGATGGACGAGCCCACGGCCCATCTCGATGCCGTCACCGAGGCGGCTGTCGGGGAAGCGATCGCCGCGCTTTCCATTGGCCGTACACGCCTCACCATCGCCCACCGTCTGCGCACGGTGGAAGCTGCCGACCGTGTCCTGGTTTTCGCCGGCGGCCGGTTGGTTGAGGAAGGGGCACCGGCCGAGCTGAAGGCGCGCGGCGGTGCGTTTGCCTCGATGTTGGCGACGTTGGAAGGCGAGGGCGCGGCGTGAAAGATTTGCTCCGTCTCCTCGGTCTTTACCGGCGGCATGTCGGCTGGATCGCGCTGTCGATGCTGGTGTCGCTGGTGGCGACGCTCGCCAACGTGGGGCTGATGGCGGTGTCCGGCTGGTTCATCACTGCCATGGCGGCGGCTGGCCTTGCCGGCGTTACCATGAACTACTTCACGCCGGCGGCGGTCATCCGGGGACTGGCCATCCTGCGCACCGGCGGTCGCTATGTCGATCGCGTGGTCGGTCACGAGGCAACGTTGCGTCTTCTCGCCGACACGCGCGCCCATCTGTTCGCCAGGATGGTGCCGCTCGCTCCGGCCGCCCTCGACGACCTCCGCTCAGGTGATTTGCTCGCTCGGCTCAAGGCCGACATCGATCGACTGGAGCTGACCTTCCTGCGGCTTCTGTCGCCACTGGCCGTTGCCCTGCTGACGCTCGCCGCCGTCGGTTTGGTGCTCTTTCTTCATGATGGGCTGTTGTCGGCCTGTGTACTCGCGGTTCTGATCGGCTTTGGTCTTCTGGCGCCCGCGCTTGCCGCGGCGGCGGCGGCAGGTCCCAGCCGTGCGCTGACAGCGCGTTCGGCCGATCTTCGCCGGTTGGTCATCGACGATCTCTCCGGCCTCATGCCGCTCATCCTCACCGGCGCTTTTGCCGGTCATCGCGACCGGCTTGTCGGGGTGATGTCCTCGCTCGTCCAAACCGAGCGCCAACTCGCCCGTCGGGCAGCGTTCGGGCAAGCGCTTGGGCGGCTCTCCGGCGATTTGGCTTTGATCGTGGCGCTTGCCGTCGGCGTGCCGCTGGTTGCCGCCGGCCGAATGGCCGGCCCGGACCTTGCCATGGCGGCGCTTCTTTCACTGTCGGCGGCCGAGGTTTTCATGGGGCTGCCGGCGGCTTTTCTCGGCGTTGCCTCGACGCTCGCTTCGGCGCGGCGGCTGTTTGCCATCCTCGATCGCCAGCCGCCAGTCACCGAGCCGGCGAATCCCAGACCGCAGCCCGAGGGGCGTGATCTTCGCCTCGATGGCGTGACGCTTCGTTATCCCGGCGGTCTCCGGCCGGCCCTTGGCGACATCAGCCTCGATATTCCCTTCGGTAGCCGTGTGGCGCTGGTTGGCGAGAGCGGGGCCGGCAAATCGTCGATCGCTGCTCTGCTTGTCAGGCTGCGCGACCCCAATGCCGGAGAAATACGGCTCGGCGGTGTCGCACTCACCGATCTCGCGCTTGCCGATGTCCGCCGGACAGTCGGGATGGTGCCGCAGAAGCCGCATCTCTTCACTTTGACGCTTGAGGAAAATCTCCGCCTCGGCCGTCCGTCGGCGACCGCCGACGAACTCGCCGCCGCTATCGAGGCGGCCAGTCTCGCTGATTTCGTCGCCCGGTTGCCGCAAGGGCTTGCAACGCCGGTCGGCGTCGCTGGCACCACGCTGTCAGGTGGGGAGGCACGTCGCGTCGCCATCGCTCGCCTGTTGCTGCTCGACCCGGACATCCTCATCCTTGATGAACCGGGCGAAGGGCTCGACCCGGAAACCGAGGCCACCGTGCTCGATCGGGTGCTCGATCGGATGGCCGGCCGGACGGTGATCCTGATTACCCATGCCCGTGCCGCGCTTCACCGTATGGATCGCGTGGTAGAGCTCGACAGCGGCCAGATTATAGAGAATCGTCCGCCCTCTGACGCGTCACGAAGGGTCTAGCGCTTGTGCCGCCGCCGTCGTCATGCTAAGGGGCGGCGAACCATTTCGGAGAGTTGGATGCTCCTCGGCCACGATCAGCGACGACGACGCGACGCACGCGCTTTTAAGCGCGCTTTCGCGTCTTCCCGCGCCTGATCAGCCGATCCCCTGGGGTCCGCGGATTTGATGGCGCCGCACCCCGCTTTTCCATGGTTCGACATGACCGCCATCGATCTCTCACTCGCCCGTTCCATCGACACCTTTGTGCTCGAGGACGTCGTCTTCCGGCCGGAAATGGCTGGTGACGCCGCCGCCATCGACGTTATTCACGACGTGACCTTCGGCCCTGGCCGCTACAGCCGCACCGCCTTTCGTTTGCGTGAAGGCCACGCGCCCAATGGCCCGACCAGCCTCGTCGCCGTCTATCGGGGGAATATCATTGGCTCGGTGCGACTCACCGCCATCGCGGCGGGCGAAACGCCGGCACTGCTGCTCGGCCCGCTCGCCGTGTTGCCGGCGCTCAAGAGCCTTGGTGTCGGCAAGGCATTGATGCGCCTCTCCATGGAAGCGGCGCGTCAGCGGCACCACCGGTTGATCGTACTGGTCGGCGATCTTCCCTATTATTGGCCGTTTGGTTTCCGCGTCGTGCCGCCTAGCCGGCTGCAAATGCCGGGGCCGGTCGATCCGGCTCGGCTGTTGTGGGCAGAATTGACGCCGGGTGCGTCCGAAGCCGTCGCCGGCCCGGTGAGAGCGACCGGTCCGGCCACCTAAACTCGCATTACCGGCTTTCCCGCCACCAAAGACCGCCGACGGCCAGCAGCAGCGCCGCGGCGGCGAGAAGTCCGAGGTAGACCGGGACCGTCTCGACCCCTGCCACCTCGTAGGCCTCCGATGCCTTGAAGCCGATCCAGCCGTCGCCTGAGTAGGCGCCGGCCGCCGATCGGCGCATCGCCACCGTGGGAATGACGAGCGATCCACCCGCTTCCGCCCTGAGACGCATTGCCGTACCGCCGGTTGCCTCGGCGATCGGCTTGACCGGTTCGGTGGTCGAGACGAGGGCTCGGAATTCGCGCGGATTGGCCGGGCCGATATGGGCGAGGGCGGTGAGCGTGCCATCGCTCGCCTTGTAGAGGCCAGGCAGCGGCGCGGCGAGCGTCGTACCGAAGCGACCGGGTCCGAGAGGCGCGAGGTTGGCGATTCGGTGCTCGGAGCTGTCGGGGAAGGTCACGGTTACCGGCGCCGCTGTTTCCTTGAGGGTGCGTCGCTCGACGGTGAGGTGACCGCTTTCGCCGGAAAGACGGAGTGCCTCCTCCTCGAGTTCCGGCTCTCCCATCAGCCAGTGGGCGACGTTGCGCAACAGTTCGGCATGCGGGCCGCCGCCTTCGAAGCCGCGTGCCCACAGCCACACCTGATCGCTGAGCAGCATGGCGACGCGGCCCTTGCCCTCGCGAGACAACACCAGCAGCGGCTTGCCGTCTGGTCCGGACATCAGCGCGTCGCCGCGATTTTCTCGGGTTTCGACGAGGCGGAACCAGCGCGACCATTGAGGCGGATCGACGTTGCCACCGGGCAGATTGGCCGTCACCGGATGGCGGGCGCCAAGGGCCGTCACGGTTGGCCGGAACGGTGCTTCGATGACATTGCCATCGGGAATGGCCGGCAGAAGGGGCGCCAGCGGGCTGTCGTAGACACTGTCGGCGTTGAGCGGATCGGGGCCGGCGGCCATCAACAACGCGCCGCCGTCGGCGACGTAACGAGCAATGTTGTCGAAGTAGAGAAGCGGCAGCACGCCGCGTTTTTCGTAGCGGTCGAAAATGATCAGGTCGAAGTCGTTGATCTTCTCGTCGAACAGCTCTCGTGTTGGGAAGGCGATCAGCGACAGTTCGTCGATCGGCGTGCCATCCTGCTTTTCGGGTGGCCGTAAGATGGTGAAATGGACGAGATCGACCGAGGCGTCGGATTTCAGAAGATTGCGCCAGGTACGCTCGCCAGCGTGTGGTTCTCCGGAAACCAGCAGGACGCGAAGCGCCTGTCGCACGCCGTCGATGACGGCGACCTCGGTGTTGTTGAGTGGCGAGAGCTCGCCTGGAAGCGGTGGCGCCTCGACCTCGACAATGTTGTTACCGGCGTGCGGGATAGCGATATCGACGGAGCGCTCCTCGCCCGGCGCCATGGTCACAGTCGCCACGAGCTCGCCGTCGCGGCGGATGACCACAGGCACCGCCGCGCCATCCGGCGATCGGCCGTCATCGACGAGGCGGAAGCTGAGGCGCTGCGTCGAGCGGACAAGCGCGAACTTCGGGCTGGAGGTCAGCTCGATACGGCGGTCATATTCATTCGGGTCGCCGGTGACGAGTACGTGTACCGGCGCCGAAAAGCCGAGGCCTGCGACATCTTTCGGCGCATCGTGGATCCGGCCGTCGCTGACGATGACGGCGCCGCCGATTCGGTCGGCCGGTACGTCGGAGAGGGCGCGGGCGACGTCGGCGAAAAGGCGCGTGCCGTCGGCGTTGTCGGTCGCGGCGGCCGGCACCTCGCGCAGTTCCACACCGGAAAGACGGGAGAGGCGATCCTTGAGCGCCGCATAGGCGGCATCGGTGTCGGCCGGCCTGCCGGCCAACGATTGCGAGGCGCTGCGGTCGGCGACCAGCGCCACCACTGATGGCAGCGCCTTGCGATCCTCGGCGACGAGTTCCGGCCTCGCCGCGCCGAGAAGCAGGAGAGCCAGGGCGAGAGCCCTGAGGAGCACACCGCGCCGGCGACGAAAGGCCATCAAGGCGAGAAGGGCGAGCGCCAAGATGCCGCCGCCCAAAAGGACGGGGACAGGCAGGAGCGGTGCGAAGGCGATCGACCAGATCATGATGGCCTCATTGCCCCAACCGTTCGAGGAGGGCGGGCACGTGCACTTGATCGGCCTTGTAGCTACCGGTCAGGACGTACATGACGATGTTGAGACCGGCCCGGAAGGCGAATTCGCGCTGGCGCGGCGAGCCGGGCACCAGTGGATGCAGGAAGGCGCCGCCCTCGTCGGCCGCCCAGGCGCCGGCAAGATCGTTGCCGGTGATCAGAAGCGGAGAAACGCCATCGGCGGCCCGTACTGGCCGCCCCTCTCCGGTGTCCTCGCTGCCCTCATTGTCGGGCGCCTCAACCCATAATGGCGATCCTTCGGTTCGGCCGACGAAGGCGCCGAGCAGATAGAAGGATTTGGTGAGCACGTGGTCAGACGGCACCGGCTCGAGCGGCGGTACATCGATCGTCGCCAGCATGTCGCGCAGGCGTGCCGTGTTGGGCGAGGCGGCGGAGAAGTCGGCGTCGTCGCGGCTGTCGAACAGGACGGTGCCACCATCCTTCATGAACGCCTCGACGTGGGTCATGGCGGCGGCCGATGGCATCTGTGCTGCCGCGTCGATGGGCCAGTAGATCAACGGGAACACCGAAAGTTCGTCATGCTCCGGATCGACGGCCATCGGTTCGCCCGGCTCCAGCGACGAGTGATTGGCGATGAAGCGGGAAAGTGTCGACAGGCCGGCGCGGCTGGTTTCGTCTATGTCGGCGATGCCGGTTTCGACATAGGCGAGTCGTGTGGCGGACAGCGCTTCCAGAAGGCGCGCGTCGTCGGCGGCGCGGGCGACGGGCGGCATCAACAAGAGGGCGAGGCCAATGCCAATCACCATGGCGGCCGTGGCGGACCGGCGCCGTCTGAACCCGCCAGCCAGCGCTGTGACGGCAAGGCCATCGGCGATGAGCAGCAGGAAGGCGAGGCCAAAGCCGAAGGGCGACAGGTCGGTCGCCGCCTCGGTGACGAGACCGGTGCGATGGATGCTGCCCGGCAGATTGGAAAGGTCGGACGGCAGGTAGGCCATGTCCGGCCTCAGCGGATTGAGCGCGCGGAAACCATCATCGCTGCCATAAAGACCCGGGGGCGTGGAGCGTGAGGGCCTGATTGTCGCGATATCCGCCTCACGGATGCCAGTAACGCCAGCCGATGGTGCCATCGGGCGACCATAGCCGTCGAGAAGCGAGAGCGGGGGCAACATCGCGTTGCCGCCGACATCGCGCGCGTTCCCGGCGGCGGAGCCGAGAGCGACGGTTCGGCGCAGCATCTCAACGAAGGCTCCGGAGATGGGAAGGTTGGACCAGCGGGTGTCGGCTGTGACGTGAAACAGCACCAGCCAACCGGCGCCAGTGCGGGCAGCGGTGACCAGTGGCGTGCCGTCGGACAGGCTGGCCCATGTCCGGTCGGCAAGGTCGACGCCGGGTTCAGCCAACACCTGTCGGTTGACCGTCACATCACCGGGAACAGCAAGACCGGCGTAGGGGCTGTTTTCCGAGAAACTGCCAAGTGCTTGCGGCTTGCTCCATGAGAGCGAGCCTCCGAGGGCACGGTCGCCACGCCGGAGCGGGGTCGGCACTTGGGTCTCGTCCGAGGCGGCAAGTCGAGGCCCGGCAAATCGGACGAGCACGCCGCCTTTCTCCATGAAGGCACGGGCGAGCGCCGCTTCGCCGGCGCTGAAGCGGCCGGCATCGGCAACAAGAATAGCTGCCGGCCGCGCTTCGATCGCCGCCTTGAATGCGTCCGAGAGCGCACCCTGGCCGGTGACCGTCACCTCGGCAAAGGGAGCGAGCGCTTTTTCCAGGAAATATTCGGGCGCAATCAGCGGCCGCGCCGCGTCACTGCTGGTCGCTGTGACGATGGCGACCGACCGACGGCGCCAGCGGTCATCGAGCAGGTGAACGCCGAGTGCCGAGTTACCGTTCGTCACTTCGGCGCGGGCGATGTCATTGCGGATCTCGAGCGGCAGCTCGAAACGAACGTCGGCTTGGGCGTCGCCGGCCGCCAAGGTGAAGGGACGTTCGTCGAGGAGCCTTCCCTTGCGGTCGAGGAGGCGGAGACTGCCCTCTGCCTGTGTGCCGGCCACCGGTCGTCGCAGATGGATGGTAACGGCGGCGCCGTCCTGCTCGACACCATCAATCGCCACGGGCGCCGGTCGGCCCGAGACGGCGAGCGTCACAGGCGCCGTCGGGGAAAGCCGAGCGAGGCCGGAGAGGAAATCATGGGCCGTGCCGTTGTCGCCGGGCTCCGGCAGGGCGATGATCTCGCCCGGTGGTGTCTCCGCAGCCAGGCGCGCCAGGGCGGGCAGAAGCGGAACCCGATCGGGTAGGGTAGCGCGTGGGCTGAGGGCATTGAGACGCCGGACCGCCTCGGCGGCCGTCGTTTGCGCGCCAATGCCGTCCGGCCCGTCGGCGGTGGCGACCAGCAGCACCGGCCGTCCAGTGTCGCCGGCCTCCGTCAGAATGGCGGCGGCGGTGGCGCGGCGCTCCGGCCAGTCGGGGGCGGCGCTGGCGCCGTTATCGACGACGAGCCACAGCGGTCCTTCCCCCTGGACGATCCGCTCGGACGGCTGAAGAATCGGCCCGGCCACCGCCAGAACGATCAGGCCGGCGATCAGAAGCCGCAAGGCGATCAGCCACCAAGGTGTGCGGATCGGCGTCTCTTCGTCCCGCTTGGGGCGGACGATCAGGGCGAGCGGCGGAAAAAGGCGCGTCACCGGACGTGGCGGCGTTGCTTTCAGGAGCCACCAGATAGCCGGCAGTGCCAAAAGGCCGATGAGAGCCAGCGGCGCGACGAAGGAAAGACCGCTCATGCTTCCCCCCCTTCCGGCGCCGAGAGCTGGCCGCAGAGGGCAATCAGCGTTTCGGTCGCCGGCCGGTCGGTACGGGCGAGCGTATGGCTCCAACCTGCTCGACAGGAGGAAACGAGATGCTCTCGGTGGCCGCTCCGGCTGGCGAGATAGGTCTCGCGCCAGGCCTCGGCCCGACCGGCCGTGAGGCGGGCACCGTTTTCGGGATCGATGAAATCGACGCGGCCCGCGAAGGGGAAGGTCTCCTCGACCGGGTCGGCAATCTCCAGGAGGTGGACGCGGCTTTCGAGCGTGGCGAGCTCGGCAAAGAGCGAATCGCGGTCCACCTGTGGTCCGAGGAAATCGGAGATGAACACCGCGTCGTCGCGGCGACGCATGGCCATCGGCGCCTGGCTCGCATCAACGGCGCCGAGCCGGGCGAGCTTCATGGCGATGACTTCGGCGCCGTCGCGCCGGGCGGTCGGCTCGGCATCACCAACGAGACCGACCCGTTCGCCAGCGCGCGACAGCAGTTCGGCCAAGGCCAGGGCGAAGGTGAGGGCCAGATTCTGCTTGCTCGTCAGGGCGAGTTCGGAGCGGAAATCCATCGATGCCGAGAGATCGACCCATAGCCATACGGTATGCGCGTTCTCGCGCTCCCGCTCGCGTACATACAGTGTCTCGTCGCGCGCCGACCGCCGCCAGTCGATGCCGCGCATCGATTCGCCGGAGAGAAAAGGACGAAACTGCCAGAAATCCTCGCCGGGACCGGCCCGGCGGCGGCCATGCCAGCCAGCGGCCACCGTGCCGGCGACCCGCCGCGCCTCGACGAGAAGGTCGGGCAAGGCGGCGGCCAAGCCACGCGCGGCGGCGACGCCTTCCGGCGTCAGGGCGTCGTGCCCGGTCATGGCTCAGATGACCTTTTGCAGGATGAGACCGATCACCTCGGCAACGGCGCGGCGACGGGCACGCGCTTCGAAGGTCAGCGCCATGCGGTGTTTCAGCACGGGCACCGCAAGGGTGGCCACATCATCCAGCGACGGTGCGTAGCGGCCGGTCAATAGCGCGCGGGCGCGCACGGCCAGCATCAGCGACTGGGCGGCACGCGGACCCGGCCCCCAGGCGATATCGCGGGCGGCATCCGGAGCGAGATCGGCGCCAGGACGGGCGCCGCGCACGAGATCGAGGATTGCCTCGACGATACGATCGCCGACCGGCATCCGGCGGACCAGCGTCTGCAAGTTCTGAAGCTCGCCGTCGGCAAGCAGTCGCTCCGCCGTCGCCTCGTCACGCCCGGTGGTCTCGATCAGGATACGGCGCTCGGTGTCGCGGTCGGGATAGTCGAGGTCGATCTCGAGCAGAAAACGGTCGAGCTGGGCTTCAGGCAACGGGTAGGTGCCCTCTTGCTCAAGCGGGTTCTGCGTCGCGAGAACGTGGAAGGGGGCCGGAAGATCGTAGCGGACGCCGGCGACCGTGACATGGTGTTCCTGCATGGCCTGCAGGAGTGCCGACTGGGTGCGTGGAGAGGCGCGGTTGATCTCGTCGGCCATGACCAGCTGAGCGAACACCGGGCCGCGGATGAACCGGAAGGAACGACTGCCGTCGGCCGCCTGATCGAGCACCTCCGAGCCGAGAATATCGGAGGGCATCAGATCGGGCGTAAACTGAATGCGCCGCTCGCTGAGGCCGAGCACGATGGCGAGTGTCTCGACCAGTTTGGTCTTGGCAAGGCCCGGCACGCCGACAATCAAGCCGTGACCGCCGGAGAGCAGGGTCACCAGTGCCGCTTCGACGGCCGCCTCCTGCCCAAAGATGACGCGGGCGATGGCGGCGCGCACGGCCGAGAGCCGCGCGAAGGCGGCGTCCGCTTCGGCGACGGCGTCTGTAGCCATCTTCATGTCTGCGTCCATCGCGGATTGCTCCTCTTTTCTTCCTCAATCGCCAGCGGGCCTCCGGCCCTTGGCTTTCGCTTCGCGTGGCGCCGCTTGGCGCCTGAACCCGCTTTCGCGGCTTCTTGTTTCCGCTTCAACCGCCGGTGCGCTTGCGCCCATCGGGCAAGTTTGACATCTCCCGTCGCGCGGCGCATCACCTTTCGGCGATGGATGCTGGATCTGGTTTCAACCCATGAGGCAAGCAAAATCAAGGCAGGCGCGGTTGGTCGGGAGGCGGGCGTGATCGCTGAGGAAGTGGGACCGACCGAAATCATCGCCAGAGCCGGCCGGATGCGGCCACTGTCGACCGCCGGCGCCTTGCGCGATTCCGGAGAGGGGCGAGTGGCAGCCAGCCTCGCGGCATCCACCGAACCACTGCGTGACGCGGCCGTGCTGATCGGCCTTGTTGGGCGGCAGGATGCCAGCGGCCTCGATCTTATCATGATCCGACGCACCGAGGGCCTTCGCGTCCATTCCGGCGAGGTGGCGCTTCCCGGCGGCAAGATCGAACCGGAGGATGCTTCGCCGGTCGAGGCGGCCTTGCGCGAGGCGGAAGAGGAGGTCGGTCTGCATCCCTCGGCGGTTCAACCGGTGGGCCTGCTCGCGCCCTATCCGACGCCGTCCGGCTTTCGGGTCTTCCCGGTGATCGGTCTTGTCGACGGCGCGCCGGCTCTGGTTGCCAACCCCGGTGAGGTGGCCGAGGTGTTCTCGGTGCCGCTCGATTTCGTGCTCGATCCCGGCAATCATCGCGAGGAATTCTCCGAGCACGCGAGCGGCCGCCGCCACTATTTCTCACTGCAATATGGCCGGCACCGCATCTGGGGCGTCACTGGCAATATTCTGCGCCGCTTTTATGAGGAAGTGTTTCGATGATCCTGCCCGCCTCGATCACAGGCGCGCCTTTTCTCGCCGATCCGGCTTTCCAGCGGGTGATCATGGCGATCGAGCAGGACGGCGATCGGGCGCGTGTGGTCGGCGGCGCGGTGCGCAACACGCTGATCGGTGTCCCCGTCGATGACGTCGATATCGCGACGACGGCGCCACCCGAAGTGGTTGCCGCCCGAGTGGCGGCCGCCGGCCTCAAAGCGGTGCCGACCGGGATCGCCCATGGCACGGTGACGGTCGTTTCCTCCGGACGGCCGTTTGAAGTGACGACGCTCCGGGCCGACGTCGAGACCGACGGCCGGCATGCCGTTGTTGCTTTCACCCGCGACTGGGTCGGGGATGCCCGGCGGCGCGACTTCACCATGAACGCCGTCTACGCCGATGCCGATGGCGCATTATTCGATCCGGTCGACGGCATTGCCGACGCGCTTGCCGGCCATGTCCGCTTCATCGGCGACCCCGCCGAACGAATCAAAGAGGACTATCTCCGCATCCTGCGCTTTTTTCGCTTCCAGGCCCGCTATGGCCGCGACACGCTCGATCCGGCGGGGCTTGCGGCGGCGGTTGCTCTACAAGAGGGAATCGACCGGCTGTCGCGCGAACGGATCGGCGCGGAGATGCGCAAGCTGGTGACGGCGGATGGGGTGGTGCCCGCACTCGCGTTGATGGACGAGACGGGGATCCTGGCTCGTATTCTTCCGGGCGGCGGTGCCGTGGCGCGTTTGTCTGTCCTGATCGATCTGTCGATTCGACATGGTCTGCCAATCGATCTTGAAACACGACTTGCCGCGCTTGCCGTTGATCGGCAGGCGCTTGCCGAGGCGTTGCGCCTGTCACGCCGGGAGGACAAGCGGATCGGGGCGATCGTCCTGTGGGCCGACACGCTCGCCACCCGGATGGACGAGGCGGCCGTCCGCCTTGCCGTGTTTCGGGCCGGCAACGAAGTGGCGTCCGCCGCCTTGCTCCTTGCGGTGGCGCGGGCAGGGCATGATCTCGACATTGATCTTCTTTTACTTGCGCGCGACCTTCAGCTCCCCAAATCGCCGGTAACCGCGGCCGGTTTGATCGCCGAAGGCTATGTCCCGGGACCGGCGCTCGGTGCCGAATTACGGCGCCG